>NZ_JBEPNI010000004.1:0-658481 GCF_040546205.1 Citrobacter sp. UYEF32 | reverse complement strand
TTGTCATGCCAATGGCACTGCCCGGTAGCTACATGCGGAAGAGATAAGTGCTGAAAGCATCTAAGCACGAAACTTGCCCCGAGATGAGTTCTCCCTTGTCCTTTAAGGACACTAAAGGAACGTTGAAGACGACGACGTTGATAGGCCGGGTGTGTAAGCGCAGCGATGCGTTGAGCTAACCGGTACTAATGAACCGTGAGGCTTAACCTTACAACGCCGAAGATGTTTTGGCGGATTGAGAGAATTTTCAGCTTAGATACAGATTTTCGGGAACGAAAGATTTTACGCTGAGGCAAGGCGGCAAATGAAGGAAAAGAAGGAGCATACATGAGTATGTGACTGACTTTGCGAATGCAGCCAACGCAGCCACAGTGAAAAAGATTCGTTTCCGGCAACAGAATTTGCCTGGCGGCTTTAGCGCGGTGGTCCCACCTGACCCCATGCCGAACTCAGAAGTGAAACGCCGTAGCGCCGATGGTAGTGTGGGGTCTCCCCATGTGAGAGTAGGGAACTGCCAGGCATCAAATTAAGCGTGCTGATATGGCTCAGTTGGTAGAGCGCACCCTTGGTAAGGGTGAGGTCCCCAGTTCGACTCTGGGTATCAGCACCAGTTTTAAGGTTAAAGTTCGGCGCTTAGAAAGAATTTGTCTGGCGGCTTTAGCGCGGTGGTCCCACCTGACCCCATGCCGAACTCAGAAGTGAAACGCCGTAGCGCCGATGGTAGTGTGGGGTCTCCCCATGTGAGAGTAGGGAACTGCCAGACATCAATTAAAACAAAAGGCTCAGTCGAAAGACTGGGCCTTTTGTTTTTGATATAGGTTTATCAGCGAGTTTGCAGCTTCTTTTCCAGTACAACCTACGGGAACTGAATCAATAAAAAAGGCCATCCGCAGGGATGGCCTTTTGCATTTCTATAACAACTATCAGTGGATAACCTGAGACAGAAAAGCTCGGGTGCGTTCGGACTTAGGATTAGCGAAAAATTCCTGCGGCGGCGCCTGCTCAACGATTTCACCACGATCCATAAAGATCACCCGGTCAGCAACGGTACGTGCAAAGCCCATTTCGTGAGTCACACACAGCATTGTCATTCCCGATTCAGCCAGACCAATCATAGTATCCAGCACTTCTTTCACCATCTCAGGGTCAAGCGCAGAGGTTGGTTCATCAAAGAGCATAATTTTCGGTTTCATACAGAGTGAGCGGGCGATAGCCACACGCTGCTGCTGGCCACCAGAAATTTGCCCCGGGAATTTATGGGCGTGCTCAGCAATACGAACGCGCTCTAAATAATGCATGGCCAGCGCTTCGGCTTCCTTCTTCGGCATCTTCCGCACCCAGATCGGTGCCAGCGTACAGTTCTGTAGTACCGTCAGATGCGGGAAAAGGTTGAAGTGCTGAAATACCATCCCCACTTCCTGGCGAACCTTCTCGATATTACGAATATCTTCGTTTAACTCGATGCCATCCACTACGATACGACCCTGCTGATGCTCTTCCAGATGATTAATGCAACGAATAGTCGTGGATTTTCCTGAGCCGGAAGGGCCGCACAGAACGATGCGTTCCCCTTGCTTTACCTTAAGGTTAATATCTTTAAGTACGTGAAATTGCCCGTACCATTTATTCACATCTTCGAGCGTAATCATCGCATCGGCAGGTTGCATAGTAATTTGACTCATAATTTCCTCAATGCGCTGAACGCCCGGTATGGAAGCGCTTCTCCAGATGTTGGCTATAGCGCGACATGCTAAAACAGAAAATCCAGTAAACTAACGCGGCAAATACATAACCTTCGGTCGACATACCGAGCCAGGCGGGGTCAACCGTTGCCTGCTGGACGCTACTGAAAAGATCGAACAGGCCGATGATGATAACGAGGCTGGTATCTTTAAACAGCGCGATGATGGTATTCACCAGACCCGGAATAACCAGTTTCAGTGCCTGCGGTAAAATCACCAGCCCTTGTGTTTTCCAGTATCCCAGCGCCAGTGACTCGGCAGCTTCGTATTGCCCTTTTGGCAGAGCCTGCAAGCCGCCACGCACGACTTCGGCGACGTAGGCGGACTGAAATAGAATCACCCCGACCAGCGCACGGATCAGCTTATCAATACTTGTGCCTTCCGCCATAAACAGCGGCAGCATGACCGAGGACATGAACAGTACAGTGATCAGCGGTACGCCACGCCAGAACTCGATAAAAATCACTGACAATACCCGCACGACCGGCATTTTTGAGCGACGCCCGAGCGCCAGCAATATGCCCAGAGGCAAAGCGCCAGCGATACCCACAGAGGCGATGATCAACGTCAGCGTTAACCCACCCCACTGGCGCGTTTCCACGCGATCGAGTCCCAAAAAACCACCGTACATCAGCCACCACACCACGAGCGGATAAGCCACAGCCCAGCAAGCGATATAGCGACCACGGCTCGGTAGCTTTTTCCAGAACATCGGTGCAATAGAAAGGAGTCCGACAATCAGGGCGAGGTTAATGCGCCAGCGTTGCTCATGCGGATAGAGGCCATACATGAACTGACCAAAACGCTCATGAATAAACACCCAGCACGCACCCGCTTTGGTACAGTCTGCGCGCGTCGATCCTATCCAGTTCGCCTGAAAAAGAGCCCAGTTCAGCAGCGGTGGAATCAGTTCCCACATCAGCCACAGGCAGAAGAGCGTCAGCAGTGCGTTCAACCAGCTTGAAAATAAATTTTTCTTTATCCACAGCACAATACCGCTGCTTCCTGCACGGGTCTGGCGCGTAGATTGAGACAGAATAGCTTTTGTCATCAGATGTCCTTAGCGCTCAATTAATGCGATGCGGCGGTTATAGATATTCATAAGCAACGAAATCGACAGACTGATAATCAGGTAAACCGACATGGTAATCGCGATCGTTTCGATGGCCTGGCCTGTCTGGTTCAACACCGTACCGGCGAACAACGACACCATATCCGGATAACCAATCGCGGCCGCCAGAGACGAGTTTTTTGCAATATTTAAATACTGGCTGGTCAGCGGTGGAATAATGACACGCAGTGCCTGCGGAATGATGACCTGACGCAACGTCACCGGGTTGGGCAAGCCAAGCGAACGTGCCGCTTCATGTTGACCGTAGGGGACAGATTGAATGCCTGAGCGGATAATCTCAGCAATGAATGCCGAGGTGTAAACCGACAGTGCAATCGTTAGTGCCGCCAGTTCCGGAATTAACACCATACCGCCCTGGAAGTTGAAACCGCGCAAGTGCGGGATGTCCCAGTGAAGCGCCGCGCCAAATACCCAATGAGCCAGCAACGGGAGCACAATAATCAGCCCCAGAGCCGTTGGCCATGTGCGGCGCAATTGGCCGGTTTTAATCTGGTGCGCTTTGTTAAAGCGGTACAGACCGATGCTGATGGCCAGTGCGATAACAATCGTGCCAATAAACGCCCATAGCCCTTCCCCCAGTTGGGGTGATGGGATATAGAGCCCCCTGTTACTGAGGAACAGCACATCCATAGCGCCAATAGCCTGACGTGGGCCAGGTAAATTACGCAATACGGCGAAATACCAGAAGAAGATTTGCAGTAGCGGGGGAATATTACGGAACGTCTCGATATAAATCGTAGAGAGCTTACGTAACAGCCAGTTTTCTGAAAGACGGCAAAGCCCCAGAAAAAAGCCGATAAATGACGCAAAAACAATACACAGCGCTGATACCAGCAAGGTATTGAGCAGGCCAACGAAGAAGACGCGGCCATAAGTGTCACCCTGTTCGTAGTCGATAAGGTGCTGAACAATGCCAAATCCGGCAGCACGATCAAGAAATGCAAAACCAGAAGTAATACCGCGGCTGTTCAGGTTAGTAACGGTATTGTGTATCAAATAGATCGCGATGCCGATAACAGCAAGAATAGCGATAATTTGAAACAGCCAGGCACGAACCGCAGGGTTTGAAAAGGAGAGTGATCCTTTAACGGTTGGGCGGCGTTGGGACATAAGAAAACCTCGGTAACCATGACTCTGGAGTGGGCGCCGCATAGGCGGCGCCCGTTACAGCACTTACGTCTTAACGTACTGGCGGAGCGTATTGAATACCGCCGTTGTTCCAGAGATTATTCTGGCCGCGTTTGATTTTCAGCGCACTGTCAGCACCGACGTTACGCTCGAAGATTTCAGAGTAGTTGCCCACTTTCTTAATGATGTTGTAGGCCCATTTGTTGTCGAGTTTCAGGTCTTTACCAAAATCACCTTCGGTACCCAGCAGGTGCGCCATGTCTGGCGTTGCTGGTTTAGCCGCTTTCTCGTCAACGTTTTTCGAGTTGATGCCCATTTCTTCTGCGTTCAGCATGGCAAACAGGGTCCAGCGAACGATGGAGAACCAATCTTCATCACCGCGACGAACGACCGGGCCCAGCGGCTCTTTGGAGATCACTTCCGGCAGGACGATCCATTCAGCCGGATTGCTCAGCTTGATACGCAGTGCGTACAACTGAGACTGGTCAGATGCCAGCGTATCGCAACGGCCTGACTCCAGCGCTTTTGCGGATTCATCAGAGCGGTCAAAGGTCACCGGCGTGTATTTCATATTGTTGGATTTAAAGTAATCCGCCACGTTGAGCTCGGTATCGGTACCCGCCTGAATACATACGGTTGCGCCGTCCAGCTCTTTGGCGCTTTTCAGGCCAGCTTTGTTATGGGTCAGGAAGCCGATACCGTCGTAATAGGTTACGCCAGTAAAGGACATCCCCATACCGGCGTCGCGTGAAGAGGTCCAGGTTGTGTTACGGGAAAGGATGTCTACCTCGCCGGATTGCAGTGCGGTGAAACGCTCTTTTGCGGTCAGCGGGGTGTATTTTACTTTCGTGTCATCGCCAAATACGGCAGCGGCAACGCCACGGCAAACATCTACATCAATACCGGTGAATTTACCGTTAGCATCCGCGTAAGAGAAGCCAGGAAGACCGTCACTGATACCGCACTGTACGAAGCCTTTCTTCTTAACGGCATCCAGAGTTGTGCCAGCATGGGCTTGATTTGCAACGGCAAACAGCACGCCGGCAGCTGCCAGGCTGGCAATCATCATCTTTTTCATAATGCATCCTGTGTGGCGAAAAATTATCGTTATATGAAGGCGTCCGGGAAACGCCTTAAACCTGTCTGTGGCTTTGGCCATACTCTTTAAAGCAAAGGTAGTGCCAGTTTTTGCGAACGCGGAAAAATGCGAGCCGCGAGCACAATATGGAGAGTGTAGACAGGAAAAAATAACCTCAACGCCCTGCTATGGTGCAAAATTCCAACCTGCGCCACAAAACAGAGCAAAAAACTTTCACTTAGCCGATTCTGCTAACAAATAAGTTTCAGGGGGTAATATAAGCAAGAAAGCTAAACGCATTACTTTGTGAAACGCGTCACGAGCAGAGATGAAATAATTTAAAATGTGGTGGGAAATCAGGCAGGAGTGCAGAATTATTTAAATGAGTTGCTCATTTTTGATGCTAAAAATTTACGCCGATAAAAAGAAATGCACTGTAATAAAGCAAAGCGCGGCATAACCGCGCTTTGGATAAATTACTTAGTTAACGCGACGATACCCAGCGTTAAGCCTGCCAGAGCCGCAGCCCCTCCCGCAATCGCACCTGCGGTTTCCCAGTTGTCCTGAGTCGTTCCTTTTACACAGGTATTGGTATGGACCAGACGCCCTTGATCATCATACGTGGGGACGCAAGGTGAGTCGTGCGCACAACCTGCCAGGGTAGCGGTAAGCAGAACAACGGAAATTAATCTTTTCATGATGTTACCTCTAAATAGTCCCGATCCCCGGTATCAAATAACGACACCAGCGCAGAATCGATACGCTATTTTAACATCGAGAAGATTAAGAATGCCCCGTTCAATAATCTCAAAGTATGAGCAGTGTAAACATCGTGAAGAGAATAACGATATTTCATCGAATAATGCAGAAAAAATGGAGGGGATGAAGAGAGTATGCAGGGGAATAAGGAAATATAAAAATTTAAAGTTCGTTATCTATTGTGAGCCAATGATTTTAATAAAAATAATGGAAATGGCAATAACAAGGTAGGTTAAAAACGCCGACAGGCTAATAGATAAAAGGGTGCAAAATTAAACCCCCTTTTATCTACTCTATTGATATTTAACAAACAGGTTCCTGTTGGCACAATGTATTTCCCTGAGCGCTGATAACCTCAGGCGTGACCGGGCGACCTAACAGATAACCTTGTAGCGTATTGCACCCCAGCTCAGTCAAAAAGGCCTGCTGTTCTGTGGTTTCAACCCCTTCCGCCACCACTTTCAGATTTAACGTTTTCGCCAGCGCGATGATAGCCGAGACGATGGTTGCATCGTCGCCATCACTGTTGAGTTCTCTGACAAAAGCGCGATCAATTTTCAGTTCACAAGCGGGAAGTCGCTTAAGATAAAGCAAGCTGGAATAGCCCGTACCAAAGTCATCAATGGATGCCTGAACGCCTGCATCGGTAAGTTCCGTCAAGACGCGAACGCTCTCGTCAGGGTTAGTCATCGCTGTGGTCTCGGTGACCTCAAGTATTAGCGTGTCAGGTGGCACCTCATGCTTTTGCAGGCTATCCATGATGGTCTGAACCAGCGACGGTTGTTCAAATTGCAGTGTTGATAAGTTGACTGCTACCGACCAGCCAATATTACCCTGCGCACGCCATTCGCTTAACTGGCGGCATGCTTCATCAATGACCCAGTTTCCGAGCGGGACAATCAGGCCCGTCTTCTCGGCTAACGGTAAAAAGACATCCGGAGAGAGCATCCCTCGTTTTGGATGCTGCCAGCGGAGCAGGGCTTCAAAGCCAATGATTGGTCCGGCTGGCGCCTGGAATTTCGGTTGATAAACCAGGCGGAACTCTTTACGCTCCATTGCCAGCCACAGGTCGTTCATCAGTTGTAACTGCGTCTGCGCCAGGGTATTCATGGACGGCTGGAAGAAGTGATAGCCGTTTCGCCCCATATGCTTGGTGTGATACATCGCCGCGTCGGCGTTAAACATCAGCTCGCGCTCATTTTTACCATCGTGCGGATAGAGTGCGATGCCCACGCTCAGGGTGACCATCATGTCATACGGGTCGATATTAAACGGCTTGTCGATAACGCGCACCAGCGAGCCTGCAAGCGTCGCTGCTTCATCCGGGGCACTTACCTCTGTCAGCAGGACGAATTCGTCACCCCCCATACGAGCCAGCGTAAATTGCCCTTTGAGTTGCTGCTTGAGACGATCAGCCACTGCAACCAGCAATTTATCGCCCACGTCGTGCCCATAGGCGTCGTTAACGGTTTTAAAGCCGTCCAGGTCCATAAACATCAGCGCGAAGAAAGAACCTTCACGTCTGGCTTTATTTATCGCCTGATCCAGACGGTCTTCCAGCAGCACGCGGTTAGGCAGGCGCGTTAGGGTATCGTGTAGCGCCAGTTGGGCCAGCTCGCGGTTCGCTTCTGCCAGTGACGAGGCCAACTGAGATGTCCGCGCCTGCAGGCGTGCATCCAGCATGGAAACGAGTAGAGTGATGCCGAGGATGGAAAATGCCACGACGCTTACCAGCACTGCCAGCCAGTTGCCGTTAACGCCATGGTGACTCATTGGCTCCTGGTTTGGGAATCGCGCGGCCATCATGCCGCTGTAGTGCATACCGGCAATAGCGATCCCCATCAGGATGGCCGCGCCAAAGCGCATTAAGGCCACCTGAGCGGCTTCATGACGAAGACGGAACGTCAGCCATAGCGCGGCAAAAGAAGCGGTTAATGCAATGATGACCGAGATGGCGACCCAGAACATATCCCAGACAATGGCGGGCTCCACTTTCAGCGCTGCCATGCCGGTATAGTGCATGGCAACGATCCCCATCCCCATCACAAAGGAACCGGGGAGAAGATGCAGCATGGTCAGTTCATTACCGCTGACTAACCAGAGTGCGAACAATGAGGCGCCGATGGCAATGAGCATGGAGATCGCCGTCAATAACGGGTCATAGCTCAGGTGCATTGAGATATCCATCGCCAGCATGCCGATAAAATGCATGGCCCAGATACCAATGCCCATTGCTACACCGCCGCCGGTCAACCACACCCATGATGAAGACCCTGAGCTGGTGGACACACGACCTGCCATATTTAGCGCAGTATAGGAAGCCAGAATGGCAACAATAAAAGAAACAACAACCAGGATTTGGTCGTATTGGCTAACCAGCATGATGTCATCAACTCATTCACAAAAGTATTATGCGTAACTACACTTGAGAAGACAAAAAAGGTGGTGACATTATCATTGCAAGTGGATGACTCAAAACGGTTTCTCTGCTTGCACGAAGCAAGAGGCCGGGCGGGAAAACAGCTAATTTAAATCAGCACAGTTCACCAGCTTGAGAGGATTGACGGAATCCATGTTTCGGCATTTATCTACCTCTGTTGTCAGGAATTCGATCCACTGCATGATCAATGCATCCAGCAACAGGACAGAAAGGGCAAAAATAACCAGCCAAAAATACTTTCGAATCATCCCGCATATCCTTTTCGTGCAACCATTCGTTGGGAATATACACGAAAATGTTATCGGCAGGCGTTGAGGAAAGATAAGTTTTTTGGCGGAATTCCAGCGAAAAAAAAGCGCGTCCCCATGCCGGTCCGCGCCTTTTAACAAGCAGTCTCTGATAACTATCAGTTCATGCCGTATTTTTTCAGTTTCTTACGCAGCGTACCACGGTTGATACCCATCATCAGGGCAGCGCGGGTTTGATTGCCGCGGGTGTATTGCATCACCATGTCCAACAGTGGCTGTTCAACTTCAGCCAGTACCAGCTCATACAGATCATTAACATCCTGACCATTCAGTTGAGCAAAATAGTTCTTCAGTGCCTGTTTAACCGAGTCACGCAGGGGCTTTTGAGTTACCTGATCCTGAGAGTTAACGGTAGAAACGGTCAGTACGTCAGAATTTACGCGTTGTTCGAACATAGTTCTGTCAGCTCTTTATTTCATTACGCAAGATTTTCGAAGTATGCCTCCAACGCCTCCAGCTGTTCGCTGGCGTCCTCTATGGCGTTGAATGTGCGCCGAAACTGGTCATTTGGAGCGTGCTCCTGGAGATACCAGGAGACGTGTTTACGTGCAATTCGGTACCCTTTTGCCTGACCATAAAAGTCATGCAATTCCCGAACATGCGCGCAAAGCAAGCGCTTTACCTCTGCCAAAGGCAGTGGGGCGAGCAGCTCCCCAGTGTCCAGATAATGCTGGATTTCCCGAAAGATCCAGGGTCTTCCCTGAGCTGCACGTCCTATCATCAGGGCATCAGCCCCCGTATAGTCGAGTACAGCTCTGGCTTTAAGCGGGTCAGTGATGTCACCATTCGCGATAATCGGAATGGAAACCTTCTGCTTAACTGCCCGAATACTGTCGTACTCAGCGTCTCCATTGAACAAACAGGCGCGGGTGCGTCCATGAATGGTCAGAGCCTGAATGCCACAGTCTTCAGCCAGTTGGGCAATTTCTACGCAGTTACGGTGTTCCGGAGCCCAGCCAGTGCGAGTCTTAAGCGTGACGGGCACATCCACTGCTTTCACTACCGCGTTCAGGATAGACTTCACCAGATCCGGGTATTGCAGCAGGGCAGAGCCCGCAAGCTTGCGATTCACTTTCTTTGCCGGGCAGCCCATATTGATATCAATAATCTGGGCGCCGCTTTCCACGTTGATACGTGCGGCTTCCGCCATTTCTTCCGGGTCACTACCGGCAATTTGCACGGTACGAATACCGGGCTCATCGATATGCACCATCCGCAGCCTTGATTTGTCACTCTCCCAAACCTGAGGGTTGGAGGACATCATCTCGGATACCGTTAATCCGGCTCCCATCTCGTAGCACAACGTCCGAAACGGTCTGTCAGTAATGCCAGCCATTGGCGCTGCGATCAGTCGATTTCTGAGCTGGTGGTGTCCGATGCGCATGAGTTAAGAAATGACCATACTGTGACTGCAAGGCGGCGTATATTACGCATTTTTCGCACGAGATGAAAGGCCAAACTTTGACCAATCCACTGTCGCAGATCAATGAATCACAGCGAAAGGCGATAGGTGAAAATATTAATGATTTAAAATCATTGAGTTATATTAAAATGGTGAATTTGTGAACAAATATAAATTCGTCAAACTTCTCTGTTTTTCTTCACCATAACCCTGATTCAGCGGCATATCTTGCTGTTTTAATCGTCAAAAAAGAGGGTGAAAATGAGATCAGACTCCCATTTTCACCCTATGGAGCATTATGTTGCTGAATGCTTCGTGGCCTTATTGCCAGGTCGACGACTTACTTTTTCTGGCCGGTGATGCGGCACCATTCTTCTTTTTCCACCACAGCGTCGAGTGCGAAGGTATCGCGATAGGCTTCACAGACACTTTCAGCCTGGCTGGCGAGAATGCCGGAAAGGCCGAGCAGGCCGCCTGAGATCGGCAGTACGCTGATAAGCGGGGCAAGCTCACGCAAAGGGCCTGCCAGAATGTTGGCGACCACCACGTCCGCCTGCATCGCGTCAGGCTGGTCTTGCGGCAGATACAGTTCCAGGCGCTCAGAAACGCCGTTACGCTCGGCATTGTCGCGGCTGGCCTGAATCGCCTGCGGGTCGATATCGATACCGATCGCCTTTGCCGCCCCCAGTTTCAGCGCGGCAATCGCCAGAATGCCGGAGCCGCAGCCAAAGTCGATCACTGTTTTACCCGCTAAATCCAGACCATCAAGCCACTGTAGACATAATGAGGTGGTTGGGTGCGTGCCGGTACCGAACGCCAGGCCCGGATCGAGCATCACATTTACCGCGTTTTTGTCCGGCACATCGCGCCAGCTCGGGCAGATCCACAGACGTTCACCAAAGCGCATCGGATGGAAGTTGTCCATCCACTCGCGCTCCCAGTCTTTATCTTCGAGCTGTTCAATTTTATGTGCGAAACCCGCACCGAGCAGCGGATGTTGCTCAAGCATCGCCACAACCTCTTTCATGTCGGTTTCGGCATCGAACAGGCCAATAACGTCGGTATCACCCCACAGGCGCGTCTCACCCGGCAGCGGCTCAAAGACCGGCGTGTCATGCGTGTCCTGAAAGGTGATGGAGACCGAGCCGGCCTCCATTAGCGCGTCGCTCAGGTCTTCGGCGTTAGCGCCAGTTGTATTCAGTTTTAGTTGGATCCACGGCATGGCAAAACTCTTTATTTATCAGTAGAAATCGTAGCGGGTTGTGAAACAGGCTGACCGAAACGGTTGCCGACCACAAACGCCAGTAAACTTAACAGTAACGAAGGCACAATCGGATGGAAGCCCAGGTACTGGATCTTAAACGTAGCAAGCACGGCATACAGCACGCCGCCGACGATCATTGCGCTCAGCGCGCCTGCGGCATTAGCGCGTTCCCAGTACAGCCCCAGCACCAGCGGCCACAGGAAGACCGCCTCAAGGCCGCCAAACGCCAACAGGTTCAGCCAGATGATCATCTCCGGCGGTCGCCAGGCGGCAAGCAGCAGCAGAGCGCCTAACATCAGCGTGATGACTGCCGACATCCGTTTCAGACGCGTCTCGTTTTTTAGCTGTTCCGGGCGGAGGTTGAGATAGAGATCTTTAATGATCGTAGCGGAACTTTGCAGCAACTGGGCGTTGATCGTCGACATGATCGCCGCCATCGGTGCGGCCAGGAAGATCCCGGCGGCAAACGGCGGCAGCACTTTAACCATTAACGTGGGGATCACCAAATCCGGTACGGTCAGGTCAGGTATCACCGCGCGGCCCAGCGCGCCGGCCAGATGCATGCCGAACATCAGGATCGCCACCACAATCGTGCCGATGATAATTCCGCGATGCACCGCTTTGCTATCTTTATAGGAGATGCAGCGTACCGCCGTGTGCGGTAAACCGATCACGCCAAAACAGACCAGCACCCAGAATGAGGTCATAAAGGTTGGCGACAGAATATCGTTGGCCCCTTGCGGCGTGACCAGTTTCGGATCGATAGTCTGCAATGTCTCCACCGCATGACCTAAACCACCCGCCGCATGCACCACGCCCACCAATAGGACGATGGTGCCAATCAGCATTACCATGCCCTGCATCGTGTCGTTCAGTACGCTTGCGCGAAAACCGCCAAACGCGGTATACAGCGCGATGCTGATGCCAAAAATCAGCAGACCGGTTTCGTAAGGGATGCCCGCTGCGGTTTCCAGCAAACGTGCGCCGCCAATAAACTGCACGGTCATTGCGCCGATGAAAGCCACCAGCAGGCTCAGGCTAGCCAGCCAGACCAGCAAACGACTCTGGTAGCGGGCGAACAGCATATCGTTGAGCGTCACTGCATTGTAGCGCCGCGCCAGAATGGCGAATTTCTTGCCAAGAATACCCAGCGAAAGCCAGACAGCGGGCAACTGGATCATCGCCAGCAACACCCAACCCAGCCCGTATTTATAGGCAGCGCCTGGGCCGCCGATAAAGGAACTGGCGCTGATGTAGGTCGCGGTTAACGTCATTGCCAGTACTATGCCGCCCATCGAACGGCTGCCGAGAAAATACTCGTTCAGAAAGGTGCCGTTAGTCCTTTTGCGCATGGCGTACACAGACAGGCCAAACACCACTAACAGATAAGCGACAAGGGGAAGAATGACTTCAGGCTGCATCATCGTCCTCCAGGGGAATATCGCGATAAATAAACTTCACCATCGCCCAGCACAGCAGAATAAAAACCAGCGGCGTTAACAGGCAGGCCATTTCAAACCAGTGAGGTAATCCGGTAAACCCGACCGTTGAATCTGGTAAGTAAGCAGTCACCAACCATGCGGCGAGGTAGAGGAGGGTCAGCCACAGCGCCCAGCGCGCTTCTTTGTGGGCCTGAACAAAACGTTTGTCCATTTTGTGTCCCATGTGGATAAAGAAAGCGGGGATTGTACCTTATGGATAGTCAGCGATCCCCTGAAATAAAAAAGGCCGGAAAATCCGGCCTTTTACATGACAAGTCACCCAGTCTTACTTTTCGTTCAGACCGAGTTTCTTCTCCAGATAGTGGATGTTGGTACCACCCTGCTGGAATTTTTCATCGCTCATGATGCGCATCTGCAGATCCACGTTGGTTTTGATACCGTCAATGATCAGCTCCTGCAACGCATTTTTCATACGCGCAATTGCCACATCACGGTTCTCACCAAAGCAAATCAGCTTGCCGATCATTGAGTCATAGTACGGCGGTACGGTGTAACCGGCGTAGATATGTGATTCCCAGCGCACGCCAAAACCGCCTGGCGCATGGAAACGGGTAATTTTACCCGGGCTCGGCAGGAAGGTGTTCGGATCTTCGGCGTTGATACGGCACTCTACCGCATGGCCTTTCACCACAACTTCTTCCTGTTTGATGGACAGTGGCTGACCGGCAGCGATACGCAACTGCTCTTTGATCAGGTCCACGCCAGTGATCATTTCGGTCACCGGATGTTCCACCTGGATACGGGTGTTCATTTCGATGAAATAGAACTCGCCATTTTCGAACAGGAACTCAAACGTACCTGCTCCACGGTAACCGATATCCACACAGGCTTTGGAGCAACGCTCACCGATATAGCGGCGCAGTTCCGGAGTAATGCCCGGAGCCGGTGCTTCTTCGACAACTTTCTGGTGACGACGCTGCATGGAGCAGTCACGTTCAGCCAGATAAATGGCGTTACCCTGGCCATCAGCCAGTACCTGGATCTCGATATGACGAGGATTTTCCAGGTATTTTTCCATGTACACCATGTCATTGTTGAACGCCGCTTTGGCCTCAGCTTTGGTCATGGCAATGGACTGTGCCAGTTCAGCGTCACCGCGAACGACACGCATACCGCGACCGCCGCCGCCGCCGGACGCCTTGATGATAACCGGATAGCCAATGCGTTTGGCATGCGCGCGGTTGACATCCATATCGTCGCCCAGCGGGCCGTCGGAGCCCGGTACGGTCGGTACGCCCGCTTTCTTCATCGCGGTAATGGCAGACACTTTGTCGCCCATCAGGCGAATAGTGTCGGCTTTCGGGCCGATGAAGATAAAGCCGGACTGCTCAACCTGCTCGGCAAAGTTGGCGTTCTCTGAAAGGAAACCATAACCGGGGTGAATCGCCACCGCGCCAGTGATTTCCGCCGCGCTGATGATAGCCGGGATGTTCAGGTAGCTTTTTACGGACGGAGCCGGGCCAATACAGACCGTCTCATCCGCCAGGAGTACGTGTTTTAAATCGCGGTCCGCAGTCGAATGCACGGCGACAGTCTTGATACCCAGTTCTTTACAGGCACGAAGAATACGCAGTGCAATCTCGCCGCGGTTGGCGATGACAATTTTATCCAGCATGTGCGCCTCGTTATTCGATGACGACCAGCGGCTCGTCAAACTCTACCGGCTGGCCACTTTCAACCAGAATGGCTTTCACTACGCCCGCTTTGTCGGCTTCGATCTGGTTCATCATTTTCATGGCTTCAACGATGCACAGGGTATCGCCGACATTGACTTTCTGGCCGACTTCACAGAACGCTTTAGCGTCCGGGCTCGGCGTGCGGTAGAAGGTCCCGACCATCGGGGAACGTACGATGTGACCACTGATTTGCGCAGCCGCAGGTTCTGCTGCCGTAGCCGGAGCTGCGGGAGCGACTGCGCCAGAAAGCGCAGGGGCTGGCTGCTGCATAACCGGAGCCGCATAAGCTTGCTGCATCACCGGGAAGCCCGTGTTCACCGGTGCGCGGCTGATGCGTACAGACTCTTCGCCTTCAGAAATTTCCAGTTCAGCGATGCCTGATTCTTCAACCAGTTCGATCAGTTTTTTAATCTTACGAATATCCATGAGTGGGTTCCGTACTCTTGTTTAGTTTGATTGTGACAGGCGTGTTACCGCCGTCTGTAAAGCGTATGTACAACTGCCAGCATAAGGTCCGAAGACCACGCCAGTAGCGATTTCGGAGAGCCAGGAATGATGGCGAGATGGTTCGTGCGCATGCATATTGCTCAGAGTGAACTCAGTAAAGTCGAAGGGTGCCATAGGTTTCCGACTTGCGTGCTCCCGGCATGTTAAGATTGGGGCCGTTTAAAAGCAAAATGCGCAACTTGCCAGCCATCGTGCTGCTATCTCCTGCAATTTTCCGGTAAAAAACAAAATATACCTTCATTGCGTGGTTGTCACCTTTTTGGACCTTAAAAAGCCCGCCAGGCAAAACCAAAGTCGCACATTATAACTATTTCGTAGCATTTCGCAGCTAAATACTGGTCTTATCAGGGAAGATTATCAACCGCATTTGGTTTTATCCCTGCGATTGATAATGGAACTGCGGAGGAGTGCACATATCGAAACTTTAGCGCCACCACTGGCGGAACTTCTTGTATCGCCACGCTAATAACCCGAATGCAGCGGCTGCATAAAGGAGCGGCAACGGCGATAATATCTTCACTGACCACAGGTAATGGATAGGGGCCAGGATCGCGACGAGATAGACGAAGTTATGCAATTGTTGCCATCGTTTACCCATTTTTCGCTGTGCCCACTGGGTAGATGTCGCTGCCAGGGCCAGCAGAATAAACCAGCTCACAATTCCTAACATTAAATAGGGGCGCGTTGTCAGCTCCCGGCCAAGCAGAACCAGATTGTTGATCCCCAGTTCCAGCAGCGCGTAACTGGTCAGATGCAATGTTGCCCATGCAAAACACCATAATCCCAGTAAACGACGGGTGCGAATAAGCAACGGTTGTTTAGCGTAACGCGCCAGTGGCGCAACCAGCAAGCCTGCCAGTAAAAATTTCAGCGCCATTCTGCCGGTAAAATGCTGAATGTCTTTTGCCGGGTCGGCACTAAAATACCCCTGCGACGATGCCCAGAACAACCAGACAAACGGCAGAAAACCTGCCAGGTGCAGCAATACTTTAAGCCAGACAATCTGTTTTGCTGTTAAACGCACTCAAAAATTCTCCCGCAGATCCAAACCACGATAAAGGGACGCCACTTCATCCGCATAGCCGTTAAAGAGAAGCGTAGGCTGGCGTTTTACATCCAGTACGCCGCCGGATCCGATAAAGCGCTCGGTCGCCTGTGACCAGCGAGGATGGTCGACATGCGGATTTACATTGGCAAAAAAACCGTACTCATTTGGCGCCGCAAGGTTCCAGGTGGTGGGTGGGCGTTCTTTCGTTAGCTTAATACTGACTATCGACTTAATGCCTTTAAAACCGTATTTCCACGGGACGGTCAGGCGGATCGGCGCGCCATTTTGTGGCGGCAGCGCTTTACCATAAACGCCAACCGACAATAATGTGAGGGGATGCATCGCTTCATCTATACGTAACCCTTCTACGTAAGGATATTCCAGACCGCCGCCAATGAAGCGATCCTTCTGACCGGGCATCTCATCGGGGGCATAGAGGGTTTGAAAAGCCACATATTTAGCGTTGCTGGTGGGCTCGACCAGCGACAGCAGCTTATGCAGCGGAAAGCCGGTCCATGGAATCACCATCGACCAGGCTTCAACACAACGCATGCGGTAGATGCGCTCTTCCAGCGGGAAACGCGTGGTAAGCGCGTCATAATCAAGCGTAAGAGGTTTGGCTACTTCACCGTCAATTTTCAGCGTCCATGGATTGGTTTTCATGCTTCCCGCGTTAGCCGCGGGATCGGCTTTATCCAGCCCAAACTCATAAAAATTGTTATAGCCCGTCACCTTATCTTCGGGCGTTAATGTCAGCGTGTTTTGCCACTGAGCCGGTTTACTGAACTGGAGTGGTTTGCCGGGCTGGGCTTTAGGCCGATCATTTCCTTTAAACCAGTCAAGCAGATCGGCGCGCGCAGTGGGAGACAGGCTCAGGGCAGCGGCACTAATGCCCAGCGTTTTCAGGATCTGGCGACGTCGCAGCATAAAAACGGATTCGGCGGTGACATCGGATTCAGTAAGTTTTTTCTTGTGCATAAATTTCCCCCTTTTTATTACTTGTAGCACGGCGAATATGGGGGCGGGGGATTATCACGAAAAATTGAAATCTGGCCGTTTACTGCCTGCAGGTGGCCTTTGCTCCCCTGGATGATTGGCAAATAAATTCTGAGGGCTATACTCGCATAGTTGTATGCAATACTGATTGCCAGAAGCGTCAGGCCTGCTAGTATGCCGGGCTCGTTTTTCAAGTTAGCGCTTACTTTGTTTTCAGGGTTTGCCGCGTCTCGTTCTTTTACACTACGGAGTTAACACAAGGATGCGATTAACGACGAAATTCTCAGCTTTTGTGACGCTACTAACGGGCCTGGCAATATTTGTCACTCTGTTTGGCTGCTCACTGAGCTTTTACAACGCCATTCAGTCGAAGGTGATTAACCGCGTTGAATCGGTTGCGGCGGTGGTCGATACCCGTTTGATTTTTATGTCTCCTTCGGCCATCTCATCCCATCTGGATGAACTGATGGTGCCAGTGGACATTGTGGGGATTGAGGTACGTCAGGGAAAGCAAACCGTTCTGCAGCACACCCGCAAAAGCAGTTATCGCCCCGCCGGTAGTAATTACCAGTATCGTGAATTAGAGATTAACTCCCTTAAAAATCCGGGCATGACCATCACGCTGGTCTACCAGGATCCGATGGCTAACTATTTCCGTTCTCTCTTAACCACCGTACCGCTGACGCTGGCGATCGGTTTTATGGTCCTGATTATTTTCCTCTCTGTACGCTGGCTGCGCCGACAGCTCTCGGGGCAGGAATTACTCGAACTTCGCTCCACCCGCATTCTTAATGGGGAGCGCGGGGCCCAGGCGCGCGGTTCTATTTATGAATGGCCATCCCGCGCCAGTAGCGCGCTGGATGTTCTGCTTTCAGAGATCCAGTTTGCCAGCGATCAGCGCAGCCATATCGATACGCTGATCCGCTCCTACGCCGCCCAGGATACCAAAACCGGGCTCAATAACCGTCTGTTCTTTGATAATCAACTGGCCACATTGCTTGAGGATCAGGAGAAAGTCGGCGCGCACGGCGTTGTCATGATGATCCGGTTACCCGATTTTGAATTACTACGCGATAGCTGGGGGCGCCCGGCCGTCGAAGAGCATCTGTTTATGCTCATCAACCTGTTATCAACATTTATTATGCGTTATCCCGGCGCGCTGCTGGCGCGCTACCATCGCAGCGACTTTACCGTGCTGTTACCGCACCGCACATTAAAAGAAGCGGAAAGTATCGCCGGGCAGATTTTAAAGGCCGTGGATGGCCTGCAGCCCAGCAAAATGCTCGATCGTGAAGATATGATGCACATTGGCATTTGCGCCTGGCGTAGCGGACAGTCAACAGAACAGGTCATGGAGCATGCCGAAGCGGCGACCCGCAATGCGGTATTGCAAGGGGGGAATAGCTGGTCGGTTTACGACGATACGCTGCCGGAGCAGGGGCGCGGCAACGTTCGCTGGCGTACGCTCATTGAGCAAATGCTTAGCCGTGGCGGCCCGCGGGTCTACCAGAAGCCAGCAGTGAATCGCGAAGGGATTGTTCACCATCGCGAACTGATGTGCCGCATCTATGATGGCGACCAGGAAGTTATTTCTGCGGAATATATGCCCATGGTGCTGCAGTTTGGTCTGTCTGAGGAGTATGACCGACTGCAAATTGGACGCCTCATTCCTTATCTGGGGTACTGGCCGGAAGAAAACCTCGCCATGCAGGTGACCGTGGAGTCGCTTATTCGGCCACGTTTTCAGCGCTGGCTGCGAGATACCTTGATGCAATGTGAAAAATCACAGCGTCGACGGATTATTTTTGAACTTGCCGAGGCTGATGTTTGTCAACATATCAGCCGGTTACAACCGGTGGTGCGGTTGATTAATGCGTTAGGCTCGCGAGTTGCTGTCACGCAGGCGGGTCTCACCCTGGTCAGTACCAGCTGGATTAAAGCGCTGGATGTCGAATTGCTAAAACTTCATCCTGGGATTGTCAGGAACATTGAGAAACGCACGGAAAATCAGCTACTGGTGCAAAGTCTCGTGGAAGCCTGCAAAGGTACGCATACGCGCGTTTTCGCCACTGGCGTTCGTTCCCGTGGCGAATGGCAGACGCTGATTGAACGTGGCGTTTCGGGTGGTCAGGGGGATTTTTTTGCTTCCTCCCAGCCGCTTGACACCAATGTGAAAAAATATTCGCAAAGATACTCGGTTTGAACTGCCGTTTAAGCCGTTTTCACGTAGAATAACGCGCGCTGTATCGTACGTATGGGGGTGTGCTTGCCTGCCCGCCA
The DNA here is from genome assembly GCF_040546205.1 of Citrobacter sp. UYEF32. Taxonomy (NCBI): domain Bacteria; kingdom Pseudomonadati; phylum Pseudomonadota; class Gammaproteobacteria; order Enterobacterales; family Enterobacteriaceae; genus Citrobacter; species Citrobacter sp. UYEF32. The sequence continues at coordinate 639,219 of NZ_JBEPNI010000004.1, read as the reverse complement.
GATTGCCACAGCGCGAACGCTAGTTTTAACCTTTGACAGGTTACAAACGCAGGGCAAGGATTGCTCCCGCCATGGTTCATTCCTGAAGGAGTCAGGTTGTTTGTAACAAAGGAAACAAACTGCACTAATTTTCACCGTAGCAGATGATTTTTGCGCCTTGTCGCTGCTGCGTGTGGTTGGTAAAGTAAGCGGATTTTGTTTTCCGCCCCAGCTTTCAGGATTATCCCTTAGTATGTTGAAAAAATTTCGTGGCATGTTTTCCAATGACCTGTCCATTGACCTGGGTACCGCGAATACCCTGATTTATGTAAAAGGACAAGGCATCGTATTGAATGAGCCTTCCGTGGTAGCCATTCGCCAGGATCGTGCCGGTTCACCGAAAAGTGTAGCCGCGGTAGGTCATGAAGCTAAGCAGATGCTGGGCCGTACGCCGGGCAACATTGCTGCTATCCGCCCGATGAAAGATGGCGTGATCGCCGATTTCTTCGTGACAGAAAAGATGCTCCAGCACTTCATCAAGCAGGTGCACAGCAACAGTTTTATGCGTCCGAGCCCGCGCGTGTTGGTTTGTGTGCCGGTTGGCGCGACCCAGGTAGAGCGTCGTGCGATCCGTGAATCCGCTCAGGGTGCTGGTGCGCGTGAAGTTTTCCTGATTGAAGAACCTATGGCTGCCGCAATCGGTGCAGGCCTGCCGGTTTCTGAGGCAACCGGTTCTATGGTTGTCGATATCGGTGGTGGTACCACAGAAGTGGCCGTTATCTCTCTGAACGGCGTGGTCTACTCCTCCTCTGTACGTATCGGTGGTGACCGTTTCGATGAAGCGATCATTAATTACGTTCGCCGTAACTACGGCTCGCTGATCGGTGAAGCAACCGCTGAGCGTATTAAGCACGAGATCGGTTCTGCTTACCCGGGTGACGAAGTCCGCGAAATCGAAGTTCGTGGCCGTAACCTGGCAGAAGGTGTTCCGCGTGGCTTCACACTGAACTCTAACGAAATTCTGGAAGCACTGCAGGAACCTCTGACCGGTATTGTTAGCGCGGTGATGGTCGCACTGGAACAGTGCCCACCAGAACTGGCGTCCGATATTTCCGAGCGCGGTATGGTTCTGACCGGTGGTGGCGCGCTGCTGCGCAACCTTGACCGCCTGTTAATGGAAGAGACAGGTATTCCTGTCGTAGTTGCAGAAGATCCACTGACTTGCGTAGCGCGTGGCGGCGGCAAGGCGCTGGAAATGATCGATATGCACGGCGGCGATTTGTTCAGCGAAGAATAGTCTGATTCAGATTCGGGGCGAAGATATCGCCCCGGATTTGTCTGGCCTGAGAATACGCAAAGCCTATGAAGCCAATTTTTAGCCGTGGCCCGTCGCTACAGATTCGCCTTTTCCTGGCGGTGGTAGTGGCGCTCGGAGTTATTATTGCCGACAGCCGCCTCGGTACGTTCAGTCAAATTCGAACGTACATGGATACTGCCGTCAGTCCTTTCTACTTTATTTCCAATGGTCCTCGCGAATTATTAGATAGCGTTTCACAAACGATCTCATCGCGCGATCAACTTGAGCTTGAAAATCGGGCATTGCGTCAGGAACTGTTGTTGAAAAACAGCGAGCTGCTGATGTTAGGGCAATATAAACAGGAGAACGCGCGACTGCGCGAGCTGCTGGGTTCGCCGCTGCGTCAGGACGAACAGAAAATGGTCACCCAGGTTATTTCAACGGTCAACGATCCGTATAGCGACCAGGTTGTTATCGACAAGGGCAGCGCTAACGGTGTCTATGAAGGCCAGCCGGTGATCAGCGATAAAGGCGTGGTAGGCCAGGTTGTCGCAGTAGCCAAACTGACCAGCCGGGTCCTGTTGATTTGTGATGCGACCCATGCACTGCCGATTCAGGTGCTGCGTAACGATATTCGCGTTATTGCCGCAGGCAATGGCTGTACTGACGATCTGCAACTGGAACATCTGCCAGCCAATACCGATATTCGGGTAGGGGATGTGCTGGTGACGTCCGGTCTCGGTGGGCGCTTCCCGGAAGGTTATCCTGTTGGGGTGGTCTCTTCCGTAAAACTCGACACGCAGCGAGCGTATACCGTTATCCAGGCACGTCCTACCGCAGGCTTGCAGCGTTTGCGCTACTTGCTTTTGCTGTGGGGTGCCGATCGTAACGGCACGAATCCGATGACGCCGGAAGAAGTACACCGCGTGGCTAACGAACGTTTGATGCAGATGATGCCGCAAGTGTTGCCTGCCCCGGATGCGATGGGGCCGCCTGCGCCGATCCCTGCACCTGCAACCGGTATTGCCGGGCCGCCGTCACCGTCTCAAGGCTCCCGGGGAGGCCAATAGTGGCAAGTTACCGTAGCCAGGGGCGATGGGTTATCTGGCTCTCGTTTCTTATCGCATTGTTGCTTCAAATTATGCCCTGGCCGGATGACATTCTTGTCTACCGGCCAAACTGGGTGTTACTTATCCTGCTTTACTGGATTCTGGCGCTACCGCACCGCGTAAATGTCGGCACAGGTTTCGTTATGGGTGCCATACTGGATCTCATTAGCGGATCCACGCTTGGTGTACGTGCGTTGTCTCTGAGCATCATCGCCTATCTGGTCGCGCTTAAATTTCAACTGTTCCGTAACCTGGCGCTATGGCAACAGGCGCTGGTGGTGATGGTCTTGTCGCTGGCAACCGAAGTCATCGTCTTCTGGGCAGAGTTTTTGGTCATTAATGTCTCCTTCAAACCAGAAATTTTCTGGAGTAGCTTCGTTAATGGCGTGCTTTGGCCGTGGCTTTTCCTGCTTATGCGTAAAATTCGCCAGCAGTTTGCCGTGCAATAAAGGTTTTTATGACATCGATTTGGCTTGCCTCTGGTTCCCCGCGTCGTCAGGAACTGCTCACTCAACTGGGCGTGACCTTCGAGCGAATTATTCCCGGTATTGAAGAGCAACGTCGGGCGCAAGAAAGCGCCCAACATTATATTGTGCGGCTGGCAAGGGAAAAGGCGCTCGCAGGTGTGGCGATGGTTTCTCGCGATTTGCCCGTGCTGGGGGCTGACACGATTGTCATATTTAATGGTGAAGTGCTTGAAAAACCGAAAGACTCCTCGCATGCTGCTAAAATGCTGCGACAGCTCTCTGGTCAGACCCATCAGGTGATGACGGCCGTCGCGCTGGCGGACAACCAACACCTGCTGGATTGTCTGGTGACAACCGAGGTGACGTTCCGAACCCTTTCTGATGATGATATTGCTACCTATGTTGCCAGCGGTGAGCCGATGGACAAAGCCGGTGCGTACGGAATTCAGGGGCTGGGCGGCTGTTTTGTCAGGAAAATAAACGGGAGTTATCACGCTGTGGTGGGTTTGCCGCTGGTAGAGACCTGGGAACTGTTGAGCAACTTTAACGCATTGCGCGAGGGAAGAGACAATCATGACGGCTGAATTGTTAGTCAACATTACGCCATCGGAAACACGCGTGGCCTATATCGATGGCGGTATCCTGCAAGAGATTCACATTGAACGTGAAGCGCGGCGCGGGATAGTAGGCAATATCTACAAGGGTCGGGTCAGTCGCGTACTGCCTGGTATGCAGGCGGCTTTTGTAGATATTGGTCTGGATAAGGCCGCGTTTCTTCACGCCTCGGACATTATGCCTCACACCGAATGTGTGGCGGGGGAAGAGCAAAAGAACTTCACCGTTCGCGATATCTCTGAGCTGGTGCGTCAGGGGCAGGACCTGATGGTGCAGGTGGTGAAAGATCCGCTGGGTACCAAAGGTGCTCGCCTGACCACAGACATCACTCTACCTTCTCGCTATCTGGTCTTCATGCCTGGCGCATCACACGTTGGGGTTTCTCAGCGTATTGAAAGCGAGGCTGAACGTGAGCGACTCAAGCAGGTCGTCTCTGAGTATTGCGATGAGCAGGGCGGATTCATCATTCGCACGGCGGCAGAAGGGGTGTGCAATGAGGATCTCGCCTCCGATGCAGCCTACCTCAAGCGGGTGTGGACGAAAGTCATGGAGCGCAAAAAGCGTCAGCAGACCCGGTGCAAGCTCTACGGCGAACTGGCGCTGGCGCAGCGTGTGCTGCGTGATTTTGCCGATGCTCAACTTGACCGGATCCGCGTTGACTCACGTCTGACCTATGAGATGCTGCTGGAGTTCACCGCTGAGTACATGCCGGAAATGACCAGCATGATTGAACATTACAGCGGTCGCCAGCCGATATTCGATCTCTATGACGTTGAGAATGAAATCCAGCGCGCGCTGGAAAGAAAAGTGGAGTTGAAATCCGGTGGCTATTTGGTTATTGACCAGACCGAAGCGATGACGACGGTGGATATCAACACCGGGGCGTTCGTTGGTCACCGTAATCTCGATGACACCATTTTCAATACCAATATCGAAGCCACGCAGGCTATCGCTCGCCAACTGCGTTTACGTAACCTTGGCGGCATTATCATCATTGATTTCATTGATATGAATAACGATGACCATCGCCGCCGTGTCCTGCATTCACTGGAACAAGCCTTGAGCAAGGACCGTGTGAAGACCAGCATAAACGGTTTCTCTCAGCTCGGCCTGGTTGAGATGACCCGTAAACGTACGCGTGAAAGCGTGGAACATGTTCTCTGTAATGAATGCCCAACCTGCCATGGACGAGGCACAGTAAAAACGGTGGAAACCGTCTGCTACGAAATCATGCGCGAGATCGTTCGCGTACACCATGCTTACGACTCGGATCGTTTCCTGGTCTATGCTTCTCCTGCTGTGGCGGAAACCCTGAAAGGGGAAGAGTCTCATGCGCTGGCTGAGGTCGAAATCTTTGTCGGTAAGCAAGTTAAAGTGCAAATTGAGCCGCTCTATAATCAGGAGCAGTTTGATGTGGTGATGATGTAAAAGACGATTACGTCCAGACGTTTGTTAACAAGGAGAGGTGCGTGAGGCGATTGCCGGGGATATTGCTGCTTACAGGTGCGACGCTGGTGGTGATAGTGGCGCTGCTGGTAAGTAGCTTGCGCCTTATCCTGCCCCATCTGGATAACTGGCGCCCTGAAATCCTGGCGAAAATTCAGGCACACACCGGTATTGTGGTCGATGCCAGTCAGTTGAACGCCAGTTGGGAAAATTTCGGCCCCATCCTCGACGTTCGTGACGTTAAAGCCACCCTCAATGACGGCGGCGATCTGTCCGTTAAACGCGTCACCCTGGCGCTGGACGTCTGGCAAAGCCTGCTACAAATGCGCTGGCAGTTCCGCGATCTCACGTTTTATCAGTTGGCTGTGCGCACGAATACCCCGTTACAGCGCAATGATGATGGTAAAGCGATAGAAACTGACCGTATCCGCGATCTTTTCCTTCGCCAGTTCGATCACTTCGTTCTGCGCGACAGTCGCCTTAGTTTTTTGACCCTCTCCGGCCAGCGTGCCGAACTCGCGATCCCTCAATTGACCTGGCTTAATAGCGATGACCGACACCGCGCAGAAGGCCAGGTGAGCCTGTCCAGCCTGACCGGACAACATGGCATTATGCAAGTGAGAATGGATCTTCGCGATGACAGGGGCATCCTCAATAACGGTCGGCTGTGGCTACAGGCGGACGACATCGACGTTAAGCCCTGGCTTAATAAATGGATGCAGGACAACGTTGCCCTGGAGAGCGCCCAATTCAGTCTCGAAGGCTGGATGACCCTCAATAAAGGTGTGGTGGAAAGTGGTGATGTCTGGCTTAAAAAAGGCGGCGCAAGCTGGCCTGGGGACAAAGATAATCACCAACTGTTGGTTGATAACCTGACGGCACACGTCTCGCGTCAGCAGCAGGGCTGGCAGTTTGATATTCCCACTACGCGCATCACAATGGATGGACACCCGTGGCCGCAAGGCTCTCTGGCCTTTGCGTGGGTGCCGGCCAGGGAAGCGGGTGGGGAAAAAGATCAGCGTAGCGATGAATTACGCGTCCGCGCCAGTCGCCTCGATCTGGGGGCGCTTGAGGGTATGTTGCCGATTGCCGAAAAAATTTCACCACAACTGGGAAAAGTCTGGCGAACAATGGCCCCGGAAGGGCTGCTGGAAAACCTGGCGCTGGATATTCCGCTACAGGCGACGGAAAAAACGCGCTTCCAGGCAAACTGGAAAGACATCTCCTGGAAGCAGTGGGAGCTGCTGCCCGGCGTCGAGAACCTTTCCGGTACGTTGTCTGGTAGCGTTGAAAATGGACGCGTGACTGTCGACATGGCAAAGGCAAAAATGCCTTATGCCACGGTTTTCCGTGCGCCGCTGGAGATTGAAAAAGGGGTTGCGACCCTCGCCTGGCAAAACGATGAGCGTGGTCTGCAGATTGATGGACATGATATCGACGTGCAGGCGAATGCGATTCACGCCAGGGGCGATTTCCGCTACTTGCAGCCTAAAGACGACGAGCCGTGGCTGGGTATTCTGGCAGGCATTAATGTTACCGATGGCGGCCAGGCATGGCGCTACTTCCCGGAAAACCTGATGGGCAAAGCGCTGGTGGATTACCTGAGCGCGGCGATTCAGGGCGGGCAGGCTGATAACGCGACGCTGGTCTATGGCGGCAACCCACGGCTATTCCCTTATAAGCATAATGAAGGGCAGTTTGAGGTGCTGGTGCCGTTACGTAACGCCATCTTTGCCTTTCAGCCAGACTGGCCTGCGCTGAAAAATTTCGATATTCAACTCGATTTCATCAATGACGGCCTGTGGATGAAGACGGATGAAGTGGCATTAGGCGGTGTTAAAGCCACAAACCTGACGGCTGTCATTCCGGATTATATTAAAGAGAAACTGCTCATTGATGCCGATATCAACGGGCCAGGGAAAGCGGTTGGGCCCTATTTTAAAGATACGCCGCTAAAAGATACGCTTTCAACAGCCCTTGATGAGCTCCAGTTGGATGGTGATGTGAGTGCTCGCTTACATCTTGATATTCCGCTGGACGGCGAGATAACGACCGCGAAAGGCGATGTCGTCCTCAACCACAATAATCTGTTCATTAAACCGCTTAACAGCACGGTGAAAGATTTGCGGGGCTCGTTCAGCTTTGTTAACGGTAATCTGAAAAGCGAGCCACTGCAGGCGATGTGGTTTAACCAGCCTGTGAACATTGATTTCACTACCACCGAAGGGGCGAAAGCCTATCAGGTGGCGGTCAATCTGAATGGCAACTGGCAACCGGCGAAAACGGGCGTCATGCCGCAGCAGCTCAGTGATGCGGTGAGCGGCAGTGTGGGCTGGAAAGGTAAAGTGGACATCGAACTGCCGCACAGCGCCGGGGCGAAATATAACGTCAGTATCGACGGTGATTTGACGGATATCGCCAGTCGCCTGCCGCCGCCGCTTGATAAACCTGCGGGCAAAGCATTACCGGTGAAGGTGAATGTTGAAGGCAATCTGCGCAGTTTCGATCTGACCGGCAGCGCAGGCAATAGCAACCATTTTAACAGTCGCTGGTTACTCAACCAGAAACTCACTCTCGACAGGGCAATCTGGACATCTGATAGCCGCACGCTGCCGCCACTGCCTGAGCAGGCCGGTCTTGAACTGAATCTGCCGCCAATGAACGGCGCGCAGTGGCTGGGTCTGCTGCGCCAGGGCGTTGCCAGTAACGTCAGCAACGCGACGGCTTTCCCGGCCAGTGTCACGCTGCGCACTCCGGCGCTCACCCTGGCAGGTCAGCAGTGGAACAACCTGAGCATTGTCTCGCAGCCACAGGCGTCAGGGTCGGTTGTCGAAGCACAAGGGCGTGAAATTAACGGGACGTTTACGCTGCGCGATAACGCACCGTGGCAGGCTGCGATTCGCTACCTTTACTACAACCCGTCAGCGACAGCGTCGGATGACAACGATATCTCTTCGCCGTCGACGTTGCTGCGCGGCAAGACGCAGGTGGACTTCACCGGCTGGCCGGATCTGCAACTGCGTTGTGCTGAGTGCTGGCTGTGGGGACAAAAATATGGACGTATTGAGGGCGATTTCGCGATCAACGGAGATACCCTGTCGCTGGCAAACGGTCTCATCGACAGCGGCTTTGCCCGCCTCACTGCCGATGGCGAGTGGGTCAACAAAATCGGCGGGGAACGTACCTCACTGAAAGGTACACTGCACGGTGACAAAATCGATTCGGCGATGAATTTCTTCGGGATTTCAACGCCTGTGCGCAATGCGCCGTTTGATGTGAACTATGATTTACACTGGCGTAGCGCGCCATGGCAGCCGCAGGAAGAGTCGCTTAACGGTATTCTGCGCACCCGCCTCGGCAAAGGGGATATTACCGATATCAGTACCGGGCACGCCGGGCAACTGTTGCGCCTGTTTAGCGTCGATGCGTTGCTGCGCAAGCTTCGTTTCGATTTCAGCGACACGTTCAGCAGTGAAGGGTTCTATTTTGACTCTATCCGCAGCGCCGCCTGGATCAAAGATGGTGTTCTGCATACTGACGATACGCTGGTGGACGGCCTGGAAGCTGATATTGCGATGAAAGGGTCGGTGGATCTGGTACAGCGCCAGTTAGATGTCGAGGCAGTTGTCGCACCGGAAATCTCAGCAACGGTAGGCGTTGCGGCTGCCTTTGCCGTTAACCCGATTATCGGTGCTGCGGTGTTCGCCGCCAGTAAAGTTTTGGGGCCGCTGTGGAATAAAGTCTCCATTTTGCGTTATCGCATCACCGGTCCGGTAGACAAACCACAAATCAATGAAGTCTTACGCCAGCCGCGTACAGATAAAAAGCAATGATTTGACGGCGTCGGCGAATTGCCTCAAGCTCCTTATATCACACTTTTTTTATTGCCCGATGTGGCGGCAACGACGAGTAGCAAACGATGAGTCTGAACCTGGTAAGTGAACAATTGCTCGCAGCGAATGGCCTGAATCATCAGGATCTATTTTCCATCCTTGGTCAATTGACCGAGCGCCGACTCGACTACGGTGACCTCTATTTTCAGTCGAGCTATCACGAATCCTGGGTGCTGGAAGACAGTATCATCAAAGACGGGTCATACAACATCGACCAGGGCGTTGGTGTGCGTGCGGTAAGCGGCGAGAAAACCGGTTTTGCCTACGCTGACCAAATTAGTCTGCTGGCGCTGGAGCAGAGCGCGCAGGCGGCACGTACCATCGTGCGTGAGTCGGGCGATGGGCGCGTGCAAACGCTCGGCGCCGTTGAGCATCAGGGACTCTATGCCAGCATTGACCCGCTGCAAAGCATGAGCCGGGAAGAGAAGCTGGATATTCTGCGCCGCGTCGACAAAGTGGCCCGAGCAGCGGATAAGCGTGTACAGGAAGTGTCCGCCAGCCTGACCGGTGTGTATGAATTAATTCTGGTTGCCGCGACGGACGGTACGCTGGCGGCGGATGTTCGCCCGCTGGTACGCCTCTCCGTGAGTGTGCAGGTGGAAGATGACGGCAAACGCGAACGCGGCTCCAGCGGTGGCGGCGGTCGTTTTGGCTATGACTGGTTCCTGAAAGATGTCGATGGCGATGTCCGTGCCGATGCCTGGGCAAAAGAAGCCGTGCGGATGGCACTGGTGAATCTCTCTGCTGTGGCGGCGCCTGCCGGAACACTGCCTGTGGTGCTGGGCGCTGGCTGGCCGGGCGTATTGCTGCACGAGGCGGTCGGGCACGGTCTGGAAGGCGACTTTAACCGCCGTGGCACGTCAGTATTCAGTGGTCACATGGGCGAGCTGGTAGCCTCTGAGCTTTGTACTGTTGTTGATGATGGCACCATTGCCGATCGCCGAGGTTCCGTCTCTATCGACGACGAAGGTACGCCGGGCCAGTACAATGTGCTGATTGAAAACGGTGTGTTGAAAGGCTACATGCAGGATAAGTTGAATGCCCGTCTGATGGGCGTTGCGCCAACCGGTAATGGTCGTCGCGAATCCTATGCGCATCTGCCGATGCCGCGTATGACCAACACCTACATGCTGGCAGGGAAATCAACGCCGCAGGAGATCATCGAGTCGGTCGAGTTTGGTATTTATGCGCCGAACTTTGGCGGTGGTCAGGTGGATATCACCTCCGGTAAGTTCGTGTTCTCTACCTCAGAGGCCTATCTGATTGAAAAAGGCAAGGTGACGAAGCCGGTGAAAGGGGCAACCCTGATTGGCTCGGGCATTGAAGCCATGCAGCAGATCTCCATGGTGGGTAATGACCTGAAATTGGATAACGGCGTCGGTGTCTGCGGCAAAGAAGGCCAGAGCCTGCCGGTGGGTGTCGGTCAGCCGACGCTGAAAGTGGACAACCTGACCGTCGGTGGGACGGCGTAAGTTCAGTTTATTCCCGGATGGCGCAGTGCCGTCATCCGGGATCGCATCCTACAATCTCCGCCCCTGTACGCCCTGATACAGCTTCGCGACCTCGTTAAAATAATCCGTCAAATAGTTAATACACACCTGCACCTTTAGCGGCAGTTTGTCTTTTTCCGTATACAGAGCCCATACCGGACGCGGATCGGACTGATAGCGGCTGAACAAGATCTCCAGCGTCCCGTTATTGATCTCGTTGATCGCCCACATCAACGGTACATAGGCGATCCCGGCCCCGGCGGTAAGCCAGCGTGTCATGGTCATCGGATCGTTGGTGACAAAGCGGCCCTGGGGGATCAGGCGAGTGGAAATGCCCTCTGGTGCGATCAGCTCAAATTCATTATCTGGTCTGACGCTGTATTCCAGCCATGAATGATTAACAAGATCCGTGGGTTTTTCCGGAACACCGTACTGGGTCAGATAACTTTTAGCCGCGCAGACGACCATCGGCATCGCGCCCAGACGACGTGAAAACAGGCTGGAATCCTGCAACGCGCCCACCCGGATGACGACATCCAACCCGTCGGCAATCAGATCCGGTGCGGGAATGCCCGTCACCAGATTCACCGATAAACCGGGGTACTCTTTCAGCATCGCGGCGGTCATCTGCGCCAGAACATTGTGCGCCATGGTTGAAGAACAACCAATGCGCAGCGTACCGATGGGCGTGTTATTGAAGGCGTAAAGCTGTTCATGGACATCCTGCACTTCATGCAGCATGCGTCGGCAACCCTGATAATAAATTTTCCCGGCTTCGGTGAGCCCAAGGCTGCGTGTACTGCGGTTTAACAGCTTAACCTGTAGCTCATCTTCCAGCTTCGCCACCGTTTGACTGATGGAAGATACGCTCATTTGCAACTGCCGGGCCGCGGCAGTAAACGAGCCTTGTTCCACCACTTTGGCGAATACCGACATGCGTTTAAGTCGTTCCATTATTCACTCTGGCTTAAAAGTGATTTAGATCACATAATATAGATAACAGCATAACAGTTACGTTAATATACTATTCGCTGAATAATTAACGTGCCGATCTCGCCTTGCTTCCTGCTCCGCTGCGGTGCGTATAAGAAATATTGTCGCCTGCATTCTCTCTAATCAAGGTCAACATGAGTCTGTTTCCCGTTATCGTGGTGTTCGGTCTGTCGTTCCCACCGATTTTTTTTGAATTGCTTTTGTCACTGGCGATCTTCTGGCTGGTGCGCCGCATGCTGATCCCAACCGGGATCTATGATTTTGTCTGGCATCCGGCGTTGTTCAATACTGCGCTCTACTGCTGCTTGTTTTACCTGCTGTCGCGTCTGTTTGTTTGAGGTAGAAGTGAAAACACTAACAAGAAATTTCTTTCGTACCGCCATCACCCTGGCGCTGGTTATCCTCGCTTTCATCGCTATTTTCCGCGCATGGGTGTACTACACAGAATCCCCCTGGACCCGCGATGCGCGCTTTAGCGCCGACGTGGTCGCTATCGCGCCTGACGTCGCCGGATTAATTACCGACGTCAGCGTTCACGATAACCAACTGGTTAAAAAAGACCAGGTGCTGTTCACCATCGATCAGCCGCGTTATCAGAAAGCGCTGGAAGAGGCAGAAGCGGATGTCGCTTACTACCAGGCGCTGGAAAGTGAAAAGCGCCGTGAAGCAGGCCGCCGTAACCAGCTTGGCGTTCAGGCGATGTCCCGTGAAGAAATCGATCAGGCCAACAACGTCCTGCAGACAGTATTACATCAACTGGCGAAAGCGCAGGCCACACGCGACCTGGCAAAACTGGATCTGGAACGCACGGTGATTCGCGCACCGGCAGACGGCTGGGTTACCAACCTCAATGTCTACGCCGGGGAGTTTATTACCCGTGGTTCAACGGCCGTCGCGCTGGTCAAGCAGAACTCCTTCTATGTTCAGGCTTATATGGAAGAGACCAAACTGGAGGGCGTTCATCCTGGCTTCCGGGCCGAAATCACCCCGCTGGGCAGTAACCGGGTTCTGAAAGGCACGGTAGAGAGCGTGGCCGCCGGGGTGACCAATGCCAGCAGCAGCAATGACAGCAAAGGGATGGCGACCATTGATTCGAATCTTGAGTGGGTACGTCTGGCGCAACGCGTGCCGGTACGTATTCGCCTGGATGAGCAGCAGGGGAATCTCTGGCCAGCAGGCACGACGGCAACGGTTGTGGTAACGGGGCAAACCGATCGCGATGAGAGCCACGACTCCTTTTTCCGTAAACTGGCTCATCGCCTGCGTGAATTTGGTTAATCCCTATGGCTATGTTTTCCATCGCCAGCTACCACGTTCGCTTCGCCCTCAAACTCGCATGCGCTATCGTACTGGCGCTGTTTGTCGGTTTTCATTTCCAACTGGAAACACCTCGCTGGGCAGTATTGACGGCGGCGATTGTGGCGGCAGGTCCGGCTTTTGCTGCCGGGGGGGAACCCTGGTCGGGTGCGATTCGTTATCGCGGTATGCTGCGTATTGTCGGTACTTTTATTGGCTCTATCGCCGGTCTGACCATCATCATCGCCATGATCCGCGCTCCATTCCTGATGCTGACGGTCTGCTGTATCTGGGCGGGGTTTTGTACCTGGGTTTCTTCGCTCGTCCGGGTGGAGAACTCTTATGCCTGGGGACTGGCAGGCTATACGGCGCTGATTATTGTTGTGACGATCCAGAGCGAACCGCTGCTGGCCCCTCAGTTTGCCGTTGAGCGTTGCAGTGAAATCGTTATCGGTATTGTCTGCGCCATTGCGGCAGATTTGCTGTTTTCTCCCCGTTCGATTAAACGCGAGATTGACCGCGAGCTGGACAGTTTGCTGGTGGCCCAATACCAGCTAATGCAGTTGTGCATTAAACATGGCGACCCTGAAGACGTGGATAAAGCCTGGGGAGCGCTGGTGCGGCGCACGACTGCCCTGGAAGGGATGCGCAGCAACCTGAAAATTGAATCTTCCCGCTGGGGGCGCGCCAACCGCCGTCTGACAGCGATCAATACGTTGTCGCTTACCCTGATTACCCAGGCCTGTGAAACGTATCTGATCCAAAATACGCGACCCGAATTGATTACCGACACGTTCCGCGAACTGTTCGATGAGCCCGTAGAAACCGTTCAGGATGTGCATAGACAAATGAAGCGGATGCGCCGGGTGATTGCCTGGACCGGTGAACGTGAAACACCAGTCACCATCTATAGCTGGGTGGGGGCGGCAACACGGTATTTGCTGCTCAAACGCGGCGTGGTGAGCAACACCAAAATCAGTGCGACGGAAGAAGAAGTCCTGCGCGGCGAAGTGGTTATCAAACCGGCATCGGCGGAACGCCATCATGCGATGGTCAACTTCTGGCGTACCACTCTATCTTGCGGATTAGGAACCTTATTCTGGTTGTGGAGCGGCTGGACTTCCGGCAGTGGAACCATGGTGATGATCGCGGTGGTGACGTCGTTGGCAATGCGTCTGCCAAATCCGAAAATGGTAGCCATTGATTTTCTGATAGGGACGTTGGTCGCCCTGCCGGTCGGTGCGCTCTATTTTCTGTTTATCATCCCTTCGACGCAGCAGAGCATGCTATTGCTCTGCATCAGCCTGGCTGTACTGGCTTTTTTTGCCGGTGTCGAGGTGCAGAAACGGCGGCTGGGTTCGCTGGGGGCGCTGGCAAGTACCATCAACATTATCGTGCTTGATAACCCGATGACGTTTAAGTTCAGCCAATTTCTTGATAGCGCGCTCGGGCAAATTATCGGCTGCGGGCTGGCGCTGATCGTTATTTTGCTGGTGCGGGATAATTCGCAGGCACGTACCGGACGGATGTTGCTCAATCAGTTTGTCTCGGCGGCCGTTTCGGCGATGACAACCAACAGCGCGCGACGTAAAGAGAACCATCTTCCTGCGCTCTATCAGCAGCTTTTTTTACTGTTGAATAAATTCCCTGGCGATGTGGCGAAATTCCGCCTGGCGCTGACATTGATCATTGCTCATCAGCGTTTACGTGATGCGCCTGTACCGGTGAATGATGAGCTTTCGGCGTTCCATCGACAGCTTCGCCGTACGGCTGACAGCGTCATCTCCGCCCGATCTGACAGCAGACGACGGCACTATTTCTCGCAGTTGCTGGAGGAGCTGGAAGTCTATCAGGCGAAATTGCAGCACTGGGATGCGCCGCCGCAGGTGACCGAGCCGGTAAAACGACTTACCGGAATGTTACACAAATATCAGCATGCGCTCACCAGCAGCTAGACCCAAAACCGACGCCAGAAGCGTCGGTTTTTTTATGGCTATACTTTACGGGAGCTTTTGTAAATCACAGATCAGGAGGACAAATGACAACGCAGGCATTGCAGGACAGCGAACTTTTCCAGACGGGCTATCTTGTCGATGGCGTCTGGAAATCGTTGGACACGACATTTGACGTACTGAACCCGGCGACCGGCGAGGTTGTCGCAAAGGTAGCAAAAGCCGGGAGAAAAGAGACGGAGGCCGCTATCGCCGCAGCCACCAGGGCTTTTCCCGCCTGGCGTGCGAAAACGGCAAAAGAGCGTTCCGCTATCCTTTATCGCTGGTACGAATTGATCATTGAAAACAAAAGCTGGCTGGGAAGGTTGATGACCACCGAACAGGGCAAGCCCTTAAAAGAAGCCGAAGGTGAGGTGGACTATGCTGCAAGCTTTATTCAATGGTTCGCCGAGCAAGCGAAGCGTGCTAATGGCGAAATTATCCCGCCGATAAAACCCGGATCGCGTATTTTTGCTACCCGCGAACCCATTGGCGTTGTGGCAGCGATAACCCCATGGAATTTCCCGATGGCGATGCTGACCCGTAAGCTGGGACCCGCGTTAGCCGCAGGGTGTACGGGCGTGATTAAACCCGCCAATAACACGCCGCTCAGTGCCTTTGCGCTGCTGGCGCTGGCGAAAAAAGCGGGCGTGCCGGACGGTGTGCTAAATGCAGTTGCCGGGAATACATCGGAAATTAGCGATGCGATCATGGCGAGCCATGATGTACGCAAAATTTCCTTTACTGGATCTACCGCCGTCGGTAAAACGCTGGTGCGTAACGCGGCTGAAACCATGAAGAAAGTCTCCATGGAACTCGGGGGCAACGCGCCTTACATCGTCTTTGAAGACGCAGATATTGATGCGGCGGTAAAAGGGGCGGTTGCCAATAAATTCCGTAATGCCGGGCAAGTATGCGTGAGTGTTAACCGTTTTTATATTCATGAGTCGGTGTATGACACCTTCACGCAGAAACTGGCAGAGGCGGTCAATGCCCTTAAAGTCGGGAATGGTCTTGACGACGGTGTGGTGGTCGGCCCGCTTATTGAATCTTCTGCGGTGGGTAAAGTGCGTGAACACGTGGAAGACGCCGTCGCAAAAGGGGCGAAAGTTTTGGCTGGGGGTAAAGCGCACGCGTTGGGGGGGAATTTCTGGCAGCCCACCGTCCTGGGGGATTGTAGCGATGGCATGAAGCTTGCGAACGAAGAGACGTTTGGCCCGGTCGCCGCCTGTTTTCGCTTTACGACCGAGGATGAAGTTATCCAGCGCGCTAACGCAACGCCGTTTGGTCTTGCAGCCTATTTCTACACCCAAAACTTATCCCGCGTATTTCGCGTCTCCCAGGCGATTGAAAGTGGGATGATTGGTATCAATGAATGCGCGGTATCCACTGAGCTGGGCCCCTTTGGCGGTGTAAAAGAGTCCGGCCTGGGGCGGGAAGGCTCCGTTCTGGGGCTGGAAGAGTTTATGGAAGTCAAAACCCTGCATCTCGGGGGATTATAGTGAAACGGGTGGCGTAAGCCGCCCGACAGGGCTGGATGGCGGACAATGAATACCTATACCTTCGATTTTGCTGAGATCGACACGCAAAGTAAGTTCTATCGCGAATTTTCCCGCCGGTTTGCTCTCAATGGGGCAAACATTACCGATCTGGATTCATTATGGATAGTGGTGACGGAAAAGTTGCCGTTGCCGGTTGAAATTGAGTTCATTCATCTTAGCGAAACACTGCGGCGGCGTTTCGGCGCGCTCATTCTGCTGTTTGATGAAGCGGAGGAAGAACTGGAAGGGCAGTTGCGTTTTAACGTGCGCTAATGCAGCACAAAAAAAGCCCCCGACAGGCGGGGGCAAGTCGTCGGAGTAGACGACGAGGGTTTATTTGTAGAGTTCCGCCGTTGCGTGCCAGGTATCACCTTCCTGGAGTTCGGTCACGTGGTAGGCTTTCGCGCCTGCCGCGTCCGCTTTAGCAGATAATTCGTCACGGATGCTCATTGGAGAACTTGCGGTCTGGGAAACAGAAATGGTCCCAATGGCCTGCATGTTTTGTGTTTGGTTATCGGACAGTTGGGTGGCTGCGCTGGCACCAAAAGAGATCAGTGAAGCTAAACCAAGGGCTGCGATGATTGCGTTACGTTTCATTGTCTTTCTCCTCAATACTCAACGGCGAGAAGGTTTATACCGCTATTTTTATGCCTGGTGCCGCTGAGTGATGATGACATAGGGTTGTCGGTTAATTATTTATACAGTTCAGCAGTGGCATGCCAGCTATCGCCGGTACGTGCTTCGATGATGCGATAAGAAGACGCACCCTGTTCTTCAGCTTTTTTGTTCAGTTCCGCACGCATATCCATCGGGGATGATGCAATGCCACCGACGGAGACGGTGCCTAATGATTGGCGATTTTGCGCCTGGCCAGCATCGATAGAGCTTGCTGCAAATGCGCCAAATGACAGAACAGAAAGGATGCTGAGTGTTGCTACAGTTGATTTGATTTTCATAATGCTTACCTCGTCGAATCTTAATTCCTGAGGGCTTTGTTTCGTGACCCTCATCACAAAATCAAGTATACACTAATAACGTGTAAAATTAATACTGAGCTAATTATTACTATTGTAAGTAAGTGGTAAAGAAACCTTTTTTTATAGTCAAAAAGGCATAAAAAACGGGTGATTTTGAGCGGGGTTTTATTTTTTAATATTTAAAATCAAGGGGATGTGTGATTTTGATTTTTTGTGCGAAAACATTCATTGCGTGAATGAAATGCGACAGAAATTCGCACATTGTGTTAAAGCAAAGGGGATCAGAAAGAGGTGTGACCCTAACAGAGGCACTTCCCCGGCACGAAACCGGGGGAAGGAATTAAAGCTCTTGTTCGAAGAGAACGAGGATGGCTTCGTAAAGTTCTTTGACCGTAAAGCCGCTTGCCGGGGTAGTGAAAATGGTATCGTCACCGGCAATAGTACCCAGAATACCTTCCGCTTTGCCCAGCGAGTCCAGTAAGCGCGCAATCAGTTGTGCAGCGCCTGGGCTGGTATGAATAACAACAACGGCGTCGTTGTAATCGATATCAAGCACCAGATTTTTGAGCGGGCTGGAGGTGGTTGGAACACCCATTTCGACAGGCAAACAGTACACCATCTCCATTTTGGCGTTGCGCGTACGCACCGCGCCGAATTTAGTCAACATGCGGGACACTTTAGACTGATTGATATTGTCAAAGCCCTGTTCTTGTAACGCCAGAACAATCTCTCCCTGAGAACTAAATTTCTCTTCTTTAAGTAGCGCTTTAAACGCTTTAACTAATTCTTCTTGTTTTGCCGAGCTTCGCATAAGTCACCCGTATTAAGGCCGTGAAAACTACATTATTATGCACATGGATGAATTTTTATGCAAATAATCTACTGTGGAAATAACTCAAATTTTCTTATAGTTCACGTAAATTTTATCAAATTACGTTATGGAACCTACTGTGTCATGTGTCGCAAATTCAAGCAAAAGTAAAATAAATGTTACTGAAATGATATTGTTTAGATGGATATCAGCGCTATATTGTAAACTCTCAATCTTAGTTGCTTGGTTTGCCGGTCCGACGGTCGTGAAAGCCCATTATAATATTTTAAAAGCGTGCCATGCCGCAGAATTTTGGCTGGTTCGTTGCCATAATTATCAGGGTGAATTAAGGTCGCCGCAATGGAGTAACAAAATATTTAGCTAACCATAATAAGGAGTTTATGATGAAAGTTGCAGTCCTCGGCGCAGCTGGTGGCATCGGCCAGGCGTTAGCTCTACTACTTAAAACACAACTGCCTTCAGGTTCAGAACTCTCGCTCTATGATATTGCTCCTGTAACCCCTGGGGTTGCTGTTGACCTCAGCCATATTCCTACCGCAGTGAAAATTAAAGGTTTTTCTGGAGAAGACGCAACGCCTGCCCTGCACGGTGCGGATGTGGTGCTGATTTCCGCGGGCGTCGCGCGTAAACCGGGTATGGATCGTTCCGATCTCTTCAATGTGAATGCCGGTATTGTGAAAAACCTGGTCGCGCAAATTGCCAAAACCTGCCCCAAAGCCTGTATTGGCGTGATCACTAACCCGGTTAACACTACGGTGGCGATTGCCGCAGAGGTGCTGAAAAAAGCCGGTGTGTATGACAAAAACAAACTGTTCGGCGTGACAACGCTGGATATCATTCGCTCCAATACCTTTGTGGCTGAGCTGAAAGGTAAGCAGCCGGGCGAGGTTGAAGTGCCGGTCGTGGGCGGACATTCAGGCGTCACCATTCTGCCGTTGCTGTCGCAAATTCCGGGTGTCAGCTTCTCTGAGCAGGAAATTGCCGATCTGACAAAACGTATTCAGAACGCGGGCACTGAGGTGGTCGAAGCAAAAGCGGGTGGCGGGTCTGCAACACTCTCTATGGGCCAGGCAGCCGCGCGCTTTGGCCTGTCGCTGGTGCGTGCGTTGCAGGGCGAAAAAGGTGTTGTTGAATGTGCCTATGTTGAAGGCGATGGCCAGTATGCCCGCTTCTTCTCTCAGCCGCTGCTGTTAGGTAAAAATGGTATTGAAGAACGCCAGTCGATTGGCAAATTAAGCGCCTTTGAACAGCAGGCGCTGGAAGGGATGCTGGAAACCCTGAAAAAAGATATTCAGCTCGGCGAAGATTTTGTTAATAAATAAATAGCTGCCGCCGTCTGGTACGCCGTTTGCCTCCAGAGACGCGCAAAAAAACCGGAGTTCATTGGGCTCCGGTTTTTTTATCGCTTTTAGTTGGTCGCTGGATATTCCTGGATCGTGACTTGTAGTTTCAGTTTCTTGTCATCACGCATCACTTCAACCGGTATTTCTGACCCGGGACGAATTTCCGCGACCTGATCCATGGTTTCCAGTGCCGAGATCGCAGGCTTACCATTCACGCTGACAATAACATCATTCACCTGAATGCCTGCCCGGGCTGCCGGACCATCTGGCGAGACTTCATTAACCACGATTCCCTGAATTTGATCGATACCGCCGTTCTGTGTATGCATAGGGGCGATTTCTCTTCCGCCGATACCGATATAGCCACGGATCACCCGACCATCGCGAATCAACTTATCCATGATTTTCGTTGCGAGCTGGAAGGGGATAGCGAAACCAATACCTTCCGGTGTCTCGCCATCATTGCTCTTGTCGAAAGAGAGAGTATTGATACCCATTAACTCACCCAGCGAGTTCACCAGCGCGCCGCCGGAGTTGCCGTGGTTGATGGAGGCATCCGTTTGCAGGAAATTCTGGCGACCGGTTGGGTTCAGGCCGATACGCCCGGTGGCACTGATGATCCCCTGAGTAATGGTTTGCCCCAGGTTATAGGGGTTACCAATCGCCAATACCACATCACCAATGTGCGGTACACGACGCGGATTGATCGGAATCACCGGCAGGCCGCCAGTGGCGTTAATTTTCAGTACCGCCAGGTCGGTAAGGGAGTCTGACCCCACCAGAAGCGCCTCAAAAACGCGGCCATCCTGCAAGGCAACGATGATCTGGTCTGCATCGTTGATAACATGTTTATTCGTAACGATATAGCCACGCTGATCCATAATCACACCGGAACCCAGGGTACGAATTTCCAGACGATTATGGGATGACGTATTCATACTACGGTTATAGACATAGACTACCGCGGGCGCGGCGCGGCGAACCGCCGGGTTGTAGCTGGCGGGCGTTTCATCGGTACTGTCAAATTGCGTTGCGGTTAGCGGGTTATGCTGGCGTAGCGAAGGCAGGGCGGCGAGGATAATGCCACCAACCATTAAACCAATTGCAACCGAGCGTAAGAGCTTCAAAAACATGATGCAGGCGTCGTCATTAGGGAGTCGCAGCAGCATAGCACGAGTTTTCCGGACATCACATGCAGCGGTGATGTCCGGGATCGTATTTGCTTAACGTAGCAATAAATAGAGTGTTTCATTGCCGCGGATGATTTGCAGAGCAATTACCGACGGTTTGGTTTCAAGAACCTTACGCAGCTCGGCAATGGACTGCACCTGCGTACGGTTAATGCCAATAATGACATCGTCTTTATGCAGGCCTGCCTGAGCAGCCGCACTGCCTTTTTCTACGTTCTCAATATTGATACCTTTCGTACCGTCTTTGAGTTGACCATCACTCAACGAGGCGCCCTGCAGCGCCGGGGAGATCAGTTCAGCGCTGGCGGAAGACGAAGTGCTCTTATCCAGTGTGACTTCAATATCCTGCGGTTTGCCATCACGCAGGATGCCTAACTTCACTTTTGCGCCTGGTTCCGTCGTTGCAATGCGTGAACGCAGTTCGGCAAAGCTGTTCAGCGGCTTGTCATTAAGGCTGACAATCACGTCGCCAGATTTAATGCCCGCTTTCGCTGAGCCGGAGTTCGGCAACACTTCGCTGACAAAGGCGCCACGCTGCACATTCAGGTTAAAGGCTTTGGCGATATCAGCACTCATCTCGGTCCCTTTAATACCCAGCAGGCCGCGTTTGATTTCGCCGAACTGAATCAACTGGCGAGACAGTGTCTGTGCCATATTACTGGGAATCGCAAAACCGATACCGACGCTGCCGCCGCTCGGCGCAAGGATTGCTGTGTTGATGCCAATAAGCTCACCGTTCAGGTTCAGCAATGCGCCGCCGGAGTTACCGCGGTTAATCGAGGCATCGGTCTGGATAAAGTTTTCCAGTCCTTCGAGATTAAGTCCGCTTCGGCCCAGAGCAGAAACAATCCCGGATGTCGCTGTTTGCCCCAGCCCGAACGGGTTCCCCACGGCAACGACAAAGTCACCCACTCTTAACTTATCGGAATCGGCGATCGCGATTTGCGTGAGGTTGCTGGGGTTTTGTAGCTGCAACAGCGCAATGTCGCTTTGATCATCGCCGCCAATCAATTTGGCCTCGAACTCGCGACCATCGTTGAGCTGGACATTGATTTTTTGCGCCTGGTTAATGACGTGGTTGTTCGTCAACACGTAGCCTTTTGCTGCATCAATGATGACCCCGGAACCCAACCCTTCAAAAGGCTGAGCCTGCTGCTGTTCGGGCAACTCGTCGCCAAAATATTTTTTCAGTTCATCAGGGACTTTCTGTCCTTGTACCGCCGTTCCTTCCACCTGCACGCTCACCACGGCAGGTAAAACTTTCTCCAGCACTGGCGCGAGGCTGGGAAGCGCTCCCTGGCCTGGAACCTGCGATGGCATCGCTGCCATAGTCTGGATGGGTGCCGAGAGAGATAACCCGACACTTAACGCTAACGCACTCAACAGCTGGGTTTGTTTCTTCATTGATGCTGGCTCTCGTAACCTGAAGTGAAAGGGAAAACGATGCAAAACAGTTTGATGTTATTGAAATTTCAATCGGGTAACAATGAGGTTAATGACTAAATGATAGCTGTGATTATAAAGACAAGACGGGCGCAACCTGTGCGCCCGTTAAAAATGCGGTAATAAAGTGATTATTTGCGGTTTGCGTTGCCGCGCAGCAAGCCGGAGGCACCTTCGGAATAGTCGCGAGGAATCTGTACCGGTGCCTGATCGTTGCCCGCTTCGGACTCCGCCAGACGGTTACGGAATGGGTTTTCCTCAGCAGACATTTCCGGCAGTAAGCTGCTGGAACTTTTTGCCATGTGCTGATAAAGCTGGCGGTAATCATGCGCCATATTGTCGAGGAGTTCTGCGCTGCGAGCGAAGTGATTGACCAGCTCTTCACGGTACTCTTCAAGTTCTGCTTTATTTTTTTCCAGCTCGTACTGCATTGCCTGTTGCTGGCGTAATTTCCGGTTTCCAAAACGCATGGCCACAGCACCAATGATGACGCCGACGACTAACCCAATTAGCGCGTATTCCCAGGTCATGTACTTCTCCCATTGTCTTATGGTTCCGTAGGGTAATAGCTGCAAGCTCCTTGCCTGCGCCTGATTATGCCACTATAACCGCTATTCGCGCAGAAGTGGAATCCCGACGCGGCATCGCGTAGGGTAGAACGACCTTTTTTTCGCCAACCCTGTGGGCAGGATCGATTTTCAAGGAATAACGATAACACCATGCAGAGCCTTACCCCGACATCGCGTTACCTCAATGCCCTCAACGAGGGTAGCCATCAGCCGGATGATGTGCAAAAAGAAGCTGTTAGCCGTCTTGATCTCATTTACCAGCAAATTGTGACCAAAGAACAATCCGCCCCGCAAAGCGGTGGCTTGATGGCGAAATTTGGCAAATTGTTAGGTAAGCGTGAGCCCACGACGCTTACCCCCGTACGCGGCCTTTATATGTGGGGCGGCGTCGGGCGCGGTAAAACCTGGTTAATGGACCTCTTTTATCAAAGCCTGCCTGGGGAACGGAAACAGCGTCTGCATTTCCACCGTTTTATGCTGCATGTGCATGAGGAATTAACGCAACTACAGGGGCATAGCGATCCGCTGGAGATTGTCGCCGACCATTTCAAAGCCGAAACCGATGTGCTCTGTTTTGATGAGTTTTTCGTATCGGATATCACCGACGCCATGTTGCTCGGCGGGCTAATGAAGGCACTCTTCGCCAGAGGGATTACGCTGGTCGCCACTTCGAATATTCCGCCGGACGAACTTTATCGTAACGGGTTGCAACGGGCGCGTTTTTTACCGGCCATTGATGCCATCAAACAGTACTGCGATGTGATGAATGTCGATGCGGGTGTGGATTATCGTCTGCGTACATTGACCCAAGCCCATCTGTGGCTTTCGCCATTAAATGAAGAGACGCAGCAGCAGATGGATAAACTCTGGCAAGCGCTGGCAGGGGCAAAACGGACTCATTCTCCAGTATTAGAGGTCAATCACCGTCCGCTGGCGACGCTGGGGGTGGAAAATCAGACGCTGGCGGTATCGTTCGCCACGCTGTGTGTGGATGCCCGCAGTCAGCACGACTATATTGCCCTCTCTCGTCTGTATCACACCGTCATGCTATTTGATGTCCCCGTCATGACACCGTTAATGGAGAGTGAGGCGCGGCGTTTTATCGCACTGGTGGATGAATTCTACGAACGGCATGTGAAGCTGGTGGTGAGCGCGGCGGTTCCGCTGTACGAGATTTATCAGGGCGAGCGACTGAAATTCGAGTTCCAGCGCTGTCTGTCTCGTCTGCAGGAGATGCAGAGCGAGGAGTACCTCAAGCGGCAACATATGCCATAACTGCCCGGTTCTCTGTGGGAGAGGGGCTGGGGGGAGGGCATCAGACCGCACAGCCCCAACACCGAAAAAGCCTCTTCAAATCACAAATAGGGGTCGATCTTTGACCCCGACTTCTCTATAATCCTGCGACCCCACGTTACAAGAAGGTTTTTTTCCCAAAACTTTCTCTGCGCCGGCATAGGCTATTCGAAGGGGTAGGTTTGCTGGACAATGTCGTGTGAACCTCAACTGACTAAACGTTTGGGTGTTCACCAACGTGTAACTTATTATTTGGGTAAGCTTTTAATGAAAACTTTTACAGCTAAACCAGAAACCGTACAACGCGACTGGTATGTTGTTGACGCGACAGGTAAAACTCTGGGCCGTCTGGCTACTGAACTGGCACGTCGCCTGCGCGGTAAGCATAAAGCGGAATACACTCCGCACGTTGATACTGGTGACTACATCATCGTTCTGAACGCAGAAAAAGTTGCTGTAACCGGCAACAAGCGTGAAGACAAAATGTACTACCACCACACTGGCCACATCGGTGGTATCAAAGAAGCGACCTTTGAAGAGATGATTGCCCGCCGTCCTGAGCGTGTGATTGAAATCGCGGTTAAAGGCATGCTGCCAAAAGGCCCGCTGGGTCGTGCTATGTACCGTAAACTGAAAGTTTACGCTGGCAACGAGCACAACCACGCGGCACAGCAACCGCAAGTTCTTGACATCTAATCGGGATTATAGGCAATGGCTGAAAATCAATACTACGGCACTGGTCGCCGCAAAAGCTCTGCTGCTCGCGTGTTCATCAAACCGGGCAACGGTAAAATCGTAATCAACCAGCGTTCTCTGGAACAGTACTTCGGTCGTGAAACTGCCCGCATGGTAGTTCGTCAGCCGCTGGAACTGGTCGACATGGTTGAGAAACTCGATCTGTACATCACTGTTAAAGGTGGTGGTATCTCTGGTCAGGCTGGTGCGATCCGTCACGGTATCACCCGCGCTCTGATGGAGTACGACGAGTCCCTGCGTTCTGAACTGCGTAAAGCTGGCTTCGTCACTCGTGACGCTCGTCAGGTTGAACGTAAGAAAGTCGGCCTGCGTAAAGCACGTCGCCGTCCGCAGTACTCCAAACGTTAATTGCTTTCTGCGAAAGCAGAACGATTGGCGAAAAAACCCGGTTTCTACCGGGTTTTTTTATGGATAAAAATCACGTTATCCACAGTAATGAGTTGATTCTCTCTTCTTTTTCAGCATTTCCAGAATCCCCTCACCACAAAGCCCGCAAAATCTGGTAAACTATCATCCAATTTTCTGCCCAAATGCCTGGGATTGTTCATTTTTTGTTTGATGTTTAAACGAGAGTGACTGTGCGCGTGGGTGGGTTACCAACATCTCGCCGGTCAAAGTAAGACTGGTAGCAGTAAAAATACTGAATATACCTGGAGGTTTTCATGGCTGTCGCTGCCAACAAACGTTCGGTAATGACGCTGTTTTCTGGTCCTGTTGACATCTATAGCCATCAGGTCCGTATCGTGCTGGCAGAAAAAGGTGTCAGCTTCGAAATTGAGCACGTGGAAAAGGATAATCCTCCTCAGGATCTGATTGACCTCAACCCGAATCAAAGCGTACCGACTCTTGTCGATCGTGAACTCACTCTGTGGGAATCACGCATTATCATGGAATACCTGGATGAGCGTTTCCCTCATCCGCCGCTGATGCCGGTTTATCCGGTTGCGCGTGGTGAAAGCCGTCTTTACATGCATCGCATTGAGAAAGACTGGTACTCGCTGATGGAAGTGATCATGTCCAGCAGTGGCGCGCAGGCCGATAACGCCCGCCGTCAATTGCGTGAAGAACTGATGCAGATTGCTCCGGTGTTCGGCCAGAAGCCGTATTTCCTGAGTGATGAATTCAGCCTGGTGGATTGCTACCTGGCGCCGTTGTTGTGGCGTTTGCCGATTCTGGGTATTGAACTCAGCGGCGCAGGCTCTAAAGAGCTGAAAGGCTACATGACACGTGTTTTCGAACGCGATTCATTCCTCGCGTCTCTGACAGAAGCCGAGCGCGAAATGCGCCTGGGCCGGGGTTAATCGAATGGACTTGTCGCAACTGACACCGCGCCGTCCTTACCTGTTGCGGGCTTTTTATGAGTGGTTGCTCGATAACCAGCTCACCCCGCATCTGGTCGTCGACGTAACGTTGCCGGGTGTGCGCGTGCCCATGGAGTATGCGCGCGACGGGCAGATCGTGTTGAACATTGCGCCGCGAGCCGTGGGTAATCTTGAACTGGCGAATGATGAAGTGCGTTTTAATGCGCGCTTTGGTGGCGTCCCGCGTCAGGTTGCTGTGCCGCTGGCCGCTGTTCTTGCTATCTACGCACGTGAAAACGGCGCGGGAACGATGTTCGAACCTGAAACGGCATACGATGAAGACGTGGTCACGGTGAACGACGACGACGAAACCTCTCTGCCGGATGGCGAGACGGTGATGTCGGTGATCGATGGCGACAAACCCGATCATGCGGACGATAACGATCCGGATGATGATCCCCCACCACGCGGCGGGCGTCCATCGCTGCGTGTCGTGAAGTAACACAAAGGCAGGGTCAATCGACCCTGCTTTTTTTACGGCAGCAACCCCGGCGCCAGCCAACACGCGATCGTTTCGCGCATTACCTTCCGCCTTGTTGCCAGCGCTTCCGGACGCTTAAGATCCTGCTGATAGATGATCGACAGCGTCGACTGGTTAATCAGATAGAAAAATCCCAAAGCCGACATTGTGATGTTTAGCTGCATCGCATCAATACCTGGGCGGATCGTCCCATCCTGCTGACCGCGTTCAAGAATGCGCTGAGTTATCGAAAGCCAGCTACTGTTGATGGGGACAATCGTATCCACTTCCTTAAGATGGCGCGCCTTAAGCTGGTTTTCACTGTTGAGCAACTGGATAAATTCCGGGTTCTCAAGGTAGTAGTGCCAGGTAAAATCCATCAGTTCAAGTACCGCGTCGCGGGCAGGCAGATGATCGAGTTCCAGTGCGGCCTCTTTGGTACGGATATCCTGGTACGCGGCCTGCAAAACATGGGTAAACAGCGTATCTTTGTTATCGAAGTAATAGTAAATCAGCTGCTTGTTCACGTTCGCCGTCGCGGCGATCTGATCAATCCTCGCCCCGTCAAAACCCTTTTCAGCGAACTCCTTTTTGGCTGCATCAAGGATCAGGCTTTTTGTGAGATCTGGATCATGCCTGCGCTTTGTTCTGGCTTCCCCTTTCATAGATCCTCCATTCAATTTCTTGTTTTAATTGTAGTTTTAAATAAATCAACCAGTTGGTTGATTTTGAGAAGTCGATCATGAATTTAATTTTTCTCTCTTTCTATACTGCTTTTACAGTTTCAACTGTTTAGTTGAAATGTTTGGCACTCATCAGGGAGTATGCTCATGATCCATTCGCAACGTCCGGTAGCATTAGTGACAGGCTCGACACGGGGAATTGGTAAAGCGTGCGCGTTGGCGCTTGCCAGAGCCGGGTTTCACGTCGCAATCAACGGACGCGATAACGAAGATGGTCGCGCCCGACAACAAGCCATGGTAGCGGAATTAGAACAATTTGGCATCGAAGCTCTGGCGTTACCGGGTGATGTTTCAGATTTAATTCTCCAGCAAGGGATGCTGGACACCGTTTTGCAACGCTGGGGGCGACTGGACTGCCTTGTCAACAACGCCGGGACGGCGGCAAAGCAGCGTGGCGATCTGCTTGAGGTCACGCCGGATAATTACCAGTACTGTCAGGACGTCAACACCAGGGCAATGTTCTTCTTTTGCCAAAAAGCGGCGCGCGCCATGCTTTCGCAGGGTGAGCTTAATAATCAGCACCGCTCTATTATCAACATCACTTCCTGTAGCGCCCACAGCTTATCGATTTCTCGCGGGGAATATTGCGTATCGAAAGCAGCCGCCAGCATGGTGACGCAACTTTTTGCGCTGCGCCTGGCGGAAGAAGGCATCGGTGTTTATGAAATTCGCCCTGGTATCATCGAAACTGACATGACCAGCGGTGTGAAACCGAAGTATGACCAGTTGATCGGCGGCGGTCTGGTGCCGATGAAACGCTGGGGCCAGCCGACGGACATTGCCGTGGTCGTCGATGCGCTGGCAAACGGCAACTTACCTTTCACTGTCGGCCAAATTATTGATGTCGACGGCGGCCTGAACAAATCCCACTTTTAATTGCGAGGCACAGCAATGGCGACAATTTCCGTTGGCATCATCATGCATGGCGTAACCGGGCGGATGGGCAAAAATCAGCATCTGATCCGCTCCATCGTGGCAATTCGTGAACAGGGCGGCGTTGAGCTGGCAAACGGCGACAGGCTCATGCCGGACCCGATCCTGATTGGTCGTAATGAAGAAAAAATTGCCGCACTGGCGAAACAAACCGGTATCAGTCGTTGGGGCACGGATTTGGATGCGGCGCTGGCCAACCCAAACGATACGATCTTCTTTGATGCCGCCACGACGCAGGCGCGCCCCGGTTTACTGAAAAAAGCCATTGCCGCCGGTAAACATATTTACTGCGAAAAACCGGTAGCGGTCAGCCTGTCAGAAGCCGTCGAGTTATATCACTATGCAGAGCAGCAGGGCGTTTGCCACGGCGTGGTACAGGACAAACTGTGGCTGCCGGGGCTGCGTAAACTGCAAATGCTCAATCAGGCGGGCTTCTTCGGTAAAGTGCTGTCGGTTCGCGGCGAGTTTGGTTACTGGGTGTTTGAAGGTGATTTGCAGCCGACCCAGCGCCCGTCATGGAACTACCGTCAGGAAGATGGCGGCGGCATCATCCTCGATATGATCTGCCACTGGCGTTATGTCGTCGACAACCTGTTTGGCGAAATCAAAAGCATCAGTTGCCTGGGCGCGACTCATATTCCGGAACGTTTTGATGAGCAGGGGAACGCCTACAAAGCCACCGCTGATGACGCCGCCTACGCCACATTTGAACTGCACAATGGCACTATCGTGCAGATCAACAGCTCCTGGTGTGTCCGGGTGCGCCGCGATGACCTGGTGACTTTCCAGGTGGATGGCGTGAACGGTTCTGCGGTCGCGGGGCTGACTGATTGTCTGACGCAATCACGTGTGAACACCCCGAAACCTGTCTGGAACCCGGATGTTCGCCAGACACATGACTTCTTCGAAGACTGGGCGCCAGTACCTGATACCACCACCTATGACAACGCCTTCAAAGTGCAATGGGAACTCTTTCTGCGCCATGTTCATGGTGAAATCGACTTCCGCTGGAACCTGCTGGAAGGGGCAAAAGGGGTGCAATTGGTTGAACTGGCGCTGCAAAGCTGGAAAGAACGCCGCTGGGTCGATGTTCCGTCACTGGTGCGCTAAGGAGGCCGTATGCAACAGCCCGATCCACGTCGTTTATCGATGAATACCGCCACCGTCCGTAAGCAGTGGACGCTGGATAAGATCATCGACGGCTGCGCCCGTCATGAAATTCGCGGCATCTCGCCGTGGCGCGATCAGGTTCAGGCGCTGGGGTTAGAACGTACCGCGCAGATGATCCGCAGTAACGAACTGACCGTCAGCGGCTATTGCCGCGGCGGGATGTTTCCCGGCATCGATGAGGCGGCACGCCGTGCGGCGGATGACGATAACCGCCGGGCGGTAGATGAAGCACTGGCAGTGAATGCCGCCTGTCTGGTGCTGGTGGTGGGCGGCCTGCCGGGTGATTCGAAAGATATTGCTGGCGCACGTAGCCAGGTGCGGGATGGTCTGGGTCGCCTGCTGGAGTATTCGCGCAAGGTGGGAATGCCGCTGGCGATTGAGCCGCTACACCCGATGTATGCCGCGGACCGCGCCTGCATAAACACCCTTGAGCAGGCCAACGATCTGTGTGATGAGCTCGGTGATGATGGGTTAGGAATGGCCGTCGATCTCTATCACACCTGGTGGGATCCAAAGTTTTTCCAGCAGATCGAACGCGCCGGACGGAAACGTATCCTGGGTTTTCACATCTGCGACTGGCTGGTGCCGACACAGCATCTGCTGCTCGATCGCGGCATGATGGGCGATGGGGTGATCGACATTCGCGCGGCCCGTCAGGCGGTGGAGGCGCTGGGGTATCAGGGGGCGCATGAAGTGGAGATTTTCTCCGAACACGACTGGTGGCAACGTGACCCGGATACGGTGCTCGCTACCTGCAAAGCGCGTCATTTAACGCATTGTTAATCAGATTTTGGCTGTATCTGATGTCTCGTCAGTCTTACCAGGTTAGTCGAGGGAATTATGAATACAGATACAAAAAAGATGATACTGGTGTCGGTGCTGTGTGGCCTTGGCTACATGATGTACTCCGTCGACCGTATGACTGTCTCCTCCGCCATTGGATTTATCGCGACGGATTTTGGGCTCGGTAGAGCCCAGTCCGGGATCCTGATGAGTTCATTCTTCTATGGCTTTATTGGTTTCTTATTTATCTCCGGAATTATCGCCGACAAACTCAGCGGCAAACCGGTGCTCATTCTTGGTTTAGTGATGTTCTCGCTCGCGACGATCCTGACGGGGGTGGCGGGCAGTCTGACATCGCTGATCTTTTACCGTGTGATGACCGGTATCGGCGAGGGGGTCTTCTGGCCCGCCGCATCGCTGGAAGTGGCCAACGTTACCACCGAGAAACAGCGCACGACGGTGATGTCCCTTTACTGGATGGGTTATCCGATTGGCGGCTTCTTCGGTACCTGGCTCGGTGCAATGCTCGGCCCGGTGTACGGCTGGCGCGTTGTGTTCTATGTCGCCGGGGCGCTGGGTCTGCTGGTAGCGCTGGCGTACGCCTTCATGGTGAAAAACGAGCCGAAAAAAGTGGTTGTCGCCACGACAAAAGAAAAAGTGCCGTTAAAACAACTGTTTCGTAACCAGTCCGTCATGCTGATGGCGTTCTATTACTTCCTGCTGCTGAGCGGCTGGTGGATTGTGTTGCTGTGGGCGCCGACCTTCCTGATGAATGTAAAACAACTGCCAATCAGTACCGCAGGAACCATTGCCAGCCTGCTGGGGCTGACCGGCGCGCTGGGGGGCTTCCTGCTTGGGCGTTTATGTGACCGTGGCGACTTCTCGCGTAAGCGTGCGGTGTTGATAGGCATCACGCTCGCCAGCAGTCTGCTGATGGCCGCGATGGTACTGCAACTGCCGGTCTTCGCCGTGGTGATTCTGGTGTTGTTCCTCGGGCTGCTCGGTTATCCCATCACACCGCTGGTCCTCTCCTTTACCGCCGAACTGGTACCGCCACAGCTTCGCGGCTCCGCCATTGGCTTTGTGATGAATGTCGGCATGACGGCCGGTGGGATTTCACCCGTCCTGGCGGGCTATTTCGCGGATAAATATTCCATGTCTGCCGTCTGGTTTGTCGCGGCCTGCGTGATGGTCGTCAGTTCGGTACTACTGCTGGGGGTGCGTAAAGCGCCCAGGCCAGTGAAAGAGATGGAAATATCCGGGCTGTCATCACGCGTTTAACGAGGTAAAACATGACCACAGCGATCCCGCAATCGATCCTGGAAGCGCTTACGAATGTCTCCATGCCGCGCCATGTCACGATGGCGCAGCCGCAACAGACGCTGGACGTGGCGGGATACCGCATTCCGCTCTACCACAGCGAGGCGTTAGTGATTGGCAGCGGCGCCGCCGGGCTGCGCGCGGCGGTGGAGTTGCGTCGCCGCAAAGTGGATGTTCTGGTGGCGACCCAAACCTTGTTTTGGGGAACATCGGCCTGCTCCGGATCGGATAAACAGACCCTGCATACCGCCTCGACCAGTTTTCGTGGCGATAATTTTACAGCCCTCGCCAGTGCAATTGGCGCGGGTGGGGCGATGGATGCCGACACGGCATATGTTGAAGCGGTCGGCTCGGTAGAGGCTTTTATCGGCCTGAAAAGCATGGGGCTTCCCTTGCCAGAGGACCGCTACGGCGCTGTATTGCGCTACCAGACCGATCACGATGAAGTGGGCCGCGCAACCAGTTGTGGGCCACGTACTTCCCGCCTGATGGTCAAAGTGCTGGCGGAAGAGGCGGTACTGCTGGGTGTGCCGTTTGTCGATCACGCGACAGCCGTACGTCTGCTCACCGAAGGGGAAGGGGAGCAGCGCCGGGTCGCCGGAGTGCTGGCCATTGTGAAAGGCGCACGGCAAGAGGATAACCCGTGGGGGCTATGTCTGATGCGTAGCGCGACTGTAGTCCTGGCGGCCGGTGGACCGGGTGAACTGTTCCGCGACAGCGTCTACCCGAAGCGCTGTTTTGGTTCGCTGGGGCTGGCACTGGAGGCGGGGGTTGCGACGGTCAACCTGACGGAACATCAGTTTGGTATCGGTACGCGGCGCGATGAGTTCCCCTGGAACCTCTCCGGCACCTACGTGCAGAGCATGCCTTATATCTACTCGATAGATGCGCAGGGCCAGGAGCATAACTTTCTTGCCCGCTACTATCGCACCACGCGGGAGCTGGCCTCGAATATCTTCCGTAAGGGATATCAGTGGCCGATTCACGCCACGCGAATGCTGGATTTTGGCTCCAGCCTGGTGGATTTGGCTATCTATAATGAGTCGCAGGCCGGGCGCACGATCTATATGGATTTTAACCGCAATCCGCTGCCAGTACCGGGCGATGAACCCTTTGCCCTTGGCAATCTGGACGAGGATGTTTACCGCTATCTGTGCAATAACGATGCCTGTCTGGAGCTACCGATTGCGCGCCTGCAGCGGATGAACCCGCTGGCCATTGAGCTTTATAAACATCATGGTCATGACCTGACAACACAGCCGCTGCCGTTTAACGTCAATCACCAGCATATGAATGGCGGGATTGCGGTAGATACATGGGGCCATTCGTCGTTAAGTGGCTGCTATGCGATTGGCGAAGCGGCGGGCACGCACGGAGTAACGCGCCCCGGCGGTGCGGCGCTCAATGCCGGACAGGTCTTTGGGCTGCGCTGCGCGAAGCATATCGCGGCGACGCCACGGGCTGCATCGGAATCTCTTTTTGCCCGTGAAACGGCTGAGCTTTTGCAGCAGATCCAGCGTGACAGCAGCCATCCTCAGGCGTTGCGGATTGACGATATTCGCGACGAAATCCAGCAGCGCATGAGTGAGCGTGCCGGGTTTGTCTGTGATGCCGGGCAGGTACCTGGCGCTGTTCAGGCGGCCCGTCGACTCAATCAGCGTATTGCGCAAAATGGGGTGGCAATAACCCATCCAAACCAGACGGCGTTTAGCCTCCAGTGGCGTCAGATGGCGCTGGCATCGGAAGCGTTACTGGTGGCGCTGGAAAGCTATATTGCCCGTGGCGGCGGTAGCCGTGGCGCACGGATGTTGTGCTCTACACAGGGAGACGTCGCACCGCAAACACGTGAAGGGGTATTGTCTGAGTTTCGTTTCATCTCTGAAAAGGCGGAGCACCGGCAGGAGCAAATACAGGTGACATGGCGCAACGGCGAGTTTGTTGTCGAGCAACGGCCATTACGTACGCTTGATGACCTCTCGACGATCTTCTTTGAAAAGAACTGGCCAGATTATCTGACGGAGGAGATCTACCGACGTTAGTACTTTACCCAGGCTACGCTAGTACGAATAGCCTGGGTAAGCGAAGCGCCACCCGGGAATATTCCCACTCATCACTCGCCAACTTCCCCCTCTGGTGCTAACTTCGCCAGCCAGATATTCCTGTGATATGATGAAGTTGCTATCACATTTGTCACACTCCACTGTCATGAGCGCTATGAAATCATCAGATTCGCACGCTGAAAACACTGCTGAAAATATCGGGCGCACGCTGCGTCGCCGTCCGTTGGCGCGCAAAAAATTATCCGAGATGGTGGAAGAAGAGCTCGAACAGATGATCCGCCGCCGGGAGTTTGCCGAAGGCGATGTGCTGCCCTCCGAGCGTGAGCTGATGGCGTTTTTCAATGTGGGCCGCCCCTCGGTACGCGAAGCGCTGGCGGCGCTCAAGCGTAAAGGATTAGTACAAATCAGCAACGGTGAACGCGCCCGCGTTTCCCGCCCATCTGCCGATACCATCATTGGCGAGCTTTCCGGCATGGCGAAAGATTTTCTCTCCCGTCCCGGTGGTATTGCCCATTTTGAGCAGCTACGCCTGTTTTTCGAATCCAGCCTGGTGCGCCATGCGGCGGAACATGCCACGGATGAGCAAATTGAACGTCTCGGTAAGGCACTGGAGCTGAACAGTCAGTCGCTGGACGACAACGCGCTATTTATTCGCTCCGATGTTGAATTCCATCGCGTACTGGCTGAAATCCCCGGTAATCCTATCTTTCTGACGATCCATGTTGCCCTACTGGACTGGCTGATTGCCGCTCGCCCCACAGTGCCGGAAAAAGAGCTGCATCAGCACAATAACCTCAGCTATCAGCAGCATATTGAGATCGTCAATGCCATTCGCCAGCACGATCCCGATGCCGCCGATCGCGCGTTGCATGTTCACCTCAACAGCGTTTTCGCCACCTGGCACGCGTTCGATAAACAGCAAAAATCCAGCAACTGATTGACCGATCCCTTTTGCGCGCTAGCGATCGTTTAGTGCGTTAGATCCCATTTAGCGTTTTCTCACCCCGATGGCGAACATTTGTACTGGTATAATAGGTATAAAGGTATATAGTCAAAACGCACTCATGCAACAGGAGAAGATGATGACTGCTCAGTTAAGAGGGGTGATGGCCGCGCTGTTGACCCCGTTTGATGCCAGCGAAAAGCTGGATACCGAGAGCCTGCGCCGTCTGGTGCGTTTTAACATCAATCAGGGGATCGATGGGCTGTACGTGGGGGGATCCACCGGGGAAGCGTTCGTGCAAAGCATTGCTGAGCGTGAACAGGTACTGGAGGTCGTCGCCGAAGAGGCGAAAGGCAAACTGACGCTGATTGCCCATGTCGGCACCGTCAGCACCCACGAAACCCGGCAGCTTGCGCAGGCGGCCAGCCGCTATGGTTTTGACGCCGTCTCTGCCGTTACTCCGTTCTACTATCCGTTCAGCTTTGAAGAGCACTGCGACCACTATCGTGCAGTGATCGACGCCGCTAATGGCCTGCCGATGGTGGTTTACAACATTCCGGCGCTGAGTGGGGTGAAACTCACGCTGGATCAAATCGACATGCTGGTTACCCTGCCGGGCGTGGGCGCGCTGAAACAAACATCGGGCGATCTCTTCCAGATGGAGCAGATCCGCCGGGCGAATCCGGATCTGGTGCTCTATAACGGTTATGACGAGATCTTTGCATCCGGGCTGATGGCGGGCGCGGATGGTGGTATCGGCAGTACTTACAACATCATGGGTTGGCGCTATCTGGGTATCGTTCGCGCGCTGCAAACGGGCGACATTGCCACCGCGCAGCGCCTGCAGGCGCAATGCAATGAGGTTATCGATCTACTGATCAAAGTCGGTGTTTTCCGCGGCCTGAAAACGGTGCTGCACTACATGGATGTCCTGGCGGTACCGCTGTGTCGTAAGCCGTTCGCGCCGGTGGCGGAAAAATATTTGCCAGAACTTAAAGCGCTGGCGGCAGCACTGCAACAAGAGAAAGAACAACAACAGTGATCCGGAGCTGTCTGTCCGGAGGCGCTGCGCTGGCCGGACAGACGGAGCCGCTCTTAACTCTGTCGGTCTACATAAGCGATGGGCAATGCCCATCGCGGGAGTATCACATGAGTACTGCTATGCAAAATATCCCGTGGTATCGCCATCTTGATCGGGCGCAATGGCGGGCTTTCTGCGCCGCCTGGCTGGGCTATCTGCTCGACGGTTTTGATTTTGTCCTTATCGCGTTGGTGTTAACGGAAATTCAGAGCGAATTTGGTCTGACGACGGTACAGGCGGCAAGCCTCATCTCCGCAGCCTTTATCTCCCGTTGGTTTGGAGGGCTGATGTTAGGCGCAATGGGTGACCGCTACGGCCGACGGTTGGCGATGGTCACCAGTATCCTTCTGTTCTCATGCGGTACGCTGGCCTGCGGGTTGGCCCCCGGCTTCACCACCATGTTTATCGCCCGGCTGGTGATCGGTATGGGGATGGCCGGAGAGTATGGCTCCAGCGCGACGTATGTGATTGAAAGCTGGCCCCGACAGTTGCGAAACAAAGCGAGCGGCTTTTTGATTTCCGGCTTCTCCGTCGGGGCCGTTATCGCGGCGCAGGTCTACAGCCTGGTGGTACCCGTCTGGGGCTGGCGCGCGCTGTTTTTCATCGGCATTTTGCCCATCGTCTTTGCCCTGTGGCTGAGGAAAAACATTCCGGAAGCGGAAGACTGGAAAGAGAGACATGCGGGTAAAGCGCCGGTACGCACGATGGTGGATATTCTGTATCGCGGCAAACATCGCGTGATTAACGTGGCGATGACACTCATTGCCGCGACCTCACTGTGGTACTGCTTTGCCGGTGAAATGAAGAATGCCGCGCTGGTGGCGATTCTTGGTCTGGTGTGCGCGTTTATCTTTATCAGCTTTATGGTGCAAAGCAGCGGAAAACGCTGGCCAACCGGCGTAATGCTGATGGTGGTAGTGCTCTTTGCGTTTCTCTACTCGTGGCCCATCCAGTCGCTGTTGCCGACTTACCTCAAAACCGAACTTGCCTATTCGCCTGCGACGGTAGCTAAGGTGCTGTTCTTTAGCGGCTTTGGCGCTGCGGTGGGCTGTTGTGTTGGCGGTTTTCTGGGCGACTGGTTGGGGACGCGCAAAGCCTACGTCTATAGCCTGCTCGCCTCACAAATTCTGATCATCCCGGTGTTTGCCATTGGTGGCACCAGCGTATGGGTTCTCGGTTTTCTGCTCTTCTTCCAGCAAATGCTGGGGCAGGGGATCTCAGGCATTCTGCCTAAACTGATCGGCGGCTACTTCGATACCGACCAGCGTGCGGCAGGTTTGGGATTTACCTACAACGTTGGGGCCCTGGGCGGCGCACTGGCACCAATCCTGGGGGCGCTGATCGCTCAGCGTCTGGATCTGGGTACCGCACTGGGATCGCTCTCCTTTAGCCTGACATTTGTGGTGATCCTGTTGATTGGGCTGGATATGCCGTCGCGCGTACAGCGTTGGCTACGCCCCGAAGCGCTGCGTACCCATGATGCGATCGATGGTAAGCCATTCAGCGGCGCGGTCAGCCACAGCGATGGTAAGAACGGGTTATTAAAAACGAAAGGATAACCAGACATGTCTCTGATAGCGAAAATGGATGCACAAATTGGCCGCCAGGGTGGGCTGGTGGTCTCCTGCCAGCCTGTTCCGGATAGCCCGCTGGATAAGCCGGACATCGTGGCGGCGATGGCACTGGCCGCCCAGCAGGCCGGGGCGGTGGCGGTACGTATTGAAGGCATTAACAACCTGCGTGCCGTCCGTCAGGCTGTAACACTACCCATCATCGGCATCATTAAACGCGACTTAACGGACTCCCCGGTGCGCATTACCCCTTACGCTGAGGATGTCGATGCGCTGGCACAGGCGGGGGCAGATATTATCGCCATTGATGGTACCGATCGTATTCGCCCGGTTGCGGTGCGTGACCTGCTGGCGCGTATTCATCACCACGGGCTTATCGCGATGGCCGATTGTTCCTGCGAGCAGGATGGTTTGTATTGCCAGCAAGCAGGAGCGGAGTTGATTGGCACCACGCTGTCTGGCTACACCAGCGCACATACCCCCGCAGAACCGGACCTGGCGCTGGTCACCACGCTCAGTCAGGCCGGATGCCGGGTGATGGCGGAAGGGCGCTATAACTCGCCCGAACTGGCGGCGCAGGCGAAGCGCCATGGAGCATGGGCGGTGACCGTCGGCTCAGCCATTACGCGGCTGGAGTACATTTGCCAGTGGTATTGCGATGCACTCCAGGAGGCAGCGACATGACCACGCTGGCGATTGATATCGGTGGCACCAAGCTTGCTGCCGCGCTGGTGGACGGTGACCTGCAGATTCACCAACGCCGTGAGTTGCCCACGCCCGCCAGTAAAACCCCGGATGCCCTGCGGGCGGCACTCCTGGCGTTGGTCGCCCCACTTGCCTCTCAGGCCCGGCAGGTGGCGGTTGCCTCAACCGGAATTATTCGTGAAGGTACCTTGCAGGCGATCAATCCACAAAATCTGGGTGGTCTGCTGCATTTCCCGTTGGTTTCGACCCTGACGGAGATAACGGGCTTGCCTGCGCTGGCGGTGAATGATGCGCAGGCCGCTGCCTGGGCGGAGTACCACGCATTGGGCGAGAGCATCGACGATATGGTGTTTATCACGGTTTCCACTGGCGTAGGCGGCGGTGTGGTGAGCGATGGTGTGCTGCGTATGGGCCATGAGGGGCTGGCAGGCCATTTGGGCCATACGCTTGCCGATCCTGGCGGTCCGCGCTGCGGCTGTGGGCGAGTGGGATGCGTTGAAGCGATCGCTTCCGGGCGCGGTATCGCGGCAGCGGCGCAGGGTGATCTGGCAGGCTGCGATGCGAAAGCCATTTTTGCCCATGCGGCGAATGGGCATGCGCAGGCGCGCGAACTGATTCAGCGCTCGGCGCAGACGCTGGCGCGCCTCGTTGCCGATGTGAAGGCGACCACGGACTGCCAACGTGTGGTGGTGGGCGGCAGTATTGGCCTTGCACCGGGGTATCTGGCGCTAGTGCGTGCGTGTCTGGCCCTGGAGCCATCAGTCTATCGGGTGGTGTTAAGTGAGGCGCACTATCGCCATGACGCAGGATTACTGGGTGCCGCGCTGCTGGCGCAAGGAGTGAAAAAATGATGACAGGTGAAGTGTCGTCGCTCGCTCACTCGGGGTTGCATCCGGTGCTGCTGAATGCCCTGACGCTGGCACTGGATGCGCGCGTGCAGGAAAAGCCGCCGGGCAGTTACCCGCTACAGGGTGACGCTATCTTTATGAACATCATGCAATTTTCCACACAACCCGCGGAACAGAAGAAGGCCGAGCTGCATGCGCATTACATAGATATCCAGCTATTGCTGGCGGGTGAAGAGCGCATTTTGTATGGCATTCCAGGGTCTGCACGACAGTGCGATGACTGGCATGTTGAGGACGATTATCAGCTTTGCGCCGCGATTTGTGCCGGGCAGGTTGTCACACTAACGCCTGGCATGTTCGCGATTTTTATGCCAGGTGAGCCACATAAGCCGGGGTGTATGGTGGGTACTGCGCAAGAGATTAAAAAGGTGGTAATTAAGGTCTGTGCCAGCCTGCTTACGGCATAAAAAAAGCCGGATGGTGTACCATCCGGCTTTTTCTTGCCTGCCCTGGATTTCCGGGAAAACTCTTATACTTCAAGCCAGTTGAGGATGCCGTCTGCCGCTTTACGGCCTTCGGCGATGGCGGTGACCACCAGATCGGAGCCGCGAACGATATCGCCACCGGCAAAGATTTTCGGGTTGCTGGTCTGAAACGCGTTCTCGCTGCCTTCCGGGGCGATGATGCGGCCCTGAGAGTCCAGCTCGACGCTGTGTTTCGCCAGCCATTCCATGCTGTGTGGGCGGAAACCAAACGCCATCACGACCGCATCAGCCGGTACCACATGTTCGGAACCCGCAACGATCTCCGCACGACGACGGCCTTTGGCATCTGGCGCACCCATTTCGGTACGCGCCATTTTCACGCCGCAGACTTTACCGTTGGCATTCACTTCGACACCCAGCGGCTGCACGTTGAACTGGAATTCCACACCCTCTTCGCGCGCGTTTTTCACTTCGCGTTTTGAACCCGGCATATTTTCTTCATCACGGCGGTAAGCACAAATCACATTGGTGGCACCCTGACGAACAGAAGTACGCACGCAGTCCATTGCGGTGTCGCCACCACCCAGAACAACAACGCGTTTGCCTTCCATGCTGATGAAGGGTTCGTCAGTCGATTCACCAAAGCCCATCAGTTGTTTGGTATTCGCGATGAGGAATGGCAGCGCGTCGAATACGCCATCGGCATCTTCGTTTTCCAGACCGCCACGCATCGACTGATAGGTGCCGACGCCAAGGAATACCGCGTCATAATCTTTCAGCAAGTCATCAAGCTGTACGTCGCGACCGACTTCGGTATTCAGCTTGAATTCAATCCCCATGCCAGTGAAGATTTCGCGACGGCGGGTCATCACCTCTTTTTCCAACTTGAATGCCGGGATGCCGAAGGTGAGCAGACCACCGATTTCCGGATGGCGGTCAAACACCACTGCTTTGACGCCATTACGGGTCAGCACATCGGCGCATGCCAGACCTGCCGGACCTGCACCGATAATCGCCACGCGTTTGTCCGTCTGCTTCACGCCGGTCATATCCGGGCGCCAGCCCATCTCGAACGCTTTATCATTGATGTAGCGTTCGATGTTACCGATGGTGACCGCGCCGAATTCATCATTCAGCGTACAGGAACCTTCACACAGGCGGTCCTGCGGGCAAACGCGCCCGCAGACTTCCGGCAAGGTGTTAGTCTGATGAGACAGTTCAGCGGCCTCAAAAATACGCCCTTCGTTGGCCAGTTTCAGCCAGTTCGGGATGTAGTTATGGACCGGACATTTCCATTCGCAGTACGGGTTACCACAGGAGAGGCAGCGATCTGCCTGCGCCTTGGCCTGGCCTTCCGAAAATGGCTCGTAGATTTCAATAAATTCAATCTTACGGATCTTCAGCGGTTTCTTTGGCGGATCCACGCGCTGTAAGTCGATAAACTGGTATACGTTCTGACTCATTGCTGCCCCTTACTGCGCCTGCACACGCAGCTCTGCTGCGCTACGACTACGATGACCCAACAGTGCTTTCACATCACTGGACTTCGGTTTAACCAGTGCAAATTTCTCCGCGAAGGCTGGCCAGTTAGCCAGAATCTCTTCGCCGCGAGATGAACCGGTATGGTGCACATGCTCGGTAATCAGACCGCGCAGATGCTCTTCGTGGATGGCGAGGTCATCGACGCTCAACACTTCCACCAGTTCCGGGTTCACACGTTTGCGGAACTCGCCGTCTTCATCCAGGACATAGGCGAAGCCGCCGGTCATCCCTGCGCCAAAGTTCACGCCTGTTTTACCGAGGATACAGACGATACCGCCGGTCATGTATTCACAACCGTTATCGCCGATGCCTTCCACGACAGTAATCGCGCCGGAGTTACGCACGCCGAAACGTTCACCCGCGCGGCCTGCGGCATACAGACGACCACCGGTTGCGCCATACAGGCAGGTGTTACCGATAATGCTGGCCTCGTGGCTACGATAAGCAGAACCTACCGGCGGACGTACCGCGACTAAACCGCCTGCCATGCCCTTGCCTACGTAGTCGTTGGCATCGCCAGTCAGATACAGCTCAACGCCACCGGCGTTCCAGACGCCAAAGCTCTGGCCTGCGGTACCGCTAAAGTGCACGGTAATCGGATCCGCCGCCAGCCCCTGATCGCCATGCGTTTGCGCGATGTAGCCAGACAAAGACGCACCGACAGAACGGTCCGTGTTGCGGATATCAAACCAGAACGTTTTGCTCTGACGTTCGTCGACAAACGGTTTGGCCTGCTGCAGCAACTGCGCGTTCAACACGCCGTTGTCGAACGGCGGGTTGTTTTCGGTGCAGTAGAGCGCTTTGCCTGGATGCGGCTCGGCGGTTTCCAGCAGTTTCGACAAATCCAGCTTCTGTTGTTTGGCGGTGAAACCGTCCAGCTCTTTGAGCAGATCGGTGCGACCAATCAAATCCACCAGGCGTTTCACGCCGAGCTGCGCCATTAACTCACGCACTTCACGGGCGATAAATTCAAAGTAATTGGTCACTTTGAACGGCAGACCGTGGTAGTGGTTTTTACGCAGTTTTTCATCCTGAGTTGCTACGCCGGTTGCGCAGTTGTTCAGGTGGCAAATACGCAGGTATTTACAGCCCAGCGCCACCATCGGGCCGGTACCAAAGCCGAAGCTTTCCGCACCAAGGATTGCCGCTTTGATGATGTCCTGGCCGGTTTTCAGACCGCCATCTGTCTGTAAACGAATTTTGTGGCGCAGACCGTTGGCCACCAGTGCCTGTTGGGTTTCCACCAGGCCCAGTTCCCACGGACAGCCCGCATATTTCACCGATGACAGCGGGCTCGCACCGGTACCGCCATCGTAACCGGCGATGGTGATGAGATCCGCATAGGCTTTCGCCACGCCGGTCGCGATGGTGCCGACGCCCGGTTCGGAAACCAGCTTCACGGAGATCATCGCTTTCGGGTTGACCTGTTTCAGGTCGAAAATCAGTTGCGCCAGATCCTCGATAGAGTAGATATCGTGGTGCGGCGGCGGAGAAATCAGCGTCACGCCCGGTACGGAATAGCGCAGTTTAGCGATGTACGGGGTCACTTTATCGCCCGGTAACTGACCGCCTTCACCCGGTTTCGCACCCTGAGCGACTTTAATCTGAATCACGTCAGCATTGACCAGATACGCCGGGGTGACGCCGAAGCGACCGGAAGCGACCTGTTTAATGCGTGAAACTTTGTTGGTGCCATAGCGCGCCGGGTCTTCGCCGCCTTCACCGGAGTTGGAGAAGCCGCCGAGGCTGTTCATGGCTTCTGCCAGCGCTTCATGCGCTTCCGGGCTCAATGCGCCGATGGACATTGCCGCGGTATCAAAGCGTTTGAACAGTTCGCTTGCCGGTTCAACGTCGTTGATGCTGACGGTTTCGCCGTTCGGCGTGATAGCCAGCAGGTCGCGCAGGGTCGCTGCCGGACGCTCATTCACCAGTTTGGCGTACTGCTGATAGTCGCTGTACTCGCCACTCTGGACGGCTTGCTGCAGGGTGCGCACCACATCCGGGTTATAGGCGTGGTATTCACCGCCGTGAACGTATTTCAGCAGACCGCCCGCTTCGAGCGGTTTACGTGCCAGCCAGGCGCGTTTGGAGAGGTTCAGCAGATCCTGCTGGAAGTCAGCAAAACCTGCGCCGCTGATACGGCTGACCACGCCCTGGAAGCAGAGTTCGGAAACCTCTTCGTGCAGACCAACGGCTTCGAACAGTTTTGAGCAACGGTAAGAGGCAATCGTCGAGATGCCCATTTTGGACATGATCTTGTACAGCCCTTTGTTGATGCCGTTGCGGTAGTTCAGCATCACCGTGCGGTAACTCTTCTCAATGGCTTTGGTATCGACCAGTTTTGCCAGCGTTTCGTACGCCAGGTACGGATAAATCGCGGTGGCGCCGAAGCCCAGCAGCACTGCAAAATGGTGCGGGTCACGGGCACTGGCGGTTTCTACGATGATGTTGGCATCGCAGCGCAGGCTTTTCTCAACCAGACGGGT
This sequence comes from Citrobacter sp. UYEF32, assembly GCF_040546205.1. Taxonomy (NCBI): domain Bacteria; kingdom Pseudomonadati; phylum Pseudomonadota; class Gammaproteobacteria; order Enterobacterales; family Enterobacteriaceae; genus Citrobacter; species Citrobacter sp. UYEF32. The sequence goes on along the minus strand of NZ_JBEPNI010000004.1, from coordinate 596,208 downwards.
CTGCACCGCGCCAACCGCCATCGGGGCCGGTACTGGCAGACGGTTTTTAGCGATGTTACGGTCAGACAGCACCAGCAGCACGGTGCCGTTACGCACCATCTGTTCTGCTTTATCGCACAGCGCTCTCACCGTCTCTTCCAGCGAGGTTTCGGTCACATCGAAAGTGATGTCCAGCACATCTGCGCGGTAGTGCTCCTCTTTCATGGTGGTGAGCTGCGTGAAATCGGAGTACAGCAGGATCGGCGATTTGAAGCTCAGACGGTGTGCCTGGCCTTCTGCTTCACAGAAGACATTCATCTCACGACCGATACTGGTGGCCAGCGACATCACATGGGCTTCACGCAGCGGGTCAATCGGTGGGTTCGTCACCTGTGCGAACTGCTGGCGGAAGTAGTCGTAAATGATACGCGGCTGGCTGGAGAGCACAGCAAACGGGGTATCGTCACCCATTGAGCCGACCGCTTCCTGGCCGTTTTCACCGAGTACGCGGATAACAGAATCGAGCTCTTCGAAGCTGTAGTTAAACTGCTTCTGATAGCTTGTCAGCAGGTCGTCATCCATTTCGCGGATGCCAACCTGGTCATCGGCCAGATCTTCAAACGGCACCAGACGGCGAACGTTTTTCTCCATCCATTCTTTATAAGGATGGCGGCTTTTCAGATCGTCATCGGTCTCTGCGGAGTGCAGAATGCGACCGCCACGGGTATCGATAACCATCAGCTCGCCCGGACCGACGCGGCCTTTTTCGACCACTTCGTCAGGCTGATAATCCCAGATGCCCACTTCGGAGGCACAGGTGATCAGCTTATCTTTGGTGATGACATAGCGTGCCGGACGCAGGCCGTTACGGTCCAGGTTACAGGCCGCGAAACGGCCATCGGACATGACGATGCCCGCCGGGCCATCCCACGGTTCCATATGCATGGAGTTAAAATCGAAGAAGGCGCGCAGGTCCGGGTCCATATCCGGGTTGTTCTGCCAGGCTGGTGGTACCAGCAGGCGCATGGCGCGCACGATATCCATCCCGCCGGCCAGCAGCAGTTCGAGCATGTTATCCATGGAGCTGGAGTCAGAGCCGGTTTCGTTGACGAACGGCGCGGCATCATGCAGATCCGGGATCAGCGGGGTCTGGAATTTGTAGGTACGCGCGCGTGCCCACTGACGGTTACCGGTGATGGTGTTGATTTCACCGTTATGCGCCAGATAGCGGAACGGCTGTGCCAGCGGCCAGCGCGGTACGGTGTTGGTGGAGAAGCGCTGGTGGAACAGGCAAATGGCCGATTCCAGACGCAGATCCGCCAGGTCCAGATAGAAGCGCGGCAGGTCAGCCGGCATACACAGACCTTTATAGATGTTCACCAGATTAGAGAGGCTACAAACGTAGAACTCTTTATCTTCCTGCAGACGCTTTTCAATGCGACGGCGGGCAATAAACAGACGGCGCTCCATATCACGCGGGCGCCAGCCAGCCGGGGCGTTAACAAAAATTTGCTCAATACGAGGCAGCGAGGAGAGGGCGATTTCACCGAGTACCCCTTCGTTGGTTGGCACATCGCGCCAGCCGACAATAGACAGGGTCTCACGTTGAAGTTCTTCTTCTACAATACGGCGAGATGTGCTGGCTTTTTCTGGATCCTTATTCAGGAACAGCATACCAACAGCATAGTTTTTGGCTAAACGCCAGCCGCGCTCTTCCGCAACGATACGGAAGAAACGATCGGGTTTTTGCAGCAGCAGACCGCAACCGTCGCCGGTTTTACCATCAGCGAGGATTGCGCCACGGTGCTGCATGCGGGCCAGTGCGTGAATAGCGGTACGCACTACCTTGTGGCTAGGTTCGCCTTCTATGTGGGCGATCAGGCCGAAACCACAGTTATCCCTCTCAAGGGATTTATCGTACAACATATCAGTGAACCTCCCCAGGCTCTGCGGGACTCCCATCCGATACCGATTGCGCGCGGGCACAGCAAGAGCATGGCGACGGGGCTAAATAAAGCCTCGCATGTCGCCCTCTTTAATTTCCTTTTCGCATCGGTACACAAGTGTTGAGGACTTGCTTAAGAGGGAATCTCAATAACTGCATAAATATGATGAGCAGACCACTCATCCAGAAAGCTTCCAGCGGATTCCCAACTTATCGGGAATCCGTACACAGGTCAAATGCCAGGCTTATTTATCTAATAATGTGCTAAAGGATGTTTAATTAATTGATATGTAAATGAATTTAACCTTATTTACAATCAATAAGCCCAGCGCGGAGCGGCAGAGTAATGTGATCTGACTCACTATCGGGAAGCGTTGTTAATGCGTTACCCTACTAAGGGAAATGTGGATTTCAGAATATTATTCTGAGAATGTTCTTATGAGCACATGAACGCACTGTTTTTCACTTGTGACACTATTTCTGCAAAATATCGTCTGAACATAAGGAAAAGTAATTGCCCGAGGAGTGCATGAAATTGCGGCAATCTTGACTGGTTATGCAATGAATAAAAGCCTTGCCGGGCGATTGATCCACATCATCGCCGTCGAAAGCTAAAAATGGCAGGCTTGGCCTCTTTTCAAAGGCACGGCCTGTCAGATTATGCAGTTACAAAAATTAGTCAATATGTTTGGTGGGGATCTTGCCCGTCGTCATGGACAAAAGGTTCATAAATTGACGCTTCACGGCGGTTTTAGCTGCCCGAATCGGGATGGCACCATCGGCCGGGGCGGCTGTACGTTTTGCAATGTCGCTTCTTTTGCCGATGAAGAGCAGCAGCATCGTTCGATTGCCGAACAACTGGCGCATCAGGCGAACCTGGTGAATCGCGCTAAACGCTACCTCGCCTATTTCCAGGCTTACACCAGCACCTGGGCCGAAGTACAGGTGCTGCGTTCCATGTATCAACAGGCAATAAGCCAGGCCAGCATTGTTGGCCTGTGTGTCGGTACACGCCCGGACTGCGTACCCGAGGCGGTGCTGGATTTACTAAGCGAATACAAAGATCAGGGGTATGAAGTCTGGCTGGAGCTGGGTCTGCAAACCGCGCACGATAAAACGCTGCACCGTATTAACCGTGGGCATGATTTCGCCTGTTACCAGCGAACCACCCGTCTGGCCCGCGAGCGCGGGCTGAAAGTCTGTAGCCACCTTATTGTCGGTTTGCCGGGGGAAGGGCAGTCGGAATGCCTGCAAACGCTCCATCGCGTGGTAGAGACTGGCGTAGACGGTATCAAGCTGCATCCCCTGCATATTGTGAAGGGCAGCATTATGGCGAAAGCCTGGGAGGCGGGCCGTCTGCAGGGTATTGAACTGGAAGACTACACTGTCACCGCCGGGGAGATGATTCGCGCCACGCCAGCGGAGGTGATTTACCATCGCGTCTCTGCCAGCGCCCGTCGCCCGACGCTTCTGGCGCCGTTGTGGTGCGAAAATCGCTGGACGGGAATGGTTGAGCTGGATCGCTATCTTACTGAACATGGTGTGCAAGGTTCCGCAGTGGGTCGCCCCTGGATCCAACCGTGACGGTTGCCTGGCTCCGCATTTTTCGCACAACCTTCAACGTGTTGCTCAGAATTGGGTATTATTGAACGGAATTGTTTAAGGAAATCGCTATGAAGCAAATCCGTTTACTGGCGCAATATTACGTCGACCTGATGATGAAGCTCGGGTTGGTTCGTTTTTCCCTGTTACTTGCCCTGGCGCTGGTGGTACTGGCTATCGTCGTACAAATGGCGGTGACGATGGTCTTACAGGGGCAGGTGGCGAGCATCGACGTCATTCGCTCTATCTTTTTTGGCTTGTTAATTACCCCCTGGGCGGTCTATTTCTTATCGGTTGTCGTTGAGCAGCTTGAAGAGTCACGTCAGCGCCTGTCGCGGCTGGTGGACAAGCTGGAAGAGATGCGCGACCGCGACCTCAAACTGAATATCCAGCTTAAAGACAACATCACCCGGCTCAACCAGGAGATGGCGGATCGCGAGAAAGCCGAAGCTGAACGTCAGGCGACATTTGAGCAGCTTAAAGTGGAGATGCAGGAGCGCGAGCAGACGCAGATTCAGCTTGAACAGCAATCCACCTTTTTACGCTCTTTCCTTGATGCCTCCCCGGACCTGGTTTTCTATCGCAACGAAGACAAAGAATTTTCCGGCTGTAACCGGGCAATGGAACTGCTGACGGGCAAAAGCGAGAAGCAACTGATTAACCTTAAACCACAGGATGTCTACGCGCCGGAAGCGGCGGAGAAGGTCATTGAGACCGATGAGAAGGTGTTTCGCCACAATGTTTCGCTGACCTATGAGCAGTGGCTGGATTATCCGGATGGACGCAAAGCCTGTTTTGAAATTCGCAAGGTGCCCTATTATGACCGCGTAGGTAAGCGCCACGGCTTGATGGGCTTCGGGCGTGATATCACCGAGCGTAAGCGCTATCAGGACGCCCTGGAGCGTGCCAGCCGCGATAAAACCACCTTTATCTCTACTATCAGCCACGAACTGCGCACGCCGCTTAATGGCATCGTCGGGCTGAGCCGTATTCTGCTGGATACCGATTTAACGGCCGAGCAGGAAAAATACCTGAAAACCATCCATGTCTCTGCCGTCACTCTGGGCAATATCTTCAACGATATTATTGATATGGATAAAATGGAGCGTCGTAAAGTCCAGCTCGATAACCAGCCGGTGGATTTCACCAGCTTCCTCGCCGACCTGGAAAACCTTTCCGGCCTGCAGGCGCACCAGAAAGGTCTGCGCTTTGTCATGGAGCCTGCCCTGCCGTTACCGCATAAGGTGGTCACTGACGGCACGCGGTTGCGGCAGATCCTGTGGAACCTTATCAGCAACGCCGTCAAATTTACCCGTGAGGGGCAAGTCACCGTCCGTGTGCGCTATGACGAAGGCGATATGCTGCACTTCGAGGTCGAAGATTCCGGGATTGGTATTCCTCGCGAAGAGTTGGATAAAATTTTCGCCATGTATTATCAGGTGAAAGATAGCCATGGCGGCAAGCCTGCTACCGGTACCGGGATTGGTCTTGCGGTATCGCGTCGCCTGGCGAAAAACATGGGCGGTGACATTGTTGTTACCAGCCAGCCGGGCAAAGGTTCGATCTTCACCCTGACCGTTCACGCGCCTGCGGTGGCAGAGGAAGTGGAAGATGCGTTTGAAGACGATGATATGCCGCTGCCAGCGCTGCATGTGCTGTTGGTGGAAGACATTGAGCTTAACGTGATCGTTGCCCGTTCCGTACTGGAAAAGCTGGGCAACAGTGTGGATGTGGCGATGACCGGTAAGGCCGCACTGGAGATGTTCAAACCTGGAGAATATGACCTGGTACTGCTGGATATTCAGTTGCCGGATATGACCGGGCTGGACATTTCGCGCATCCTCACCAGCCAGTTTGCCCGCGACGATTTACCGCCGCTGGTGGCGCTTACCGCCAACGTACTGAAAGATAAAAAAGAGTATCTGGATGCAGGGATGGACGACGTCTTAAGCAAGCCGCTGGCGGTCCCGGCATTAACTGCCATGATTAAGAAATTCTGGGATGCGGGCGAAGAAGAGGAGAAAGACGCAATGTCTGTTACCGAGGGTCAAAAATCACAAAACCTGCTGGATATCCCGATGCTTGAACAGTATATCGAGCTGGTCGGTCCGAAGCTGATCACCGATGGGCTGGCGGTATTCGAGAAAATGATGCCGGGCTATCTGAGTGTACTGGAGTCTAACCTTACCGCGCGGGATCAAAAAGGGATCGTCGAAGAGGGGCATAAGATCAAAGGTGCCGCGGGATCGGTCGGTCTTCGCCACCTGCAACAACTGGGTCAACAAATTCAGTCACCCGACCTGCCTGCCTGGTGGGATAACGTCGGTGAATGGGTTGAAGAGATGAAGCAGGAATGGCAGCACGATGTTGACGTCTTGAAAGCGTGGGTGGCAAACGCTGGAAAAAAATGACCCCGGATTAACCGGGGTGCGCGAATACTGCGCCAACACCAGGGAAATCGTGGCTGCGCCGTAAAGTTATCTATTTTTTATCAAGGGCGCAGTCGGGAAAATTTGAACTGCACGCACATAAGATAGCAAATCTTAAAGTATTTGTTACATGAATCAGCGAAATGTGTGAAGCGTAGCGCCCTTATCAAAATTTTTAATTATCCCGAGTACGTTGCATAAAGGATGAGCAAAATGAAAAAAATCGGTGTTGTTCTCAGCGGATCAGGCGTTTATGACGGATCGGAGATCCATGAAGCGGTCATCACCCTACTGGCGATCGCTCGCGAAGGCGCTGAGGCTGTATGTTTTGCACCGGACAAGCCCCAGACCGATGTCATTAATCATCTTACGGGTGAACCGATGGGGGAAAGCAGGAACGTGCTGATCGAAGCGGCCCGAATTGCTCGCGGTGCGATCCTTCCTATCGCGCAGGCATCAATAAACGATCTGGATGCGCTGATCGTTCCTGGCGGATTTGGCGCAGCGAAAAACCTGAGCAGCTTTGCCAGTCTCGGTAGTGAAAGCGTGGTCGATCCGGATCTGAAACGACTGGCTCTGGAGATGCACCAGGCGGGGAAACCGCTCGGCTTTATGTGCATTGCACCTGCGATGCTGCCAAAAATCTTTGCTTTCCCGCTGCGTCTGACGATTGGCACGGATATCGATACCGCTGAAGTACTGGAAGATATGGGGGCTGAACACGTGCCTTGCCCTGTCGACGACATTGTGGTCGATGAGGACAACAAAGTGGTGACCACGCCGGCGTATATGCTGGCGCAGAATATTGCGGAGGCGGCCGCCGGGATCGAAAAACTGGTCTCTCGCGTTCTGGTGCTCACTGAATGAGAGGGGCGCGTGGCCCGCTAATGGCGAAAATCAAAAAGCTATTACTCCGGGTGGTGCTGGCGCTGGGCATTTTCTGGGGCGGCGGTATTCTTCTGTTCAGTTTTTTGCCGGTGCCGTTTTCAGCCGTGATGGTCGAACGGCAGTTTGGGGCGTGGCTTACCGGGGATTTCGGCTATGTCGCTCACTCGGACTGGGTCGGCATGGATGAGATCTCACCCTGGGCGGCGCTGGCGGTGATTGCCGCCGAAGATCAGCATTTCCCGGACCATTGGGGGCTGGATTTTGGCGCGATTGAAAAAGCCTTATCGCACAATGAACAGCATGAAAATCGTATTCGTGGTGCGTCAACCATTTCCCAGCAGACCATTAAAAACCTGCTGCTCTGGGACGGTAAAAGCTGGGTGCGTAAAGGCTTTGAAGCGGGATTAACGCTGGTCACGGAGGCTGTCTGGACCAAGCGGCGTATTCTGACGGTCTATCTGAATATTGCTGAATTTGGCGATGGCATCTTTGGTGTGGAAGCCGCTTCGCAGCGTTACTTTCATAAACCCGCCAGCAAGTTGACGATGGCTGAGGCGGCATTGCTGGCGGCGGTATTGCCAAACCCGGTACGTTTTCGCGCGGATGCGCCCTCAGGGTATGTGCGCAGCCGTCAGGCGTGGATTATGCGCCAGATGCGTCAGCTTGGCGGAGAAGAGTTCCTGGAACGCAATAAACTGCATTGACGATACCCTCTCCATTGGGAGAGGGAAAACGCGAGCAGTCAGTCTTCATCAAACCCGGCAATAAAAAGCGCAATGACGGCCGCCAGCGCTTCTTCTTCCTGGGGGCCTGTCGCTTCTATCTCTATCTGCCGGCCCTTGGCGGAGTCCAGCATGAGTAGCGCAATCACGCTATTGGCCTCGGCTTCGGTTCCTTCGTCGTTACGCAGCAGCACCTCAGCATCAAAGCCCTGAACCAGTTCAAACAGTTTCATCGCCGGGCGGGCGTGCATACCCAGCTTATTGGTGATTTCCACAGTTTGTTTTACGGTCATGTTTTCCGTTTTTCCAGCGTACGATGACGAGACTGAACGTTTTTACCGCGCGAGCGGAAATAGTCCGCAAGCTGTTCAGCCACATAGACGGAACGGTGTTTACCGCCGGTACACCCAATCGCCACCGTTAAATAGCTGCGATTATTGGTTTCCAGCATTGGTAACCACAGTTCGAGATAACTGCGGGTCTGGTAGATAAAATTGTGCACTTCCGTATGTCTGTCAAGGAAGGCGGCAACCGGTTTATCCAGCCCGGTCATTGGGCGTAATTTCGGGTCCCAGTGCGGGTTAGGCAAGAAGCGTACGTCAAACACATAGTCGGCATCGATAGGGATACCGTGCTTAAAGCCAAAGGACTCGAACACCATCGTCAGCTCGCGCTCGCGTTTACCCAACAGGCGGGTGCGGAGCATCTCGGCGAGCTCATGAACAGACATTTCCGATGTATCGACGATGAGATCCGCGCGTGAGCGCAGTGGCTCCAGCAGATTGCTCTCTTCATCGATGGCGCTTTCCAGAGACAGGTTTTTGCTGGAAAGAGGGTGCAGACGACGCGTGTCGCTGTAGCGGCGGATCAAGGTGTTACGATCGGCATCCAGGAACAGCAGTTGCGGTGAGAAGTAGTCCGGCAGGCTGCTCATCGCCTGCTCAAAAATTTCCGGGGATTCCGGCATATTACGCACATCGATGCTGACGGCGGCTGACGTCTGGCGGTCAGCCAGCGTTCTTGCCAGCTCTGGCAACAGGACGACCGGCAGGTTATCGACGCAGTAAAATCCCATGTCTTCCAGGGCGCGCAGGGCCACTGACTTACCAGAGCCCGAACGACCACTAACGATCATCAGGACCATGAGCCAATTCTCCTCAGAACCAATGACAGAAAGGCGGCTGTTGCGTTACGCATCGTCATTTTCGCCTTCTGTCAGCGTGATGATCTGATACAACTCCTCATCGCTTTGCGCTGAGCGCAGGCGGCGGCAGATGGTTTTGTCCGCCAGACGCTTGGCCACCAACGAAAGCGTATGCAGGTGGGTTTTGGTCTGATCGGCGGGAACCAGAAGCGCGAAGAGCAGATCGACTGGCTGGTTATCAATGGCATCGAAGGCGATAGGTGTTTCCAGTTGTACAAAAACACCAACGGCACGAAGAGTATCTTCTTCGAGTTTTCCGTGAGGGATGGCGATACCGTTACCAATGCCGGTACTGCCCATTTTCTCACGCGTCAGGATCGCTTCGAAGACCACTTGTGGTGGCAGACTCAACTGCTTTGCAGCCAGTTCACTGATAATTTCCAGGGCACGTTTCTTGCTCTGGCAGTGAACGCCACTACGGGTACATTCCTGGTTAAGGACATTGCTCAATTGAAGAGCGGAATCGTTGTTCATCATAATTTCACCTAAGCGTCGCCAGTGCAGACACCCTGCCGGGTTGCGGCAGGGTGATACGCGCCAGACGAGTGCCCGGACAATTAGTGTTGTTTCAGTTTATCTTTATGTTTCGTGAGCTGCCGCGCCAGTTTATCAATTAAACCGTCGATAGCAGCATACATGTCTTGTCCTTCCGCACTTGCATGAATCTCCCCCCCGTTTACGTGCAGGGTCGCGTCCGAGATATGAGTCACTTTCTCCACTTTCAACACAACATAGACCTGATTGATCCTTTCGAAATATTGTTCGAGTTTGGCAAATTTCGCGGTGACGAATTCGCGCAGGGCCTCGGTTATCTCGACGTTATGTCCAGTGATATTAAGCTGCATAGTGTCTTCCTTATCGGTTAGGTCACACCAGCTGTTTGCGCTGATTAGACGGCGGAATGGATAAAGACTCTCGATACTTCGCAACGGTTCGCCGCGCTACCATAATACCCTGATCTGAGAGCATGGTAGTCAGCTTACTGTCACTCAACGGCTTCGCAGGATTCTCTGCGGCAATTAATTTCTTCACCAGTGCACGGATAGCCGTTGACGAGGCTTCGCCGCCACCTTCGGTATTCACATGACTGGAGAAGAAATATTTAAGCTCAAAGATGCCACGCGGACTGTGCAGATATTTTTGGGTCGTGACACGGGAAATCGTTGATTCATGCATCTCGACGGCCTGAGCGATATCGGCCAGAACCATCGGTTTCATAAATTCTTCGCCTTGCTCGAAAAACGCCTGCTGCTGTTCAACAATGCAGCGGCTCACCCTTAACAGGGTGTCGTTCCGGCTCTCAAGGCTTTTGATCAGCCATTTCGCTTCCTGCAGATTGCTGCGGATAAACTGGCTGTCGGCATCGTTACGCGCCCCACCGCACATAGCGGCGTAGTGCTGGTTGATTTGCAAACGTGGAATGCTGTCGGAGTTCAGCTCGACCGTCCAGCGCCCATTGTGCTTGCGCACCAGCACGTCAGGAATGACATATTCGGGCTCGCCGGTCTGGATTGACTGGCCAGGGCGTGGATCAAGAGACTGGATTAAATTGACCGCCTCTTTTAGCACATCTTCTTTCAGACGTGTGACGCGCATCAGCGTTCGGAAGTCATGGTTAGCGAGCAGATCCAGGTGATCGCTGATGATTAAACGCGCTTCATCGCACCAGGGGGTCTCTTTGGCAAATTGAGAGAGTTGGATCAACAGGCAATCGCGCAGATCCCTGGCCGCAACACCGACCGGATCGAAACGCTGAATACGTTTCAGTACCGCTTCGACTTCATCCAGACCGATCTCTTCATCACCCATGCTTTCCAGGATGTCTTCCAGGGGAACGGTGAGATACCCCGTGTCATCAACAGCGTCGACAATGGAGGTCGCAATGGCGCGATCGGTATCCGAGAAGGGGGTGAGTTCCACCTGCCACATCAGGTAATCCTGTAGCGACTGGGTGGTCTCTCCCTGGTAAATAGGCAGTTCATCGTCAAGGTAATCGGTGCTGCTACCGGAAGGGGTGCCAGCGGTATAGATTTCGTCCCAACTGGCATCCAGGGGCAACTCTTCGGGCATCTCTTTTTGCTCAAGAGCGTCAACCGTGTCCAGCCCTTCGTTGTCCTGGGATTGTTGTGCATCCACTTCTTCGTGAAGATCGGTTTGCTCAAGCAATGGATTACTTTCCAGAGCTTGCTGGAGTTCTTGCTGAAGTTCCAACGTGGACAGTTGCAGCAGGCGAATAGCCTGTTGCAACTGTGGCGTCATGGCTAGCTGTTGGCTGAGCCTTAATTGCAAACCTTGCTTCATATTCAGAGCAGTACTCTCCGACTAAACACGTCAATAAACCCTACCCTATCAGAGTCTGAAGTCTTCCCCAAGATATACGCGCTTAACATGTTCGTCTTCAAGGATTTGCTGAGGCGTACCGTGCGCGATCAAATGCCCCTGGCTGACAATATAAGCCCGCTCACACACCGCCAACGTTTCGCGAACGTTGTGGTCGGTAATCAACACGCCAAGCCCGCTATCACGCAGATGCTCAATAATGCGTTTGATATCAATAACCGATATCGGATCAACGCCAGCAAACGGTTCATCCAGCAGGATAAATTTCGGGTTTGCGGCCAGCGCGCGAGCAATTTCGACACGACGACGTTCACCACCAGAAAGCGCCTGCCCCATATTGTCGCGCAGATGTTCAATATGAAACTCTTCCATCAGCTCGTTCGCCCGATCCACACGCTGTTCGGATGTGAGATCGTCGCGAATTTGCAGTACCGCCATGAGATTGTCAAATACGCTCAGGCGCCGGAAAATAGAGGCTTCCTGCGGCAAATAGCCGATACCGCGACGTGCCCGGGCATGTAGCGGCAGCAGACTGATATCTTCATCATCAATGATGATATTGCCCGCATCACGCGACACGATACCAACGACCATGTAGAACGTCGTGGTTTTACCTGCACCGTTAGGACCGAGCAGCCCGACAATTTCGCCTGAATTGACTGTCAGACTGACATCTTCCACCACACGACGACCTTTGTAGGCCTTGGCGAGATTCTTTGCAGTTAATGTTGCCATAACGAATTAGTTACTCTTTTTTTGCGCCGGAGCCGGAGCCGGGGTTTTATTGTTGCTCTTATCCTGCAACTGCGACGGCACCAGAACCGTCGTCACGCGTTTGCCTTTATCGCTGAAAGCCTGCATTTTCTGCTCTTTCACCAGATAGGTAATTTTGTCGCCCGTGATGTTGCTATCAAGCTGTTCAAGGTAGGCATTGCCTGTCAGGACCACGAAATCTTTTTCCAGCTCATAGTGCATCTGGGAGGCGTGGCCTTTCACAGGTTTGCCGTTATCCTGCATCTGATAAAAGGTGGCAGGATTACCGTAACCATCAATGATTTCTTTACCTTGCTGTCCGCCAGGGCGTGTTACCACAACCTTGTCGGCATTGATTTTGATGGTGCCCTGGGTCACGACAACATTACCGGTGAAGGTCACCACATTCCCCTGCATATCCAGCGCCTGCTGATCGGAGTCGATATGGATCGGTTGCTCGGTATCGCCGGTCACCGCAAGCGCCGGAAGACTGGCGGCAAAAAGGACACTGGCCAGGGCAAAATTAAGGCTGAGTTTGTTTGTTCTGAATTTCATAGGAGCTTCTAACCTTTTCAATAAGCTCGGCGTTTTTGCTGCGTAAATTGCCGCGCATTTTCAGGCCGGTGGAATTAAATGTTGTTCCGTATAACGTAACTTGATCATCAGAGGCGACATCCTGCGTGATCAGGTTTATCTGTGCATTATCCGTCGTAATTTTTCGCAGTTGAGCATCCGCGGTCAGGGCGTTGACCTCAACATGTCCGTAAAGGTAAAGCATCCGGTCATTGGTCAGCTTCGCTTTATCCGCCTTAATGGACCACTCGGGAATTTTATCTTTGTCGAAAGTTGTTAGCACCGGCTGGGTAAACCAGGTGATTGCATCAGCGGAATAATATTCAACATGCTGTGCTATCAGCCGATAGTTCAAGGCACCTTCCGGACTGTAGACTACCGTATCGGTATGCTCGCTTTTATACGTTGGGTCAGTATTGTTAACGGTCACTTGTTCTGGCTGTTCGCGATCGGCCAGATTCACCCCAATCAGTATCAGTGCGACCAGTGACAGCACAATGATGACCCAACGTCTGGTTTTACTCATATTGATTGCCCTTTGGCCTCATCAAGCTTGCCTTGCGCCAGCAATAACAAATCACACACTTCACGAACCGCACCACGCCCGCCTGCTGTACGGGTGACATAATTCGCCCGAGGAATGAGCAACGGATGCGCATCCGCCACCGCCACGCTTAAACCGATTTCAGCCATCACAGGCCAGTCGATGAGGTCGTCTCCCACATACGCAACGTGTTCCGGCGTCAGCGAAAGTTTGCTCAATAACTCGCGATAAGCCAACAACTTATCTGATTGCCCTTGATAGAGGTGCGTAATGCCCAGCGTTTCGCAGCGGTCTTCCATCAGTTTAGCTTTTCGGCCAGTAATAATGGCAACCTCAATGTCGGACGTTAATGCACAACGGATACCGTAACCATCGCGGACGTTGAACGCTTTCAACTCTTCTCCATTATTACCCATGTAGATAGATCCATCAGATAAAACACCATCTACATCAAGAATTAACAGCTTAATTTTTTCTGCCTTCGCCATTACCTGCGTACTGACGGGTCCGTAGCATGTCGCAAGCGACGCTCCAACCTTACTCATTCTTCGATCCTTTTTCACACCACGCCCGCGCGCAGCAAATCATGCATATGTAACACACCCAGCAATTGGTCGCCATCGGCAACCAAAACAGAGGTGATATGGCGGGACTGCATCAAATTGAGCGCGTCCACCGCCAGTGTGCCAGGACGTACGCGAATACCGCCTGGCGTCATGACCTCAGCAATGCCTAAATTTCGCACATCCACGCCCATATCAAATACACGGCGCAAATCACCATCAGTAAAAATGCCTTCGATTTTCATCAGATCGTCGCAAATAACCGTCAGGCCTAAATTCTTGCGCGTGATTTCGAGCAGGGCGTCACGCAGCGTGGCCTCTTTACTCACATGCGGAATTTCATCCCCGGTATGCATGATGTCATTGACCCGCAGCAGGAGCTTACGCCCAAGCGCACCGCCAGGGTGGGAAAGCGCAAAATCCTCTGCTGTAAAACCCCGGGCTTTCAACAGCGCGACGGCCAGGGCATCTCCCATGACCAGTGCGGCGGTAGTACTGGATGTCGGTGCCAGCCCTAATGGACAGGCTTCTTGCGGCACCTTCACGCACAGATGAATGTCAGCCGCGCGGCCCATACTGCTGTCCGGACGGCTTGTCATACAGATCAGAAAGACTTTGAGTCGTTTGAGCACCGGGATCAACGCCAGGATCTCATTCGACTCACCGGAGTTCGACAGCGCGATCACCACATCCTGCGAACCGACCATACCCAGATCGCCATGCGCCGCTTCTCCCGGATGAACAAAGAAAGAAGAGGTCCCGGTACTGGCGAATGTTGCGGCCATTTTGCGGCCGATGTGACCGGATTTTCCCATTCCCATTACGACGACTTTGCCGCTGCAATAGAAAATTTTCTCGCAGGCCTGTGCAAAATCCTGATTGATGTATTGATCAAGCTGAGCCAGGCCTTCACGTTCAATTTGCAAAACGTCCCGGCCAGCCTGCTGAAAGTCGAAGCCCGGTTGCAGATCGATATGCGACATAAATGTGTGTCCAGTTATCCTGTCAAACGCGGCGTAACCCAGTACAGTAGTGCCAACCAGGTGATAAAACCGCCTAATAATAATGCGCCAGTTCCTTTGCCTGTCTGCTGCTTACGCCGCCAGCAGGTGAGGGCAAAAATGACGCTCACCAGTAACATCACGCCGTAATCTCGCGTAAAAGCCAGGCTGTTAAAATAACCCGGCGCTATCAGTGCGGGTAAACCCAGCACCAGCGTGATGTTGAAAATATTCGAGCCGATGATATTACCGATCGCAATATCGTCTTCTCCTTTACGTGCCCCGGCAATAGCTGTCGCCAGTTCCGGCAGCCCGGTCACAATGGCAATCACCGTCAGGCCGATGGTTAATTCGCTCATCGCGAAATAGTTTGCGACCACCGTGGCATTGTCTACGACCATACGCGTTGACATCGGCATAATGATGAGTGCAACGCCAAGCCACAAGAATGCCACTGACAGGCTGCCGCCACGGGGCAACTCTGCAACTTGTTCACGTGTTAGCGTATCGCTACCTTGCAGTTCAGCCAGGCGGGCGATTTTAACAATGTATACCAGCCATAGCACGGCCAGCAGAAGTAAAAACAGGCCGTCCAGCCGGGTAAGTTGCCCGTCAAACAGGACGAACCCTGCCAGCATGCTGGTTATTAACATTAGCGGCAATTCACGGCGCAGGATATCGGAATGGACGGTAAATGGATGCAGAAGCGCAGCGAGCCCAAGAATCAACAGAATATTGGTGATATTAGAGCCGAGGGCCGTACCCAGCGCCAGATCAAGCTGACCATGCATGGCGGCAGCAACGGAGACAATCATCTCCGGAAGAGAGGTGCCGATACTCACCACTGTCATCCCAATGAGTAACGGTGGAACGCCCAGACTGCGGCATAAAATCGAGGCGGCGAATACCAATCGGTCAGCGCTGTATACCACTAACAGTAAACCAATAATTAACAGCGCCGTCGCTAAAAGCATCTAAAGTCCTTTCTTGAGGTATAATCTGCCGGTCCGCAGGCTGCGATTGCCGGGGAAAACCGGGAATTTTAAGCGGCGTAGAGAATTCTTAATTTTGACTTTATGCGGCTCAAAAGTAAAACAAATGCCAGCTTTCGCTAACTCATACGGGTAATATTCTGTAAAAATGGTGGGTTCTTGCTGTTATCCGGCATCATGCTTAGACCCAATCAAGGCTTATAAGGAAGAAAGAATGAGCCAGACTGTGGCGAATCTGGTCGATATCCGTGGCGTGAGTTTCTCCCGTGGAAGTCGGCGTATTTTCGACAATATCTCGCTGACGGTGCCGCGCGGTAAAATCACCGCCATCATGGGTCCGTCCGGGATT
This sequence comes from Citrobacter sp. UYEF32, assembly GCF_040546205.1. NCBI lineage: Bacteria > Pseudomonadati > Pseudomonadota > Gammaproteobacteria > Enterobacterales > Enterobacteriaceae > Citrobacter > Citrobacter sp. UYEF32. Next base: position 580,324 of record NZ_JBEPNI010000004.1, on the reverse strand, counting down.
GGTAAAACAACGTTGCTTCGTCTTATTGGTGGACAGATACCGCCAGACGCGGGTGAGATCCTCTTTGACGGCGAGAATATCCCCGAGATGAGTCGCTCCCGGCTGTTTACCGTGCGTAAACGGATGAGCATGTTGTTCCAGTCCGGCGCATTATTTACCGATATGACCGTGTTCGATAATGTCGCCTATCCGCTGCGCGAACATACGAACTTACCGACTGCGTTGCTGAAAAGTACGGTCATGATGAAACTGGAGGCGGTAGGGCTGCGCGGTGCGGCAAAACTCATGCCTTCTGAACTTTCTGGCGGGATGGCGCGTCGTGCGGCGCTGGCAAGGGCTATCGCGCTGGAACCTGATTTAATCATGTTCGACGAACCTTTTGTCGGCCAGGATCCTATTACCATGGGTGTGCTGGTGAAGCTTATCTCCGAACTGAATAGCGCGCTGGGCGTAACCTGTGTTGTCGTCTCCCATGACGTGCCGGAAGTGCTGAGCATCGCCGACTATGCGTATATAGTTGCAGACCGGAAAATTGTGGCGCAGGGCAGCGCGCAAGGCTTGCAAGAAAACGCCGACCCTCGTGTCCGTCAGTTCCTCGACGGCATTGCTGACGGCCCCGTGCCGTTCCGCTATCCCGCAGGTCAATATCAATCCGATTTATTTGAGACAGGGAGTTAAGCCACTCATGTTGTTACATGCACTGGCGTCGCTTGGACATCGCGGGATTAAGACGATCGCGACGTTTGGCCGCGCTGGTTTAATGCTCTTCAACGCGCTGGTCGGTAAGCCGGAATTTGGCAAACACGCGCCGTTGCTGGTGCGCCAACTCTATAATGTGGGTGTCCTGTCGATGCTCATTATTATCGTGTCCGGCGTCTTTATCGGCATGGTGCTTGGCTTGCAGGGTTATCTGGTGCTGACGACCTACAGCGCGGAAACCAGTCTGGGAATGCTGGTGGCACTCTCCTTGTTGCGTGAGCTGGGGCCCGTTGTCGCTGCGCTGCTATATGCAGGGCGTGCGGGGTCTGCACTGACTGCGGAAATTGGCCTGATGCGCGCGACTGAGCAACTTTCAAGCCTTGAAATGATGGCTGTTGACCCACTGCGGCGCGTGATTTCCCCTCGCTTTTGGGCGGGTGTTATCTCCTTGCCATTGCTGACGATTATCTTCGTTGCAGTTGGTATCTGGGGCGGCTCGCTGGTGGGTGTGAACTGGAAAGGAATCGACTCAGGGTTCTTCTGGTCGGCGATGCAAAATGCCGTCGACTGGCGACTGGATCTGGTGAACTGTCTGATTAAGAGCGTCGTCTTTGCTATCACTGTAACCTGGATTGCTTTATTTAATGGTTACGACGCGATCCCGACTTCTGCTGGGATCAGTCGGGCAACGACGCGTACCGTTGTGCACTCTTCACTGGCCGTTCTTGGTCTGGATTTTGTGCTCACCGCATTGATGTTTGGGAATTGAGTTCATGCAAACGAAAAAAAGTGAAATTTGGGTAGGCATTTTTCTGTTACTGGCGCTGCTGGCGGGGCTGTTTATCTGCCTGAAAGCGGCCGATGTCGCCTCTATGCGCACCGAACCGACGTATCGCGTGTACGCAACCTTCGACAACATTGGCGGTCTGAAAGCACGCTCGCCGGTCCGTATTGGTGGCGTAGTGGTTGGCCGTGTTGCGGATATTGAACTTGATCCGAAAACCTATCTGCCGCGCGTCGCGATGGATATCGAAGAACGTTATAACCAGATTCCGGATACAAGTTCGCTGGCTATTCGCACGTCAGGTTTGCTGGGTGAGCAATATTTGGCTTTGAACATAGGTTTTGAGGATCCTGAGCTGGGAACTTCTATGCTTAAAGAAGGCAGCACAATCCAGGATACGAAATCCGCCATGGTGCTTGAGGACCTGATCGGACAATTCCTTTACAACAGTAAAGGCAGTGACAATAAGAATTCTGGCGATGCGCAGTCAAAACCGCAGGATGATACTTCCAGCGCACCGTCTGCTGGTAAGACGAATTAACGAGGAGAGTTGACGCATGTTTAAACGTCTATTAATGGTTGCCATGCTGGTTATCGCGCCACTTGGGCTCGCCAACGCGGCGGAGCAAGCTAATCCGTACAAAGCAATGCAGGAAGCGGCAAAGAAAACATTTGATCGCCTCAAAAATGAGCAGCCGAAGATTCGCGCGAATCCTGATTATTTACGTGATGTGGTTGACCAGGAATTACTGCCATACGTCCAGATTAAATATGCCGGTGCTCTGGTACTGGGGCGTTACTATAAAGACGCAACCCCTGCGCAGCGCGAAGCCTACTTCGCTGCTTTCCGTGAATATCTGAAACAGGCCTATGGCCAGGCGCTGGCAATGTACCACGGTCAGACATACGAGATTGCCCCGGAGCAACCGCTGGGTGATGCCACGATCGTGCCGATCCGTGTGACTATTATCGATCCTAACGGTCGTCCGCCAGTGCGTCTGGACTTTCAATGGCGCAAAAACACGCAGTCCGGTAACTGGCAGGCGTATGACATGATTGCCGAAGGGGTGAGTATGATCACCACCAAGCAAAATGAATGGAGCGACCTGTTGCGCACCAAAGGTATCGATGGTCTGACCGCGCAGTTGCAGTCCATTTCTCACCAGAAAATTACTCTGGACCAGAAGAAATAATGACGCCGCAATTAAGCTGGGTGCGTGAAGGTGAACGGCTGGTGTTGCAGGGCGAGCTCGATCAGGATGTGCTGAATCCTCTGTGGAATGCTCGTCAGGAGGCAATGAAAGGGACAACCTGCATCGATCTTCACGCCGTATCGCGCGTTGATACTGCTGGTGTGGCGCTATTAATTCACCTGATTGCTCAGGGGAACATTCAGGGTCACCAGGTTTCACTCGAAGGGATCAGCGAGAATTTGCAGACGCTTGCAGCATTATATAATTTGCCTGCGGACGTATTGCCTCGCTAATTTTTTCAGTACGTTACTCTTTAAAGCCTCGTTTGGTATACCAACGGGGCTTTTTGCTTATTTAAGACCGCCTCACTTTCCTCTAAGATGTGGGGCTGTTTTCACTATCAGATGAAATTAACGCCCATGGAAAATCATGAAATTCAGACAGTGCTGATGAACGCACTCTCTCTCCAGGAAGCCCACGTCACTGGCGACGGCAGTCACTTTCAGGTTATTGCTGTGGGTGAGATTTTTGACGGCATGAGCCGGGTCAAAAAACAGCAGGCCGTGTATGGCCCATTAGCGGAATATATAGCGGACAACCGCATTCACGCACTCTCGATCAAAGCGTATACCCCGCAAGAGTGGGCACGCGATCGCAAACTAAACGGTTTTTGAGCTACGGGTATTACGCCCGCAGCGCGTGTGAATTCTTAACAGAGATCAGATGAATGGATAAGTTTCGTGTACAGGGGCCAACCCGGCTCCAGGGCGAAGTCACAATTTCAGGTGCTAAAAACGCCGCGTTACCGATCCTTTTTGCCGCACTGCTGGCAGAAGAACCGGTAGAGATCCGCAACGTTCCGAAACTGAAAGACATTGATACCACCATGAAGCTGCTGAGCCAGCTGGGTACCAAAGTTGAACGCAACGGTTCAGTCTGGATCGATGCAAGCAAGGTTAACGTATTCTGCGCACCTTACGATCTGGTCAAAACCATGCGTGCCTCTATCTGGGCGCTGGGACCACTGGTCGCGCGTTTTGGTCAGGGACAGGTTTCCTTACCGGGGGGCTGTGCCATTGGCGCGCGTCCGGTAGATCTGCATATCACGGGTCTGGAACAGCTTGGTGCAGAAATTAAGCTGGAAGAAGGTTATGTCAAAGCGAGCGTTAATGGTCGCCTGAAAGGCGCGCATATCGTCATGGATAAGGTCAGCGTCGGCGCGACCGTCACCATCATGACGGCGGCAACCCTGGCTGAGGGGACAACTATCATCGAAAACGCCGCGCGTGAGCCGGAAATCGTTGATACTGCAAACTTCCTCAATGCGCTGGGGGCGAAAATAAGCGGTCAGGGTACCGACCGTGTCACCATTGAAGGCGTTGAGCGTCTGGGCGGCGGTGTCTATCGTGTGCTGCCGGACCGTATTGAAACAGGTACCTTCCTGGTGGCTGCCGCAATCTCTGGCGGCAAAATCGTCTGCCGTAACGCGAAACCCGATACCCTTGACGCCGTGCTGGCTAAGCTGCGCGAAGCCGGTGCGGAAATCGAAGTGGGCGACGACTGGGTAAGCCTGGATATGCATGGTAAGCGTCCGAAGGCCGTCAACGTGCGCACTGCGCCGCACCCGGCGTTCCCGACAGACATGCAGGCACAGTTCACATTGCTGAACCTGGTTGCGGAAGGCACGGGTGTGATCACCGAGACGATCTTCGAAAACCGTTTTATGCACATCCCGGAACTGATTCGTATGGGCGCGCATGCGGAAATCGAAAGCAACACCGCGATTTGTCACGGCGTTGAAAAACTCTCCGGCGCGCAAGTGATGGCGACCGACCTGCGCGCGTCTGCAAGCCTCGTGCTGGCGGGTTGTATTGCGGAAGGGACGACAATCGTGGATCGTATTTACCATATCGATCGCGGTTACGAACGCATTGAAGACAAGCTGAGTGCGCTGGGCGCCCATATTGAGCGCGTAAAAGGCGAATAATCTCTCTTTGCACTAAAACCCCCAACCCGTTTCGGGAAGGGGGTTATCCTGTTTATTTTGGCTTCCTTTGCCGCATCATGCTGGTTCTGTCGATAAATTCATGGGTTACGGGATCGTGATAGCGCGATGGCCATATCACCCAGGGATCGGTATCCAGCGCGCGGGCAATGATGAGCTCTCCTTTTGGCCAGGAGCGTGTTAGCGCGTTCGCCAATGTCGATGAACTCAAACCACACTTGCGTGATTCTGCGGCCAGTGATGTCCCTTTTTTGTGCAGTCCGGCAATGATATCCGCCGGGTGCCAGTCAATGAATTTACTTTCCATTTTCTCTCCCTGGTGAAAGCCATTAAAACGCTATGGCAATATTCTATTGCTTAACATGCCTATATAAGAGCTTTTGCTCTAAAAAGTTCAAGTAAGAGTAATAGCTTTAAGAATCCATCAAGGCTGCAAAACGTGGATTTTTGAATCTAAGTTGATTTTTATAGGAACTTATTGGCGCTTTCCCGTTGCCAGCGGGAAAGCGAGGTGATCAGTGATCGCGTTGGACCGCGATATGGGCCAGGCCAATGAGGGCTTCACGCCATGGGGAGTCCGGAAGAATCTGTAGAGCAGCGATAGCTTTATCCGCCTCTTCCTCCGCGCGACGACGCGTCCATTCCAGCGAACCACAGGCTGCCATAGCTTCCAGAACAGGTTCCAGAAGATGTCGTCCGTTGCCCTGCTCAATGGCTTCACGAATCATTTGTGCCTGCTCTGCAGTGCCATTGTGCATCGCATGCAGCAAGGGGAGAGTCGGTTTACCTTCGTTGAGGTCATCGCCGGTGTTTTTACCCAGCGTTTCACCATCTGCACTGTAGTCCAGCAAATCATCGATGAGCTGGAAGGCAGTACCAAGATAGCGGCCATAATCCTGCAACGCTTTTTCTTGTGCGTCACTGCAACCCGCCAGTAAACCAGAACACTGGGCTGCCGCTTCAAACAGACGCGCGGTCTTGCTGTAAATTACGCGCATGTAGTTCTCTTCGGTGATGTTCGGGTCATTGACATTCATCAACTGCAGAACTTCACCTTCGGCTATTACATTCACCGCTTCGGACATGACTTCCAGTACTTTTAGCGAGCCAAGGCTGGTCATCATCTGAAAGGCGCGGGTGTAAATAAAATCACCGACCAGTACGCTGGCCGCGTTACCAAACGCAGCGTTAGCGGTAGCTTTGCCGCGGCGCATATCTGATTCATCCACAACATCGTCGTGAAGCAGCGTCGCCGTGTGGATAAATTCGATTAACGCGGCGATGGTCACATGCGCGTTGCCTTCGTAGCCAACGGCACGCGCTGCCAGTACGGCAATCATTGGACGGATACGTTTACCGCCGCCGCTAACAATGTAATAACCCAACTGGTTGATTAGCTGAACATCAGAGTTGAGCTGTTGCAGGATTGTCGCATTAACACCCGCCATATCTTGCGCGGTTAACTCATTGATTTTTTCTAAATTCATCGCAAAAGCCGGGCTTTCAGTCCTGTTTACCACATATCAAAATGGGATAACGAAGGGTTACGGGTTAGAATAGTATTGTTGATTGTACTGAAAAAACGCGCCAGATAAACGTTACCCTACGCATTGTGTTTTTTTTCTGCATGGATTGACGATCGCTCTTGTCAAAGGCTCGCGTTTTGCGTAATATTCGCGCCCTATTGTGAATATTTATAGCGCACTCTGAATCACACGATGATGTGCGCGGAAGCGGAGTTTTTTATGTACGCGGTTTTCCAAAGTGGTGGTAAACAACACCGAGTAAGCGAAGGTCAGACCGTTCGCCTGGAAAAGCTGGACATCGCAACTGGCGAATCTGTTGAATTCGCTGAAGTTCTGATGATCGCAAACGGTGAAGAAGTCAAAATCGGCGTTCCTTTCGTTGATGGCGGCGTAATCAAAGCTGAAGTTGTTGCTCACGGTCGTGGCGAGAAAGTTAAAATCGTTAAGTTTCGTCGTCGTAAACACTATCGTAAGCAACAGGGCCATCGTCAGTGGTTCACTGATGTGAAAATCACTGGCATCAGCGCCTAAGACCTGAGGAGTAGATTTAAATGGCACATAAAAAGGCTGGCGGCTCAACTCGTAACGGTCGCGATTCAGAAGCTAAACGCCTCGGCGTTAAGCGTTTCGGTGGCGAATCCGTTCTGGCGGGTAGCATCATCGTTCGTCAACGTGGCACCAAATTCCACGCTGGTACTAACGTAGGTTGCGGTCGTGACCACACTCTGTTTGCTAAAGCAGACGGTAAAGTGAAATTTGAAGTTAAAGGCCCGAACAACCGTAAATACATCAGCATCGTTGCTGAGTAAGTTTTTCGTGGTCCGGTAACGGATGAAAGCCCCGCAACACGTTGCGGGGCTTTTTACATTAGAAGTCCGGAAAAGTTTCTGTAGGGAAAACGGGCATGAAGCAGCAGGCTGGCATTGGTATTCTTTTGGCGCTCACCACCGCAATGTGTTGGGGTGCACTGCCAATTGCAATGAAACAGGTGCTGACAGTGATGGAACCCCCGACGGTGGTGTTTTATCGCTTTCTAATGGCGAGCATTGGCCTGGGGGCCATTCTGGCCGTTAAAGGCAAGCTTCCACCGCTGCGTATCTTTCGTAAGCCGCGCTGGCTGGTAATGCTGGCTATTGCGACGGGCGGTCTGTTCGGTAACTTCATCCTGTTTAGTTCTTCCCTGCAATATCTTAGCCCCACGGCGTCCCAGGTGATTGGTCAGCTTTCACCGGTCGGCATGATGGTAGCCAGCGTCTTTATCCTGAAAGAGAAGATGCGCGGGACGCAGGTGATAGGCGCAATTATGTTGCTTTGCGGTCTGGTCATGTTTTTCAATACCAGCCTGATAGAAATTTTTACCAAACTGACTGACTACACCTGGGGCGTTATTTTCGGTGTCGGGGCTGCAACGGTTTGGGTCAGTTATGGTGTCGCGCAAAAAGTATTATTGAGGCGTCTGGCTTCACAACAGATACTCTTTTTGCTGTACACTTTATGTACGATAGTGTTACTGCCGTTAGCCAGGCCCGGAGTGATTTCCCAGCTCAGCAACTGGCAACTTGCGTGTCTGTTTTTTTGTGGCCTGAATACACTGGTTGGCTATGGCGCGCTGGCGGAAGCAATGGCGCGCTGGCAGGCCGCGCAGGTAAGCGCGCTCATCACCCTGACGCCGCTGTTTACGCTGTTTTTTTCAGATTTATTATCAATGGCCTGGCCCGATGTTTTCGCCAGACCGATGTTAAACCTTATCGGTTATCTCGGTGCGTTTGTCGTGGTTGCGGGAGCAATGTATTCCGCCATTGGCCATCGTCTTTGGGGACGCTGGCGCAAGCGCGAAGTGATTGTCACTTTGCCCCGCTCAGGCGAATGAGTTACGGAGAGTAAAATGAAGTTTGTTGATGAAGCGGTCATCCTGGTCGTGGCGGGTGACGGTGGTAACGGTTGTGTGAGCTTCCGTCGCGAAAAATACATTCCTAACGGTGGCCCGGATGGCGGTGACGGTGGTGATGGTGGCGACGTCTGGCTGGAAGCAGACGAGAACCTGAACACCCTGATTGACTACCGCTTTGAAAAATCTTTTCGCGCTGAACGTGGGCAGAACGGTCAAAGCCGTGACTGCACGGGTAAACGCGGTAAAGATGTGACGGTGAAAGTACCCGTGGGTACGCGTGTGATTGACCAGGGCACTGGCGAAACCATGGGTGATATGACCAAACACGGTCAGCGTCTGATGGTGGCGAAAGGCGGCTGGCACGGTCTGGGTAATACCCGTTTCAAATCATCCGTTAACCGTACGCCGCGTCAGAAGACGATGGGTACGCCGGGTGATAAACGCGACCTCATGCTGGAGCTGATGCTGCTGGCGGATGTGGGGATGCTGGGTATGCCGAATGCGGGCAAATCGACTTTCATCCGAGCGGTCTCTGCGGCAAAACCTAAAGTGGCTGACTATCCGTTTACCACGCTGGTGCCAAGCCTTGGCGTCGTGCGTATGGATAACGAAAAAAGCTTTGTTGTCGCGGACATCCCGGGGCTGATTGAAGGGGCATCTGAAGGTGCCGGTCTGGGCATTCGCTTCCTCAAGCATCTTGAGCGCTGCCGCGTATTGCTGCATCTGATCGATATCGATCCGATTGATGGCTCTGATCCGGTTGATAACGCGCGGATCATCATTGGCGAGCTGGAAAAATACAGCGAAAAACTGGCGGCTAAACCGCGTTGGCTGGTCTTCAATAAAATTGACCTGATGGACAAAGCCACAGCAGAAGCCAAAGCCAAGGAGATCGCCGAAGCATTGGGCTGGGAAGATAAATATTACCTTATCTCTGCGGCCAGCCAGCAAGGTGTTAAGGATCTCTGCTGGGATGTGATGACCTTTATCATCGAAAATCCGATCACTCAGGCGCAGGAAGAGAAGCAGCCAGAGAAAGTCGAGTTTATGTGGGACGATTACCACCGTCAGCAGCTTGAAGAAAATGAAGAAGACGACCTGGACGATGATGACTGGGACGAAGATGACGAAGAAGGCGTTGAGTTCATCTATAAGCATTGACTCTGCTACTTCCCCGCAGGCGCAAGCCTGACGGGGTTACAGGCACTCTGAGCCGGGAAAGCGTTAACGCTACCCGGCTTTTTTATTAGTTGTTCTGGTAGATATCTTTGTACAGACGGCTTTCAAAGCGAACCAGTGGAATACGGCGGTTACGCTGATCGGCGGGTTCTACCGCATAACCTGACAGATATTGCACGAAGGCCATTCGCTGCCCACTGGCGGTAGTAATAAAGCCTGCCAGATTGTAAACGCCTTGCAGTGAACCTGTTTTAGCGGAAACCTTGCCGTCCACACCAGCCTCATGCAGGCCCGCGCGATACTGCAATGAGCCATCATAGCCCGCAAGCGGTAGCATAGAGATGTAGTTAAGCTCGCTGTCATGCTGGGCAATATACTGGAGTACCTGCATCATAGTGGCAGGGGCAATCAGATTATGGCGCGACAGACCGGAGCCATCCGCAATGATCGTGTTTCCGATATCCACACCGGCTTGCTGACGCAGAATTTGACGAACAGCATCAGAACCAGCGCGCCAGGTTCCCGGTACGCCAAAGTGGGCATGACCAATCATGCGGAAAACGGTATCGGCAATCATGTTGTCCGATTTTTTCAGCATGATTTTCAGCAAATCGTGCAAAGGGGCTGATTGCGTGCTGGCGATAACTGTACCAGGTTCGTTGACTTGGGTCTGGCGCAGCAGGGTCCCCGTATAGGTAATGCCTGCATCCTTAAGTTCTGCCTTGATTATGGCCCCCGCATAACTGGCGCCGTCCTGAATGGCAAAAGCCAGCGGAAGCGGGTCAGTACGTTGTGGCAGGCAGCCGGTGAGCGTGAAGCGGTTTAAATCGCCTGGTACAACATCCAGTTCGCAGTATTGCCCTTCGGATGAGCCGCGTGCCAGTGTACGAACCTGGCTGAACATGTTCACGGGGTAGTACGATGCGACGCGGATATAGGCGAGGTCTCCGGGTTTCTGCGCGCTGTATAACGAAACAGAGAAACAGTTGCGGTCGACAATAGCGGCGGCGGGTGGGGCGCTGAAACACTGGGTCATGTCGTTCCAGGGCCAGCCGGGGGCTTTGTCATGGCTGGCAAAAATCGATGTATCGATGAGAACATTACCCTCGATTTTTTGCACACCGGATTTTTTCAGGATAGCGACCATATTGCGGATATTCTGACGTTTTAACGTCGGATCGCCGCCAAATCTCGCTACTAAGTCCCCTTTCAATACACCATCGGTAACCGTACCTTTACTCTCCAGCGTGGTGGTGAAACGGAAATCAGGGCCAAGCTGTAATAAAGCAGCCAGCGCGGTAATGACTTTTTGCGTACTCGCCGGTAAAGCCATTTGCTTGCCGTGATAATCAATGTCCGGTTCTTGTGCACCCACCTTTTGCACCATGAGGGCAAGGTTCGCGCCGTCCGGTAATTGGTTAATGTACTCGTCGACATTCGCGGCCTGGGCATTCAGGGCTATACTTGTGGTCAATCCGATGAAAAATCTGGAAAATCGCATAATCTCGCGCTAACAACCTGGAAACAAGCCGTCATACTACGGCGCATCGACCCGGAAAGTAAACGATGACCCATAGTGAACTTCCGGGTAAAATGCGTATCAAATTGAAAAATTACTGCTGACCTGGGGCTTTGTCTCCGGGTCAGTTTTCTTTTGCTTCTGGTCGGGGGTTATGCGCCTGAATCCGGGCAGACATAGCAGCCGGGGCGGGAGACTGCTCCTTACAGGAATGTTTAAGAGGTATAACAAATGCAAGCTATTCCGATGACCTTACGTGGTGCCGAAAAACTGCGCGAAGAGCTGGATTTTTTGAAATCTGTGCGCCGTCCTGAGATTATTGCCGCGATCGCGGAAGCGCGTGAGCATGGTGACCTGAAAGAAAATGCGGAATACCATGCGGCCCGCGAACAGCAAGGCTTCTGCGAAGGGCGTATCAAAGATATCGAAGCGAAACTGTCCAACGCACAGGTTATCGATATCACTAAAATGCCGAACAATGGGCGTGTGATTTTTGGCAGTACGGTAAGTGTGCTTAATCTGGATACCGAGGAAGAGCAGACTTATCGCATCGTGGGTGACGACGAAGCTGACTTTAAGCAGAATCTGATCTCCGTAAATTCACCGATCGCGCGTGGCCTGATCGGTAAAGAACAAGACGATGTCGTTGTCATTCGTACCCCGGGCGGTGATGTCGAATTCGAAATTATCAAAGTGGAATACCTCTGAATAATTTCGTTAACCGCAGTTGTTGACGTATTGTAAAGAAAAGAAAAAGGCCGCATTGCGGCCTTTTAACAACTCAGTGAGCATGGCATTTTGCTCGTCTGTTAGCGAAAACCCCTCGTTTTACACAGATTTTGTGTTCAATTAAGGATATTCTTAGCGCGGCAGCGAGATTTTGCGCTCTTTAGCAGGACGATAAAGCACCAGCGTTTTACCGATGACCTGTACGTTACAGGCGCCGGTTTCGCGTACAATAGCTTCCACGATCAAGGTTTTAGTCTCGCGGTCTTCGGTAGCGATTTTGACCTTGATAAGTTCATGGTGCTCTAACGCTTGTTCGATCTCGGCCAGTACCCCTTCGGTCAAACCATTATTGCCAAGCATAACTACAGGCTTGAGCGGATGTGCCAGACCTTTCAGGTGCTGTTTTTGTTTAGTACTCAGATTCATCGTATATTTTGCTTACGTTGGGATTGAAAACGGGTCATTCTACCGCCATCTCCCATATATCACCAAATCGCCGCGTGTAATTTTACGTTGCTGTATACGATGAACCCAGACGGAATGTGAAATGACAGGTAAGAAGCGTTCTGCCAGCTCGAGTCGCTGGCTACAGGAACACTTTAGCGATAAATATGTTCAACAGGCGCAGAAAAAAGGGTTGCGTTCCCGTGCCTGGTTTAAACTTGATGAAATACAGCAAAGTGACAAACTTTTTAAGCCGGGAATGACGGTTGTCGATCTCGGTGCTGCTCCTGGTGGCTGGTCGCAATATGCGGTCACGCAAATCGGGGGCACAGGCCGTATCATCGCGTGTGATCTTTTACCTATGGATCCAATCGTTGGTGTGGACTTTCTTCAGGGTGACTTTCGTGATGAATTAGTCCTGAAAGCATTACTGGATCGAGTCGGGGACAGTAAAGTACAAGTTGTCATGTCAGATATGGCACCAAACATGAGCGGAACCCCAGCAGTTGATATTCCCCGCTCTATGTACCTGGTGGAACTGGCGCTGCAGATGTGCCGGGATGTGTTAGCGCCTGGTGGTGGTTTTGTTGTGAAAGTCTTTCAGGGCGAAGGTTTCGATGAGTACCTTAGGGAAATTCGCTCTCTGTTTACGAAAGTGAAAGTTCGTAAGCCGGACTCTTCCCGTGCCCGTTCACGAGAAGTGTACATTGTAGCGACCGGGCGAAAACTATAGTAACCTGACGCTGTTTTTAACACAGTTGTAATATGAGGTTAATCCCTTGAGTGACATGGCGAAAAACCTAATACTCTGGCTGGTCATTGCCGTTGTGCTGATGTCAGTATTCCAGAGCTTTGGGCCCAGCGAGTCTAATGGCCGTAAGGTGGATTATTCTACCTTCCTGCAGGAGGTCAACCAGGACCAGGTTCGCGAAGCGCGTATCAACGGACGTGAGATCAACGTTACCAAGAAAGATAGTAACCGTTACACGACTTACATCCCGGTGAACGATCCGAAACTGCTTGATAACCTGCTGACTAAAAATGTCAAAGTGGTTGGCGAGCCGCCGGAAGAACCGAGCCTGCTGGCTTCGATCTTTATTTCCTGGTTCCCGATGCTGTTGCTGATTGGGGTCTGGATATTCTTTATGCGCCAGATGCAGGGCGGCGGTGGCAAAGGCGCCATGTCGTTCGGTAAAAGCAAAGCGCGAATGTTGACGGAAGACCAGATCAAAACCACTTTTGCCGATGTCGCAGGCTGTGACGAAGCGAAAGAAGAAGTGGGTGAACTGGTTGAGTACCTGCGTGAGCCGAGCCGCTTCCAGAAACTGGGCGGTAAAATCCCGAAAGGCGTTCTGATGGTCGGCCCTCCGGGTACCGGTAAAACGCTGCTCGCAAAAGCTATCGCGGGTGAAGCGAAGGTTCCATTCTTTACCATTTCTGGTTCTGACTTTGTGGAAATGTTCGTTGGTGTCGGTGCATCCCGTGTGCGTGACATGTTCGAACAAGCCAAAAAAGCAGCACCATGCATTATCTTCATCGATGAAATCGACGCCGTCGGTCGCCAGCGTGGCGCTGGCTTAGGCGGTGGTCACGATGAACGCGAGCAGACGCTTAACCAGATGCTGGTTGAGATGGATGGTTTCGAAGGTAACGAAGGTATCATCGTTATTGCTGCGACTAACCGTCCGGACGTTCTTGACCCTGCGCTGTTGCGTCCGGGCCGCTTTGACCGCCAGGTCGTTGTGGGTCTGCCGGATGTTCGCGGTCGTGAGCAAATCCTGAAAGTGCATATGCGTCGCGTACCGCTCTCTCCGGATATTGATGCGGCAATTATCGCGCGTGGTACGCCTGGCTTCTCCGGTGCGGATCTGGCGAACCTGGTGAATGAGGCAGCGCTGTTTGCTGCTCGTGGCAACAAGCGCGTCGTTTCAATGGTTGAGTTCGAAAAAGCGAAAGACAAAATCATGATGGGTGCGGAACGCCGCTCCATGGTGATGACGGAAGCGCAGAAAGAATCTACCGCTTACCACGAGGCGGGCCATGCGATTATTGGTCGTCTGGTGCCGGAACACGATCCGGTGCATAAAGTGACGATTATTCCGCGCGGCCGTGCGCTGGGTGTGACCTTCTTCCTGCCTGAAGGTGACGCAATCAGCGCCAGCCGTCAGAAGCTGGAAAGCCAGATCTCCACGCTGTACGGCGGCCGTCTGGCGGAAGAGATCATCTACGGCGTTGAACATGTTTCTACCGGCGCGTCGAACGACATTAAAGTCGCGACCAACCTGGCGCGCAACATGGTGACGCAGTGGGGCTTCTCTGACAAACTCGGTCCGTTGCTGTACGCCGAAGAAGAGGGTGAAGTATTCCTCGGCCGTAGCGTCGCGAAAGCCAAACATATGTCCGATGAGACCGCGCGTATCATCGACCAGGAAGTGAAATCGCTGATTGAACGTAATTACAATCGTGCGCGTCAGCTCCTGAATGAAAACATGGACATCCTGCACGCGATGAAAGATGCGCTCATGAAATATGAGACCATCGACGCGCCGCAGATTGATGATCTGATGGCTCGCCGTGATGTTCGCCCGCCTGCTGGCTGGGAAGAACCAGGCACCAACAATTCTGACAGTAATGGCACTCCGCGTGCACCGCGTCCGGTAGATGAACCGCGTACGCCGAACCCGGGTAACACGATGTCTGAACAGTTGGGCGACAAGTAAGTTTTTTATTGTCGATAATGTGTTCTTTTGCTGAAACCCTGGGGCTTGCTCCGGGGTTTTTCTTTTTTGCGCAACCAAATATTCAAAAAGGTTTTACGTCATGAAATTGCATGCCCAAGGCACCACCCTCGATCTTTCTCATCCGCATGTGATGGGAATTCTCAATGTAACGCCGGATTCTTTTTCCGATGGCGGAACGCATAACACGTTGGTCGAGGCGGTCAGGCATGCCAATCTGATGATTAATGCTGGCGCAACGATTGTGGATGTCGGTGGCGAATCTACGCGTCCGGGGGCGGCGGAGGTCAGTGTAGAGGAAGAGCTGGAGCGCGTTATTCCGGTCGTCGAAGCGATAGCGCAGCGCTTTGAAGTGTGGATTTCTGTCGATACCTCTAAACCCGACGTTATCCGTGAGTCGGCAAGAGTAGGGGCGCATATCATCAATGATATCCGTTCGCTGACTGAATCCGGCGCGCTGGAAGCCGCTGCAGAAACAGGTTTGCCTGTTTGCCTGATGCATATGCAGGGCCAGCCAAAAACGATGCAGGAAGCGCCTAAGTATGATGACGTATTTACGGATGTGAATAGCTTCTTTATAAATCATATTGCCCGGTGCGAGCGGGCAGGTATCTCAAAAGAGAAATTGTTACTCGACCCTGGATTTGGTTTCGGTAAAAATCTCTCACACAACTACGCGCTCCTCGCCCGCCTGGCGGAGTTTCATCATTTTAACCTGCCCCTGTTGGTAGGAATGTCGCGTAAATCGATGGTTGGCCAGTTACTGAATGTTGGCCCGAACGAAAGGTTGAGTGGTAGCCTGGCATGTGCGGTGATTGCCGCCATGCAAGGTGCGCACATTATTCGTGTCCACGATGTAAAAGAAACGGTTGAAGCCATGCGGGTGGTGGAAGCCACACTGTCAGCGTCAGCGAAGGAAAACAAACGCTATGAGTAATCGTAAATATTTTGGCACCGATGGCATCCGTGGTCGCGTTGGTGATGCGCCAATTACCCCTGACTTTGTGCTTAAGCTGGGCTGGGCGGCTGGTAAGGTGCTGGCCCGTCATGGCTCACGCAAAATTATTATTGGCAAAGACACCCGAATTTCCGGCTATATGCTGGAATCCGCACTCGAAGCGGGTCTCGCTGCTGCGGGGTTATCTGCCTCTTTTACCGGGCCGATGCCCACTCCCGCAGTGGCATACCTGACCCGTACGTTTCGTGCGGAAGCGGGTATTGTCATCTCCGCATCACATAACCCTTTTTATGACAACGGCATTAAGTTCTTTTCTATCGACGGTACCAAACTGCCGGACGCGGTAGAGGAAGCCATTGAAGCTGAGATGGAAAAAGAGCTGACCTGCGTGGATTCAGCAGAGCTGGGGAAAGCCAGCCGTATCGTGGATGCCGCTGGCCGCTATATCGAATTTTGCAAAGCCACATTCCCGAATGAGCTCAGCCTGAACACGCTTAAAATCGTTGTGGACTGCGCGAATGGCGCTACCTACCACATTGCTCCTAGTGTCTTCCGTGAGCTGGGTGCGAAAGTGATCGCAATGGGTTGCGAGCCTGATGGCGTCAACATCAATGAAAACTGCGGCGCAACGGATGTCCGGGCATTGCAGCAACGCGTTCTGAGTGAAAAAGCAGATTTAGGTATCGCTTTTGATGGCGACGGTGACCGTGTGATCATGGTTGACCACGAAGGCAACAAAGTCGATGGTGACCAAATTCTCTATATCATCGCTCGCGAAGCCCTGCGTCAGGGCCAACTGCGCGGCGGTGCTGTCGGTACACTGATGAGCAATATGGGGCTGGAGCTGGCGCTCAAACAGCTCGGCATTCCGTTTGCACGTGCGAAAGTGGGTGACCGCTATGTGCTGGAGAAATTGCAGGAGAAAGGCTGGCGCCTTGGTGCGGAGAACTCGGGCCACGTCATTCTGCTGGACAAAACCACGACAGGCGATGGCATTGTCGCGGGCTTGCAGGTTGTGGCGGCGATGGTGCGTAATCATATGAGCCTGCATGATTTGTGCAGCGGGATGACAATGTTCCCTCAGGTACTGGTGAATGTGCGTTACACCTCCAGTGATATTGATCCGCTTGAAGATGAGCAGGTTAAAAGCGTGACCGCTGAGGTTGAAGCGGCACTGGGGAATCGTGGCCGTGTGCTGTTGCGTAAATCCGGTACTGAACCACTGATTCGCGTCATGGTGGAAGGCGAGGTTGAAGAGCACGTTGTCGCATTTGCCAACCGTATCGCCGATGCGGTTAAAGCGGTTTAACGGTCATTAAGTGTCTAAAAAGGCGGCGTTTGCTGCCTTTTTAATGCGCGACATCCCCGTTTTTGCTGTTTTTTTCCTCACTTGATAAAATGCGATTAAAATGGCCTTGCGAAGGTGATTCGCTTTGGTTAGTATTCACACCCGCTTCAGTGGGAAACATTAACAACCCCACTTTTATTGGTTTGAAGCATTGGCATGCGGCAACCCCGCAAGGAACAGGTTGATTATGTACGAAGCTCTTTTAGTTGTTTTCCTTATTGTGGCAATTGGCCTTGTTGGTTTAATCATGCTGCAGCAAGGTAAAGGCGCTGATATGGGAGCCTCATTTGGCGCAGGCGCTTCTGCAACGTTGTTCGGTTCAAGTGGTTCTGGTAACTTCATGACCCGTATGACCGCTGTGTTGGCGACACTGTTCTTCATCATCAGTCTGGTGCTGGGTAACATTAATACCAACAAAACCAATAAAGGAAGTGAATGGGAAAGACTGAGTGCTCCGGCTCAAACTGAGCAGACTCAGCCAGCAGCTCCGGCGCAGCCGAGCAGCGATATCCCGAAATAAGAAGTCGTCGTACCGAGGTGGTGGAATTGGTAGACACGCTACCTTGAGGTGGTAGTGCCCTAACGGGCTTGTGGGTTCGAGTCCCATCCTCGGTACCAATATTCCGAAAGAAAGACGCTAATAAGCGTCTTTTTTTTCGTCTGTAGAAAAGGCCATGCACCTGAATGTATGTGACTCGGATATGGGTTGATGGCTATCGTCTCCACGGCGTGATGTTACTGCATAAATGCGTGGCATAAAAAAAGCCGCTTTCGCGGCTTTTCTCATTTTTGATCAGCGCTTATTTAGCTTTGTTTTCCAGATTTTCTACCTGCGGCAGACCTGTCGCAGAAGAGGCGGAAAGAAGACCGGACTGCGCATAACCGAACAGTTTTTCACGTGTATCGGTAATGTCCAGGTTACGCATCGTCAACTGACCAATACGATCATCCGGAGAGAATACGGAATCGCCTTTCTCCATGGTCAGACGTTCTGGCTTATAAGTCAGGTTATCAGACACAGTATTCAGGATGGAGTAGTCGTTACCGCGACGCAGTTCCAGCGTCACTTCACCCGTAATCTGGCTCGCCACCCAGCGTTGCAGACCATCACGCAGCATCAGTGCCTGAGAGTCGAACCAGCGGCCCTGATACAGCAAGCGACCCAACTGACGACCATGCGCATGATACTGCTCAATAGTGTCTTCGTTGTGAATACCGGTCAGCAGACGTTCATAGGCGATATGCAGCAACGCCATCCCCGGCGCTTCATAGATGCCGCGGCTTTTCGCTTCGATGATACGGTTTTCAATCTGGTCGCTCATGCCCAGACCGTGACGGCCACCGATCCGGTTAGCTTCCATCATTAGCTCAACATCATCGCTAAACGTTTTACCGTTCAGGGCAACCGGATGGCCTTGCTCAAAACGTACGGTCACTTCTTCTGCCGGGATTTTTACATTTTCATCCCAGAACTTAACGCCCATGATCGGGTTTACGATCTTCACACTGGAGTTCAGGAATTCGAGGTCCTTCGCTTCATGCGTTGCGCCGAGCATGTTCGAGTCGGTGGAATACGCTTTTTCCACGGACATTTTGTAGTCGAAACCACAGGCGATCATGAATTCGGACATTTCCTGACGGCCGCCCAGCTCATCAATAAAATCGGTATCCAGCCACGGCTTATAGATTTTCAGCTCGGCGTTGGTCAACAGGCCATAACGATAGAAACGCTCAATATCATTACCTTTATAGGTACTGCCATCGCCCCAGATGTTAACGCCATCTTCTTTCATTGCAGCAACGAGCATGGTACCGGTTACCGCACGACCGAGCGGGGTGGTGTTGAAGTAGGTCAGGCCGCCCGTTGTGTTATGAAACGCGCCGCACTGAATTGCGGCAATGCCTTCGGCAACCAGTTGCTTACGGCAGTCGATCAGGCGGGCATTCTCCGCGCCATATTCCTTTGCACGACGAGGAATTGCGTCATAGTCGTCCTCGTCCGGTTGACCCAGATTCGCAGTGTATGCGTAAGGAACGGCACCTTTTTTGCGCATCCACAGCAATGCCGCGCTGGTATCCAGGCCCCCGGAGAAGGCGATACCAATACGTTGACCAACCGGAAGATGCTTGAGAATCGTCGTCATAAAATAAATCCCTGCTTAATATACCTATGGTGAGAGACTTAACAGCCACGCCATGATGTTTAATACCATTCACTGTTGTTGCGATAATGAATGGTTATGCAAAATAAATGAGTTTTCATTTAAACATTTTTTGGCGATGACAGGAAGAGAAGAGTGCAATTTTCATCGCAATAATGGCTGATAATGCCCTCTGAAAATGCATCCGCCATTGCGCATGATAATACAAGTCCGGGCGCATAAAAGGCAAACCTGTCAGGGTTGACAGATAGTTATGTTTATCAATATAATGTACGCAGATTATACGTCCCGTCTTCGGTACCAAATCCCAGCATTATTTGCAAATCTTCTGCTAACCGAGTAGAATTTGCCACGTTTCAGGCGCGGGGTGGAGCAGCCTGGTAGCTCGTCGGGCTCATAACCCGAAGGTCGTCGGTTCAAATCCGGCCCCCGCAACCACTTTCCCTAAGTGTTCTTTTTCAAATATACTATGAAGACTTAACGCCTTCGTCGCTGGATTTGAAAAAAATACTCCCGGAAGGTTCTCCAGGCCGCAGTTGCGGCTATAGGGTTCAGTTATTTAAAGCCCCGATTTATCGGGGTTTTTTGTTATCTGACTACGGAATAACTGGGCTTTACGCCCTTTTTTTATGTCTTGGGGGTGGGCTTGTCCACATTAGAGCAAAAATTAACAGAGATGATCACAGCACCGGTTGAAGCACTGGGCTACGAGCTGGTTGGTATTGAATTTGTGCGTGGTCGCACATCTACACTGCGCATCTATATTGATAGTGAAGATGGCATCAATGTTGATGATTGTGCCGATGTCAGCCACCAGGTCAGCGCGGTGATGGATGTTGAAGATCCTATTACCGTTGCTTATAACCTGGAAGTGTCCTCACCAGGCCTTGATCGTCCCTTATTTACAGCGGAACACTACGCGCGTTTTACGGGTGAAGAGGTGTCGCTGGTCTTGCGTATGGCGGTACAGAACCGTCGCAAATGGCAAGGCGTTATCAAAGGTGTCGATGGCGAGATGATCACCGTTACGGTCGAAGGTAAAGATGAAGTGTTCGCATTGAGCAACATTCAGAAAGCGAACCTGGTCCCCCACTTTTAACAGTCTGGATTGAGGTGAAAGGCCCCCGATGAATAAAGAAATTTTGGCTGTTGTTGAAGCTGTTTCTAACGAAAAAGCGCTGCCGCGTGAAAAAATCTTCGAAGCGCTGGAAAGTGCTCTGGCTACAGCAACCAAGAAAAAATACGAGCAAGAGATTGATGTCCGCGTAGAGATCGATCGTAAGAGCGGTGATTTCGATACGTTCCGCCGTTGGGTTGTGGTCGAAGAAGTTACCCAGCCGACGCGCGAAATTACGCTGGAAGCGGCTCGCTTCGAAGACGAAAGCATGAATGTTGGTGATTTTGTTGAAGACCAGATTGAATCTGTCACCTTTGACCGTATTACCACCCAAACGGCAAAACAGGTTATCGTGCAGAAAGTGCGCGAAGCTGAACGTGCAATGGTTGTTGACCAGTTCCGTGAGCATGAAGGCGAGATCATCACGGGTGTGGTGAAGAAAGTGAACCGCGACAACATCACGCTTGATCTGGGTAGCAATGCCGAAGCTGTCATTCTGCGTGAAGACATGCTGCCGCGTGAAAACTTCCGTCCGGGCGACCGTATTCGCGGCGTGCTCTATGCTGTACGTCCCGAAGCGCGTGGCGCACAGTTGTTCGTGACGCGTTCCAAACCTGAGATGCTGATCGAACTGTTCCGCATTGAAGTACCGGAAATCGGCGAAGAAGTTATCGAAATCAAAGCGGCTGCTCGCGATCCGGGTTCTCGTGCAAAAATTGCTGTGAAAACCAACGACAAACGTATCGACCCGGTCGGTGCGTGTGTAGGGATGCGTGGCGCACGTGTTCAGGCAGTATCAACCGAACTGGGCGGCGAGCGAATCGATATCGTCCTGTGGGATGATAACCCGGCGCAGTTCGTTATTAACGCCATGGCGCCTGCAGATGTTGCTTCTATCGTTGTTGATGAAGACAAGCACACCATGGATATCGCAGTTGAAGCCGGTAACCTGGCTCAGGCGATTGGCCGTAATGGCCAGAACGTTCGTCTGGCTTCACAACTGAGCGGCTGGGAACTCAACGTGATGACCGTTGAAGACCTGCAGGCGAAGCATCAGGCAGAAGCCCATGCAGCGATCGACACCTTCACTCGCTACCTCGACATTGACGAAGACTTCGCCACTGTTCTGGTTGAAGAAGGTTTCTCTACGCTGGAAGAACTGGCCTATGTGCCAATGAAAGAGCTGCTGGAAATCGACGGTCTGGATGAAGATACCGTTGAAGCCCTGCGTGAACGCGCGAAAAATGCCCTGACCACCCTGGCTCTGGCGCAGGAAGAAAGCATCGGTAATAAAGAACCGGCTGAAGACCTGCTGAACCTGGAAGGTTTGGATCGTGCGTTGGCGTTTAAACTGGCAGCCCGCGGTGTTTGTACGCTGGAAGATCTCGCCGACCAGGGCGTAGATGACCTGAGCGATATCGACGGTTTGACCGACGAGAAAGCCGGGGAGCTCATCATGGCCGCACGTAATATTTGCTGGTTTGGTGGCGAAGCGTAATAAACTGTAGCAGGAAGGAACAGCATGACAGATGTAACCGTAAAAACGCTGGCCGCTGAGATTCAGACCTCTGTGGACCGCCTGGTACAGCAATTTGCTGATGCAGGGATCCGTAAGTCCGCTGAAGACTCAGTGACGGCACAAGAAAAACAGACGCTGTTAGCGCATCTGAACCGTGAACACGGCTCAGGTCCTGACAAGCTGACGTTGCAGCGCAAGACGCGTAGTACATTAAGCATTCAGGGCACCGGTGGGAAAAGTAAATCGGTGCAGATCGAAGTCCGTAAAAAACGCACCTTTGTAAAACGCGATCCACAAGAGGCGGAACGTCTCGCAGCGGAAGAAGAGGCGAAGCGTGAAGCGGAGGATAAGGCCCGTCGTGAAGCAGAGGAAGCTGCTAAGCGCGAAGCCGAGGAAAAAGCCAAACGTGATGCCGAAGAAAGAGCGAAGCGTGAAGCGGATGAAAAAGCCAAACGCGAGTCTGCTGATAAAGCAAAACGTGAAGCTGCGGAAAATAGCAAAGTGAGCAACCAACAATCTGACGAAATGACCAGGACAGCCCAGGGTGAAAAAGCCCGTCGTGAAGCTGAAGCGCAAGATCTTAAGCGCAAAGCGGAAGAGGAGGCTCGTCGTAAGCTGGAAGAAAATGCGCGTCGCGTAGCGGAAGAAGCTCGTCGCATGGCTGAGGAAAACGAATCCCGTTGGAATGCCAGCAGCGATAAAGAAGAAGAAAGCAGCGACTATCATGTAACCACTTCTCACCATGCACGCCAGGCTGAGGACGATAGCGACCGTGAAGTCGAAGGTGGTCGTGGTCGTGGTCGTAACGCGAAAGCGGCACGCCCAGCGAAAAAAGGCAACAAGCATGCCGAAAGCAAAGCCGATCGTGAAGAAGCCCGTGCGGCCATTCGCGGTGGTAAAGGCGGCAAACAGCGTAAAGGTTCTGCGCTGCAACAGAGCTTCCAGAAGCCTGCGCAGGCAGTTAACCGTGACGTTGTGATCGGTGAAACGCTGACCGTTGGCGAGCTGGCTAACAAAATGGCGGTGAAAGGCTCTCAGGTCATTAAAGCGATGATGAAACTGGGCGCAATGGCCACCATCAACCAGGTTATCGACCAGGAAACCGCGCAGCTTGTAGCCGAAGAAATGGGCCACAAAGTTATCCTCCGTCGTGAAAACGAACTGGAAGAAGCGGTAATGAGCGACCGTGATACGGGTGCTGCGGCTGAACCGCGTGCGCCAGTCGTGACCATCATGGGTCACGTTGACCACGGTAAAACCTCTCTGCTGGACTACATTCGTTCAACGAAAGTAGCCTCAGGTGAAGCGGGCGGCATTACCCAGCACATCGGTGCATACCACGTCGAAACCGAAAACGGCATGATCACCTTCCTGGATACCCCGGGCCACGCCGCGTTTACCGCGATGCGTGCACGTGGTGCGCAGGCAACGGATATCGTGGTTCTGGTTGTGGCTGCTGACGATGGCGTGATGCCGCAAACAATCGAAGCTATCCAGCACGCAAAAGCGGCGCAGGTACCGGTTGTTGTTGCAGTGAACAAAATCGATAAGCCAGAAGCGGATCCGGATCGCGTTAAGAATGAATTGTCCCAGTACGGCATTATGCCGGAAGAGTGGGGCGGCGAAAGCCAGTTCGTTCATGTATCTGCGAAAGCGGGTACCGGTATCGACGAGCTGCTCGACGCTATCCTGCTGCAGGCTGAGGTTCTTGAGCTGAAAGCTATCCGTACCGGTATGGCGAGCGGTGTTGTGATCGAATCCTTCCTGGATAAAGGTCGTGGTCCGGTTGCTTCCGTTCTGGTACGCGAAGGTACTCTGCACAAAGGCGATATCGTTCTGTGTGGCTTTGAATATGGCCGCGTACGTGCGATGCGTGATGAGCTTGGTCGTGAAGTTAGCGAAGCGGGTCCGTCTATTCCGGTTGAAATCCTCGGCCTGTCTGGTGTTCCGGCAGCGGGTGATGAAGCGACGGTTGTTCGCGACGAGAAGAAAGCGCGTGAAGTTGCACTGTATCGTCAGGGTAAATTCCGCGAAGTCAAACTGGCGCGTCAGCAGAAATCCAAACTGGAAAATATGTTCGCCAACATGACCGAAGGCGAAGTCCACGAAGTGAACGTCGTTCTGAAAGCGGACGTTCAGGGTTCTGTGGAAGCGATCACCGATTCTCTGCTGAAACTGTCTACTGACGAAGTGAAAGTGAAGATCGTAGGTTCCGGTGTTGGTGGTATCACCGAAACCGATGCTACCCTTGCAACGGCTTCGAATGCCATTCTGGTTGGCTTTAACGTTCGTGCCGACGCCTCTGCGCGCCGCGTGATCGAAGCCGAAGGTCTGGATCTGCGTTACTACTCCGTCATCTATAACCTGATCGACGAAGTGAAAGCAGCGATGAGCGGCATGCTGTCTCCGGAACTGAAACAGCAGATCATTGGTCTGGCTGAGGTTCGTGATGTGTTCAAATCACCAAAATTCGGTGCGATCGCGGGCTGTATGGTTACCGAAGGCACGATTAAACGTCATAACCCAATCCGCGTCCTGCGTGACAACGTGGTTATCTATGAAGGCGAGCTGGAATCCCTGCGCCGCTTCAAAGATGACGTTAACGAAGTCCGTAACGGCATGGAATGTGGTATCGGCGTTAAGAACTACAACGACGTTCGCGTTGGCGATATGATCGAAGTGTTCGAAATTATCGAGATCCAACGTAGCATCGATTAATTTTCGTCGGCTTTTGGGCCGCCACTGTGTTGGTTACGTTCATTCACCCCGGTCACATAGTTATCTATGCTCCCGGGGATTGATGAGCGTGCCGCCTTGCCGGAATCCAAAAAGCTTAGAAAATTGATTAGCGTAGACCGGGGAAGCGCAGCGCCACCCGGTATGAATTTCAAAAGGGGCTATAAGCCCCTTTTTTGTCTGGAGAATTTATTATGGCGAAAGAATTTGGTCGCCCACAGCGCGTAGCCCAGGAGATGCAGAAAGAAATCGCCATCATCCTGCAGCGCGAAATTAAAGACCCGCGTGTTGGCATGATGACGACTGTATCGGGCGTTGAAGTCTCTCGCGATCTGGCCTATGCCAAAGTGTTTGTGACCTTCCTGAACGACAAAGATGAAGCCGCCGTTAAAGCGGGTATCAAAGCGCTGCAGGAAGCATCCGGTTTCATCCGTACGCTGCTCGGCAAAGCTATGCGCCTGCGTATCGTGCCAGAACTGACTTTCTTCTACGACAACTCACTGGTGGAAGGGATGCGTATGTCTAACCTCGTCACCAGCGTGGTGAAACATGACGATGAACGTCGTGTGAACCCAACGGACGACAGCAAGGAGGACTGATGAGTCGTCCTCGTCGTCGCGGTCGCGATGTGCACGGCGTGCTGTTGCTGGATAAACCGCAAGGCGCATCCAGCAATGATGTACTGCAAAAAGTTAAACGTCTCTTTAATGCCAATCGCGCCGGGCATACTGGCGCGTTGGATCCTCTGGCAACAGGTATGCTACCGGTTTGTCTGGGTGAGGCGACAAAGTTCTCCCAGTATCTGCTGGATTCTGACAAGCGTTACCGTGTGATTGCGAAGCTGGGCCAGCGCACCGATACTTCTGATGCTGATGGTCAAATCGTCGAAGAGCGTCCGGTCGATTTTAGCGCTGAGCAACTGGCCGCCGCACTGGAGACCTTTCGCGGCGATATCGAACAAATACCCTCAATGTATTCTGCACTGAAATATCAGGGCAAAAAGCTGTATGAATACGCGCGCCAGGGTATCGAAGTTCCACGTGAAGCCCGACCTATTACGGTGTATGAACTGTTGTTCATCCGCCACGAAGGCGATGAACTGGAACTGGAAGTTCACTGCTCGAAAGGCACCTATATTCGTACGATTGTTGACGATCTGGGTGAGAAACTGGGCTGTGGCGCACATGTGATTTATCTGCGCCGTCTGGCGGTGAGTAAATATCCTGCTGAGCGGATGGTGACGCTGGAACAATTGCATGGCCTGGTCGCGCAAGCTGAGCAGCGTGATATCCCGGCGGCTCAATTACTCGATCCGTTGTTAATGCCCATGGATAGCCCGGCAGCTGATTACCCTGTTGTTAACCTTCCGTTGACTTCGTCGGTTTACTTCCGCAACGGTAATCCTGTGCGAACCACAGGTGTGCCGCATGAAGGTCTGGTGCGTGTCACTGAAGGTGAAGAGGCGAAATTTATCGGTATGGGCGAAATGGATGACGAAGGGCGTGTTGCTCCGCGTCGTCTGGTGGTTGAGTACCCGCCAGTCTAAGCCTCGTCTTGCGATAACCAGTCACTGAGAGTAGAATATTGGCGCTTAATGCCGGGTCAATTGTTTTACAATATCTGGTATTAATTCCGGGGTTGCTGAATTAGAGATCGGCACCCTCTCATTTTTTTATCACTGGAGTACAAAATGTCTCTAAGCGTTGAAGCTAAAGCAAAAATCGTTTCTGAGTTTGGTCGTGGCGAAAACGACAGCGGTTCTACCGAAGTTCAGGTTGCACTGCTGACTGCACAGATCAACCACCTGCAGGGCCACTTTGCAGAGCACAAAAAAGATCACCACAGCCGTCGTGGTCTGCTGCGTATGGTTTCTCAGCGTCGTAAACTGCTCGACTACCTGAAACGTAAAGATGTTGCACGCTACACCGCGCTGATCGAGCGTCTGGGTCTGCGTCGCTAATTCTTGCGAGTTTCAAGAAAGGGGCCGTAAGGCCCCTTTTTTCAACCAGACGGCAGTAATTAACAGTACAATAATGTATTGTTGCTATGAATGATCTTCGTTGCAGAGGTTCGCGCGGCTAATGAGAGGCTTTACCCACGAGAGCGGGGTTAGGGTTGTCATTAGTCGCGAGGATGCAGGAAGATCGGGTTTAAACGACAGCATCCCTGGGGGTTGCTGTCATTCATTAAGATTAAGAAAGGATAATATTTTGCTTAATCCGATCGTTCGTAAATTCCAGTACGGCCAACATACCGTTACGCTGGAAACCGGCATGATGGCACGTCAGGCGACGGCAGCCGTTATGGTTAGCATGGATGACACTGCGGTATTCGTTACCGTTGTGGGCGCTAAAAAAGCTAAACCGGGCCAGGATTTCTTCCCGTTAACTGTTAACTATCAAGAGCGTACCTACGCTGCTGGTAAAATCCCGGGTGGTTTCTTCCGTCGTGAAGGCCGTCCAAGCGAAGGCGAAACTCTGATTGCGCGTCTGATTGACCGCCCGGTTCGTCCGCTGTTCCCGGAAGGCTTCGTTAACGAAGTTCAGGTTATTGCAACCGTGGTTTCCGTTAACCCGCAGGTTAACCCGGATATCGTTTCTATGATTGGTGCTTCCGCAGCACTGTCTCTGTCAGGTATTCCGTTCAATGGACCGATTGGCGCAGCGCGCGTGGGTTACATTAACGATCAATACGTACTGAACCCGACCCAGGAAGAACTGAAGTCCAGCAAACTGGACCTGGTGGTAGCGGGTACCGAAGGTGCGGTATTGATGGTGGAATCCGAAGCAGAATTGCTGAGCGAAGACCAGATGCTGGGCGCAGTCGTATTTGGCCACGAACAGCAGCAGGTTGTTATCCAGGCCATTAACGACCTGGTAAAAGAAGCGGGCAAACCGCGTTGGGACTGGCAGCCAGAAGCCGTCAACGAAGCGCTGAACGCACGCGTTGCTGCTCTGGCTGAAGCGCGTCTGAGCGATGCTTACCGCATCACTGACAAACAAGAGCGTTATGCTCAGGTTGATGTCATTAAATCTGACGTTGTTGCTGCGCTGGTTGCAGAAGATGAAACCCTGGACGCCAACGAGCTGGGCGACATCCTGCACGCTATCGAGAAAAATGTTGTTCGTAGCCGCGTACTGGCAGGCGAACCGCGTATCGATGGTCGTGAAAAAGACATGATCCGTGGTCTGGACGTGCGCACTGGCGTATTGCCGCGTACTCACGGTTCCGCGCTGTTTACCCGTGGTGAAACTCAGGCTCTGGTTACCGCAACGCTGGGTACAGCCCGTGATGCGCAGATCATTGATGAGCTGATGGGTGAGCGCACTGACAGCTTCCTGTTCCATTACAACTTCCCTCCGTACTCCGTAGGTGAAACTGGTATGGTTGGCTCGCCGAAGCGTCGTGAAATTGGTCACGGTCGTCTGGCGAAGCGCGGCGTACTGGCTGTAATGCCGGAAGCGGATAAATTCCCGTACACCGTTCGTGTGGTGTCTGAAATCACCGAATCCAACGGTTCTTCTTCCATGGCTTCCGTGTGTGGCGCTTCTCTGGCGTTGATGGACGCAGGCGTACCGATCAAAGCAGCCGTTGCGGGTATCGCAATGGGCCTGGTGAAAGAAGGCGACAACTTTGTTGTTCTTTCTGACATCCTGGGCGATGAAGATCACCTTGGCGATATGGACTTCAAAGTAGCGGGCTCCCGCGACGGTATCTCTGCACTGCAGATGGATATCAAAATTGAAGGCATCACCAAAGAGATCATGCAGGTTGCGCTGAACCAGGCTAAAGGTGCTCGTTTGCACATCCTGAGCGTGATGGAGCAGGCGATCAATGCGCCGCGCGGCGATATCTCTGAATTCGCACCGCGTATCCACACCATCAAGATCAACCCGGACAAAATCAAAGACGTCATCGGTAAAGGTGGCTCTGTGATTCGTGCGCTGACCGAAGAAACCGGCACTACCATCGAAATCGAAGATGACGGCACCGTGAAAATCGCAGCGACCGATGGCGAGAAAGCGAAATTCGCTATTCGTCGTATCGAAGAGATCACTGCAGAAATCGAAGTAGGTCGTATCTACAACGGTAAAGTGACCCGCATTGTTGACTTTGGCGCGTTCGTTGCCATCGGCGGCGGTAAAGAAGGTCTGGTTCACATCTCTCAGATTGCTGACAAGCGCGTTGAGAAAGTGACTGACTATCTGCAGATGGGTCAGGAAGTACCGGTGAAAGTTCTGGAAGTTGATCGCCAGGGCCGTATTCGTCTTAGCATTAAAGAAGCCACTGAACAAACTCAGCCTGAAGCAGCGCCGGAAGCGCCGCAAGCAGAGCAGGGCGAGTAAAATGGTGTTTGCCCTCCGCGAAAGCGGAGGGTTATTTAACTGGCAGGACGCCGTGTTTGCAGCCGGGGGACAGGACGTTCATCCAATTGTTGTCTTCGGGAGTGGGAAATGAAGCCTTTTTTGCGCTGGTGTTTCGTTGCGACAGCTTTAACGCTGGCAGGATGCAGCAACTCTGCCTGGCGTAAGAGCGAAGTCCTCGCGGTGCCATTGCAACCGACTTTGCAGCAAGAAGTGATTCTGGCGCGCATGGAACAAATTCTTGCCAGTCGGGCTTTATCCGATGATGAACGCGCACAGCTTTTATATGAGCGCGGAGTATTGTATGATAGTCTTGGTTTGAGAGCACTGGCGCGAAATGATTTTTCACAAGCGCTGGCCATCCGACCGGATATGCCGGAAGTATTCAATTACTTAGGCATTTATTTAACGCAGGCAGGCAATTTTGATGCTGCCTATGAAGCGTTTGATTCTGTACTTGAGCTTGATCCAACTTACAACTACGCGCACTTGAATCGCGGTATCGCATTATATTACGGCGGTCGCGATAAGTTAGCGCAAGATGATCTGCTGGCGTTTTATCAAGACGATCCCAATGACCCTTTCCGGAGTCTGTGGCTTTACATCGTTGAGCGGAAGCTCGATGAGAAGCAGGCTAAAGAAGCGCTGAAACAACGCTTCGAAAAATCGGGCAAAGAGCAATGGGGATGGAACATTGTCGAGTTCTACCTTGGCGATATTAGCGAACAAGAGCTAATGAACCGCCTGAAGGCAGACGCAACGGATAACACCTCGCTCGCTGAGCATCTCAGTGAAACCAACTTCTATTTAGGTAAGTACTACCTAAGTCTGGGGGAAAAGGACAGCGCTGCGGCACTGTTCAAATTAGCGGTGGCTAACAACGTTCATAATTTTGTTGAGCACCGTTATGCATTGTTGGAATTAGCGCTCTTGGGCCAGGAGCAAGATGACCTGGCAGAATCGGACCAGCAATAGCTGACGTACACATCAGCCCGTAATCATTACTTTGATTGCCATCACCTTCGCGGGTGAGGGCGTTGTTGTTCGTTAATACACCTACTTTGAGCCGGTTCACACTTTTAATGAAAATTACCGAAAATTTTCACGATGAGTTATGTAGACTGGCCGCCATTAATATCGAGGCACACGTACTACATGGCTGAATTCGAAACCACTTTTGCAGATCTGGGCCTGAAGGCTCCTATCCTTGAAGCCCTTAACGATCTGGGTTACGAAAAACCATCTCCAATCCAGGCAGAGTGCATTCCGCATCTGCTGGGCGGTCGCGACGTACTGGGTATGGCCCAGACGGGTAGCGGCAAAACCGCAGCGTTTTCATTACCGCTGCTGAACAATCTTGATCCTGAGCTGAAAGCACCGCAAATCCTGGTGCTGGCGCCGACCCGCGAACTGGCGGTTCAGGTTGCCGAAGCCATGACAGATTTCTCTAAACACATGCGCGGCGTGAACGTGGTTGCCCTTTATGGCGGCCAGCGTTATGACGTGCAGTTACGCGCCCTGCGTCAAGGGCCTCAGATTGTTGTCGGTACCCCGGGTCGTCTGCTTGACCACCTGAAACGCGGTACGCTGGATCTCTCTAAACTGAGCGGTCTGGTGCTGGACGAAGCCGATGAAATGTTGCGTATGGGCTTCATCGAAGACGTTGAAACCATCATGGCAGAGATCCCGGACGGTCATCAGACCGCACTGTTCTCTGCAACCATGCCGGAAGCGATTCGCCGCATTACCCGCCGCTTTATGAAAGAGCCGCAGGAAGTGCGCATTCAATCCAGCGTGACTACTCGCCCGGACATCAGCCAGAGCTACTGGTCTGTGTACGGCATGCGTAAAAACGAAGCGCTGGTACGTTTCCTGGAAGCAGAAGATTTTGATGCGGCGATCATCTTCGTTCGTACCAAAAACGCGACCCTGGAAGTGGCAGAAGCGCTGGAGCGTAGCGGCTATAACAGCGCCGCGCTGAATGGCGACATGAACCAGGCCCTGCGTGAGCAGACTCTGGAGCGTCTGAAAGACGGTCGTCTGGATATCCTGATTGCAACCGACGTGGCAGCACGTGGTCTGGACGTTGAGCGTATCAGCCTGGTTGTTAACTATGACATCCCGATGGATTCCGAGTCTTACGTTCACCGTATCGGCCGTACCGGTCGTGCAGGTCGCGCTGGTCGTGCGTTGCTGTTTGTTGAGAACCGCGAACGTCGTCTGCTGCGTAACATCGAACGCACCATGAAGCTGACTATTCCAGAAGTAGAACTGCCGAACGCAGAACTGCTGGGCAAACGCCGTCTGGAAAAATTCGCCGCGAAAGTACAGCAGCAGCTGGAAAGCAGCGATCTGGATCAGTACCGTGCTCTGCTGGCGAAAATCCAGCCGTCTGCGGAAGGTGAAGAGCTGGATCTCGAAACGCTGGCCGCTGCTCTGCTGAAAATGGCACAGGGTGAACGTGCGCTGATCGTTCCGCCAGACGCGCCGATGCGTCCTAAGCGTGAATTCCGTGAGCGTGACGACCGCTTTGAACGCCGTGGCGATCGTAACGACCGTGGTCCGCGTGGCGACCGTCCTGAGCGTGGTGGTGAAGATCGTCCGCGTCGTGAACGTCGTGATGCTGGTGAAATGGAACTGTACCGTATTGAAGTTGGCCGTGATGATGGTGTTGAAGTTCGTCATATCGTTGGCGCGATTGCTAACGAAGGCGACATCAGCAGCCGTTATATCGGTAACATCAAGCTGTTCGGTACCCACTCTACCATCGAACTGCCGAAAGGCATGCCGGGCGAAGTTCTGCAGCACTTTACTCGCACCCGTATCCTGAACAAGCCGATGAACATGCAGCTTCTGGGTGATGCACAGCCGCGTCCTGAGCGTCGTGGCGGTGGTGAGCGTCGTGAAGGTGGCCGCAGCTTCGGTGGTGGTGAACGCCGTGAAGGTGGTCGCAGCTTCGGTGGTGAGCGTCGTGAAGGCGGTCGTAGCGAAGGTCGTAACTTCAGTGGCGAACGTCGCGCTCCGCGTCGTGACCGCGAAGAAGGCTCCAGCCGTCGTCGTTTCGGTGACGCATAATCGCGCAGTAAGCCAGCTTTACACTTCGTAAAGTAATTGATACAACCCCGGTGCAAAACATCGGGGTTTCTTTTATCTGTTATGTACTCTTGTACTGGTACAATGCATCGGTATTTTACCTTACTGGAGAAGATAGCATGGCAACACTGACAACCACACAAGCGACCCCTTCGTTGCTTGCCGGTGTGGTGATTATTGGCGGAACGGTGATTGGTGCGGGGATGTTTTCACTGCCAGTGGTTATGTCAGGCGCGTGGTTCTTTTGGTCGATAGCAGCCCTGGTGTTCACCTGGTTTTGTATGCTGCATTCCGGGCTAATGATTCTGGAAGCGAACCTCAATTACCGCATTGGTGCGAGCTTCGATACCATTACCAAAGATTTGCTGGGCAACGGCTGGAATGTGATTAACGGTCTCTCCATCGCTTTTGTGCTCTATATCCTGACCTACGCTTATATTTCAGCGAGCGGTTCTATTCTGCATCACACCTTTGCTGAGCTGTCGTTAAACGTCCCCCCTCGTGTTGCAGGCCTTGGGTTTGCGCTGCTGGTCGCCTTTATCGTCTGGCTATCTACCCGCGCAGTGAGCCGGATGACGGCGATTGTGCTGGGGGCGAAAGTTATCACTTTTTTCCTCACCTTCGGCAGTTTGCTGGGGCATGTTCAGCCCGCGACATTATTCAATGTGGCGGAAAGCAATGCGTCCTATACGCCGTACTTGCTGATGACACTGCCGTTTTGTCTGGCGTCGTTTGGTTACCACGGTAACGTGCCGAGCCTGATGAAGTTCTACGGTAAAGATCCGCGCACTATCGCGCGTTGCCTGGTATATGGCACGTTGCTGGCGCTGGCCCTGTATATGGTGTGGCTGTTGGGCACGATGGGGAATATTCCACGTCCGGAGTTTATCGGCATTGCCCAGAAGGGCGGCAATATTGATGTGCTGGTGCAGGCGTTAAGCGGCGTGCTGAACAGCCGCAGTCTGGATCTGCTGCTGGTGGTCTTCTCCAACTTTGCGGTGGCGAGTTCTTTCCTTGGCGTGACCCTGGGCCTGTTTGACTATCTGGCCGATCTGTTCGATTTTGATGATTCGGCACAGGGGCGCTTTAAAACTGCGCTGCTGACGTTTCTGCCTCCGATTGTCGGTGGTTTGTTGTGGCCAAATGGCTTTCTCTACGCAATTGGCTATGCGGGGCTGGCGGCGACAATCTGGGCGGCAATTGTGCCAGCTTTACTGGCTAACGCATCGCGTAAACGCTTTGGCAGCCCGCGTTTTCGCGTCTGGGGCGGCAAGCCGATGATTGCGCTGATCCTTGTGTTTGGCGTGGGCAATGCGCTGGTGCATGTGCTGTCGAGCTTTGATCTTTTGCCGGTTTACCGTTAATGCTCCTGTCCCGGCTAACGCTCTGCTTAGCCGGGCTACGGGTGGGGTAACCCGGATAAAGCACAGCGCGCTGCATCCGGGAAAAACCTAACCCAGCAGTTCCTCTTTCACCTGCATCGCCAAATCAAACGAATGCAAACGCGTCTGGTGATCAAAGATTTGTCCGTTAACCATAATCTCATCAGCCTGGGTTTCGCGCAGTACAGACTCCAGCCCGTGACGCACTTTCGCCTTATCGCCCACCAGTGACATCCCCAGCGCCTGCTGTACGCCATATTGCTCTGACGGCGACCAGAACTGATCCATATTTTGGATCGGTGGTGGCAACTGGCCGGTTTCCCCACGGCGCAATTTCACGAAAGCCTGCTGCATGGAGGTAAACAGGAATTCCGCATCGCGGTTACTGTCTGCCGCAACGATATTGATACACACCATGGCATACGGTTTTTCCAGTCGCGCGGAAGGCTTGAATTGGGTGCGATACAGATGCAACGCCTGGAACAGCATGTCCGGTGCAAAGTGCGAAGCAAACGCAAACGGCAGACCAAGCTGTGCCGCCAGTTGAGCACTATAAAGACTGGAACCGAGTAGCCATATCGGAATTTTCTCGCCATAACCCGGCACCGGGCGAACATGCGGATTCGGGTCGTTGGCGTCAAACCAGTCCACCAGTTCTGCAACATCGCGCGGGAAATTATCCACATCGCCGCTCATATGGCGACGCAGTGCCCGCATGGTTGGTTGATCGCTACCTGGCGCGCGCCCAAGACCCAGATCGATACGGCCCGGATAGAGCGTGTTAAGCGTACCGAATTGTTCGGCAATCACCAGCGGAGCATGATTTGGCAGCATGACACCGCCGGAACCCAGATGCAGAGAGGTGGTATTGGCCGCCAGATAGCCAATCAAGACGGATGTCGCCGCACTGGCGATACCCACCATATTGTGGTGCTCAGCCAGCCAGAAGCGGTGATATCCGCGCTTTTCAGCAAGCCTTGCGAGATCAAGAGAATGGGCGAAGGCCTCTTTAGCAGAAGCGCCCTGTGGGATCGGTGCAAGATCCAGCACCGAGAAGGCAATCGTTTTGTCGGTCATAACGGCTCACTTTGCTACAGCATAGTCATCAGATTGAAGGTCTTCTTCCAGCCTGGCGCATCCAGGATGCGTCGGCCAGAAAAGCTGCATCTTTAATAGTGCATTAAAATCTGATGACTGTTGTTAACAAAGTGAGCGGTTTTTTAAGCCTGGAGTTCCAGACCCGGCAGACGTCGCCAGTAGCCGTTACAGTCACTGTTTGCTGTCAGCGGCAAAGGCGCTTGTCCATTTTCATTGGCGCGAAAGGCGTCGAGCATGGCAAACGTCTCTTCCCCCATGGGTGACAACCGTACCATGTCCACGATACCCGCCATCGACTTGAGTTCATTGCCCAGGTTGTAGACGTAACCACTCATGGTCTGGATGCCATTAAGCACGAACACCTGCTGATTTTCCTGCGACAGCATACGGCGTCCATTTGGATATTTAATGCAGCAGGTTTCGCACTCATCTTTCGGCCTGTCTTCCGAGCGTGCGGTAAAGCAGCGCGCGGAATAGGCCAGCGGCAGATGCCCGTAACTCAGCACTTCCACTTCGAACTGATCGCGAATACCCAGCGTTTCGCACTGATCGAGCAAGTTAATGAGCCAGTCGCGCGAAAGTTCTACCGGCATGCACCAGCGCATCATCCCTTGCTTAAGCAGCAGACGCAGCGTAACGGCGTTGTAGCAGTTTAGCGCGTGTCCCGCGACGAAGGGCAATGTGCGCTCGGCACACAGGTTCACCACGCCGAGATCGCTGGCCTCCAGCAGGAAATCGCCGTTATCGACATAGCGTTTGAGTTCGTTAAGCTCTGACGAGGCTTGCACCAGCGCAAGAGTCGAGAGCACGACCTGTTTGCCGCTGTCGGCAAGTTGTTTCGCCATATCCAGCCAGTCGCCCACTTTAGTGGCGCGACGCTTGCTGCACACCGCTTCGCCAAGATAAATCACATCTGCGCTGCTGTTTGCGGCTTGCTGGTAAAACGCCTCTAACGTCTCTTTTGACCAGTACCAGAGCACGGGTCCGAGTGAATATTTCATCGTGTTTCCTACTGCCATTTGCGATGGTAAGCGCCAAGCGTGGTCTGCGTGCCTTCTGACATCGCACCCAGCGTGTTCATCCAGGCGGATTGCGGCACGAAGTTCTGCGGATCGGCAATGCAGCGGTCAATGGCCTGTCGCCAGACTTTGGCCACCTGACTCACATAGGCCGGGCTGCGCTGACGGCCCTCAATTTTCACCGAGGCAATATTGGCCGCCAGCAGTTCAGGCAATAATTCCAGCGTATTCAGGCTGGTGGGCTCTTCCAGCGCGTGGTAGCGCTCACCATCGACCAGATAGCGGCCTTTACACAGCGTCGGATAGCCTGCGTTTTCACCATCCTGGTAGCGGTCGATCAGCACTTCATTGAGGCGTGATTCCAGCCCCTGCGGGGTTTGCTGCCAGCGCACAAAACGTGCCGGAGAGCAGGCGCCCACGGTATTTGGCGACTCACCCGTCAGGTAAGAGGAGAGATAGCAGCGCCCTTCAGCCATGATGCACAGGCTGCCAAAGGCAAAGACTTCCAGCGGCACAGGGGTGACGCGGGCTAACTGTTTAACCTGATGAATAGATAAAACGCGAGGCAGGACAACGCGGGCGACGTCAAAATGGCGATGATAGAAGCGAATGGCTTCTTCATTGGTTGCCGATGCCTGCACAGAAACATGGCGTTCGATATGGGGATAACGCGTTGCAGCATATTCCAGCATAGCCAGATCGGCGAGAATCAACGCATCCGCACCAATTTGCGCGGCCATATCCACAGCGCGCTCCCAGCGTTGATAACCATCAGGATGCGCGAAGGTGTTAATCGCGATATGCAGTTTGCGTCGGTGCTGATGCACAAAACTGACCGCTTCCTGCAGTTTCTTTTCTGTAAAATTGAGACCGGCAAAGTGGCGGGCGTTGGTATCATCTTTCAGGCCGATATAGACGGCGTCGGCACCGTTTTCGATGGCCGCTTTGAGTGCCGGAAGGTTTCCGGCAGGGCAGAGCAACTCCATAATTTATCCTGAAATCAGGGGCTGTATTGGCCCTGGCAACCCACGTGGGGCGCTAAATTGTTAATGAACTGGGATTTTAGTTAACCTGGTAGCGACAATTTTTGATTTGAGGCAGTTAATTGTGTATTGGTGACATCAATAATCGAGGCATTCTTCTTACGTAATTGTTGATTTACGCCGCCATGTCGTTTATCTGATATGGCAAAATAGAAGGAATTTTCATTTCAGGGAGTAATGCTCGTGTTGGAAAAACTGCGCTCACGTCTCGTTCACGTTGGCCCGTCTTTGTTGAGCGTGCCGGTTAAGCTGACGCCTTTCGCCATTAAACGGCAGGTTCTGGAGCAGGTCTTATGCTGGCAGTTCCAACAGGCGCTGGCAGACGGGGAGCTAGAGTTTCTTGAAGGCCGCTGGTTAAGTATCCAGGTTCGCGATATTGGCCTGACGTGGTATACCTCGGTTGAAAATTCACGATTAATCGTGCGTGAGTCTGCCACGGCTGATGTCAGTTTCAGCGCAGATGCCAGCGACCTGTTGATGATCGCCGCGCGCAAACAGGATCCGGATACGCTGTTCTTTCAACGCCGACTGGTCATTGAAGGTGACACGGAGCTTGGGTTGTATGTGAAAAACCTGATGGACGCCATTGAGCTGGAGCAGATGCCGAAAGCACTTCGCATCATGCTACTGCAACTGGCGGATTTTGTTGAAGCCGGCCTGCAAGCGCCGGACTCAACGCCACAATCTTCTGTAGGTGAACCATGCTGATTCGAGTAGAAATTGGGATTGATGCACCGGGAATCGACGCGCTTTTGCGCCGCACTTTTGCGGATGAACGCGAAGCGACGCTGGTGCACGATCTGCGCGAAGACGGCTTAATTACACTTGGGCTTGTCGCAACGGATGATGAAGGGCAGGTCATCGGTTATGTCGCATTCAGTCCGGTTGCCGTGCAGGGCGAAGATTTACAGTGGGTTGGCCTTGCGCCATTGGCCGTCGATGAGGCGTATCGTAGCCAGGGCCTTGCTCGCCAGTTGGTATACGAAGGGTTGGACTCACTCAATGAGTTTGGCTATGCCGCCGTGGTGACGCTGGGTAACCCTGACTTTTTCGGCCATCTGGGCTTTGAGCCTGCGGCGAAGTTCGGTCTGCATTGCCGTTGGCCGGATACCGAAAGCGCTTTCCAGCTCCACCCTTTGGCAGACGATGCGTTAAATCATGTGAAGGGGCTGGTGGAATACCACGAGCACTTTAATCGCTTCTAATCGGCTGCGGTAACCAGGCCTTCTAATAGCGCTTCAAAGATGCCATCTCCGGCAACGAGGCGCTCCTTCTGGCGTTTTGTCAGTTGCTTGATGCGATACTCCATACGCAGCGCCAGCGAGCGCTCTCCCACTGGCGCGGAGAATGCCAGCGTGAGTTCCCCCTTTCCCCGCAGTGCTTTTGCGCCTTTGCCGCTTTGATGCTGCATAAAGCGACGCGCCACATCGGTAGTAATACCGGTATAAAGGCTGTTGTCCGCCGTGCGGATGAGATAAAGAGACCAGAGCGTCATAACGTCATTCATTGTGCTAATGTGAAAGAAAAATAACACGAGGATGAAGAGAAATGGAAACTCTTGCGGCCATTAGTCGCTGGCTGGCGAAGCAGCATGTTGTGACCTGGTGTGTGGCCAACAGGGGGGAGTTGTGGTGTGCGAATGCCTTTTATATCTATGATCCGCAAAAAGTCGCATTTTATCTTCTGAGTGAGGACCATACGCGTCATTCGCAGATGACCGGCCTGCAGGCGAGCGTTGCCGGAACCGTGAATGGGCAACCAAAGACCGTCGCACTTATTCGCGGCGTGCAATTCACCGGGGAGATTCGGCGTCTTGAGGAGGCGGAAAGCGTCGGCCCGCGTGCGCAGTACAACCGACGCTTTCCTGTTGCCCGCGTTTTATCGGCGCCGATGTGGGAAATTCGCCTCACCGAGCTGAAATTCACCGATAACACGCTGGGCTTTGGTAAAAAGCTTCACTGGATACGTGACTCAGGCACCCAGCAGCCGTAATGCTTCGCGGTTAAACGCGGGGAGATCATCAGGCGTACGGCTGGTGACCAGTTGGTTATTATCAACCACCACTTCCTGGTCGTAGAATTCGCCTCCCGCGTTTTTCACATCCACCACGATCGGTTTCACCGCCGTCAATTTTCTGCCGCGCAGAACATCGGCACTAATCAAAAGCTGCGGTCCGTGGCAAATCGCAAACACAGGTTTCCCGCTGTTAATAAAATCGCGGGTAAAGGTGACGAAACGGTTGTCGCCACGCAGAGAGTCTGGCGAATGTCCGCCTGGCAGAAGCAGGGCATCGAAGTCGGCGGGCCGGACGTCATCAATCGCTTCGTCGATGGTCACGCTGGCATCGCCTTGCTTACCTTTCACTGTCTTACCCGCCTGCTTCTCTATCGTAACCACTTCGTGGCCTGCCTTACGAAACTCCTCTGCCGGAGACGTAAATTCTGAATCTTCAAATTCGTCGGTGATCAAGACTGCAATTTTCTTGCTCATGTATCCTCCGTTATTCAGCTCAGGCTGGTCATTTTCAACAATAATGACTATCAGGATTATTAAGCCTGGTTCAGGGCGATGACATTGCAAGGCAGACTATTCTGCAAAAGGAGAGGATATGAGTCGGGTATTGATAACGGGTGCAACCGGGTTGGTTGGCGGGATCTTACTGCGGATGCTGGCGAATGATGCTCGCGTTGATGCCATTGCAGCCCCCACGCGTCGGCCATTAGAGCCGATCTCTGGTGTGTTCAATCCTCATGATCCCCAGTTAACCGATGCACTCGCCATGGTGACGGAGCCCGTTGATACTGTTTTTTGCTGCTTGGGAACGACACGACGTGAAGCGGGTAGCAAAGAGGCCTTTATACATGCCGATTACACACTGGTGGTCGACACGGCGTTAACAGGGCTACGCCTGGGGGCACGGCACATGCTGGTGGTGAGTGCGCTGGGCGCTAATGCACATTCGCCGTTTTTCTATAATCGGGTGAAAGGCGAGATGGAAAATGCGCTGATGGAGCAAGAGTGGGAGCGTTTGACCATTGCGCGCCCGTCGATGCTACTGGGGAACCGTGAAAAGCATCGTGTTAACGAGTCACTGTTTGCCCCGTTGTTTCGCATCATGCCGGGGAATTTGAAATCGATTGCTGCACAGGATGTGGCCAGCGCGATGCTGAAAGCGGCCTTTTCTCCTTCTTCGCAACGTGTGGAGATCCTCTCCTCTGCCCGACTGCGCGCGATGGCAAGTGATTAATCATTTTCAAATAAATAGCCCAGGAGTACTATTCGCCGGGTAATTATTTCTGCATTTATCCCCCGGAGAATGGTATGACTGGTCAGTCTTCATCTCGGGCGGCGACACCGGTGCAATGGTGGAAACCCGCTCTCTTTTTTCTCGTCGTGATCGTGGGTCTCTGGTATGTGAAGTGGCAGCCCTATTACGGAAAAGCCTTCATCGCCGCTGAAACTCACAGTATTGGTAAATCTATTCTCGCTCAGGCCGATGCCAGCCCATTCCAGGCGGCTCTTGACTATGCCATGGTCTATTTTCTTGCCGTCTGGAAAGCGGCGGTGCTGGGGGTGTTGCTGGGTTCGTTAATTCAGGTGCTTATTCCGCGAAACTGGCTGATTCGTACTCTTGGGCAAAAGCGACTGAGCGGGACACTCTTTGGCACGCTGTTTTCCCTGCCGGGCATGATGTGCTCCTGCTGTGCAGCACCCGTTGCGGCGGGAATGCGTCGTCAGCAGGTCTCGATGGGCGGCGCGCTGGCATTCTGGATGGGCAACCCGCTGCTTAACCCGGCAACCCTGGTTTTTATGGGCTTTGTGCTGGGCTGGCATTTTGTCGCTATGCGACTGATTGCCGGGTTAGTGATGGTTATTGGCGTGGCGACACTGGTGCAGTATCTGGTCAAGGATGATATCCAGCAGACGGCACCGGTCGATCTTTCGTTGCCGGAACCGGAAGGGCACTTTTTTGCCCGCTGGGGAAAGGCGCTGTGGGTTCTGTTCTGGAGCACAATCCCGGTTTATATCCTTGCCGTGCTGGTACTGGGCGCCGCCCGTGTCTGGCTGTTCCCGCATGCCGATGGTGCAATTGATAATTCCCTGATGTGGGTGGTTGCGATGGCGATAGCCGGTTGCCTGTTCGTGATCCCAACGGCGGCGGAGATTCCGATTGTCCAGACAATGATGCTGGCGGGGATGGGGACAGCCCCGGCAATGGCGCTACTGATGACGCTGCCTGCGGTCAGCCTGCCGTCGCTGATTATGCTGCGCAAATCCTTTCCGGCCAAAGCACTGTGGCTAACAGGGGGGCTGGTGGCATTAGGCGGGGTGATTACCGGAACGCTGGCATTGTTTTAACTGATTCTCCCCGGTGGTGCTATGCCCGCCGGGGAGAAGAGTCAACGCTATTTAATCATTGTAAACGCGGTGGTGACATGTTTCACACCGCTGACGCGGCTGGCGATATCCGCCGCGGCTCTGCCTTCACGATCGGTCACCAGGCCCAGCAAGAACACTTCGCCATTCTCAGTGGTGACTTTCACATTGGACGATTTCACCTGGTCGCTACTGAGCAGTTGCGTACGCACTTTTGAGGTGATCCAGGTATCGCTGGCGGCCGTTCCCATACCAATTGGCTGGCCCTGGCGAATTTCGTTGTAGACCTCTGTTGCACCGTCTACGCCCATGGCGATTTGCTTAGCACGTGACGAGAGATCGGTGGTTGGCGCCTGACCCACCAGCAGGACTTTCCCCTGATACGCCGTGACGTTTATGCGAGCCTGTTTTTTAATCTGTTCGTCTTTAGACAGCGCGCTGTTAACGCGAAGTTCAAGAGTACCGTCATCCACCTGAGTGCCAACCGTGCGTGGATCGGTTGCCGCTTTGGTACCGACAGCAGCTGAACCGACCACCACTGCGCCTACACAGCCTTGTAGCAGCAGTGCGGAAATAAGGACTGCGAGGGGCGTAAATGCCTTCATATGTACTCCTTAATCATCCTGGTGAGGGAAAAGCGTGTTATCTATCAGATCGCATAAACAATTTACCGTCAGCATATGCATTTCCTGTATGCGTGCGCTGCGGTGGGAAGGAATACGTATCTCGACATCCTGTGGCCCCAACAATCCGGCCAGTTCACCACCGTCATACCCCGTAAGCGCCACGATACTCATGTCGCGCGTTACTGCGGCTTCAACGGCTTTAACAATATCGCGGCTGTTTCCACGCGTGGAAATCGCCAGCAATATGTCGCCTGCGTGTCCGAGTGCCCGAACCTGCTTTGCATAAATTTCGTCATGCAGACGATCGTTTGCGATTGCCGTTAAGACCACATTATCGGTATTAAGTGCAATGGCAGGTAAACTTGGGCGTTCCGTTTCAAAACGATTAATCATACTGGCAGCAAAATGCTGTGCGTTGGCGGCGGAAGTTCCATTGCCACAACAGAGGATTTTGTTGCCGTTAAGCAGGGAATGGACCATGGTCATGGCCGCGCGTGAAATTGCGTCTGGCAGCGCTTCTGCCGCCGCAATCTGGGTTTGAATGCTTTCTGTAAAGCAAACTTTAATTCTATCGAGCACGGGTGATCCCTATCATTCAGTCATTATGAGCGGTCGTTAAAGGCGTTTTGTATCCACTCAACTTCATTTT
Source organism: Citrobacter sp. UYEF32 (assembly GCF_040546205.1). Classification (NCBI taxonomy): domain Bacteria; kingdom Pseudomonadati; phylum Pseudomonadota; class Gammaproteobacteria; order Enterobacterales; family Enterobacteriaceae; genus Citrobacter; species Citrobacter sp. UYEF32. Next base: position 538,126 of record NZ_JBEPNI010000004.1, on the reverse strand, counting down.
CGGTGAAGGCTACCACATCGAACCGGCAATCCACAGTATCAAAACTCCCATTGTGCCGGGCCAGCCACAAACGGGCGGCATGCAGTAATTTACGTTGCTTGCTGGCGGTGACACTGGCCGCGGCGCCGCCGAAAAGTGACGACTTGCGATAGCGCACTTCCACAAACACCGTTGTCGACTTGTCCTGCATAATCAAGTCTATCTCACCGCCGCGCTCGCGCACGTTAGCGGCAAGAAAGCGCATTCCCTTGCGCTCAAGCCAGTGACGCGCCTGTAACTCCCACGCATCACCGGTCTGCTTACGGGTCAACTGGCGGGGACGATTTGCCCCTGCTGGTATTTGAGCCATGACAACTTCCTGTTAATCACGCATTCCTGAGTGGCGGTCAAATCGCCCGTGTTACCGTTAATTTCAAACCCTGGCACCTGACGCATTTGCGAGAAGTGGTTCGCCAGCGTCCAGGCATCCGCGCCCATCGCATACAGGCGCGCCAGGGAGTAGTCATTATTGGTATGCATCAACGCCTGTTGCATCAGTGCCGGGTTGCTACCAGCGAGCATCGGTATTTCGCTAAACTGCAACCCTTCCATCTCCAGACGGAAGTCCGGGCCTGAACCGCCCTGAGCGCTACGGGAGCTGGCATACAGAACAATGCCGCTCTGGCTACCGGTACGCATCGCAATCATCGGTTTGATAAGGGCGATTTCATCCTGTGTCGCGACGATATAGACAGAATCAATATTGCCGCCGCCGGTGATCTGCGCTTCAGTTGGCGGAGCCGGAATATTCAACCCGCCAATGGTTACGCCCTGCTGCTGCGGCAGACTGGCCGTGACAGGGCTACCCGTCATTGCAATACCGGAACCGCTGTTAATACCCATGCGTAATTCTGCCGTCGAGCCGAATTTTTGCTGCAGCACGATACCGCCGCCCAGTTTTTGCCACTCCTGGGCGAAAGCGCTGGCGACGCGATCGCCAAGTGAGCTACGCGGCAACAGCAACAGCGGCGTATGACGGCCTTGCTGGTGAATATGGCGTGCCGCATCGCGGGCTTCATCTTCCGGGGAGAGGGCGAAGTAACAGATATTCGGACGGTTTTCGACTTTCTCTGGCTGGTTTAACGCCAGCACGTTCAGCGGTGTCTGGCTACGCATTAGCTCTTCGACGTGATTTTTCAGCAATGGCCCAACAACAATGCTCGCACCATCTTTCTGTACCTGGCTCAACACCTGGTCAAGCGGCTGTGAGCTGGTGTCATAGACTTTCAGCACGGCGGTCGGATTGGCCGGGGTGCTGGCAACGGCAGGAGTATTCACCGGTTGTCCTGCCGGGGCGGCCGGATCGGTTTGTTCAGCAGGAGCCTGTGTGGTTTGCTCAGCAGGTGACGTTTGTTGCGTCTGGTCTGCCGGAGCCTGTACCGGCGGCGTTACCGGTGCGCTAGCCGCAGGCGCGGACTGCGGCGTGGTCAGGTCGCTGACATTGGTTTGGGCGGGGCTGACAACGTCTGCTGTGGTCGCCATTGTCGCGGCCTGGGCTACCTGAACAGGCACGGCCGGGCCAGAAACAGTAGTGGTGCCGTTTTTCGCCGCTTCAAAACCCTGCTGGATCGCGCGGCTAAAGACGGCTGCCTGGCCATTTAACGGCAGCAGCAACGCGATTTGATTGACCGATGCCGGACGGAAATTTTGTACATTCGCCAGTTGGCTCGGTAACAGAACCGCGCCAGGATTTTGCGGGAAGCGTTTCTGCCAGTCCGCAATACCCGCTTTTAGCATGTTCGGATCGTTGCGGTTATTGGACCATACGCGTTGTAAATCCAGCCATCCTTGCAGCACCGTTTCGTCCTGGCTCACCTGAATGGCGTTGGCCTGATCGGGCGTCAGGGAAGAGAGCGTCTGCCAGGTCGCATCAATATTCTTTTGTTTGTCCGGTGCCGCAGTCAGCAGCGGTTGCTGTGCGATAAGGGCACGCAGCAGTGTCGGCGACGGTTTGTTCTGGCTTGCGGTGATCACATCCTGCCAGTAACGGGCTTGCTGATTCTGACTAAACCCTTTCAGATCGACCTTGCTCAGCAGTGCCTGCGCACCGGCGTAGTCTTGTTGCGTGAGTTTGAGCTCAGCACTCAGCAAGGTTTGCTCAGCGCGCTGCTCGTCATTCAACTCTTGAGGTAATTGGCCCAACAATTCACTGGCCTGCTGGGTTCTGCCTTCTTTCAGCAGTGCACGAATGGCGAGTAATTGCCAGTTGGTCTTGCTATCATCTGAGCTTTGCTGCATCTGGTGCAGATAAAAACCCGAATCAGCCTCAGCCTTGCCCTCCAGGTGCCCGGTGCTTTGATCGACCGGGTGTGTGCCGCAGCCTGCGAACAGCAGAGCGGCCAGCACGACAGGCAGGCAGCGCATGGCTTTCGAACGTAGAAATGTTGACGGTAGCATACTGTATCCAGTGATATTTTTTACGCAATGCTCAATATTAAATCGGCAATACGGATAGAACAATGAAACAACACGAATCTGCGGACAATTATCAGGGCCAGCTCTACATTGTCCCTACGCCCATCGGCAATTTGGGTGATATTACCCAGCGTGCGCTCACCGTATTGCAGGATGTCGATCTTATCGCTGCTGAGGACACGCGCCACACCGGACTGCTGCTTTCACATTTCGCCATTAACGCCCGTCTGTTTGCCCTGCACGACCATAATGAGCAACAAAAGGCCGACACGCTGGTGGCGAAGCTAAAAGAAGGGCAAAACATCGCTCTGGTCTCCGATGCTGGCACGCCGCTGATTAACGACCCTGGCTACCATCTTGTACGCACCTGCCGTGAAGCGGGCATCCGTGTCGTTCCATTGCCGGGGCCCTGTGCTGCAATAGCAGCATTAAGTGCGGCGGGGTTACCGTCCGATCGTTTTTGTTACGAGGGGTTTCTGCCCGCCAAATCGAAAGGGCGTCGCGACACCTTAAAATCGCTGGAGACAGAACCACGCACGCTGATTTTTTATGAGTCAACGCATCGCCTGCTGGAAAGCCTGGAGGACATCGTTGCCGTGCTGGGCGAAGCACGTTACGTAGTGCTGGCCCGCGAGCTGACCAAAACCTGGGAGTCGATTTATGGCGCACCGGTAGGGGAATTGCTGGCATGGGTGAAAGAGGACGAAAACCGCCGCAAAGGTGAGATGGTGCTGATTGTCGAAGGCCATAAGGCGCAGGAAGATGCCTTACCCGCCGATGCGCTGCGTACGCTGGCCCTGTTACAGGCTGAACTCCCTCTGAAAAAAGCCGCTGCGCTGGCTGCGGAAATTCACGGCGTGAAGAAAAACGCGCTCTATAAATACGCGCTGGAACAGCAGGGCGATGCCTAACCTTTCTGCCTGGGCATAACAGGGTTATATCCAGGCGATTTCCTGTTTACGAACTCCGGGCTTTCGACCAAAACAGCCATATTATTCATACCATGGCTGTTTTCGTTACGGTCATCGCAGTGGACGCGTTAAACAATCATCACGTCTTTACCCATCTTGTTCAGCGCTACTTTGTCCTTCTCGCTGATGCCCTCATCGGTAATCACGCAGTCGATTTTGTCCATCGGTAACACCTGATTAAACCCGCGGCGATTGAACTTGCTGGCGTCCAGTACCGCCACCACGTCGCTAATCGAATAGCCTTCGTTCAAATGCGTTTATATTGATTTACCTGAGAATTAACGCTGGGTTGTCAGAAAAATGAAAGATACGAAAGCGAAAGGAGGTTTTCGAAAGTTAAGGGCGGCAAAAAAGCAAAAAAAAAGCATGGCCGAAGCCATGCTAAACGATGAGGTTTATTGATGAATCAAGTCACCGGAGCCGGGTTAAAGACAGCCAGTTGGTTGTGCAGGCCCCATTGATCAGAAAAGGTTTTCTTACGACCGCTTGCGACATCAAGGATAAAGTGGAACAGCTTCCAGCCCACCTCCTCGATAGTCTCTTCGCCCGTTGCGATAGTCCCTGCGTTGATATCCATCAGGTCATACCAACGATTGGCCAGTTCAGTGCGGGTTGCCATCTTGATAACCGGCACCGCCATCAGACCGTACGGCGTACCACGACCGGTGGTGAAGACCTGCACGGTGATACCCGACGCAACCTGCTGCGTGCCGCAGACAAAGTCACTGGCCGGCGTTGCCGCGTAAATCAGACCACGTTTGGTCGGACGCTGTCCCGGAGAAAGCACTTCGGAGATGGCGCTCTTACCTGATTTCGCGATCGAGCCCAGCGCTTTTTCCACCACGTTTGCCAGACCGCCTTTCTTGTTACCCGGCGACGGGTTAGCGCTACGGTCAGTTTGCCCCATGTCCAGGTAGTTATCGTACCAGGCCATCTCTTCCAGCAGGCGTTTGCCCACTTCTTCATTGATTGCACGCGGCGTAAGCAGATGGATAGCATCACGCACTTCGGTCACTTCGGAGAACATGACCGTGCCACCGCAACGTATAAGCAGGTCAGAGGCGTAACCGACAGCCGGGTTTGCGGTCACGCCGGAGAAGGCGTCACTACCACCACACTGCATGCCGACAACCAGTTCAGAAGCCGGGCAGGTTTCGCGCTGGCGCTGGTTGAGTTTTTCCAGATGACGAACCGCAACTTGCAAAATATCGTCAACCATGGATTTGAAACCGACATGATGTTCATCCTGCAGACGGACAATACTGGCATCGTCTACCGGAATCGCTTTCACATCTTCTGTACCCTTAAGCAGGCGTTCAGGCTGCAGTTTTTCACAGCCCAGGCCGATGACCATCACTTCACCGCCAAAGTTCGGGTTCAGCGCGATGTTGTGAATAGTGCGGATAGGCACAACGGCTGCCGGTGCGTTAATCGCCACGCCACAACCGTACAGATGGTTCAGACCGACCACGCCATCCACATTCGGATATTTCGGCAGCAGGTCGCGTTCAATAATTTTCACCACATAGTCGACCACACCCGCCACACAATGCACGCTGGTGGTGATGCCAAGGAGATTCTTGGTACCGACGCTGCCATCGGCGTTGCGATAGCCTTCGAAGGTGTAACCCTCCAGCGGCGGCAACGGCTCGGGCACTTTAGTCGCCAGTGGCAGTGTGTTCAACGGCGGCGCTTTCGGTAATTCAACGGTGGATTCGTCAATCCAGCTTCCGCGTGCAATATCACGCACCGCATAACCGATAACTTCACCGTAACGGATAATTTCCCCGTGATGAGGAATATCTACCAGCGCAACTTTATGACCTTGCGGGATATGTTCGATTAATTCGAGACCATCCGGAAAACGGGTACCCGCTTTTAATCCATTGTCATTAACGATGATAGCGACATTATCGGTGTCGTGTACTTTAATATAAAACGCCGTAGGCGACTGCTGTCTAATTTCAATGTCGGCCATTATCAAGTAATCTCCAGCTAACGATACGATGCATTACTCAAAAAAAGAAAGGGAGGATATTCTGTAATTATCAGAAGTTAAAACCTCGTTTGATGAAATAAGAATGTCAGGAGTCTCAATATTAAAATGTGATCTAAATCACTTATTTTCGTGATTACCCGTCCTGTAAGGATGTGAATTACCAGATCTGTGCATCAGCGCCCAGCTATGTGTGCATATGCTCAAAATAATCTTAATGGTTCATATTAAAATTGAGCAAACCACCAGTGCGTGGCTGGCTGGCGGTGATTATACTGTGCGGTAATAAAATACAAACATGCTATTACCTGATATTACTTTTCGTGAGTTTCTTTTTATATATCGGGTAAATTACATATCAAGAAAATTATATCTTTAAATTAAGCTGCACCAGGGGAAACCATATGTCTGTGCAAAGTTCAGTTGAGGTAAAAAGGGGAATGCCAACTCGCTATTTAATTCTGCTCATTATATTTATTGTTACAGCAGTTAACTATGCGGACCGCGCCACGCTCTCTATTGCGGGGACCGATGTCGCGAAAGAGTTGCACCTTGACTCGGTATCGATGGGTTACATTTTTTCTGCGTTTGGCTGGGCGTATCTGCTGATGCAGATCCCAGGTGGCTGGTTACTTGACCGCTATGGCTCGAAAAAAGTGTACACCTGGAGCCTGTTCTTCTGGTCGCTCTTTACCTTCTTGCAAGGCTTTGTCGACGTATTCCCGCTCGCATGGGCCGGGGTCTCGATGTTTATCATGCGCTTTATGCTGGGCTTCTCGGAAGCGCCTTCTTTCCCGGCAAACGCCCGTATTGTGGCGGCCTGGTTCCCGGCAAAAGAGCGCGGTACCGCTTCGGCGATCTTTAACGCGGCGCAGTATTTTTCACTCGCACTATTTTCTCCGTTGCTGGGTTGGCTGACCTTCGCGTGGGGCTGGGAACATGTTTTCACCGTGATGGGCGTGATTGGTTTTGTGCTGACGGCGGCCTGGGTTAAATACATTCATAACCCAACTGACCATCCACGTATGACTCGCGAAGAGCTGGATTACATTTCTGCTAACGGCGCGGTGGTTGATATGGACCACAAAAAAACCGACAGCGATAAGCAATCTGGCCCGAAACTGGATTACATCAAGCAACTGTTATCCAGCCGTATGATGCTCGGCGTGTTCTTCGGTCAGTACTTCCTGAACACGATCACATGGTTTTTTCTGACCTGGTTCCCGATTTACCTGGTGCAGGATAAAGGCATGTCAATTTTGAAAGTGGGTTTTGTCGCGTCCATTCCGGCCCTGTGTGGTTTTGGGGGCGGTGTGCTGGGCGGTCTGTTCTCTGACTACCTGATTAAACGTGGTTGTACTTTGACCATGGCGCGTAAATTCCCCATCGTAGTCGGGATGTTGTTGGCTTCCAGCATCATTCTGTGTAACTACACCGACAACACTGTGCTGGTTATCGCGTTGATGGCACTGGCATTCTTCGGTAAAGGTTTTGGCGCGTTGGGCTGGCCGGTTATCTCCGATATCGCACCGAAAGAAATTGTCGGTCTGTGCGGCGGCGTGTTTAACGTGTTCGGTAATGTGGCATCGATTGTGACCCCGCTGGTAATTGGGTACATGGTCAAAGAGTTGCATTCGTTCAACGGGGCGCTGATTTTTGTCGGATGCTCGGCCCTGATGATGATGGTGTGCTACCTGTTTGTGGTAGGCGACATCAAACGTATGGAATTGAAAAAGTAAGCAACGGCTTAAAAAATTAAGGTGCAAAAGATGAGTAACGATATCTTCCCGAACAAATTTAAAGCTGCGCTGGCGGCAAATCAGGTTCAGATCGGTTGTTGGTCGGCGCTGGGTAGTCATATCAGCACTGAGGTTCTGGGCCTGGCAGGGTTTGACTGGCTGCTGTTGGACGGTGAACACGCCCCGAATGACGTGCTCTCTTTTGTACCGCAGTTGATGGCGCTGAAAGGCAGCGTCAGCGCACCGGTGGTACGTATTCCGACGAACGATCCGGTTGTGATCAAACGTCTGCTGGATATTGGTTTCTACAACTTCCTCGTCCCGTTTGTTGAAACGGCAGAAGAAGCAGCAAACGCCGTGGCGGCAACCCGTTATCCGCCTGAAGGTATCCGCGGCGTGTCCGTGTCTCACCGCGCCAATATGTTTGGCACCGTACCGGATTACTTCGCGCAGTCGAACAAAAACATCACCATCATCGTGCAGATCGAAAGCCAGGAAGGCGTGGATAACCTCGACGCTATCCTCAAAACCGACGGTGTTGACGGTGTATTCGTCGGTCCGAGCGACCTGGCGGCAACCCTGGGTTATATCGGCAATGCTGCGCACCCGGAAGTACAGCGCACCATCCAGCATATTTTTGCGCGTGCAAAAGCACATGGCAAACCGAGCGGTATCCTGGCGCCTGTTGAGGCAGATGCCCGCCGCTATCTGGAATGGGGTGCGACCATCGTTGCTGTTGGCAGCGACCTGGGTGTGTTCCGTGCGGGTACGCAGAAACTGGCTGATGCCTTTAAAAAATAACCAAACCACCACTGGATAAAGAGAGAGACGCAATTATGACGATGAAAGTTGGTTTCATTGGCCTGGGCATCATGGGTAAACCAATGAGTAAAAACCTCATTAAAGCAGGTTACTCACTGGTGGTCTCCGACCGCAATAGCGATGTGGTCGCAGAACTGATCGCCGCTGGCGCAGAAGCCGCAAGCAGCGCTAAAGCCATCGCAGAGCAGTGTGATGTGATCATCACCATGCTGCCAAACTCCCCGCACGTAAAAGAAGTTGCGCTGGGCGAAGGAGGCATCATTGAAGGCGCTAAACCAGGTACTGTTCTGATCGATATGAGCTCCATCGCTCCGCTGGCCAGCCGTGAAATCAGCGAAGGTCTGAAAGCAAAAGGCATCGAGATGCTGGACGCGCCGGTAAGCGGCGGTGAACCGAAAGCGATCGACGGTACCCTGTCCGTAATGGTTGGCGGTGACAAAGCGCTGTTCGACAAATACTACGATTTGCTGAAAGCCATGGCCGGTTCCGTTGTTCATACCGGCGATATTGGCGCGGGTAACGTGACCAAACTGGCTAACCAGGTCATCGTAGCGCTGAACATTGCTGCAATGTCTGAAGCGCTGTCTCTGGCAACGAAAGCGGGTGTGAATCCTGAGCTGGTATTCCAGGCAATCCGCGGTGGTCTGGCTGGCAGCACCGTGCTGGAAGCAAAAGCACCGATGGTACTCAACCGCAACTTTAAACCGGGTTTCCGTATCGACCTGCATATCAAAGATCTCTCCAACGCACTCGATACCTCTCATGGTGTAGGTGCGCAGTTGCCGCTGACTGCCGCAGTCATGGAAATGATGCAGGCATTGCGTGCTGATGGTCACGGTAGCGACGACCACAGCGCTCTCGCGTGCTACTACGAAAAACTGGCGAAAGTAGAAATCTCTCGCTAATAAGAAGGGTGCGGGAGCGCACCCTGAATTTCTTAAGCATCAACACCTTGCAGGTCGATAATCGCGGTGACGTGAATGGCCTGTGAGGTGAAATGAATGCCTTGCGCGGCAATGTCAGGCTAATCAACTATGAAAATCGTAATCGCCCCAGACTCTTATAAAGAAAGCCTTTCTGCTACCGAAGTAGCGCAGGCGATAGAAAAAGGATTTCGGGAAATTTTCCCGAATGCTCAATACGTTTCAGTTCCGGTCGCAGATGGCGGTGAGGGAACGGTTGAAGCCATGATTGCCGCGACAAAAGGTTCTGTGCACAGCGCATCCGTCACCGGCCCTTTAGGTGAAAATGTCGATGCGCGTTGGGGGATGTCCGGCGACGGTAAAACAGCCTTTATAGAAATGGCCGCCGCCAGCGGTCTGGCACTTGTGCCCCCTGAATTACGAAACCCTCTGATCACCACTTCACGCGGCACCGGGGAACTTATTTTGCACGCGCTGGATCATGGGGCGAAAAACATTATTATCGGCATCGGCGGTAGCGCAACGAACGACGGCGGAGCGGGTATGGTACAGGCGCTTGGCGCGAAGCTGTGTGATGCCAATGGTACCGACATCGGCAACGGCGGCGGTAGCCTGATAAGCCTGAATGCTATTGATGTTTCCGGGCTCGATCCGCGTCTTGAAGGCTGCACCATTCGTGTTGCCTGTGATGTGACAAACCCGCTGACCGGCGAAAAAGGCGCATCGCGTATCTTTGGGCCACAAAAAGGCGCGACGGAAGCGCTGATCGTTGAGCTGGACCGTAATCTTGCCCATTACGCCGATGTGATTAAAAAATCGCTGCATATTGATGTAAAAAATGTGCCGGGAGCCGGTGCGGCGGGGGGGATGGGCGCCGCGTTGATGGCATTCCTCGGCGCGGAGCTGCGTAGCGGTATCGAAATCGTAACCCAGGCCTTGAATCTGGAAGAACATATTCATGATTGTACCCTGGTGGTCACCGGCGAAGGCCGTATCGACAGCCAGAGTATCCACGGTAAAGTGCCGGTGGGCGTGGCGAACGTGGCAAAAAAATACCACAAGCCAGTTATCGGTATTGCCGGAAGCCTGACGCGTGATGTTGGCATTGTGCATCAGTATGGTATTGACGCGGTATTCAGCGTTCTGACCAGTATTGGTACGCTGGAAGAGGCGTTCCGTGGTGCGTTTGACAATATTTATCATGCATCCCGCAACATTGCGGCCACCTTACAGGTTGGCATGTCTGCTGAGGGGTGACATCGGCGCGCAAACCCTCTATACTGCGCGCCGAAGCTGACCAGACAGTCGCCGCTTCGTCGTTGTCCTCCTTCGGGGGAGACAGGCGAAGGGGAGGAAAGTCCGGGCTCCATAGGGCAGGGTGCCAGGTAACGCCTGGGGGGTGTAACAGCCTACGACCAGTGCAACAGAGAGCAAACCGCCGATGGCCCGCGCAAGTGGGATCAGGTAAGGGTGAAAGGGTGCGGTAAGAGCGCACCGCGCGGCTGGTAACAGTTCGCGGCACGGTAAACTCCACCCGGAGCAAGGCCAAATAGGGGTTCATAAGGTACGGCCCGTACTGAACCCGGGTAGGCTGCTTGAGCCAGTGAGCGATTGCTGGCCTAGATGAATGACTGTCCACGACAGAACCCGGCTTATCGGTCAGTTTCGATCTTTTCAGGTAAAAACCCGCTTCGGCGGGTTTTTGCTTTTCTGTGGTTTCAAATTTCTGCACGATCTTCCCTCTGGCTCCAGTGGGGCGAGGGGAAGCCTGAACATTCCCCTGTGGCGCTGCGCTTACCGGGGCTACGGTCTCGCCATACTCCTATTTCCGGTAGCTATCCGCGTCTCGCCGTTACATTTTCCGCTGACAATGCTCTACTGAGTACCGGAACATACTCACAGGACGCATCTGACATGAGCTCACACCCAATACGGAAAATCATCGAAGCCTGCGACAAGGCGATATCAGCAAAAGATTACGATACCCTGATGACGTTTTACTCGGACGATGCCGCGCTGGTCATAAAGCCGGGAATGATTGCCAAGGGAAAAGACAATATTCGCAACGCTTTTATGGCCATCGCTGACTATTTCCAGGGGAATCTGGTGGTAGAACAAGGGGAGATGCAGGTCATTGAAGGCGCCGATAACGCGCTGGTCATCATGGAAACCCTGCTGCGTTACCCGGACGGCAAAGGCGGCACTGTTAAGACAATCCGTCGCGCGACATATGTTTTTCGCCACACTGCTTCGCAGGGCTGGTTATGCACTATCGATAATTCTTACGGCACCGATTTGCTGGAAAGCGCGTTGCCGTCAGGCTAATTTTTCCGCAAACCTCACAAAAAAAGCCCCGGTTTTTATACCAGGGCTTCTGTTACGCTGCTTCGTCTTCTTGCGCCAACCGCTGCTCTGCATCGGCGACGATAGCTTCCAGTTCGGTCAACATATCGTCGTAATCAAAAGATTGCGGCGATGCTTCCGGTGTCGTTTGCTCTGTGGAAATGGGTTTTGACGTTCTGTTTTGAACACTCTTTTTTTTCACCTTGGTACTCCGTAAAACTCTTGCGCTTACACGGGTAAATCTATCAGTAAAGCGCGCAACGGCGTATCGGCGACTAACGTTATGTTAGCCTCATCACGAATAAACGCACCGTCACCACAGGTGAGCGCTTCCCGCGATTCGCACGGCATGACGGCGTGTACTGTACCGTGAATCGACTGCAAATAGGCGCGAGGCCCATGCAGTTGAAACGTCAGCTCTTCACCTTTTTCCAGTTCGATATGGTGCAACCACACCTGTTGGCGTAATTGCAGGCTGTCCTGGCTTCCGTCTGGGGATGCCAGCAACTGGCGAGCCTGATCGGCAATCATCACTTTCTGCACCGTCGGATTTTCCCGTTCCGGGCAGGCATCCAGCCACAACTGCATACGCGTCAGCGGCTTGTCTTTGCTCAGATTATGTTCGCTATAGCTAATACCCGGCTGAGTCGCAATGAGCAACGCTTCGCCCGTTTTCGCCTGAATATGGTTACCTTCGCTGTCGCGATACTCGGCTTCGCCTTCCAGAATCAGGTTCAGAATATCGACTTTCGGGTAGGTACGCGGCTGGAATGAGGCACCGGGTGCCAGTACTTCCTGGTTCAGGACGCGCAGGGAGGCGTAGCCCAAAAGTTTCGGGTCAAAGTAATGTCCAAAGGAAAAGGTGTAGCGGGCCTGCAGCCAGCCGAAGTCCGCTTGTCCACATTGTTTGGCTGTTCTGGTAGTAATCATAATTCTTGACCTCTCTTTACACTAAAACAATGGTAAAGGTATGGACGCTGCATTGTTAGCCAGATATTCTGCCCGGTATGTTCAAATTTCCTGAATGAGAACAAAAATGGCGAAAGATAGGGCACTTACGCTGGAAGCGTTACGCGTCATGGACGCAATTGACCGTCGCGGTAGCTTTGCCGCCGCGGCAGATGAACTGGGGCGGGTACCCTCTGCGCTCAGCTATACGATGCAAAAACTGGAAGAAGAGCTGGACGTTGTTCTGTTTGACCGCTCTGGCCATAGAACGAAGTTTACCAACGTTGGTCGCATGCTGCTGGAACGTGGCCGTGTTTTGCTCGAAGCGGCTGACAAACTCACTACCGATGCCGAAGCGCTGGCGCGCGGTTGGGAAACACACCTGACGCTGGTTACCGAAGCACTGGTGCCGACGCCCGAGCTTTTCCCGCTTGTCGATAAACTGGCGGCAAAAGCCAACACGCAACTCTCGATCATTACCGAGGTGCTGGCAGGCGCCTGGGAGCGGCTGGAGCAGGGGCGTGCGGATATCGTGATCGCGCCGGATATGCATTTCCGCTCTTCGTCGGAAATCAACTCTCGCAAGCTGTACAAGGTACTGAACGTTTATGTCGCGGCACCAGACCATCCGATTCACCACGAACCGGAGCCGTTGTCTGAGGTGACTCGCGTGAAATATCGCGGCGTGGCGGTTGCGGATACCGCGCGCGAGCGCCCGGTGCTGACGGTGCAGTTGCTGGACAAACAGCCGCGTCTGACGGTCAGTACCATTGAGGATAAACGTCAGGCTTTACTGGCGGGGTTGGGTGTGGCGACGATGCCTTATCCGTTGGTTGAGCAGGACATTGCAGAAGGGCGTTTGCGCGTCGTCAGTCCTGAATATACCAGCGAAGTCGACATCATCATGGCCTGGCGGCGCGACAGCATGGGCGAAGCGAAAGCCTGGTGTCTGCGCGAAATACCGAAACTCTTCTCCGGAAAATAATTCCCCCGGCCCCTTAAGGAAACGCTTTTGGCTCAGGGCCGAAGCGATTTTCTTCGGGGGTACCGTGCTGGCTCCAGAAGGCCAGCAGCATCAACCAACCCAGGACAGGAACACACCACAACCACAGCCATTTGGCGGTGCGATCGGTATCGTGCAACCGGCGGGACTGAACGGCAAGGGAAGGCAGGAAAACCAGCAGAGCGTAGATCAGGCTTAACAGGCCAATGCCACCCGTGCGCCAGCCAAAAATTTCATCCACCACGACAAGTACGCCAAAGAGAATGAGGTTGACCAGCATAAACATCCAGAACTCCCGGCGATGCGCACGGCCATGAAAGAGGACGTAGTTGCTCAGCACTTTGAAATACCAATCCATTCTCTACCTCGAAAGACGTTCAATACGTTGTTTTCTCAGCGATCACTGTAAGAATAGACGGGGATAAAAGGATGCGTGAAATATTTTCGGGCGCAACGGCTGCGCCCGAAAATATTATGCGAAACGAAGGTCCCGACCGTGAGGCTCGTTAAGATCCTGCCACGGGCCGATGGAGATAATCCCCGTCGGATTGATGGTTTTATGGCTGCGGTAGTAGTGGGTACGAATATGGTCAAAATTGACCGTTTCCGCGATGCCTGGCATCTGGTAGATATCCCGCAGGAAGCCATAGAGGTTGAGATAGTCGCTAATGCGATGCTTATCGCACTTAAAGTGGGTCACGTATACCGGATCGAAACGTATAAGCGTTGTCCACAGGCGAATATCCGCCTCGGTTAACCGATCGCCTGTCAGGTAGCGATGTTGCCCCAGGATTTGTTCCAGCCGGGCGAGGGATTCGAAGACCTTTTCGACGGCTTCATCGTAAGCCTGCTGACTGGTGGCGAAACCGGCCTTATAGACACCGTTATTGACGTTGTCGTAGATCCAGCTATTCAGTTCGTCAATTTGCGTGCGCAATTCTGGTGGGTAATAGTCGCCAGCACGCGCCCCCTGCGCGTCAAACGCAGTGTTGAACATGCGAATGATTTCAGCCGATTCATTGCTGACAATCGTATGGTTCTTTTTGTCCCACAGTACCGGGACCGTTACGCGTCCGGTGTATTGCGGGTCGGCATGAAGATAAAGCTGATAGAGGAATTCATGCTGATAAAGCGCGTCGCCTGTCGCTGCCGGAAAGTTATCATCAAACGTCCAGCCGTTTTCCAGCATCAGCGGATTCACCACCGAAACCGGTAAAAAATCGTCCAGCCCTTTTAGCGTGCGCATGATGAGCGTGCGGTGCGCCCAGGGACAGGCGAGAGAAACATACAGGTGATATCTGTCTTTTTCCGCTGCAAAGCCGCCTTCGCCGGATGGACCCGGTGCGCCATCGGCGGTGAGCCAGTTACGAAATGCGGACACTGAGCGCTGGAAGCGGCCACCGGTTGACTTGGTATCATACCAGGTATCATGCCAGACGCCGTCAATGAGTTGTCCCATGATGCATTCTCCTTTAGATGGCAAAAGCGAGGAGATGTCTCCTCGCTTCATGTCTTTATCAGTATAGAGCGCTTACCACTTTTTATTCAGTACGCGGTCGATGCTGAATGCGCCCGGACCGGTGATAGCCAGCAGCAGGAAGCCACCGGTGATGCTCAGGTTTTTCATAAACATCAGGGAGTTCATGCCTTCCGCAAAGTTACTGTGGAAGATAAACGCGGTCAGCAGGGTGAAGCCTGCGGTGAACAGCGCGGTGGTGCGAGTCAGAAAACCGAACAGAATGGCCAGACCGCCGCCGAACTCAAGCAGGATAACCAGCGGCAACATAAAGCCCGGGACACCCATGGCTTCCATATATTGCTGAGTGCCGGCATAACCGGTGATTTTGCCCCAGCCTGCGGTAATGAACAGGATTGGCATCAGGATACGCGCTACCAGTACACCAACATCTTCTAATTTTTTCATCTTTCTCTCCAGGGAACCACAATGTCTTTTTTAGTGAAAAGTTCGGCAATCACGGGCGCTGGCCGCATGGTTGCTGTCGATGGAGAGGATATTAAACGGGGCGGGAAAAGATTGTTAGCAAGGAAAACTGTCGAAATTTTTCAAAGATACTGATGAAGTTGGTGTAAAAAAAGCTGCTACCCCGGCCAGTATGGTACCGCCGGGGAGTCTGTTAACGCTGTTGATCAAGCGTGGATTTTACCAGCCGCCAGACGCTCCACAGCCCAAGCCCGCGTTTCGCCCAGCGCATCAGCATGCTGGGATGGCGCACCGACCATACGGCCATGAAGCTGCTGCCGACCAGCGCCCAGGAACGCAGGCTAAGGAAGGTGTTCCACCCGCGATCATAGACACCGGTGGCGTCCACCCAGTCACGGCGAGCGGCGGTCAAATCCAGCCGTTGCTGCTGAATTTGGCTGAGCAAAAGGGCTTTACGCTTGAGACGCTCGGCCTTGTGACTCATGGTTTATCCTCTTCCAGTAACTGACGATCATTGGCCAGTTCCTGCCGCGTGTGGCGCAGAATTGTGGATTCGCGGGCTTTACGTAGGGTCCAGATACCGCCAATCAACGCCAGCACCAGGAGCACCACCGTGGTGGCGATCATGGCGTTGAGTCGGTATTGCGGGTCGATGGCCCAGATAACCAGTACCATCAGACTCATCAGGCCAAATGCAGCGAACAGCATGGTCAGCCCTAACATCATGAGCAACTGGAAGAGGTTTGCTTTTTCCTCTTCCAGTTCGACCACTGCCAGCCGGAGCCGCGTTTCCACCATTTCAACCATGATGGAAACAATGCGTTGCCCGATACCCAGTACGCTTTTGCCCGGTCCTTGCGCGTGTCGTGAATCCGCCATAATCAGCGACGCGTCAGGAGCACGCCTAACACGACGCCAATCGCCGCGCCAATGCCCACGCTGGCCCATGGGTTTTCACGTACATATTCGTCAGTTCTTGCAGCGGCTTCGCGGGTCTGGCGGGCAATGGCATCCCCTGTTTCGCCCAGACGATAACGGCTTTCCTGCAAGGCTTTTTCGGCTTTGCTGCGCAGTTTGCTCAACTCTTCTTTTGATTTGTCCCCGGAGGTGCTCAGTACTTCCTCAAGGGTATCCGCCAGGGATTTCAACTCAGCGCGCAGATGTTCAGTATTTGCCTCTTTAGACATAATTCTCTCCAGGTGAGTGAGTGTTAACTTCCATCAAAATCAGTAGTCACGCGCTTCAAGCGCCTTAAGTTCTGCCTCGGCCTCTTTCAGCTTGTGCTCGCGTTTACTTATTTTGTCCGCATCGCCTTTTTGTTTCGCTTTGGCGAGATCTTCGCGACGTTCGGCAACCTCGTCTTTCTGTCTGGCAATTTTGCGCTGGTGCTCCGCACGCAATTTACTGTCGGAACAGGTGGTGCGAACCTCGTGCAGCGCCTTATTCAGCCCTTCAACCCGACTCTGATTGTTGTGCTTTTCGGCATAGCTGATTTCACGCGTAATCTCCTGCTCTTTCTCCTGACAGGGGGAAGCGGCCTGAGACATCGCGCTTACAGATAATAGGGTTAGCGCCAGTGCGATGCGGTATTTCATGGTCGAAACCTTCCATTGTTGGCTGGCGAAACAAGGCTCGCCAGCATCCAGTGACATAACGTGGACTTTGGTTCCATTAACTCAAGCATAGAACGTTAACGGCTAAAGCACCAAAGTAGGTGAAAAGATTCAGAATCCTGGAGGATCAGCCAAATCGATGGGTGGTATCGCGTAAACGTGAAAGCCAGGCAGAGGTCTGGCTTTCGTCATCCTGTAACGCGACGATGTAGCCGTGGGGCAGTGTTCTGTCCAGCACTTCCTTGGCGGCAGCGCTCTGGGCACTGGACTCAAATTTGATTAACAGCGTGTCGTTTTGCGGCGTAATGCTTTTGAAATGGATGCCGTTTGCGTCCAGATGATGCCAAATGGAAAAACCATCCGGCACGCTTGTGTTCTGTGCGATTGGGCGTATCGCCAGCGTAGACTCACGGTT
This sequence comes from Citrobacter sp. UYEF32, assembly GCF_040546205.1. Taxonomy (NCBI): domain Bacteria; kingdom Pseudomonadati; phylum Pseudomonadota; class Gammaproteobacteria; order Enterobacterales; family Enterobacteriaceae; genus Citrobacter; species Citrobacter sp. UYEF32. Next base: position 520,957 of record NZ_JBEPNI010000004.1, on the reverse strand, counting down.
TTGCAGTGTCACCCAACCCAAAAAGAGTACGCTGAACAGCGCCATTGCGGCGATGCCCATAAAAAACCAGCGCAGGAAGGGACGTTGCGATTCCATTATTGACCCCGATTACCGTATTTTTTCTTCCACAACACTACCAGTGTGCCAATCAGGCCAATCACCAGCAGCACAACGGGAAGGAGCATCAAACAAGACATCAACGCGTCTTCATATTTACGAAACACTGGCGTTATACCCAACAAATACCCCAGTGTCGTTAGAATCAGCACCCACAACAAACCGCTCATCCAGTTGAAAAACTGGAAGCGAGCGCTACTAAGACCCGAAATTCCGGCAATAGTTGGTAACAGTGTGCGAACAAATGCAATAAAACGCCCAATCAGCAACGCTGAGAGGCCATGTTTATGAAAAAGATGATGTGCACGTTGGTGATAATGCGCCGGAAGGTGCGATAACCAGTTTTGCACGGTTCGCGTGTTCCCCAGCCATCGGCCCTGAATATAGCTCAGCCAACAGCCCAGACTGGCGGCCGCTGTTAATAACAAAATGGTCTGTGGATAGCCCATCGCCCCTTTGGCAATCAAAACACCCACCAGCACCAGGAGACTGTCGCCAGGAAGGAAAGCGGCCGGAAGCAGGCCATTCTCAAGAAATAAGATGACAAATAACACAAAGTAGAGCATGCCAATCATGGATGGATTGGCCAGCGTTTCGAAATCCTGGCTCCAGAGGGCATGCAGCAGTTGGCTTAAAAGTTCCATTCAATGTTCCTGGTACATCGGTTTACGGCACGTCGATTACCTGTAAAACAGCACGGCGACATTATTGATAGTGACATTATGGTCGCTCGTGGCGCATTCAGCAGCCTGACTATTCCGGTAACAACGCTGTGAGCAAGCGCTAACTCACGCAGTGGCAAAGTGCGTCCAATTGTAACAAATGCCATAGTTCTGCGGCAGAGAAATTACGCTTTGTCAGAAAATGATTTTGCTTGTCGAAAGGAGGGGTGGCGAGGGTATTTACAAAGGCTGACACTCTATACTTTTTACTGACCCTTAAGTGGCCAGGCGCAGAGGGGCTGTGCGCCTGACAGAGAAAAGCATTATTTTACGCCACTTGCTACGGTATCAAGGTGAACCACGGGGTTTTCCGCAAACAAATAGCGGTCAGCATTGAATTCGAAATCATCGCTGGTTTCGTTAAACAACATCTGTTTGGTGTTTTCCAGATGCTGCCACATCGCGACTTTAGCCGCGTGCGGGTCTTTGCGAATCAACGCCTTGAGAATTTGGTCATGATCGTCACACCAGTTATCCACGGTGCGCAAGTCGATATGGTCGTGCAGTTTTTTCCAGTACGGGTTGTGAACACGCTGGGTCCACATTTTTTCGACGATCGCCGCCAGCGCGCTGTTTTGTGTCGCAAGAGCTACCTGCACATGAAACTGTAAATCCCATTCGGAATCGCGGAAGCACTTCTCTTTACGCGCGCTTTCCTGGATTTCCATCAGTTTCATGATGTCCTGCTTGGTCACCTGGGTCGCGGCAAATTCAGCAATGTTGCTTTCAATCAATTGACGTGCCTGTAGCAGCTCAAACGGACCATAATTAGCAAATTCCAGCGATTCGTCAGGGGCCTGGGTATGACGAGGCTGATTGGAAATAACATGAATGCCTGAGCCTTTACGGACTTCAACATAACCTTCAACTTCCAGCATGATGATGGCTTCACGAACCACGGTCCGGCTGACGCTTTTTTCGTCTGCAATAAAGCGCTCGGCGGGAAGTTTGTCACCCACAAGATAGACGCCCTGCTCGATCCGGCTTTTCAGCTCGGCGGCAAGTTGTTGGTACAAACGACGTGATTCAGTGATTTCCATATGCGCTCCAGGCAAGATAAGGCATTAGTAGATTTGTTATACCACTTTTACGCCATTCTCACCACAACAAGGCAAGAAAAAGCCGCCCGAAACGGTGGGCGGCTTTTGGGAAACAGTAGTACGAAGAAGGCGTGTACTAGCTTTGTGTTGCGGTACCGCCGACCGCACTTTCCTGCGCTAATTCACTGGCGGATTTACTTTTCAGCACCGTCCAGATAACTACCGCACCGAGCAGGTCGAACAGGGCCAGCACGGCGAACAGCGGGCTAAAGCCGATGGTGTCAGCCAGCGCACCTACCACCAGAGCGAACATGGTACTTGCTGTCCACGCCGCCATACCGGTCAGACCGTTCGCGGTTGCCACTTCGTTACGACCAAACACGTCGGAAGACAGGGTAATCAATGCACCGGACAGAGACTGGTGAGCAAAGCCACCAATACACAGCAGGCCGATTGCAACATACGGGCTGGTGAACAGACCGATCATGCCTGGGCCGATCATCAGCAACGCACCCATGGTCACTACCATTTTACGGGAAACAATCAGGTTCACACCGAACCAGCGCTGGAACAGCGGCGGCAGGTAACCACCGACGATACAGCCCAGGTCAGCGAACAGCATTGGCATCCAGGCGAACATGGCGATTTCTTTCAGGTTAAAGCCGTAGACTTTGAACATGAACAGCGGGATCCAGGCGTTGAACGTACCCCATGCCGGTTCTGCCAGGAAACGCGGCAGTGCAATACCCCAGAACTGACGGGTGCCCAGAATCTGCAGGACGGACATTTTCTTACCGTTGAAAGTCTGGTGTTGTGCTTCCTGACCGCCAATGATGTATTCGCGTTCTTCTTCGGTCAGTTTTTTCTGATCGCGCGGGTGTTTGTAGAAAACCAACCATGCCATTGCCCAGGCGAAGCTCAGTACGCCAGAGATAATGAACGCGAGCTGCCAGCTATGCATGACGATTGCCCACACGACCAGCGGCGGTGCAATCATCGCACCAATAGAAGAACCGACGTTGAAGTAGCCCACTGCGATAGAACGTTCTTTCGCCGGGAACCACTCAGAAGCCGCTTTCAGGCCCGCCGGAATCATTGCCGCTTCGGCAGCACCAACGGCACCGCGCGCCAGCGCCAGACCACCCCAACTGCCTGCCAGCGCAGTAGCGCCACAGAAGATGGCCCAGGTCACGGCGAACACTGCGTAGCCGATCTTGGTGCCCAGGATGTCCAGTACATAACCTGCGACCGGCTGCATGATGGTATAAGCCGCCGAGTAAGCCGCAATAATGTAAGAGTATTGCTGTGTGGAGATATTCAACTCTTGCATCAGCGTGGGCGCTGCCGCAGCAATCGTGTTACGCGTCAAGTAACCCAGCACGGTGCCGATCGTCACCAGCGCTATCATGTACCAACGTAACCCTTTAATTTTACGCATGTAAACCTCATCGTTATGTTAATTCCGCTAGCGCGGTCACCTGCCGGTTGCGGTCGGGAGGTGAAAACGGAGGGCGTAACCGGTAAACACCGGAACGACCCGAACCTTGCTATTCAACGTGCTCAATTCGGTATCCGTACCGTAAAGACCGATGATTAATCACCGGCAATGCATTCCGTCGGCTGATGTATTCGACGGCAGAAAGATAACTTGTCATACAACTTCAAAAGGTGAGTGACATCACAAAAGCGTTTTTCTTTGTGTGGTTTTTAACTTTGCGGCACCAGACCAGAACTGGCGCGGCCTGGCGGTGATTTTGACGCGCATTCTTGTAAATATTTGTCATCGTTTATTGATCTAACTCACGAAAAAGCCTTCGGCCACTGGAAATTGGTGTGATAACTTTGTCAGCATTAAGGTAAGCATCAGACGCACTCGTTGAGAGGAAGACGATAATGACCCCGTTTATGACTGAAGATTTTCTGTTAGATACCGAATTTGCGCGCCGCCTGTACCATGACTACGCGAAAGATCAGCCGATTTTTGACTTCCATTGCCACCTGCCGCCGCAGCAGATCGCAGATAACTACCGCTTTAAAAACCTGTATGACATCTGGTTAAAAGGTGATCACTACAAGTGGCGTGCAATGCGTACCAATGGTGTGCCGGAACGCCTGTGTACCGGCGATGCCAGCGATCGTGAGAAGTTTGACGCCTGGGCTGCAACCGTACCGCATACGATTGGCAACCCGTTATACCACTGGACCCATTTAGAGCTTCGTCGCCCATTTGGTATTACAGGTAAGCTGCTTTCTCCGTCTACGGCGGATGAAATCTGGAATCTGGGCAATGAATTGCTGGCGCAGGATAAATTTACTGCCCGCGGTATCATGCAGCAGATGAATGTGAAGATGGTCGGTACCACTGACGATCCGATCGACTCTCTGGAACACCATGCTGCCGTTGCCAAAGACACCACCTTCACCATCAAAGTGCTGCCAAGCTGGCGTCCGGACAAAGCCTTCAATATTGAACTGGCTACGTTTAACGATTACATGAGCAAGCTGGGTGAAGTGTCTGACACCGATATCCGTCGCTTTGCCGATCTGCAAACGGCGCTGACTAAACGTCTGGATCACTTTGAAGCACACGGTTGTAAAGTATCGGACCACGCGCTTGACGTTGTGCTCTTCGCCGAAGCAAGCGACGCGGAACTGGACAGCATCCTCGCACGCCGTCTGGCGGGTGAAGCATTAAGCCAGCATGAAGTCGCGCAGTTCAAAACGGCCGTTCTGGTATTCCTCGGCGCGGAATATGCCCGTCGCGGTTGGGTACAGCAGTATCACATTGGCGCGCTGCGTAATAACAACCTGCGCCAGTTCAAACTGCTGGGGCCAGATGTGGGCTTCGATTCCATTAATGACCGTCCGCTGGCGGAAGAACTGTCAAAATTACTCAGCAAGCAGAACGAAGAAAACCTGCTGCCGAAAACCATCCTGTATTGCCTGAATCCGCGTGATAACGAAGTGCTGGGCACCATGATCGGCAACTTCCAGGGCGAAGGTATGCCAGGCAAGATGCAGTTTGGTTCCGGCTGGTGGTTCAACGACCAGAAAGACGGTATGGAACGTCAGATGACCCAACTGGCGCAGCTCGGTCTGCTGAGCCGCTTTGTGGGCATGCTGACTGATAGCCGCAGCTTCCTGTCTTATACCCGTCACGAATATTTCCGTCGCATTCTGTGCCAGATGATTGGCCGCTGGGTGCACGCGGGTGAAGCTCCGGCTGATATCCAGCTGCTGGGCGAGATGGTGAAAAATATCTGCTTTAACAATGCGCGTGACTACTTCGCGATTGAACTGAACTAAGGCCGTTTGAGGTTGATATGCAATACATCAAGATCCACTCGCTGGATAATGTCGCGGTAGCGCTGGCGGATCTCGCCGAAGGCACAGAGGTTGTGGTTGACGGTCATGAGATTCTGCTTCGTCAGGCAGTGGTACGCGGACATAAATTTGCCCTGCAGGCCATCCCGACGGGCGAGAATGTTGTTAAATATGGTCTTCCTATTGGCCATGCCACAACAGATATCGCCGCAGGTGAACACATACATTCTCACAATGTGCGTACCAATCTGAGCGATTTGGATGAGTATAGCTATCAACCTGATCTCATTGGTGAAAATGCACCGGCGGCCGATCGCGACGTTCAGATCTACCGCCGTGCAAACGGGGAGGTTGGGGTTCGCAACGAATTGTGGATCCTGCCGACAGTAGGCTGTGTTAACGGCATCGCCCGTCAAATCCAGACCCGTTTTCTGAAAGAGACGCACAACGCCGAAGATATCGACGGCGTGCACCTGTTTAGCCATACCTACGGTTGCTCACAACTGGGCGATGACCATATTAACACCCGTACCATGCTGCAAAATATGGTGCGTCACCCGAACGCGGGGGCGGTGCTGGTCATTGGTCTGGGCTGCGAAAACAACCAGGTGGATGCGTTTCGCGAAACGCTGGGCGAATACGATCCGTCCCGCGTCCACTTTATGATCTGCCAACACCAGGACGACGAAGTGGAAGCGGGCATTGAGCATCTGTACGAATTGTACGAAGCCATGCGCCACGACAAGCGCGAGCCCGGCAAACTGGGCGAGCTGAAATTTGGTCTGGAGTGTGGCGGATCAGACGGGCTTTCCGGTATCACAGCGAACCCGATGCTGGGACGTTTTTCTGACTACATTATCGGTAACGGCGGCACCACGGTATTAACCGAAGTGCCGGAAATGTTCGGTGCAGAACAGATTCTGATGAGCCATTGCCGCGACGAAGAGACCTTCGAGAAGACGGTCACCATGGTGAACGACTTCAAACAGTACTTTATCGCGCATAACCAGCCGATCTATGAAAACCCATCGCCGGGTAACAAAGCAGGCGGCATCACGACGCTGGAAGAAAAATCGCTTGGCTGTACACAAAAAGCGGGGGCCAGCCAGGTGGTCGACGTGCTCCGTTACGGCGAGCGCCTGAAAACCCACGGACTCAACCTGTTGAGCGCGCCGGGTAACGATGCGGTTGCAACCAGCGCACTGGCAGGGGCGGGTTGCCACATGGTGCTGTTCAGTACCGGACGCGGCACCCCTTACGGCGGCTTTGTTCCGACAGTGAAAATCGCGACGAACAGCGAACTGGCGGCGAAAAAGAAACACTGGATCGATTTCGATGCGGGCCAGCTTATTCACGGAAAAACCATGCCGCAGCTTCTGAGCGAGTTCGTGGATGTGATCGTGGATTTTGCCAACGGTAAGCAGACCTGCAATGAACGCAACGAGTTCCGCGAGCTGGCTATCTTCAAGAGCGGCGTAACGTTATAAGTTACCCTTCATCTTTCGCGCTACAGCGGTGTTGGCTACATCCACTCACCCCGGTCACTTACTTATGTAAGCTTCCGGGGGTTCCGGACTTGCCGCCTGGCTGTAGCACGACATCTTTTGGGTAACACAGCAGTAGAATTAAAAAACGACGTTTCATATTATGAAGCGTCGTTTCTTTTTTGGTGTCATTAACAAGGATCCTCCATGAGCGCGTATTGGTTAGCCCAGGGCGTTGGTGTACTTGCTTTTCTTATTGGTATTACCACGTTTATTAACCGCGACGAAAAACGCTTCAAACTCCAGCTTTCCCTTTACAGCGCCACCATCGGCGCGCATTTCTTTCTGATGGGCGCACTGCCTGCCGGTATGAGCGCAGAACTCAACGCCATACGCACAATTATCTCCATGCATACCCGCAAGCTGTGGGTTATGGCTGTATTTATTGCGCTGACGCTGTTTTTTGGTTTGATAAAATTACACCACCCGGTCGAACTGCTGCCGATTATCGGTACGGTTGCCAGTACCTGGGCGCTGTTTCGCTGCAAAGGGCTTTCCGTGCGTTGCGTCATGTGGTGTTCAACCGCCTGCTGGGTTACCCATAACCTGTGGCTGGGATCGATTGGCGGCACCCTGATCGAAGGCAGCTTCCTTGTGGTAAATGGGCTGAACATTATCCGTTTCTGGCGGATGCAAAAACGCGGCATCGACCCGTTTAAAGTCGAAACCGCGCTGCAAAAAGAGAGTACGTCTGCGCGTTAATCGCGCTGAGGCACTAACGACGCGCGCTCGCCGTCTGTCAGACAGGCGGCGGCGGTAAACAGCACATCGGTTGAGGAGTTGACGGCGGTCTCGCAAGAGTCCTGCACAACGCCAATAATAAAGCCGACGGCGACGACCTGCATGGCAACATCGGCTGAAATACCAAACAGGTTACAGGCCAGTGGAATCAGCAGCAGCGAGCCGCCCGCCACCCCGGATGCACCGCAGGCACAGAGCGAAGCCACTATGCTTAACAGCACCGCCGTGGGCAAATCTACGGCCACCCCAAGCGTATGCACCGCTGCCAGCGAAAGCACGGTGATGGTGATTGCTGCGCCTGCCATATTGACCGTCGCACCCAATGGGATCGAGACGGAATAGGTGTCTTTATCAAGCCCGAGCTTTTCGCACAACGCCATATTTACCGGAATATTCGCCGCCGAGCTGCGGGTGAAAAAAGCGGTCACGCCGCTTTCACGCAAGCAGATAAAAACAAGTGGGTACGGATTCCGGCGCATCTTCACCCAGACCAGTAGTGGATTGATCACCAGCGCAACCAGTAACATACAGCCGACCAGAACCATCAGCAGTTGCGCGTAATCCCAGAGCGCGCCAACGCCCGTTGTCGCGAGGGTGGATGCCACAAGGCCAAAAATCCCCAGCGGCGCAAAGCGAATCACTAGCGTGACCATAAACGTCACCGCTTGCGACATATCGTTAATCAGCTTCTTACTGGTATCGCTACTGTGGCGCAGGGCAAAGCCGAGACCAACCGCCCAGACCAGGATGCCGATGTAATTCCCTTTGACCAGCGAATCGACAGGGTTTGCCACGATATTCATTAGTAACCCTTCCAGTACGCCGACAATACCGGAAGGCGCAATGACATCGGTCGCGGCCGCCACCAGATGTAGCCGGGAAGGGAACAGGAAGCTGACGATCACGGCCGTTAATGCCGCAGAGAAAGTGCCGATTAAGTAGAGCAGCAGGATAGGGCGAATACTGATTTTTTGCCCCTGTTGGTGATTAGCCACCGAGGCCATTACAAGTACCAGCACCAGAATCGGGGCTACCGATTTTAGCGCGCCGACAAACAGCGTGCCCAGCAGGCCAACGGCGCGCGCTGAGTCAGGTGAAAGCCAGCTCAACAGAATGCCGAGTATCAGTCCGGCGAGAATTTGTTTGACGATATTGCCGCGCATCACGCGTTGCAACCATGTCGTAGCAGGTTGTGTTTGCATACCTTTTCCTTGGTTTTATTGGTGTTCCATCGGTGCTGCGCCAGCAGGCGTAACGGATTGAGTATAAAGAATTCGCTGCTCAGGGGGCTGTTTCAGGTACTGGCGGGGGAAAAAATCAGAAAAACGCCCTCTCCGAAAAGAGGGCGTACCAGGGACGTTGTGACCTCAGCCCCTTAGAGCTGCTTATTCAGCAAGCTTGCGTTTGTCGTTACGGTGATTAACCCATGCGTTAATCAGCAGCGTTACCATAAGAATGCCACCCACGATGCCAAGCGAGATGGCAATCGGGATATGGAAGAAATCGACAATCAGCATCTTGATACCGATAAATACCAGGATCACCGACAGGCCATATTTCAGCATGGAGAAACGCTCTGCCACACCCGCCAGCAGGAAGTACATCGCGCGCAGACCCAGGATGGCAAACAGGTTAGACGTCAGCACGATAAACGGGTCGGTGGTGACGGCAAAAATAGCCGGAATGCTGTCGACCGCAAATATCACATCGCTCAGTTCAACCAGAATCAGCACCAGCAGCAACGGCGTGGCAAACAGCAGGCCGTTCTTACGCACGAAGAAATGCTCGTTTTCGATCTTGTCCGTCATGCGCAGATGGCTGCGTAGCCAGCGGACCAGGGGTTTATCGCCAATGCCGCCTTCATCTTCTTTTGCCAGCGCCATTTTCACACCCGTGAACAGCAGGAAGGCACCAAAGACATACAGCAGCCATTCGAACTGGGAGATAAGCCAGCTTCCGGCGAAGATCATGATGGTACGCAGGACGATCGCGCCGAGCACGCCGTAGATCAGAACGCGACGTTGCAGCGCAGCAGGTACCGAGAAGTAGCTGAACAGCATCAGCCAGACAAAGACGTTATCCACCGCCAGCGCTTTTTCAATCAGGTAACCGGTCAGAAATGCCAGTGCCTGGGTGTCGGCAACGGCGCGGCCCTCGTTTTGTACCAGATACCACCAGAAGGCAGCGTTAAATAAGAGAGAAAGACTAACCCAGACCAGCGACCAGACGGCCGCCTGTTTCATGGACATCGTGTGCACGCCACGTCGCCCCTGAAGCAGGAGGTCGATAGCCAGCATGATAACGACAACAACGGCGAATCCGCCCCAGAGTAGCGGTGTACCGACAGTATTCATGTGAGGTTCCTCAGCACCTTACACTTCATCCTTCTGGCTGCCTCTTTGTTGGCTTCGGCTGCTCACGCCAGTCACTTACTTGAGTAAGCTCCTGGTGATTCTCAGTCTTGCCGCCGCGACGCATCCAGAATGATTATGTGTATAAACAAAAACGGCTAACGTCGAAAGACGTCAGCCGCATGCTTTAGGTGCAATTGGGTCCTCGCCTTTCGGCAAGGTCTCACTTACGTCACATGAATGACGCCCGGCGACCGGATGCTTATACCCGTTATATTTCGAACCGCCGTTGTGTGGCTGCAACTCGAAATCTTTAGGGTAGACGCATCGTAATGACGACCCACCGGCAACGAAGTTACTCCCCTTTGCTCGTAACAAAATATGACAGGCTATTCCTCCCGTCAATGATCTGTAACATCTGTTTTACATACCTTTACGCAGGCAGTTCCACGCTCACGTCGTCTGCCGGGAAAACCACCCCCGTTTGACGGCGGATTTCAGTCGATAGCTTCGCGGTAATACGGCTGACGGCCAGGCCTGCATGGTTGACTTCATTCTGCTCGACCAGGCTGGCGAAGGTTTCCGCCTCGTACAGCATGGTGTTGATATGTTGCGGCTGCGTCAGATCCTGGGCTTTACCGCCACGCGGCACGAAAGAGAGCTTCTGGCATTCTGAGATCTTCTCGATTAGCAGTGCACCCGCTTCGCCCTGAATTTCGCTTGGCAGCACCGAGTCGCTGACTTTGGAATGTTGCAGCGTGACGCTGAAATCGCCGTAGTCGAGTACCACCACGCCATGGGCATCAACGCCACTTTCCAGCAGGCTGGCGGTGGCCTGGAGGCCCTTCGGTTCGCCCCAAAGCGCAACAGACGCCGCCAGTACATAGAAGCCGATATCCATAATTGAGCCGTTAGAGAAGGCCGGGTTAAAGGTGTTCGGGTTTTCGCCATCCAGATAGCGCTGGTAGCGCGAAGAGTACTGGCAGTAGTTGAGAAACGCTTTGCGCAGTTTGCCCGCTTTCGCCAGCGACTGTTTCAGCAGCACAAAATTGGGCAGGCTGGCGGTTTTAAACGCCTCGAACAACACCACCTGGTTCTCTCTGGCGCAGGCAATCGCCTCTTCCACTTCGCGCAGATTCGACGCCAGCGGTTTTTCGCAAATCACATGCTTTTTGTGGCTGAGAAAGAGGCGGGTTTGCGGGAAATGCAGCGAGTTAGGGCTGGCAATATAGACCGCATCAATCTCATCGCTTTGCGCCATGGCCTCCAGCGAAGTAAAAAGATGTTCGACGGGGTAATCCCTGGAGAAATCCTGCGCCTGTTCGAGGCTACGGGAGTACACCGCCGTGAGTTTATATTTGCCCGTTTCATGGGCGGCATCGACAAACTGGCGGGTGATCCAGTTTGTGCCAATGACAGCAAAACGTATCATTAAGCGAGTTCCTTTAACTGAGCACTGTCTGGCACTGTAACATGATGCGCAGAGATGAAAAAAGGTTCATCTCCCGGTTATGGAAGACGTCTCGCACGTCACTCTTTTTGTTAAAAAAGATGCAGCCCGGCAATGCGATCCAGCGCGCTTTGCAATGCATCATCCCCCGCCGTCAGGCTAATGCGAATAAACCCTTCTCCCCCTGGCCCAAAGCCAGCGCCAGGCGCGACCAGCACATGCGATTCCTGCAATAACAACTGGGCAAATTGCTGTGAGCTAAACGCGGGCGGTACCGCAAGCCACAGAAAAAAGGTGCCCTGCTTTTCGCCTACCGGCCAGCGCAGCGCCGCCAGGCGGTGTAACACACGCTCGCGGCGCTGATGATAGACCGATACCAGTTGCGCTAAACGCGCAGTGGGTAGGGTGAGCGCCGTGACTGCCGCATCCTGAATTGCGCCAAACACGGTGCTGTAGCTGTGGGTATGCAGTTTTTTAAATGCCTTGATTATCGAGGCGTTACCGACCGCAAAACCAAAGCGCCAGCCCGCCATATTAAAGGTCTTCGAGAAGGTATACGTCTCTACTCCCCACGCTTTCGCATCAGGCTGAGAAAAGAGGCTCAGCGGAGTGTCTGCGGCATCGCTGCCAATAGCGGCATAGGCAAAATCATGCAGGATGGGCACGTGGTAACGCTGTGCAAATTGCAGTGCGCTGGCGAACAGCGCCGGTGTTGCCAGCGCACCCGTCGGGTTATGCGGATAGTTGAGGACAACCAACCCGGCATGGTCGGCAACGTCATCTGGCACGTCATTGAAATTGGGCAGGAACTGATTTTCAGCGTGAAGCGGCAGGCCGTAAAAATGTGCCTGCGACTGCAACGCCGCCGAGCGGTAAATGGGGTAGCAGGGGTCAGTAGAAATCAGGTATTGCCCTGGACTGAGTACCGCACGAGGGATCCCACCCACGCCGATATGCGATCCCTGAAAGACCGCCACTTCACTGTCGGGATCCAGTGTCACGCCATAATGACGCTGATAAAAGTCGGCTATCGCCTGGCGGACCTGTGGTTTGCCCCAGAATGAGGGATAACCGTGGTTTTCACGCCGCTGGATCGCCGCTTGCAGAGAGGCGATGATTTCCGGCGGCGTAGGTTGATCCGGGCTGCCGCTCGAAAGATCGATCAGCGGTAAATCGGGGGTGTTCACCTGGGCGGCCAGTTTTTCCAGTACACTGAATAAATTCTCTTCCAGCGCATCGACCAGCGGTGAGGCATTAAAATCAGGCATGGTGTTCTCGAATTTATTTATCAATATGTTTCCATCTTTAATTTATTTTTGTGGATTGTCTAAGCAACAAAATTAGCTATTCATTGGCGATTTTTAGATATGAATTTCCTGATTATATTTATGCTAAAAAAGCAAAATGAAATCCGGTAATGTGACTTACAACGCACAGTCGGCTGTGATTTAATCACTTTTAATTGCACACCAACAGGGAAATTGTGTTATGAAAAAGCCAGTTGTATTAGGTTTTGTCTTTGCTTTGTTGTCATCATCTTCTTTTCTGGCTGCGGCGCAGGATAATATTATTCGTGTTGGCTTTAATCCAGGACCCTATAAAGAACAGTTTGAAAAAGGTGTCGCACCTTTTCTGATTAAGAAAGGCTATAAAGTCGAATATAAAGATTTCAGCGATGGTATTCAGGTAAACGATGCGGTTGCCCGTGGCAACATCGAAGCTAATATCATGCAACATCCGGTGTATTTAAAATCGGTGAATGAGCGTCTGGGGATCGACAACATCGGTATCGTGCAGGTGCCCACACCGCCAATGGGGCTGTATGGCGGTAAAATCAAAACGCTGAAAACCCCGGCGGCAGGCACAGTGATTTCTGTTCCTAATCAGCCACCTAATGAATATCGTGCCCTGTTAGTGCTGCAAAGCCTTGGCTGGGTAAAACTCAAACCAGACAGCGACCCGGCCACCTTCTCGCAGCGTAATATCCTCGAAAATCCGTATAAAATTGTCCTCAAAGAGATGGATAACGCCCAGCAGGTACGTGCGCTGCCAGATGTGGATTACGGTTTGATTCAGGGGAATTTTGCCGTCTCCAGTGGCCTGAAACTTAATTCGGCATTACAGCTTGAAACCCCGGTGAGCCAGTTTATAAACGTTGTCACCATCGCCGGGAAAAATAAAGACGCGCAGTTTGCTAAAGATATTGTTGCCGGATATCACTCAGCCGATTTCAAAAATTACATTCTGACTCACGAGCAATATAACGGTTATCTGCAACCTGATTATTTGAAATGAACGATGCAATGATTGAGTTTCGCCATGTCAGTAAAACATTCTCCAGAAAAGGAAACCCGGTTCTGGCATTAAAGGACATTAACCTTAGTATTGCTAAGGGCGATATTTTCGGGATTATTGGTTATAGCGGTGCAGGGAAAAGTACCTTGCTACGTTTAATCAATCGTCTCGAATCGCCAGGCCAGGGAGAGGTGGTCATTAATGGCGAAGTGTTACAGGAATTTAGCGGTAAGCGTCTGCGTGCCATCAAGAAAGATATTGGCATGATCTTTCAGAACTTTAATTTGCTGAATTCAAAAACGGTTTTTCACAATGTGGCCATTCCGCTCATTTTACAGGGGCGTGATAAGGCGTTTATTCAGGCACGCGTGACGGAGCTGCTGGAGTTCGTCAATCTCAGCGATAAGGTGCATAGCTTCCCGAACGAGTTGTCAGGCGGGCAAAAACAGCGTGTCGGTATCGCCCGTGCGCTGGCGACCAACCCGTCAGTCCTGTTGTGTGATGAGGCGACATCGGCGCTGGATCCCCATACCACAGTGCAGATCTTACTACTGTTGCAGGAGATCAACCGCCGCTATGGCATCACTATCGTGCTGATTACTCACGAAATGTCGGTAATCCAGAAAATCTGTAACAAGGTCGCGGTGATGCAAAACGGCAGCATTGTGGAGCAGGGCGACGTTTTTAACCTGTTTGCCCAGCCGCAGCATCCGGTCACCGCCAGTTTCGTGCAGTCGGTGATTCACGACAAGCTGCCGGAGCGCGTCTCCGCTGTGCTGCAACGGGATAACGGCGCGCAGGCCCTGCGTCTTGAGTTTGTGGGCGCAACGGCGCAACAGCCCATTATCAACCGCATCATCAAGGACTATGCCATTGAGGTGAATATCCTCTTTGCCAGCATGTCCGAAGTCCAGAGCCGCATTCTGGGGTTCATGATCGTACAGATTCTTGGCGAGCCTGAGCAAACCGGGCGCGCCATTGCCCATCTTCGCGACGCAGGAGTGAAAATCACCCATGTTTGATTTTATTGACACCGCTGTCACCGGCGATCAATTCCTGCTGGCATTGCATGACACCCTGGTGATGATCGCTGTTTCGCTAGGTTTCGGTTCGCTGCTCGGTATTCCGCTGGGTATTGTGCTGGTGGTTTGCCGCCCTGGCGGCATTCTGCCCAACCGATTTGTGCACCAGGTGCTGAACCCAACAATCAACGTTGTCCGCTCGCTGCCGTTTATTATTTTGCTGATTACCATTCTGCCCTTCACCCGTCTGGTGGTGGGCACCACTATTGGTACGGCGGGTGCGATTGTGCCGCTGATTGTCTTTATTGCCCCCTATATTTCCCGGCTGGTGGAAAGCTCGCTGCTGGAAGTGGACGAGGGGATCCTCGAAGCCGCCGATGCCATGGGCGCCACCGCTTTACAGACCATCTGGCACTTTATGCTGCCGGAAGCCGCGTCATCTCTGATCCTGGCCCTCACGACCGCCACTATTGGCCTGCTGGGGGCGACCGCCATGGCCGGCACCGTGGGCGGCGGCGGTATCGGCGATTTGGCCATTACCTATGGTTACCAGCGCTTTGATGCCTTCGCCACGCTGGTCACCGCGCTGGTGCTGATTGTCATTGTCCAGCTTATCCAGACCCTCGGAACCCGCTTTGCCCGCCGTATTCGTCGCGAGTAAGGCCGCTATTTCATCTATTCAGGAGATAAACATGCCAGTTGTAGAGAGCTTTACCCTCGACCATACCAAAGTCAAAGCCCCGTATGTCCGCGTGGCAGGTTATGAACGCCACCGGCTTGGCAGCGTGGTGCAGAAGTTTGATTTACGTTTCCTGCAACCTAACGTGGATGCCATTCCCACTGCGGCGCTGCACACCCTGGAGCACCTGCTGGCATTTGGCCTGCGTGAAGAGCTGGAAGGAGTTATCGACATTTCGCCGATGGGCTGCCGTACCGGTTTCTATCTGATCCTGTGGGATGAGCACGATCCGAAACACATCGCCGCGGCGCTGACACGGGTCTTGCAGCGTGTGCTTACCGCAACGGATGTACCTGCGGTCACACCGCTTGCCTGCGGCAACTATCGCGATCACTCGCTGTTCTCCGCTCAGGAGTACGCGAAGCTGGTGCTGGAAGCCGGTATCAGTGACGACCCGTTTCGGGAATAAGCGATGATTGCCCTTGATTTTAGCGGCCAGACCGCGGTGGTGACGGGCGGTCTACAGGGCATCGGTAAAGCCATTGCGCAACTGTTGCATCGGGGCGGCGCGAACGTAGTGATCGGTGATATCGCCGCCAGAGCGCGGGAGCAGAGCCTGCGCCAGTTGGTGCTACGTACCGATGTTGCTTCGCGTGAACAGGCCCATCAGCTCATTGGCGCCGCCGTGGAGACTTTCGGCGGCGTGGACATCCTGGTCAACAGTTGCGGCATCTCGGCGATGAGCGCGGTCGATGCCATGAGCGAGGCGGACTGGCAGCGCATCCTGGATGTGAACGTCAAAGCGATTGGCTGGCTCTCTGAGGCGGCCATTCCGCTGATGCGGGCCAGAAAGGCGGGACGTATCATCAACATCGCCTCGCAGGCGGGCAAAAATGGCTACCGGCTAATGGGCCAGTACGTGGCCTCTAAACATGCGGTACTCGGCCTGACCAAAGTGATGGCCATTGAGCTTGCCCGTGACAATATTCTGGTGAACGCGGTCTGCCCCGGCATTGTCGAGACGGAGATGAAGTGGCGCGAGCGTCGGGAAGGTGCAGCGCTGCGCGGCATGACGCCGGAAGCCATCTATGCCGAAGACTGCTCGCAGGTGTTACTGGGCCGCACGGCGCAGCCAGCCGATGTAGCTGGCGTTGTGGCGTTTTTGGCGAGCCCGCTGGCAGCCTATATGACCGGGCAGGCGATTAATGTGACCGGTGGGATGACGATGCATTAAAAACCTGCCCATCAGGCTATCTCATTTGCCATTTTGGCGCAGGGCAGTGCTCACAAGCCTCACGAACTTCATGTACGTTCTGGTTGTTGCGCGCTGTCCGGGTCCAGACTGCCTGCAACCATAACTACCTGATTAACAGGTTTTATATCGAGGTATCACCATGAAACCCGAGCAACTTGCGGTAATGCACTGGGGAACCTATCGGGTGACCACCGATGACGGCAAACTGACTGCGGTCAGCCCGGTTGCGTGGGACAGCAACCCGTCACGGATTGGGCAGTCGTTGCCGGGCGCGGTGCAGGGGACATCACGCGTTCGTCGCCCGGCAGTGCGGGAAGGGTTTCTGAAAGGGGGCGCCGCCAGCCGGGAGGGGCGCGGGCGTGAACCCTTTGTCGAAGTGAGCTGGGAGCAGGCGTTGACGCTGGTGGCCGATGAACTCACCAGGGTTAAAGGCGAGCAGGGCAATGCGGCGATTTATGGCGGCTCTTATGGCTGGTCCAGCGCCGGCCGTTTTCATCATGCGCAGAGCCAGCTTCACCGTTTTCTCAATCTCTTTGGCGGCTACACCGGCAGCACCAACACCTACAGTATCGCCGCCGGGGAGCGCATTTTGCCGCATATTCTTGGCGATCTCGACACCTTACAACGCCAGCACACCCACTGGCCGGTACTGGCGGAACACTGCCAACTGTTTGTCGCTATCGGCGGTTTGCCGCTACGTAATGCGCAGGTTAACGGCGGCGGGGCCAACGACCACGCGCTACAGCACTGGTTGCAGACATTGCGCCGCAACGGCACCCGTTTCATCAATATCAGCCCGGTACAAAACGATCTTTCGGCCGTGCCGGATGCCGACTGGCTGGCGGTCAAACCCGGCAGCGATACGGCGTTGCTGCTGGCGCTCTGCCAGGTGCTGATTGCAGACGCGTTATACGACCAGGCCTTTGTCGACAGCCACACGGTCGGGTTCGCGCCATACCGGGATTATCTCTTTGGCCGGGACGACGGCGTAGTAAAAAGCCCGGAATGGGCCGAGTCCAGAACCGGACTCGCTGCCGGAGTGATTCGCCAGTTGGCACATGAGATGGCACAGCATCGCACGATGATCAACATTGCCTGGTCGGTTCAGCGAGCCCGCCAGGGGGAACAGGCTTTCTGGGCGACAGTGGCGTTAACCGCACTGTTGGGGCAGATTGGCACTCCCGGCGGTGGGCTGGGCTTCGGCTACGCCTCAACCAACCTGGCGGGGGCCAACCGTCGCGTCTTTTCCGGCCCGCGTTTGCCCCAGGGGCGCAATCCGGTTGAGGGGAAAATTCCGGTTGCCCGATTTTCCGACATGCTGCTGCACCCCGGCGAACCTTATGAATTTGACGGGCAGACCCACCTTTACCCCGATATTCGCTTTGTCTACTGGGCGGGCGGCAATGTCTTTCATCACCATCAGGATCTGAACAAACTGGTACGCGCCTGGCGGCGCCCGGAAACCATTGTGGTCCACGAGCAGTACTGGACCGCACAGGCGAAATTCGCCGATATCGTCCTGCCCGCCACCACTTCGCTTGAGCGGGAGGATATCGGCAGCGCCAGCAACGACGGTTTTATGATTGCCATGCGCCAGCATATTGCGCCGTTTGCCGATGCGCGTGACGACTATGCCATTTTCAGCGGGCTGGCGGCCCGTCTCGGGTTTGGTGAGGCTTACACCGAAGGGCGGGACGCCAGAGCATGGCTGGAGGTTATGTATGAACAGTCGCGCCCCCGTGCCGAGGCCGACGGGATCGCGCTCCCGGCCTTCGATGCGTTTTGGCAGCAGGGTGTTCTGGAATTTTCACGCCCCGTCCGGCCGCAGATCTTGCTTAAAGATTTTCGCGACGACCCGCTGAACGCGCCCCTTGCCACCCCTTCCGGCAAAATTGAGCTTTTTTCGCAGACCATTGCCGATTTTGGCTACGAA
Organism: Citrobacter sp. UYEF32; assembly: GCF_040546205.1. NCBI lineage: Bacteria > Pseudomonadati > Pseudomonadota > Gammaproteobacteria > Enterobacterales > Enterobacteriaceae > Citrobacter > Citrobacter sp. UYEF32. The sequence goes on along the minus strand of NZ_JBEPNI010000004.1, from coordinate 502,484 downwards.
GAATGTCCGGGGCATCCGTACTGGCACGAGCCGGAGGCGCAATATCAGCAGGCGGTCGCCCGCGAATGGCCGCTGCATTTGCTCTCCAGCCAACCGCGTACCCGCCTGCACAGCCAGTACGACCACGGCAGCGTAAGTCGGGAGACCAAAATTGCCGGGCGTGAACCTCTGTGGATGCATCCGTATGATGCCGCTGAGCGCGACATTCACGACGGCGAAGTGGTGAAAGTGTTCAATACGCGAGGTGCGTTACTGGCCGGGGTGAAACTGAGCGAGGCCATCCGGCCCGGCGTGGTGCAGATGTCCACCGGCGCCTGGTATGATCCGCAGAATACAGAAGATGCGCAGCCACTCGATAAACATGGCAATCCCAACGTTTTAACAGAAGATCGCGGCAGTTCGCGTCTGGGACAAGGATGCAGCGCGCAGAGTTGTCGGGTGGACGTGGTGAAGTTTGAAGGGCCGTTACCGGCGATAACGGCCTGGGAACCGCCTGTTTTTGTCACGCTCGCGCAACAAAAACAGGCCTGATGCCTTACTGAACGGCGGCGAAGGCTGAGGCCACGCGACCGATATTGCTGTGGTTAAGGCCCGCCACGCAGACGCGGCCGCTGGCAATCAGGTAGACCCCAAAGGCTTCGCGCAGTTTATCCACCTGTTCAGCGCTGAACCCGGTGTAACTGAACATCCCGCGCTGGGTCAGCAGGTAGGTAAAGTCGTGCGTCGGCAGGGCATCTTTGAGGACATCCACCAGCGCCTGGCGCATTTCGCTGATGCGGGTGCGCATGGCGTCCACTTCGGCACGCCACAGGGCGTTAAGCTCCGGGTCATTGAGCACCGTGGAGACGACCTGCGCGCCAAAATTCGGCGGGCTGGAGTAGTTGCGACGTACGGTGGCTTTCAACTGGCCCAGCACGCGTCCGGCGGCGTCAGCATCTTCACACACCACGGACAGCCCACCCACGCGCTCGCCATACAGCGAGAATATTTTGGAGAAGGAGTTGCTGACCAGCGCAGGCAGGCCGGTGCTGGCGATAGCGCGAATGGCGTAGGCATCATCTTCCAGACCCGCGCCAAAGCCCTGATAGGCAATGTCGAGGAACGGAATCAGATCGCGGGAAATCAGCACCTCTATCACTTCATCCCACTGCGCATTCGTCAGATCCGCGCCCGTCGGGTTGTGGCAGCACGGGTGGAGCAGCACGATACTGCGCGGCGGCAGTTGTTTTAAGCTGTTGAGCATGCCGCTGAAATCGACACCGCGCGTGGCGTTATCGAAGTACGGGTAGGTGTGAACCTTAAACCCGGCACCGGCAAAAATAGCGATATGGTTTTCCCAGGTCGGGTCGCTCACCCACACCCCGGAGTCCGGGAAGTAGCGTTTCAGGAAATCGGCACCCACTTTCAGCGCGCCGGAACCGCCCAGCGTCTGGATGGTGGCGATACGCCCGGCGTTCAGTGCCGGATGGTTGTCGCCAAACAGCAGCGTCTGAATGGCGCTGCGATAAGGGGCGAAACCTTCCATCGGCAGATAGAGGCTGGCTTTTTGCGGCTGGCTCTGCAGGCGGGTTTCGGCCTGTTGTACTGCCTTAAGGCAAGGAATGATAGCCTGCTCGTCATAATACAGCCCGATGCTAAGGTTCACTTTGTCAGTACGGGGGTCCTGATGGAAAGTCTCCATCAACGACAGGATAGGATCGCCCGCGTAGGCGTCAACGTTCTGGAACACAGTCACTACTCCTGATATTACTGTCAGAGGTCAATCCATTACACCGCATAGCGTCCCGGGCGGTGGTTCATGGCAATAATGGAATTCAGAATCACGGCGCCCACAATGGAGGCCGCCAGCATCGGCAGGCTCACGAAGAACAGCGATGCGGTCACAATGCAGGCATCGACCACCATCTGGAATTTACCGGCGCGGATACCGCTTTTATCCTGCAGATAGAGCGCCAGAATATTCACGCCGCCGAGACTCGCTTTATGACGGAACAGCACCACAAAACCAATGCCGACCATGATGTTGCCAAACAGCGTGGCGTAGTAGGGGTTAAGCTGATCGAAATGGATAAAGCGCCCGTGCAGATCGGAGAACAACGACACCAGCGCCACGGCGCAGAACGTTTTCAGCGTGAACTGCATGCCCATCCGGCGAACAGAGAGCCAGTAAAAGGGCAGGTTGATCAAAAAGAACGCCACGCCAAACGGCAGGTGAGTTGCGTAATGGATCAGAAAAGCGATACCCGCCGTACCGCCAGTGAGCGCGCCCGCCTGGCGAAACATTATCACGCCAAAAGAGATCATTAGCGTACCGAACAGCAGCGCCAGCGCATCTTCCAGCCAGGTATGAGCAAGTTTATTGGGAGTCAGGACGTTATCCATAAGAAAGTACGATTCAACAATTGCTAAAGATAAGAAATATCCTGCAAAAACCGCACCAGATCCGCTTCCTGATGCGATTGAATGGAGGAAAAACAGGCGGCCATATCGCTAACGTATTGATATGGCAAAAAGAGAAGATTGCGTGTTTTGTGCGTTTTCACGCTGTTATTCGGTTGAGATGTGTATTTTTGTCTCACCGGATACATTAATTAACCGATTGATTGCACCAAAATAAGGCGTGTTGCCCTGTATTAGGGCGCAAGACCACTGCCCGGCATCAACTGGCCATTCTCTTTCAGGCGGTTAAGGACAACCGAAGTTTTCAAATGAGCGACCCCTTTATTTTGCGCCAGAATATGGCTGATTAAATGGCTCAGACCTGGCAAATCCGGCACGGCTACCCTGAGCAGGTAATCGGCATCGCCCGTGGTTTTCCAGGCATCCAGAATCGCGTCCACTTCGCTCACCATCTGGTGGAAGCTTTCCACATACTCCTGCGTGTGGTTTAAAAGACGCACCTCAATCAGACCCAGCATCTCGCGCCCGGCGGCATCCGGTGCAAGCCGCGCATGGTAGCCCAGAATCAGTTGCGCCTGCTCCAACGCGATACGACGCCGTGAACACTGGGAAGCAGAAAGGCCGATGAGATCGCTCAGCTCCTGGTTAGTTAAACGGCCATTGGCCTGCAACAAGGTGAGGATTTTCAGATCAAAGTCGTCGATGTTATACATGTGCGCCAATACCGGAACGAAAGAGTGGCTACCAGACTAACAGCTTTTTTGATGACGAGAAGCCTGACGGCGCTGCGCTTTTTTCCGCTGCACCAAAACGGTTCGATTTCATGCATGCAGAGGCTGTTTTTCTCATACATCGTGCGATTTAACCGTGCTTATTGCGCGAAGTTGCTGAAAATTCAATCGCCGCGCTCAAGCTGTGGATGTGACTGGAAATTTATATCTCCCGCTTATTCAGATAGTTAGCCTGCCATTGTCGTGTTCTCCCCGCTGGCTGGCCTGAAAGTTGCTCTGGCCGAAGGTGACGTTTACAGACAGGGGAGAGGTCAGAGGTGGCAGCACAACACACTAACGAATTAAAACGCGGGTTAAAAAACCGTCATATCCAGTTGATTGCGCTCGGTGGGGCCGTAGGCACCGGGCTTTTTTTGGGCATTGCGCAGACCATTCGCATGGCCGGGCCGTCCGTACTGTTGGGGTACGCCATCGCCGGGGTGATTGCTTTTTTCATTATGCGCCAGCTCGGTGAAATGGTGGTTGAAGAGCCAGTGGCGGGCTCTTTCAGCCATTTTGCCAACCGCTACTGGGGACCTTTTGCCGGATTTATGTCCGGCTGGAACTACTGGGTGCTCTATGTGCTGGTGAGTATGGCGGAACTGACGGCGGTTGGGATTTATATTCAATACTGGTGGCCGGACGTGCCAACGTGGGTCTCAGCGGCCATTTTCTTTGTGGCAATTAACGCCATCAACCTGACGAACGTCAAAGTGTACGGCGAGATGGAGTTCTGGTTCTCCATTATCAAAGTTGCGGCCATCATCAGCATGATTGCTTTTGGCGGCTATCTTTTGTTTAGCGGCAGCGGTGGTCCGGATGCATCGGTGGCGAACTTGTGGCAGGACGGTGGATTCTTCCCGAATGGCATCAGTGGCCTGGTCATGGCGATGGCGGTGATCATGTTTTCCTTTGGCGGTCTGGAACTGGTGGGGATCACGGCGGCAGAGGCCGACGATCCGCAAAAGAGCATTCCCAAAGCCACTAATCAGGTTATCTACCGTATTCTGCTGTTTTATGTGGGTTCACTGGCCGTCTTGCTGTCGCTCTATCCGTGGAAAAACGTGGTGGAAGGCGGCAGCCCGTTCGTCCTGATTTTCCATGCGCTGGACAGCAACATCGTCGCGAACGCCCTCAATCTGGTGGTGCTCTCCGCCGCGCTGTCGGTCTATAACAGTTGTGTTTACTGCAATAGCCGCATGCTGTTTGGCCTGGCGCAGCAGGGTAACGCGCCGCGTTCGCTGCTCAAGGTGAACCGACGGGGGATCCCGCTGACCGCGCTGGGGGTATCGGCTTTGGCCACGGCGCTGTGCGTGCTGATCAACTATGTGATGCCGGGCAAAGCCTTTGAATTGCTGATGGCGCTCGTGGTGGCGGCCCTGGTGATCAACTGGGCGATGATTTGTATCACCCACCTGAAATTCCGTCTCGCCATGCAAAAAGCCGGAAAAACCACCGCTTTTCAAAGCCTCGGTTATCCGCTGACTAACATCATTTGTCTGCTTTTCCTGGCGGGGATCCTGGTGGTGATGTTTATGACACCGGGGATCCGTATCTCTGTATGTTTGATCCCGGCATGGCTGCTGGTGCTGGGGGCGGGCTATATGTTCAAGAAAAAACGCGCCGCCGCCGTTCTGGTAGCGGAAGTGAATCAAGGCTAAAGATGATAATGCCGGAGCAATGCTCCGGCAGTACGGTGGAAAACGGGTGGGGAACGTCACCAGCCGTATTCGGAATAAACGTGTGAAATAAGGATATTGTCGATAGCCTGCCTGACATAAGGAATGGCGATGTGTGGCCGCACACGCTGCTGCGGCGGTCACTGTTTCACCTTCCTTAAGCCCCTAGGCTGTAAAAGCCATCCATCCACCCTGTGCCCGTGCGTTTGAATATACATATCTGATTACCTTTCCTGAGCAGGATAAAAACCGCAACAGAAAGGCAGTATCTTTCTCTTTTCATTTGCCTCGACCTTGTGTGTACATTGACTGTGTATAAATACAGTTACTGAACACACACAAGAGACGGGCCGCAATTCAAATAATAATGCTGGCTGGATGGTTGAGCGCAGATAAGCCTTCTGCATTGTTTTAAAATGATCGGACGATGATCAGAAGAAATCCCGGACACTTGCCGGTTATAGATATCTATTTAATTAATATTTAGCGTCATGTGCGGAATATTTAACCAGAAAAAATAAAAATACTGGCATAGTATAAATAAAACGAGTGGGCGGGCGGCTCCGTTTACGGCCTCTTTTTATTGCTGTATAACGGAAATGCTTAGCATGAAAACTATCGCAACATAATAAGATCGAACGGCAAAACAAAGGGTAAGGTTAAGGTAATGTCAGACGAGAGAATCTCCGATAAAGTCAAAAATGTGCAGTCATCTGCCATCCGCGAATTATTAAAACACAGCAAAATGGAAGGGGTTATCTCTCTTGGCGGGGGCATTCCTAATCCTGATCTCTTTGATCGCGAAGGGCTCCAGATGGCGATGGATAAAGTGTTATCCGTTTCCTGGAAAGATGCTTTTCAATATGGCCTGAGCGAAGGCAGCCCGGATTTGCGTGAGGCAATTTGCCAGCTTCTGGAACAGCGTCTGATTACCTGTAACCCTGATGAAGTCGTGATTACCTCCGGTTCTCAGCAGTCTCTGGATATGCTCGCCCGCGTGCTGATTAACCCTGGCGATGTCATTGTTGTGGAAAGACCCACCTATCTGGCCGCGTTGCAGGTTTTCCATCTGGCGGAAGCTCAGCTTGCATCTGTTGGTACAGACGGGGAAGGCATGAAGGTTGATGAGCTGGAAGAGCTGGTCAAAACCACCACCATCAAAGCCGTTTATATTGTGCCGACCTTCGGCAACCCTGGCGGGGTCACACTCTCTGATGAGCGCCGCAAAAAGCTGGTGGCGCTCTCTAAGCGCTATAACTTTGTCATTATCGAAGATGATCCCTATAGCGAAATTAATTTTACCGACAAACTGTTCAAGCCATTAACTGCCTGGGCAAAAGAGATAGACAACAGCGAGAACGTTATTTACACCTCGACGTTTTCCAAAATTCTGGCGCCGGGTGCGCGTGTCGGCTGGGTTGTTGCGCCGGAGTGGATTAAAAAGCAGATTGTGACCCTGAAACAGGCTACGGATTTGCATACCAGCTCCCTGTCGCAGTCGCTGGCCTATCACTATTTGCAGACGGGCCGCCTGCCTGAGCAGTTAAAAATTATCCGCGCTTCTTATAAAGATAAATGTCAGGTGTTATGCGAAGAGATCGAACGTGAACTGGGTGAGCATCTGACCTTTCACCGTCCGCAAGGGGGCATGTTCCTGTGGGCCAAATTTAAGTACGAGAAGAACACCACCGACTGGCTGAAAAAGACGCTGGCAAATGGCGTGGTCTATGTGCCGGGCGAGTTCTTCTATGCGGATAACCCGGATGCATCGACGCTGCGTATGTCTTATGTGTCAGTGGCGGATGAAAATCTCAGAAAAGCCGTCGCCCGCCTCAAAGCCTCTCTTGAATAAGTTCAGACATAAAAATACCATGTATCCCATCAGGGATACATGGTGAGTAAAGGGTTTATATCCCTATTCGCTGACATAAATGTGCCCGAGTGCGAACAGGTATTAAAACCAATCATCTAAATGCTTCGAGAATACTTCTACAACAAACTGTAAAAGTATTTCTACATAATGATTTTATTGTCCCTTTGCGTCAAATTCGAATCTTGAATCATATGATTCAAAAATAAGATAAATAACGCTCTGGATGTTTATGTGAATCCACTTTGGTAGATAGTGATACGGAATTTTTTAAATAACTTATTATTTACAGAGAGTTACGGGTTTTTTATGTCATCGTGTAAAGATTAACTCGTTGCATTATTAGCGACAGGGATCGCATATTAATAAATGCAGAATAAATGACTTTAATTATTTTTGGGTCGTTGATGTTTTATTTAATTTCATATCAAAGCCACCCTTCGTCTTTACATAAAAGCCACAAACGCATATCAAATTCCAGTTGATGATACTGAGGTTCCATATGGCAACATAATTGATAAAACGCTTTGTTGTGCTCTTTCTCTTTCAGGTGCGCCAGTTCATGCACCACGATCATGCGCAGAAAGGCTTCCGGTGCCTGGCGAAAAACGGTGGCGACGCGGATTTCTGCTTTCGCTTTGAGCTTACCGCCCTGCACGCGCGACACCGCGGTATGCAGCCCTAACGCGTTTTTGAGCACATGGATTTTGCTGTCATAAGCGACTTTGTTGATTTGCGGCGCGTTACGCAAAAACTGATTTTTAAAATCCTGCGTATAAACATAGAGCGCTTTATCGGTCGTGATGTCGTGCGTATCGGGGTAACGCTTGAGCAAAACCTCGCTCAGCCGATTTTGCGCGATCAGCGTTTGTACCTGTGCCAGCAGTGATTCGGGGTAACCCTGCAAATAAGTGAGTGTTGTCATGTTTAAGGGGTTTACAACTCCGGATAATTAAGCGATAAAACGCGCGAATTCTAGCACCCCGGAGGGTCGATGGGCCAGGTTGAGTTAATTGGACAGTCATTTGCATTAGAGCGTTTCCCACCCAATGCCGAAGAAGCGTCGTTACAGGCGTGGGATGCGGCAGATGAATATCTGCTAAATCAGGTAAATGAGACCGAAGGCACGACGCTCATCTTTAACGATAGCTTCGGCGCGTTGGCCTGTGCCCTGGCGGCATATCGTCCTGCCAGCGTGAATGACTCGTTTATCGCGGAGCAGGCTACCCGCCATAACCTGCGTCTGAACGGGATGGACGAAGACGCCGTAACTTTCCTGGATAGCCTGAGCGAACTGCCGGCTGCCCCTGCGCGCGTGCTGATTAAAGTACCCAAACAGCTTGCGCTGCTGGAGCAACAGCTTTGTGCGTTGCGTCGCGTCGTGACCCCACAAACGCAGATTATCGCCGGTGCCAAAGCGCGTGATATTCACAACTCCACCATGGCGTTGTTTGAAAAATACCTCGGCCCGACCACTACGTCGCTGGCGTGGAAAAAAGCGCGTCTGATCCACTGTACTTTTACTGCTCCGGCGGTAGCTGATGCGCCGCAGACCTATGACTGGCAATTAGAGGGAACGGACTGGACCATCCATAACCATGCGAATGTATTTTCACGCAGCGGGCTGGACATTGGTGCGCGTCTTTTCCTCAAGCATTTGCCGGAAAACGTGGAAGGGGAGATGGTCGATCTCGGCTGTGGTAACGGCGTGATTGGTCTGCAACTGCTGGCGCAGAACCCGCAGGCGCGTGTGCTCTTTACCGACGAATCCCATATGGCCGTGGCCTCCAGCCGCCTGAATGTGGAACGTAACATGCCGGACGCGCTGGAGCGTAGCGAGTTTATGGTCAATAACGGGCTGTCGGGTATTGAACCGGACCGTTTTGATGTGGTGCTGTGCAATCCGCCGTTCCATCAGCAAAGCGCCATCACCGATCATATTGCCTGGCAGATGTTCCACGATGCTCGCCGCAGCCTGAAATATGGCGGTGAATTAATTGTGGTGGGCAACCGTCATCTTGATTATTTCCGTAAGCTTAAGAAGATTTTTAGTAACTGCAGCAACGTGGCGTCTAACGGTAAGTTTGTGGTGCTAAAAGCGGTGAAATTGCGCAGACAGCGCTGATTTTCCCCCGGTGGCGCTGCGCTTACCGGGGCTACAAAAGCGCGCCCGAATACCGGAAACAACCCCTGGCCCGGATAAGGCGCTTGCGCCGCCATCCGGGTCGTCATAACACATCAAATCGTCAGCGCTAACGTCGTGCCCTGGGCTATCGCCCGGCGGGCATCAAGCTCCATTGCCACATCGCAGCCGCCAATCAAATGCACCGTTTTTCCCGCTGCCTGTAACGGCTCTGCCAGCTCGCGGCGCGGCTCCTGGCCTGCACACAGGATCACATTGTCTACCGCCAGCAACTGCGGTTCGCCGCCGATCAAGACATGCAGCCCCTCGTCGTCGATCTTCTGATAACTGACCGCCGGGATCATTTTCACCCCGCGCGACAGCAGGGTGGTACGGTGGATCCAGCCGGTGGTTTTCCCCAGACCTTCACCCGGTTTGCTGGCTTTACGCTGGAGCATCACGATCTTACGCGGACTTTTCGGCAACTGTGGGCCTTCCGGGCGCAAACCGCCCACATGGTTGAGGCTGGTATCGATGCCCCATTCCACACAAAATTCTGCGATATTCTGGCTGGTGGGTTCGCCCGGCTGGCTAAGATACATCGCGGTATCAAAACCAATTCCCCCGCAGCCGATAATCGCCACCTTCTCGCCGACCGGCACTTTATCGCGCAAAACGTCAAGGTAACTTAGTACTTTAGGATGGGTGATCCCCTCGATCTCCGGCGTGCGCGGCACAATACCGCTGGCGAGGATCACCTCGTCAAAGGCTTCCAGCATGGTGGGCTGCACAAACTGATTGAGCCGTAACGTCACGCCGGTGATGTCGATCATTTTGCGGTAGTAGCGCAGGGTTTCGTAGAACTCCTCTTTGCCGGGGATCTGTTTGGCGATATTGAACTGACCGCCAATCTCGGCAGCCGCATCAAACAGCGTCACGCTATGCCCACGGGCAGCGGCGTTGACGGCAAAGGCCAGACCGGCGGGACCTGCGCCAATCACGGCCAGCGTTTTCTGGCGGGTGGCTGGTGTGAGCGGCATTTTGGTTTCGTGGCAGGCGCGCGGGTTGACCAGGCACGAGGTCACTTTGCCCACGAAGATCTGATCGAGGCAGGCCTGGTTGCAGCCGATGCAGGTGTTGATCTCATCAGCGCGACCGCTTTGCGCTTTGGAAAGGATCCCGGCATCGGCAAGGAACGGGCGCGCCATCGACACCATATCGGCATCGCCGCGAGAGAGAATATCGTCTGCCACCTGCGGATCGTTAATGCGGTTGGTGGTGACCAGCGGGATGCCCACTTTGCCTTTCAGCTTGCGGGTAACCCAACTGAATGCCGCGCGCGGCACCGGGGTGGCAATGGTCGGGATACGGGCTTCGTGCCAGCCGATACCGGTGTTGATGATGGTCGCGCCCGCCGCTTCAACGGCGTTCGCCAGTTGGACGGTTTCCTCAAAGACGCCGCCGCCTTCCACCAGGTCGAGCATCGACAGGCGGTAGATAACAATAAAATCACGGCCTACCCGTTCACGCACCGCCCTGACCACTTCCACGGCAAAGCGCATTCGCCGGGCGTAATCGCCGCCCCATTCGTCTTTCCGCTGGTTGGTGCGTGCGGCGAGAAACTCGTTAATCAGATAGCCTTCTGAGCCCATCACTTCCACGCCGTCATAACCGGCCTGCTGTGCCAGATGTGCACAGCGGGCAAAATCGTCGATCAGCGCCAGGATTTCGTCATGACTCAGAGCGTGCGGGGTAAAACGGTTAATCGGCGCCTGAATGGCGGACGGCGCCACCAGGTTTGGCTGAAAGCTGTAACGCCCGGTATGCAAAATTTGCAGGGCGATTTTGCCGCCTTCCTGATGTACGGCATCGGTTATCAGGCGATGATGCGGAAGCTGATGTTCATCGTTAAGTACCGCACCACCCTGCATCGTTACACCCGAAAGCGCCGGCGCCACACCGCCAGTGACAATCAGCGCCACACCATGGCGTGCTCGTTCGGCATAGAAGGCCGCCAGCCGGGCCGCGCCGTCAGGGCGCTCTTCCAGACCGGTGTGCATTGACCCCATTAATACGCGGTTCTTTAACGTGGTAAAACCCAAATCCAGTGGGGCAAATAACGACGGGTAATGGCTCATATCGCTTCCAGTGTTAATTTTTTGTTATGTGGTCGGATGAGTTGTAATTTAGCGTTTGGCGGAGAAAAGGGAAAAGGGGAATGCGGCGATTGTGATGGGATTCAAAGATTGGTGCGGCCTGATGCCCTCACCCTGGCCCTCTCCCACGGGGAGAGGGGACCGATCGAGCGTTTCTGCCTCGCCGTAGCGCATCAGGGGTTGCGGCCTGGGCCCTCAGACAGAAAGACGGGGTGATGATGCGCGTACCAGCCCAGGTGCCTGCCACATGGATGTTGTCAGCCCGCTATCCACCAGACCAAGCTGATCGGCATACACCGCCTGCCACTTCTGCATCATCTCGTCATATAACTCGCGATGCTGCGGGTTCGGCGTGAACTCCCGGCTCCATTTCACCAGTCGTTCACCGGTTGCCGCCATATCGTCATACAGACCCGCCCCGACGCCTGCGGCAATGGCGCAGCCCAGCGCGGTGGCCTCTTTGACTTCCGGCACGCGTACAGGAAGGCCTGTGACGTCACTTAAAATCTGGCTCCACAGCGCCCCTTTTGAACCGCCGCCCGCAAACACCAGGCTGTCGAACTTCACGCCGGAAAAGCGGGAAATCTGTGCCAGGTTACAGGCTGAGACGATGGCGGCATTCTCTTCCAGCGCACGGAACAGCGTCGCTTTATTGCATTTTTCCGGGTCGATGGAGAGGTTAATAAACGACGGCGCCGCGTGGTACCACTGCTTGAAATGCATCGCATCGGAGAAGATCGGCATCACGCCGTGGGAGCCCGCCGGAACGCGAGCAGCCATCTCTTCCAGCAGGCTATAGGTGTCCATTCCCATACGCTCGGCAATCAATTTTTCTTCCGCGCAGAAGGCATCACGGAACCAGCGCATGGTTAAGCCGGTAAAGAAACTGATCGACTCCGCCTGCGCCATGCCTGGGATCACATGCGGGTTTACGCGAATATTCATCTCCGGGTCGGTCCGCACCTGCGGCAAGTTGACCACCTGTTGCCAGAATGTCCCCCCCAGCACTGCCGTCTGTCCGGGGCGTACCACCCCCAGCCCCAGACAACCCAGTTGGACATCGCCGCCGCCCATGATTACCGGCGTGCCTTCGCGCAGACCGCTCTCCTGTGCCGCCTCTCTGGTCACTTCGCCCAGCACGCTGCCGGTCTCTTTTACCGGCGAGAGAATATCGGCGCGCAGTCCGGCCATATCCAGCAGGGAAGGCCGCCAGTCACGGGTAAATAGATCGAGCATGCCGGTGGTGCCCGCGTTGGAAGGATCGACCGCCAGCCAGCCGGAAAGGCGCGCCGCCAGCCAGTCGCTGATCATGGTGATCGTGACCGCGTTGCGATAGATATCCGGGCGATGGTGAGCCAGCCAGAGCAGGCGGGGCATCGCGCTCAGGGCCAGCGTCTGCCCGGAGACCTCATAGACTTCGGATTCGAAGCGATCGTTGTGGATCTCTTTGAGTTCGGCCACTTCCCGGCTGGCGCGCGCGTCGACGTTGGCGCAGGCCCAGATGGCATCACCGTACTGGTCATACAGCACAATGCCTTCGCGCATGGAACAGCAGGCGATGGACTTGATATCCGCACCGGAAAGACCCGCGTTCGCCAGCGCCTGGCGAATGCACTGGCAGGCCAGTTGCCAGTTGGTGGCGAGATCGAACTCCATTGAGCCCGGCACATTTTCCACGCTCAGGTGTTTCCATTCCGCCTGGCCGACGGCAACCTGTCTCCCGGTTAAATCGAAGATCACTGCACGAATGCTGCCGGTCCCTGCATCTAACGCTAAAAGGTAACTCATGAGCTTGCCTCGCTGTTATCAGCGCAGCGCGGCAAGCGGCGCGTTATTGCGCCAACGCCAGGACCGCGCGTGCTGTTGTTTCTTCCGTCACCAGGCCATTGATACGGCGGCCTTTGAGTGCGGCATAAATCGCGTCTGCCTTTTCCACGCCCCCGGCGGCACCGATGATGGTCGGCAATTGCGCCAGCTCATCGAGGGTGACGCCGAGTAATTCCCGATGAATCTCCAGCCCTTCGACCCGTTCACCATCGGCCTGCAAAAAGAAGCCCAGGATGTCGCCGACGGCCCCTTTGCGCGCATACATCAGTTGTTCACCTTCGCTGATATAGCCCGAGCGCAGGATCGTGGCGTCGCGCTTCTGGTTCACTGATCCAATACCCACCACGGCAACATCGGCAGCGGTGGCGGCGAGGATCACATCCCGCACGCTCGATTCCCGTTTCAGGATCTCTGCCACCTCCGGCGACGATACGCGCAATGGCGCGGGGATCATGCTGACGCTACAGGCGGCATCCAGTTGGCCAATCCCGGTCATGTAGGGGCCGACCCCGCCGGAGAGCGTCACCAGGCGAATTTGCTGCGAACTGATAAACCCGCTCAGGTGCTGCAGACAACTCATAGTGGTTTCGCCAAATCCCACCGCCAGAAGCTGACCCGGCTCCAGCACTCCCATTAACGACTGTGCGGCGCCAATCCCGAGCCGCACGCTCATGGGCGGGGTATTCAGGGCTGGCAGCACGCGGGTCAGGCGTAAGCCAAACTGGCGTTGCAGCTCCGTTTCCAGCGCCAGACATCCTTCATACCGGGAGTTAATCTGTACGCGGATCACCCCGGACTGCCGCCCCTTCTCCAGCAGGCGCGAAATCTTGAGGCGCGGTAAACCCAGCCGCTCGCCGATATCGTTTTGTGTCAGGCCGTCGTGGTAGTAACACCAGGCCACACGGGCCACCAGCTCTTCTTCTGCCAGCGCCAGACCTGCAAAGCGTCCTTCTTCTAATGTTCTTTTTTCGCTCATATCTGAACTCTTATAAAAATTTAGATCATATGTTCGTGCTTGCCTGCGGTGAAAATGTGAGCCGCCTGGCAAAACAGATCTTTTGATGTCGCTGTTGGAATAGAGAGATCCAAATACATAAAAGTGTGATCACTGCACGGTTGTAAATATAGTTCACCGTCTACGCTTTTGAACATTATTGAAATAAAAAATCATTTGTTCAATAGCGGGGCTGCAATGAATCCACTGATTGAAGCGCGAGGTATCAATAAGCAATTTTCAGGCGTCACGGTCCTGAAAGGCATTGATTTCACGCTGTATTCAGGCCAGGTCCATGCGCTGATGGGCGGTAACGGCGCGGGAAAATCGACGCTAATGAAAATTATCGCCGGGGTGGAAACGCCAGACAGCGGTGAACTTTTCGTTTGCGGCAAGGCGTTTGCGCGCCTTAAGCCGAATCAGGCGCATCAGCTTGGTATCTATCTGGTCCCGCAGGAACCGATGCTGTTTCCCAACCTGAGCGTGCGGGAAAATATCCTGTTTCGCCTGCCGCGCAGCGCACAACATGACGCGTTGCTCACTGAGAAACTGCAGCAGCTTAACTGCCAGCTTAACCTGGAGGCTGCCGCCAGTACGCTGGAAGTGGCCGATCAGCAAATGGTGGAGATCTTACGCGGCCTGATGCGCGACGCGAAGATCCTGATCCTCGACGAACCCACCGCCTCTCTTACGCCCGGCGAAACTGACCGGCTTTTCCGCCAGATCCGCGCCCTGCAAGAACTGGGTGTTGGGATTGTTTTTATCTCTCATAAATTGCCGGAAATCCGCGCGCTCGCAAGCCACGTGTCGGTAATGCGCGACGGGGCAGTGGTGCTGAGCGGTGAAATCGCCAGCCTCGACGACAACGCCCTGATTACCGCCATGACGCCCGCGAGCCGCGAAAAAAGCTTAAGCGATACCCAAAAACTGTGGCTGGCGCTGCCGGGCAATCGCCGTACCCAGCCGCAGGATTTCCCGGTGCTGCGGGTGGATGATCTGACGGGGGAGGGGTTTATCGATCTCAGCCTTGAGATCCACGCCGGGGAGATCGTTGGTCTGGCAGGGCTGGTGGGATCCGGGCGTACCGAGTTTGCTGAAACTCTTTATGGCCTGCGCCCGATACGCGCGGGGCGTATCTGGCTGGAGAACCGTGAGATCAGTGGCGATTCCACCCGCGCACGCCTGGGGCGCGGGCTGGTTTATCTGCCGGAAGACCGCCAGGTGTCGGGGTTGTTTCTTGATGCCCCGGTACGCTGGAACACAGTTGCCCTGAATGAACCCTCTCTCTGGCAGCAGCGCAAACGTGAAGCTGCAGTGGTGGAGCGCTATCACCGGGCGTTGGGGATCAAGCTGAATCATGCGGATCAAATTGTCCGCACCCTCTCCGGCGGGAACCAGCAAAAGGTGTTGCTGGCGCGCTGCATGGAGGCCAACCCGCTGTTGCTGATTGTCGATGAACCGACGCGCGGGGTGGACGTGGCGGCGCGGGCGGATATCTATCAATTGATCAAAAGCGTGGCGGCGCAAAACGTGGCGGTGCTGATGATCTCAAGCGATCTGGATGAGTTTCCAGGGCTGGCCGACCGGGTGCTGGTTATGCATCAGGGCCGACTGAGCGGGGAACTGCCGCGCCATGCGGTGAGTGTGGATCGCATGATGACACTGGCTTTCGGCGGGGGACAGCCATGAAAACATTACTGAAAAACCGTGAGCTCAGCGCGTTTCTGGCTATCCTGGCGCTGTTTGTGGTGCTGGTGGCGCTGAACCCTTCCTTTTTCAGCCTGCAAACCGTGGGCATGATTTTCGCCAGTAGCCAGATCCTGATGTTGCTGGCGCTCGGCGCAACGCTGGTGATGCTGACCCGCAATATTGATGTGTCGGTGGGCTCTACAGTGGGGCTGTGCGCCATTGCCGTCGGGGTGGCGCTGAACAGCGGCTACAGTCTGCCTGTCGCCATGCTTTTCTCCCTGGCGATTGGCGCCCTGGCCGGGGCCTTTAATGGCCTGCTGGTGGTGGGACTGAAAATTCCGGCGATTGTGGCAACGCTGGGTACGCTCGGGCTGTATCGCGGGGCAATGTTGCTGTGGACAGGCGGTAAGTGGATTGAAGGGCTGCCTGCCAGTCTGAAATCACTCTCTGTGGCGGGGGCGACGGGGGTTTCCCCTCTGGGCTGGCTGGTGCTGCTGATGCTCGGCGCAGGGACCTGGGTACTGGCGCGCACGGCGTTTGGCCGCGACTTTTATGCGGTGGGGGATAATCTCGCGGCCGCCCGCCAGCTCGGTGTCGGTGTGAACCGCACGCGGATGCTGGCCTTCACCCTGAACGGCGTGCTGGCGGCCTGCGCCGGGATTGTCTTTGCCTCGCAGATTGGCTTTGTACCGAATCAGACCGGCAGCGGGCTGGAGATGAAAGCCATCGCCGCCTGCGTGCTCGGCGGTATCTCGCTGCTCGGCGGGACGGGAACGCTTGTCGGCGCGTTTCTCGGTGCCTTTTTCCTCACCCAAATCGACACCGTGCTGGTGCTCTTTAAGCTCCCGGCCTGGTGGAATGACTTTATCGCGGGTCTGGTGCTGCTCGGCGTGCTGGTGCTGGACGGACGTTTACGCCAGGCGCTGGCCCGCCATCAACGGCAACTGAAATACAGCCGCTTTATGCCCGGCAATAAGGGGAGCAAAAACGTGGCCCCTTTTCCCAAACGTAAAAACAAAGAGGTGGCGTAAATGAAGCTCAACTGGGAATTTGCGCTGCTGCTGTTACTGGTGCTGGAGATCCTGCTTTTTGGCGCGCTGAACCCGCGCATGCTGGACGTCAATATGCTGCTGTTCAGCACCAGTGATTTTATCTGTATTGGCATTGTGGCGCTGCCGTTGACGCTGGTGATCATCAGCGGCGGTATCGATATCTCGCTTGGCTCGACTATTGGCCTGTGCGCCATCGCGCTGGGAGTGATGATGCAGGCGGGCTGGCCGATGAGCGTGGCCATAGTGCTGACGCTGGCGCTTGGGCTGCTATGCGGGCTGGTCAACGCGGCGTTGATTCACTACACCGGCATCAGTCCGTTGGTCATTACCCTCGGCACGCTTTATCTCTATGGCGGTGGCGCGCTGTTGCTCTCCGGCATGGCGGGCGCGACGGGTTATGAAGGTATCAGCGGTTTCCCGGATAGCTTTACCGCCTTTGCCAATCTCACTTTGCTGGGCCTGCCCGTACCGCTGGTGCTGTTTGCGGTGATCACGCTGTTTTTCTGGCTGATCACGCACCGGGCGCGTTTTGGCCGTCACCTCTTTTTACTCGGGCAGAACCCGCGTGCGGCGCGCTATGCGGCGCTGTCGGTGAACGGTATGCCTTACGCACTTTACGGGCTGGTCGGGGTGGCATCGGCCATTGCCGCCGTGGTGCTGGTCTCTTATTTCGGTTCAGCGCGTTCCGATCTGGGGCGCGATTTGCTGATGCCTGCACTTACCGCCGCAGTGTTGGGCGGGGCCAATATTTATGGCGGTTCAGGTTCGGTGCTGGGTACTGCGCTGGCAGCGTTGCTGGTGGGGTATTTACAGCAGGGGTTACAGATGGTCGGCATCCCCAACCAGGTGTCGAGCGCGTTGTCAGGGGCGCTGTTGGTGGTGGTGGTGATGGGACGTTCGCTGAGTCTGCACCGGGAATGGGTGCGTATGACCTGGCATCGGGTTCTCTCGCGTTAATTTTTTGGAGCATGAGATGAAGACAAAACTGATAGTGCAACTGAGCGCGCTGGCGCTGGCGGGTAGCGTCATGGCTGCCCAGGCGGCTGACCGTATCGCCTTTATTCCCAAACTGGTTGGGGTGGGCTTCTTCACCAGCGGCGGCAACGGCGCGAAAGAGGCGGGCAAAGACCTGGGTGTGGATGTGACCTATGACGGCCCGACCGAACCGAGCGTTTCCGGCCAGGTTCAGCTCATCAACAACTTCGTCAACCAGGGCTACAAGGCCATTATTGTCTCCGCGGTTTCGCCGGATGGGCTGTGCCCGGCGCTGAAACGGGCGATGCAGCGCGGTGTGAAAGTGCTGACCTGGGACTCCGATACCAAGCCTGAGTGTCGCAGCATCTACATCAATCAGGGGACGCCAGAGCAACTGGGTGGTCTGCTGGTGGAGATGGCTTCAAAACAGGTAACCAAACCGAATGCCAAAGTCGCTTTCTTCTATTCAAGCCCAACGGTGACCGACCAGAACCAGTGGGTAAAAGAGGCGAAAGCCAAAATCGAGAAAGATCATCCCCAGTGGCAAATCGTCACCACCCAGTTTGGCTATAACGATGCGACCAAATCGCTGCAAACCGCAGAAGGGATCTTAAAAGCGTATCCGGATCTGGACGCGATCATTGCGCCGGATGCCAATGCTCTGCCAGCGGCAGCGCAGGCTGCGGAGAACCTGAAACGGGAAGGGGTGGCGATTGTCGGCTTTAGTACCCCGAACGTCATGCGCCCGTATGTAGAGCGCGGTACGGTGAAAGCCTTTGGCCTGTGGGATGTGGTGCAACAGGGGAAAATTTCGGTGAATGTCGCCGAACATCTGCTGAAAAAAGGCGATCTTAACGTGGGCGACAGCGTCGACGTGAAAGATATCGGCACGCTTAAAGTCGAGCCAAACAGCGTGCAGGGCTATCAGTATGAAGCGAAAGGCAACGGGATTGTGCTGCTGCCGGAACGCGTGGTGTTCACCAAAGAGAACATTGGCAAATACGACTTCTGATGGGAGGAAACGATGGCGGATTTAGATGACATCAAAGATGGCAAAGATTTTGGCCTCGACCGGCCGCAACAGAATGTGCCGTTTACGCTTAAAGGCTGCGGGGCGCTGGACTGGGGGATGCAGTCGCGTCTGTCGCGCATCTTCAACCCGAAAAGCAACCGCACGGTGATGCTGGCGTTTGACCACGGCTATTTTCAGGGGCCGACTACCGGCCTTGAGCGTATCGATTTATCCATCGCCCCGCTGTTTGGCGAAACGGACGTGCTGATGTGTACCCGTGGGGTGCTGCGAAGCCAGGTGCCGCCCGCTACCAATAAACCGGTGGTGCTGCGGGCGTCGGGAGGTAACTCTATTCTGACCGAACTGTCGAACGAGTGCGTGGCGGTAGCGATGGAGGATGCCCTGCGGCTGAACGTCTGTGCGGTGGCGGCCCAGGTTTATATCGGCAGCGAGCATGAGCATCAGTCGATCAATAACATTATTAAGCTGGTGGATGCCGGGAACCGTTACGGTGTCCCTACGCTTGCGGTCACCGGCGTCGGCAAAGAGATGGCGCGGGATGCACGCTATTTTTCACTGGCCAGCCGTATCGCCGCCGAGATGGGGGCGCAGTTTGTCAAAACCTACTTTGTCGAAGAGGGGTTTGAGAAAGTCACCGCCAGTTGCCCGGTGCCGATTGTGATTGCCGGGGGCAAGAAATTGCCTGAGCTGGAGGCATTAGAGATGTGTTTTCGCGCCATCGACCAGGGGGCGTCCGGCGTGGACATGGGGCGCAATATCTTCCAGTCCAGCGCGCCGCTCGCCATGCTCAAAGCAGTAAAAAAAGTGGTACACGAGAATATGAGCGCCCGTGAGGCGTATCAGTTCTGGCAGGAAGAGAAACAGGGAGAGCAACAATGAATGTGACGCTGGTGGAAATTAACATCAAGCCGGACAAGATCGATGAGTTTCTTGAGGTGTTTCGCGCCAATCACGAGGGGGCAGTGAAGGAGCCGGGAAATCTGCGTTTTGATGTGTTGCAGGATCCGAAAGTGAAGACGCGGTTTTTTATCTACGAGGCGTATAAGGATGAGGCTGCTGTGCTGGCTCACAAGGAGACGCCGCACTATCTGGCCTGCGTGGCGAAGCTGGAAGATCTGATGTCGGAGCCGCGTAAGAAAAGGGCGTTTGTGGGGCTGATGCCGGAATAGCGGTTTGGAGTGGTGCGCGGTGTTTACCTCACCCTGACCCTCTCCCCAAAGAGGAGAGGGGACCGTTCGTGCTCGCATTTTTGTGGGGATTCCTCAACCCGACAGGGAAGAGGGAACCGATCGAGCGGGTGGGGGCTGTTTTTCACCCTCTCCCTTGAGGGAGAGGGCAGGGGTGAGGGGGAGAAGGGCGCACCGTCTTTACGCTTCTTCCACCGCCACGCGCATCGCTGCCAGCGCGGTGCGTGCCGCTTTGAGTACCTGTTCACACTGTTCAATCGTCAGTGTTAACGGCGGTTCAATACGAATAGTTTTCGAATTGTTGAGTGTCCCGGCAACCAGTACACGCTGGCGGAACATCTCGCTCGCAAACGTATAGCCGATTTCGTTATCCACAAACTCGATAGCCATCAGCATCCCTCTGCCGCGTGCATCCTGCACCAGGTCCGGGTATTCACGCGCCAGCAGGCGGAAGCCGTCAAGCAGCATGTCACCTTTCTGCTCTGCCTGTGCCGGTAAGTTCTCTTCCAGCAGCACGTTGATGGTCGCCAGCGCGGCCGCACAGGCCAGCGGGTTACCGCCAAACGTAGTGGTATGCAAGAAAGGATTATCGAACAGGACGGAGAAGACCTCTTCGGTCGCGATAGTCGCGCCGATCGGCATCACGCCGCCGCCGAGCGCTTTCGCAAGACATAAAATGTCCGGCTGGACGTTCTCATGCTCGCAGGCGAACATCTTGCCCGTACGGCCCATCCCGGTCTGCACTTCATCAAAGATAAGCAGCGCACCAAACTCATCACACAGCTTACGCACGGCCGGCAGATAACCCTGCGGTGGCAGGATAACGCCGCCTTCGCCCTGAATGGGCTCAAGGATCACCGCAGCGACATCATCGCCGGTTTTATGACATTCACTGAGCAGGGTACGCATGGCCTCGATATCGCCAAACGGCACATGACGGAAGCCCGGCAGCAACGGCATAAACGGTTTACGGAAGGTCGATTTCGCCGTCGCAGACAACGCACCCAGGGATTTACCGTGGAACGCGCCGCTGGTCGCGACAAAGGTAAATTTGCCCCGTGGCGACTGATACGCTTTAGCGAGCTTTAATGCCGCTTCGACGGATTCCGTGCCGCTGTTGCTAAAGAAGCTGTATTTGAGTTTGCCTGGGGCTAATGCCGCCAGCGTTTTTGCCAGCATCGCCCGCAGTGGGTCGAGAAGCTCCTGGCTATGCAGAGGTTGTTTTGCGAGTTGATTCTGTACGGCGGAAACCACTACTGGATTACGGTGCCCCACATTGAAGATACCAAACCCACCCAGACAATCTAAAAACTCCTGTCCCTGGGTGTCGACAAGCGTATTCAAACTTCCCGCTTGCCACTCTACGGCTCCGTAATCCCCGCCGGCAGTAACAGATTTTCGATACTCTAAAAACCCCGGATTGACATGCTCTTTAAAGTATTCTCGTACCTCTCGGTTTAATTCTTTCATCTCCTCATGATCAAGCTTTCGTTTCTCTATGAGGTTCAGTGCGTGTGCGCTGCAGGCAAGAGCCGATGCGCTGGAAGGTAATCTGTTCAAAATATGCTCCCGGGGCTCGCGTATCACATGATACTGATTTAAGTATTGCAGGGATTGCGCCACATCGAAGCCGTAAATGAAAATCGGGATAAACACCAGGGAAAAATGCATTTGTACGAGATTAGATCCCGGATCTTACCCTTTGTTACGCTCTGAAATAGAGGAAAAGAAAACGCGCAGTGCGCGTTTTTTAAGCGAAATGCACCGTGGTGGTGCGATTATTGCCTCATTTTCGCGCAGCGATAAATCAGGAAAACTTGGTAGTTTCAAGGCGTTACTATATAAATCAGCAGCTTAAAAACATACAAATAGTGCGGTTTAATCGCAAATTGCGATCTAAATCAAATTTAACAACTAAAGATAAATTCATTATCGCCGAAATAACATTCGATAAAATTTTTAACAGCCGAATAACTTGCAAAGGATGCTTATCATGTCTGCTCCGCCGTTTGTCACGCAACGGGAATACACCCTTGATGCTGACACCACCCTAATGTCAACCACCGATTTGCAAAGCTATATCACCCACGCCAATGACACCTTCTCTCAGGTAAGCGGCTTTGAGCTGGACGAACTGATCGGCCAGCCGCACAACCTGGTACGCCACCCTGATATGCCGAAAGCCGCCTTTGCGGACATGTGGTACACCCTGAAACAGGGCGAACCCTGGAGCGGTATTGTTAAAAATCGCCGTCGGAATGGCGATCATTACTGGGTACGGGCTAACGCTGCGCCAATGGTGCGTAACGGAAAAGTGACGGGCTATATGTCCATTCGTACCCGCGCCACCCAGGAAGAAATTGCCGCTGTCACACCTTTATATAAAGCCATTCAGGAAGGGCGAGCTAAAAAGCGGATCCATAAAGGGCTGGTGGTTAGCCGGGGCTGGCTGGGTAAACTGCCCTCTCTGCCATTACGCTGGCGGACACGCGGGGTGATGGCGCTCTTGTGGATGGTGCTGGCGGCTGGTCTGTGGCTTTCCGGGAATGGTCCGGCGACGATTTTGTTGAGTGCCGCGATCTTGCTGTTGGGCTGTGCCTGCCTTGAATGGCAAATTGTGCGTCCGGTTGAGGAAGTCGCCCGTCAGGCCCTTAGCGTGGCGACCGGTGAACGTAACAGCGTGACGCATCTGAAACGTAGCGACGAACTGGGTCTTACTCTGCGGTCCGTTGGGCAGTTGGGGTTAATGTGTCGCTGGCTGATTCACGATGTTTCCGGTCAGGTGAGTAGCGTGCGCAGCGGTAGCGAAACGCTGGCAAAAGGTAACGACGATCTGAACGAGCGTACTCGGCAGACCGTCGTCAATGTGCAGCAGACCGTTGCCACGATGAGCCAGATGGCCGCCTCGGTGCAAAATAATTCCCATACCGCAACAGAGGCTGACAAACTCTCCAGCTCCGCCAGCAGCGCGGCGGCGAATGGAGGAAAAGCGATGGAAACGGTGGTGAAAACGATGGACGAAATTGCTGACAGTACGCAGCGCATCGGTTCAATCACCGCATTGATTAATGACATTGCTTTTCAGACCAACATCCTGGCGCTCAATGCCGCAGTGGAGGCCGCCCGTGCCGGTGAACAAGGCAAAGGCTTTGCGGTGGTGGCCGGGGAAGTTCGCCACCTTGCCAGCCGTAGCGCCAGTGCGGCAAATGATATTCGCAAGTTGATTGATGCCAGCGCCAGCAAAGTGCAATCGGGCTATGAACAGGTCCATGCGGCAGGCAGGACGATGGACAATATCGTCACCCAGGTTCAAAACGTGACCTCCCTGATTGGCCAGATTAGCCAGTCAACTTCTGAACAGGCGCAAGGGCTGTCAGAGCTGACACATGCCGTGGCAGAGCTGGATACCATCGCGCAAAAAAATGCCGGGCTGGTAGCCGAAAACGCCAATGTTTCCTCAATGGTAAAACACCGCGCCAGCCGTTTGCAGGACGCCGTTTCCGTGCTGCATTAATTCTTCTCCCTCTCTATTTATAGAGAGGGAATTTTCTCTTTGTATTTATTTAATCTTGTTTTTTATATGGTTATATTGCATCTTTTAATTTGTTCTATTTATATTTATAAAATGTTAAGTTAATATTAAATATAGTTTCTTTTTTGATCAATTATATTCCATTTAATTTAACTTGTTATTCCTATTAAAAGACAATTAAGTGGCGTTAATATACGTTGCGCAACTTCTTCCCTCAGAACATATAACGATCGATAGATCTCAATTAATAGCTGATAACTATCAGAATAATCACAACTGAAATAAAAAAAACGATCAATCTCATAAAGTTAGCGCAGCGGTTACCGATAACATGCAGTGGAGATATTATTTCTGGCGTCTCTTTTAAAGCAACGCATCTAACTCTTTGTTGAAAAGGGTTTTTTCGCAAAATTATAATCATGTGCATGGGGGAATATATGTTTTTACATGATGTAAAAATTGGTGCGAAATTATTTTTCGCGTTCGGATTTTTTATTGTCTTGATGGTAGCCAGCTCCGCTCTTTCACTGTTCAGTCTGAATCGTGCTAATAATGGAATGCAGGATATTATTCACAATGATTATCCGACCACCGTAAAAGCCAATCAACTCATCGATAACTTCCAGAGCTTTGTCAGTACGCAGCAACTTATGTTACTGGACACGGATGGCAAATGGCAGGCAGAGACCGAGAAGCAGCTCGGCGAAATTAGTTCCCGCGTAACGGTTCTTCTGGACGATCTGACAAAAAACCTCCATGACAGCGAATCGCAAAAGATCCTCGCCGAGATTAAAGATATCCGTCAGCAATTTCTGGACTCGCGTTTTCGTATTCTGGAAGACGTGAAGAAGGATGATCATTCGGCGGCTATCACTGAAATGATGACCAAAATGGTGCCAATCCAAAAAGCCTACAAAGAGAAAGTGCTGGCCCTGATTGCTATCCAGGATGCGCAGATGCGTCATGGTAGTGAGCAGGTTCAAAGTGATTTCAGCACCAACCGTTTACTGCTGATTGCCCTGGCGATTATCAGTATCGGCGTGGGTACGCTTTTGGGATGGGTGATAGTGCGCGCCATTACTCGCCCGCTGCGTGAAGCGGTGACGTTCGCCGAGGCGATTGCCAGCGGTGATTTAACCCGCACTATCCACTCCGACTATCGTGATGAGACCGGTATCCTGCTGCGTGCTTTGATGGAGATGAAAACCCGCCTGGTGGACATTGTTCAGGAAGTGCAGTTTGGCTCGGCCAGTATCTCAAGCGCCGCGGCGCAAATTGTGGCCGGAAACCAGGATCTGGCGGCCCGCACAGAGGAGCAGGCCAGCTCTGTCGAACAGACTGCATCGTCCATGGAGCAGATTACCGCGACCGTGAAAAACACGGCCGATCACACCACCGAAGCCACCAGCCTGTCTGCGGATGCGGCCAATGTGGTTAAAAACAATGGCGAGATGATGAAACAGGTCACCGAGAAGATGCGTGTGATCAATGAGACCTCCAACCGCATGTCTGACATCATCAACCTGATTGACGCCATCGCCTTCCAGACCAATATCCTGGCGCTAAACGCGGCAGTGGAAGCGGCACGTGCAGGCGAGCATGGTCGTGGCTTTGCGGTTGTGGCCGGTGAAGTGCGTCAACTGGCGCAAAAGAGTGCCGCATCTGCCAATGAAATCCGCCAGCTTATTGAAAACTCCACCAGCCAGACCCGTGAGGGCATGGCGCTGGTGGAAAAAGCCAGCAGTTTGATCAACGGCATGGTGAGCAACGTTCAGGAGATGGATGTGATCCTGCGCGAGATTGGCCAGGCAAGCCGCGAGCAGACCGACGGTATTTCACAAATCAACAGCGCTATCGGGCTGATTGATTCCACCACGCAACAGAACTCAAGCCTTGTGGAAGAGTCCGTTGCGGCGGCGGCGGCGCTTAATGAGCAGGCGACGCACCTGCGCGAACTGGTGCAAGTTTTCCGCCTGCGTGAAGAAGGGGCGATGGCTTAATCCAGTTGAGAGATATCCAGCGCCGCCCGGTCGATAATACCGATAATTTGTTTTAACTGGGCGGCGCTGATTTCTGACTGGTTAACTTTCAAATCCAGCACCGCCTTGAAGTTTTCCAGCGCGCGCTTCATTTGCGGATCTTTTCGTAACTGATAACCCACGCTTCGCGCCTTGATACGCGCCTGAATATGCTGCAGATGCTCGCTATTTTCGGCAAGCCACGCCTGACCTTGCGAGGTAATGGCTATCTTTTTACGTCCGCCGTCTTCCTCGTGAATAATAATAAACTGCTGATCCTGCAAGAGATCCAGTGTCGGGTAAATCACGCCCGGACTGGGTGTGTAATTTCCCTGGGTCAGGGTTTCGATCTCTTTAATCAACTCATAACCATGGCTGGCATTACGGGTCAGGATATCCAGGATAACCAGGCGTAATTCGCCGTGGCCGAAAAAGCGCTGACGGCGTCCGCCGCCGCGCCCATGATGGGCTTCGCCGTGGTGGCCGCGATGATGTTCCCCGCGACGCCCGGCGTGACACTCGCTGTCGTGACCCTGCTGGCATTCTTCATCGAATGCATTGTGATGATGTCGCATGTTCTGCTCCCTGGTGAATTTGATATATCTAATTTATATCTAAAATTGAAAATATGACAAGCATGGTTCTGTTTATTTTTATATATCATTGATTTTAATGGTTTTTAATTTTATTTTTTGCAGGTTGTGCGTTTCTGATTTTATGTATCTAAAAAAGGCTTGCCATCTCAATAAACAGCAATCATTATCATTTAAAAATCAATTTAGATATATCGTATTCAATTTCACGAAGGCCGATTATGACAATCAAACAACAACGTTATCCGCAGCGTGTACGCAATGAGTTGCGTTTTCGCGAGTTGACTGTGTTACGCGTCGAGCGTGTGGGGCCCGGATTTCAGCGCATTGTGCTGGGCGGCGAGGCGCTGGAGGGGTTTATCTCTCGCGGGTTCGACGACCATACCAAAGTCTTTTTCCCACAGCCGGGTAGCGCGTTTACGCCTCCACAGGTAACCGATGAGGGTATCGTTTGGGCTGAGGGCCCACGCCCTGCAACGCGTGATTACACACCGCTGTATGATGAGCGTCGCCAGGAGCTGGCGATCGATTTCTTTATTCATGAAGGTGGTGTGGCAAGCACCTGGGCGATGCAGGCCCGGGCAGGCGACAAGCTGACCATCGGCGGACCGCGTGGATCGCTGGTGGTGCCGGAAGATTACGCCTGGCAGTTGTATGTGTGCGATGAGTCCGGGATGCCGGCGTTGCGTCGTCGGCTGGAAGGGTTAAACCGCCTGACGGTGCGCCCGGAAGTCAAAGCGGTGGTCACCGTAGGGGACGCCTCGTACAAAGATTATTTCGCCCATTTGAGTGATTACAACATTGATTGGGTGGTTGGCCATGACGGGCAGACGGTGGTGGAAAAGCTGACGCCGGTTGCTGTGCCGTCGGAAGACTATTTTATCTGGCTGACGGGCGAGGGTGCGGTCGTGAAAGCGTTGCTGGATCACTATGCGACTGACGCTATCGACCAGCAACGGGTTCGTGGTCAGGCTTATTGGCATAAGAAGTAGTTCGCTACACTTTTCTTCACCAGGAAGGGGAGTGTTGCATCTGTGCCTCTCCCCGGTGGCGCTTCGCTTACCGGGGCTACGGTTGTGCGGTGGGTATCGATAAGAGCCCGGATAAGGCGCCTGCGCCGCATCCGGGAGGTTGCAGATTACGCCACTTCGTCGTATTCGGCTTCGCTCACCTGCTGCTCCAGAGATTGACGAATCTCGGCAAGGGCTTTCTCTTGCTGGCGGAAATACCCTTCCTGATCGGTCAGTGACGACACCAGTTGCCACGACTCCTCTTTCTCCAGCGCATTCAGCTCATCGATCAGGCTGGCAATATGCTGCTTCACCTCATGAATACGCTGGCGCAGGCGGGCAAGATCGTTAAGACGATCGCTGGCCATTAACGGCTCCAGCCCTTTTTGCAGGCGGGTTAACAAAAGGCGAATTGCCCCCAGATCGCCGCGCTGCCTGGCCTGATTCAACTGAACCATCATGGCATGCGCCTCTTCTTTAAAGGCATCGTCCACCAAATCCGGGTGGCAAAGTTTACTGGCCTGGCGCCACAAGCGTTTCAGCTCAACGCGCTCATCCGGTGACATTTTCTGCTCGAAGCCAAAACGCTGCTCGGCATCGTGCTGTTGTTCCTGGTAATCTTCATACTCCTGGCGCGCTTCATCCCGCGCCTGACGCGCCGGTTCATCTTCACGCGTTAAGCCTTGCTCCAGCTCCTGCGCTTCGGCCAGCAAAGAGGCGATCAGCGCATTCTGCTGCTGCAAATGCTTACGCGCTTCCGCCGCCTGCGGGGACTGGGGCGGAAAACTTTGCCAGCGGCGGGTAAGGGTGACCAGCACCTCCACCGCCTGCGACAGATATTTCTGGCAGCGAAGATAATCGGCCTCACGACGATGCGCTTCGGCTTCCTGGCGACGCACGGCGGCTTCGGCGAGGATCTTACGCAGGCGCAGGATCTGTGACATCAGTGGCCCAAGACGGGTGAGGTACAGATCGTTGAAATCATCCAGCAACTGAATGCGGGTGTTACGTTTATCGATTAACTCACGCAATTGCTCTTCCAGCGCTTTCAGTTCCAGTTTGCTGGCGGCAACCTGGGGATCCTGCCACTGCACCACTGAACGCTGGCTCTGCAGCCAGGCATTGATAGTGCGCAACGCATCGGAAAAGTTTTTCTCTTCAAGCGCCCATACGATGAACGCCAGTTCACTGTCGGTGACTTCGTTTTTTAGAAAAGGAAGCTGGCTCTGAATAATGCCTTCGTCTTCCAGTTCAATGGCGTACTTAATGATCTCAAGCCGTTTTATGGGTTTGTTCATGGTCTTTCGCTAAGGCGCTTAAAGATTGAGTTAATGGTAGTTGGTAATGATCAAACACGAAATAAGCTCATTGTCGTACCCGCAGCCGCTGCGTTCAACCCTGAAAGATTAGCATCAGTTCAGCTAAGCAGATATGGTTGAAATCATAATACAGGTCACAAGTTACAGGCGTTAGCATTCCTGAAAGAAATACTTTCCCGGTACGTTTTTTCCCCACTTCCCGGCTGTTTCATATTCACCTCATCAAGTGATTTAGCTCTCATATTTCCATGAAACCGGTTGCATGGCTGGTTGTCCAGGTTAGCATGAAACCGGTTTCATTCATTGCATGACTCAGTTACCGAAAATAAAAGGTAGAAAAAAGATGGCTGTTATTCGGGATTACAATAAGTTAGCAAGTGATATCCTCCGGGAAGTCGGAGGGGAAGAGAACATCAACAGCTTTACCCGTTGCGCCACGCGTTTACGTCTGGTCCTTAATGAAACGCCCGCTGATGCGAAACGTCTGGTGCAAAGCCTGCCTGGGGTCATTGCGGTGGTGGAAAGCGGCGGACAGTTTCAGGTGGTGATCGGTACCCACGTGGCAGACGTCTTCAACGCGATGTCAGGTCTGGTAAAAGAGAATGGTTCCATAAGCAGCGCCCCGAAAAAAACGCGTAAGCTTGACGCGGTGATTGCCACCATGTCGGCAGTGTTCGCGCCGATTGTCTACATTCTGGCGGCGGCAGGTATTCTGCAAGGGCTGCTGATTGTTGTCAGTCTGATGGATGCCGATATCAAAACCACCGGCACTTTCGCCGTGCTCAACTTTATGTCCTGGACGCCGTTTGCCTTCCTGCCGGTGTTTATCGCCATTACGGCGGCGCGCCATTTCAAATGTAACCCGTTTATCGCGGTTCTCTGCTGTTGTGCGCTGATTAGCCCTGACTGGGCTGCGCTGGCGGGGCGTATTGCTGGCGGGGAGAGCATCAATTTTCTTTTCTTCCCGCTTTCTAAAACGGTGTATACCTCCTCGGTTTTGCCACCGCTATTCCTGGTGTGGGCGCTCTCCTGGTTTGAACGCCGGGTAGAAAAGTGGATCCCGGACGTGGTCAGCCCGCTCTTTACGCCGTTGATCTGTTTCGTTGTCATCGTGCCGCTGACCCTGATTGTGATTGGCCCCATTACCACCTGGGCGGCAATGGGGGTGGCAAATGGCTATAACGCGCTCTTTCACGCAGCACCGGCCGTTGCGGCGGCGGTGATTGGCGGCGTGTGGCAGATTATTGTTATCTTCGGGGTTCACTGGGGGATTACGCCAGTAATCATGGCCAATTTTGACACCCAGGGTTACGACTCCTTCCAGGCTTACCAGACCATTGCGGTTATTGGTCAGATGGCGGCGGTGTTTGGCGTGTTCCTGAAAACCCGCAATACCCAGTTAAAAGCGACCTCAATGTCTGCCGGGATCACAGCGATTTTTGGTATCACCGAACCGGCGATTTACGGTGTGACGCTGCGTTTTAAAAAGCCGTTTATTTGCGGCTGTATCGGCGGGGCGATGGGTGCGGTCGTCGCCAGTCTCTTCGGTAGCCTGTACTACGCGTATGCCGCGTTGCCTGGCTTGTTTACCCTGGTCAACGCTATCAGCCCGAATGCGCCGATGTCGTTTGTCGGCGAACTGGTGGGGGCCGGAACCTGTATCGTGCTGACGATTGTGATGGTGCAGTTCGTGGGCTTTGAAGATCCGGCAAACGAAGAGGAGACGAAACCGGCAACACCTGTCAAAGCGCAAGCGACGTCAAATACCGCTGCGGCCAGTGCAGTGAAGATGCTTAGCCCCTTAAAAGGGGAAGTGGTGGCGTTGGAGAGCGTGGCAGATGAAGCCTTTGCCGGTAAAGCGCTTGGCGATGGTATTGCCATCAAGCCCGAAGAAGGCAAAGTTGTGGCACCGTGTGACGCGACGGTGGCGACCGTGATCGCATCACATCATGCCATTGGGTTATTGTGCGATAATGGAGCAGAGTTATTGATCCATGTTGGGTTAAATACCGTCAACCTGCAGGGGCAGCATTTCCGTCCGTTGGTGAAAGAGGGGGATGTGGTCAAAGCGGGTACGCCTCTTCTTGAATTCGACAAAGCCAGCATCGAACGCGAAGGCTATGATCTGACAACCCCGGTTCTGGTGGTTAACAGTGAAGATTTCACGCTGACAAAGCACCAGCTTGATGGCGCGATTGGTATGGGGGCGCCGCTGATGTCTCTCGCATAAGGAGGCACGGGCGCACGAACATGGTGTCAACGGCGTCACGACGTAACCCGTCGGGCTTCGCGAGTCGCACTCTTTTGCAGCATGTTTCTGAGCCGGATGTTTCTGGCTCAGTGTGAGCCACCCATTGATTGAGGTTTTCTTATGGTAACGATACTGGACGTCGCCAGAATGGCAGGAGTGTCAAAGGCGACGGTATCGCGCGCGCTAAACGGTAAGGTATTTGTCCGGGAAGAGGTGAAGGCCAGAATTTTACAGGCCGTTGCTGATACCGGTTATCGGCCAAACCAACTGGCGCGCAATCTTGCTAATAACAAAACGAATTCGATTGGGCTGGTTATCACCAACGGGTTGTACAACGGCCCGTTCTTCTCAAGCATGGTTTATCAGGCGGCGACGCGCAGTGAAGGTCACAGCCGTCAACTGGTGCTTGCAGACGGGAAACACAGCGCTCAGGACGAGCGCGATGCGATTGGTTTGCTCCTCGAGCTTCGCTGTGAAGCCATCATGATCTACCCCAAATATCTGTCGGTCAGTGAGCTGGATGACGTCATTGACGGCAACCAGACTCCGATAGTTGTCATTAATCGTGAACTTATCAGAAACCGAAACCGCTGCGTGTTTACCGATCATCGCCGCAGCAGCGAGGAGATGGTGGAACATTTACTGGCGCAGGGGCATACCCGGATTGCATTTGTGGCGGGCGTATGTGGTTCGCCGACCGGTGAACGCCGTTTACGCGGCTACCGCGATGCGTTGCGAAAAGCGGGTATCAGCCCCGATCCGCAACTGATGGTGCGGGGAGCCTGGAGCACCGAAAGCGGTTATGAGGCGGGACGCCAGTTGCTGGCGCTCAATATTCCGTTCACCTGCGTGCTGGCCGCCAATGATGATATGGCCATTGGTCTGGCGAAAGCGTTTCAGGATGCGGGGAAATCGGTGCCGGGAGAGATCTCGTTGGCCGGGTTCGATGATTCGGTGATTGGTAAGTACTACACGCCTTCTTTGACAACTATCCACGTCCCGATGGACGAAATGATCCGCGATGCGGTCGAAATTTTACTGCATCCCGACAAAAAAACCGTGTTTTCCCATCAGGGAACCCTGGTGAGCCGGGATTCAGTTGCCCGACGCGTTGACGCGGAGTGAACATTCACACGTCATAAGGCGAAGCGTGATGTTGTACGCAAGAGCGCATGCTGTTGTGGGCTGGGTGGCGACCATTGCCTGCTGTTTTATGTATATCTCGTATATACCGTTGATTCTGGATAATCTGCACGGGGTGAAAACTAACCCGCTACAACCGCTGGCCGCCGCCGTGAACTGCGTGTTGTGGGTGACGTACGGTTTACTGAGTGAAAGGAAAAACTGGCCGATTGTGATAGCCAATTCGCCCGGTATTGTGCTCGGACTGATTACCTTTAGCACTGGCTTATAGCCATCAGCTTAAAAAAGCCGCCATGCGTTACGCACCGGCGGCTTTTTTGTCCTTATTGGCCCGATCGTATGCGCATTCCGCGAGATAGTGTTGCGATACGCTGCGTGCGACCGTAGAGCACGAATAAAATAAACCCGCGTCCATTAAGCACATAGCGGCAGGCCAGCATGATGAGCAGAGCCACCAGCATGATGACCGCATGATGCGTCTGCCCATCCAGCACGGTAAACACCAGCAGCAGCGCACTGAGCACGGTAAGGACGCCATGCACCAGGCCATACCAGGCCAGCCCGGATGTTTTACCGCGTGCGATCATATAGGTGGCGGTCAGGTTGCTGAAAATAAACAGGATAGCGGGCAGGAAGAAAATAAGCGCCCGGACTGGCGGTGTCTGTTTTGGCAGTATCGCCATCAGCGTCAGTAAATTACAGGCGAAGGCTACCAGAAACAACAACAGCACAAACGCCAAAGGAAATCCGTTCTGCCGGGGCAGTTCAGATGGCGGTTTATCAAACCAGCGCTCCAGTTCGGGCGTTGAATGTTGCAACAGGCTGTTATCGCCACGGGCAATAACCTTTTCCATCTCCCTTCCATGGGCCAGTAGATCACAAAAAAGCCATCCGGAAATGAGCGTGGCCAGGCGCATTACAGTACCGCCAGTGACTGAATGGTGCCCACAATATAGCGGCCTGTTTTGGGAATATTGCCCGGCGAGGCGACGACACCGCTCACTGCGCTTCCCGCCAGCGCCGCCGCACTGGTCACCAGGTTACCCAGTTGCCGGGCGAGTTCCACCTGCACCGGCTCGACCGGGAAGCGTTTAGGATAAATGCCTGCGCGGATAAGGGCTTTGATTTCTTTATTACTGATGCCAGGGTTTTGCAGCTTGATGATGAGCTCCGTCAGGCGTTTGCGATCCTGGCGGGGGTACTCTTTCAGCCACTGAGACGCTTTTAACGACGAAACGGATTTCATTGCGCGCCACGTCGTGACCACCTCTTTCAGTACGCCGCCTGCGCTTGCCAGCGAGATAAGATCGAGCGCGGTAGAGGTGGCATTATACCAACCTTGCGAATCCAGCCAGGCCACATCTTCGCCGCCATTCTCCACCAGGTCATATAAACGGTAGAGGCCGTTGATGCATTGCAGACCCGTGGCAGCGGCGCCGGCATAGCCCAGGGCGACCAGCGCGCCGCTGGCTCCTGCAGTGAGCGGGACGGCGGCGCCCGCGGTGGCCATCACCCCGGCGGTAATGATCATTGCGCCGCAGGAGAGGACGGTTGAGGCGATTTCCGGACCGAGAGAGGTTGCGGAGACGGCGTCGGTCAACGATTTACCCACCGTGGTTTTTGACCCTTGTGCGGGAGGCTTTGTCACAACCACATGCGTTACGATGCCGCTTTGTCCATTCGGGTGACGTTTGCTGGGGCGCACCAGGTACCGCTCCGTGCCATCGGCGTAGATAATTCCAGCCTGCGCAAAATCACGTGTACAGTCCATCGCTGCGCCAAGCGCATCGAAATTGAAATCTGTCGCACCTTTACCGCTAAAGCGCGCAAAATCATAGCCAGGCATATTTGCTTCGGGGTTGAGTCCGGGCAGCGTCATTTTTCATTCCTTGTAATGATGAGTACAGAAGTATTAATCCAGGATTATTCCTGGACTCCCAGGGCTAACAAACAGATGTTTTTTTCCGGTGTACAGGTTTATTTCGCCGCACACTATTCAGGCCAGACGAAGAAAATAGCTAAATATCATGTACTGTCTGGCGCAACTGAAAACATGCAGATTTTTCATAACCTTCTGATTTAATTGTTCTCTTTCTGGTTTTTATCTTGCCGTTTTTGCTGGCGAATGGTAAAGGAAACCTTGAGATTCCTTATTTTAGACAGCGAACAGGCAAAGTTCACCCCGCCAAAAAATGGGCTTTTATCCTTTCAGCGTGATGAGATAGGGTATTTTCTATATGAATAATTTCGAGGTGAAATTAAGATGCGGCAATCTATTTAGCAACGGAAAAACACTTTTTTAGCGGCATTAACATAACTGCAAATGCAGATGCGCAGTAAGCCTATTCCGGGCGGGATTGGGGGCTAATTCTCA
Source organism: Citrobacter sp. UYEF32 (assembly GCF_040546205.1). Taxonomy (NCBI): domain Bacteria; kingdom Pseudomonadati; phylum Pseudomonadota; class Gammaproteobacteria; order Enterobacterales; family Enterobacteriaceae; genus Citrobacter; species Citrobacter sp. UYEF32. The sequence continues at coordinate 468,490 of NZ_JBEPNI010000004.1, read as the reverse complement.
AAATAGACAAAACGCTCACGCCGCCACGTTTTCACCGCTGGCGGCCTGGTGCATTGTGCATTACCTTAGAGCCGAAAATTATTCTCGCATTTGAAAAGGAGTCAGGTTCGATGTCTGATCAACACATAATGAAAGCCATGTTCACGCAGCAGCGAATTCAGATCATGCATTTGGGTAAGCATCACGAGGAATATACCGACGCGTACATCTTTGCCTGGGAGTCCGGTGTTTATCCGTTTTTGCATGATTTGGGTGGCGAACATCAGTATCTTCCCCATGAATTATATGGCGACTTTTTTGAGGTCAGCGCACAGAAGGGCGCATCCATTTATGAACGTCTTAACCGGGCATGGGCAGATGAAGAGGATAATTTAACGTATAGCAGACTGGAGTCTGACCTGATGGGCATTGGCAGTTCGCGTGAATGGCGTCCCGATGAGGTCATGAATGTGTGTCGCTATCTTTTCCTGACGGGCTGTTTTGACGAGGTATTCTGGAAGGCGCTGTGTAAGCCAACGGCAGATTCATCATGGGTTGAGTTCGTGCGGGACGTGTACAGCCGGGAGCATGATACGGCGTTTATGTGAGCACATAAGGGGCAATGAAGAGCACATTGAATGAAGTGTGGGTTATCACGGAAAGAGGGCCGTCAGAATATAACCGTGAACCCCCGCACGAGCCATTGAACATCTTATACCAGACGAATATCGACTCAAATCGTGATCGCAACCAGAGCCAGCTACACTAATACCAGCGGTTATACTTGATATAAAAAAATGAGACGATAATAAGCCACAAAAAGGTCAGTATCCCAAAATAATCAGGTATAAATCTCGCGAAGATATATGCCCCTGCCACAATAAGGGCCAAAGGGATTAAATAGATATATGACTGTAAAAACCATAAAATTGCCTGCTTCATTTTTTTAATAACTCATATAAAGCTTTACCGATCATGATAGTCCCTCTACTTCATACCCGCCTGGCGATAGTCAGGTGGAGGACTAACTTACCTGATATTTCAGCATACTTGTAAGCCTTATAAGAGCATTGTGTTGTATGTACCCTTCCTGAGGACTGTACTGGCCGTTACCACAATGACTGGCGTGGGCTAACGCGCTAAAGTCCCGGCCCCTGGTCAATGAGGAAAAGTCTTTGCGCTTGTGTGGGGCGTCATCGCGCAGAAAAACGTCACATGTGAAGCTGATTTTGGGGCCAGGTAACAGATTTGACCATCAATTGCAGACTCTTCGCCATTTCAGGTCATAGTGAAGAGGTGATTATTAGATGGTTAATTTAAGGATACGAATATGCCAACAGTAATTGAGAAAGCATTGGACTTTATTGGCGGTATGAACACATCAGCCTCAACACCACATTCCATGGATGAGAGTACAGTGAAGGGGATGTTTAAGTATCTGAAAGAGCTTGGTGTTCCAGCTCACGCCGAGGAGATTATCGCGCGAGGGGAGCGGGAAGGGTGGCACCCGGAGTTCACAAAAAAAGTGGCGGGATGGGCGGATAAAATCGAGTCCGCTGACCGCGTGGTGATTAAAAACCCTGAATACTTTACTTCGTATATGAAGGAAGAGCTGCGCGCGCGGGTGAACGTCGAGTTTGACCCGGCAAGTTAAGCGCATTTCAGTTCGCTTCTCACATGGATTTTAATACGACAAAGGGCCTCTGTTTTCACTTAGGCCCTTGAATTTGGTGGCCCCTGCTGGTGTAAGTATCCGCATAATCGTGCCATTCACATTTAGAGATCTTCCGGCATACTCAATCTGCCAACGAAGGAGCATTTTAGCTGTAATAAATGCGGTGCTAATACCAGCGATTATATTTGATATAAAAATAAGAGACGATAATAAACCATAAAAAAGTAAGTATCCCTGAATAGCTGGGAATGAACTGAATAAACAAAAATGCCCCGGCAAGAATGAGTGCGATGGGTACTAAGTGTGAGTGGGCTCCCCACAAGAATAATAATAATTTCTTCATCTTTTCAATATTTCATATAAAGCGTCGCCAATGACTTCCTCGTTGTTCCTGCCAGACTCTACTTCATGGATTATTTTAGGCATTTGAAGTTCAATAAGAAAGTATAGCATTTCCAGCTTTTCTCGATAAAGTAATTGGTAATATTCCGCATCCTGAAATTTCAGTTTATTTGCTGCTAATGCAGCTATCTGAACTTTAGCATACAATGCCGTAGCTTTCACAAACCAAGTGGACATTTCATTTACTTTCTTAATATAAGATTCCTGAAAATCATTGCTACTTACAATCAATTTAGCAATTGTCAGAGAAAGAGCTAGTTTGCTTGAACGATCAGCAGCTTCATATGCTTTCTCTCCGATTTTCTGCTTTATATAGGACACCAGCGTATTACTTTTCTCATCTCCCAGACGCTTGAATGTTTTTTGGAAATAGAGTTGAACCATATCAAGAACGACATCGTTTCTTTTGTATATTTCTAACAAAGATAAATACAAACGTTTATCTTCACTCCATTGCTCATGGCACGTACTCCCGTAGTACTCGTCAGGCACTAAGCAGGAGCCATAGTTAATAAGCCGTTGACTGCCAAGTTTAACGTTTGCGAGGTCTCCATATGACTGGCGTGGATCTCCCTTAACGCTTTAGTTAAAGCAAATGCCATCCTTCTATCTGACGGAGTTTCCAATTTAAGATAGTTTTCTGCCATTTCCATTTGCATTGTTGTAACATTAATATTTAATGATTGATCATAGTCGCTAACATGGGCAACGTTACGAATGAAAAAAAATCGAAAAATTCTTATTTATATTTTAGCGGCAATTATTTCTTTTCTAATAATTCCTGAGGTCATCTTAAGGAAGGTTCCGAATGACATACTTGCCAGACTTAGCGATTTTACAAGTTTGGATGGTTTATTCAGTCCATTCCTCTCGGCGATGATTTTCATTGGTCTGTCATCCATCTTTATCGGAATTATTGGCGTGTATGTCGTTGGAAAAGTTTATTGTGCTTTAACTCAGGTTAAGCATGAGTGAAACAGTCAGTTGATAATCGATCACAATATACGGGCCAGGCAGGGAACGCTATGAAAAAACATGGAAACGCGGTAATTAGTTTTTTGGTCGTGATTATTTTCTTTCTAACTATCCCGGAAATAGTGATACGTGTAATGACGCCTAAGCAATTCGCACGGCTGAGCGATTTCACAAGCCTCGGTGGGCTTTTCAGTCATACTCTCTCGGTGCTGATTTTTCTTGGATTGATGTCTGCGTTGCTCGGTGTGCTTACCGTTTTCTTAATAACAAAAATTAACCGGCGTTTATCCCTATCCAGCCGTTAATCAATATCTAATAATCTTGCTTCCACTTCATTCCATACCCTCGCGGGCTGACGGAAAACTGATCCTATCCGGGGATGTTGCAGCGGGATGAAGAGTGTAGGGGGCAATTCCTTACCTGACCCAGATTGCATCCAAAGAAAAAAGAGTCAGACGATTTCTCATCTAACTCCTTGTTTTGTCTGGTGGCCCCTGCTGGGTTTGAACCAGCGACCAAGCGATTATGAGTCGCCTGCTCTAACCACTGAGCTAAGGGGCCGTGGCGGGCAATTATAAAGTAACTTCTCCAGGCGATCCAGCATCAACATTCCATCTGGCTGTTTTATAAACAACGCATTATCAATCCTTTATACTTAAGTTCCGCATCCAACATCGGGGAAATAGATAGCCTCGATATTCTTGTGCCAGGGCTGCGCGTTGCTTTCTACAGAATGAATTTTGGCAACCCCCACGGAACACATACAACGAGCGGTGGAAGATCAACAGATCCTGTGTGGCTTAGGTTCGGCTTTAAAAGCCGATGGCAGTGGGTAGTATGAGCGACGTTCAAACGGGTGAAGTCTGCTTAAACATAATGATGACTCTTAACTCTCGGTACTCATTGCTCCGTACTCTGGAAATTTTGAAGAGAATGCCGCGCAGGTAGACTCCCGAAGACGACAACATTTTACTATCGATGCGACTCAAATTTGGGAGCTTCGAAAGCTCAGCAGCCTAAACAGAACAACATACAAGATTTATCATGAACCACCCGCCACGTGATTGGTGAGGCGCTATAAAACTAAATTTTGCACTAAAGCATCACTACAACTAATGAATGAAATCTATTTTAAATAACCATCAACTTGTCTTTTTTTCAAGTTAGGTGATTAATGAGGTTCTTAATTATCCTTTATCGTAATACGTTAGCTCAATGCATATTCAATGTTAAATGCAATATGTTTTGGTTGTAAAAATGTATAAGTTTGGCAGGCGGAATAAACATCATGAAATATTTTTCATATCAATATTATTCATGAAATGATTAAATATTTCCAAGTTATTCGTTTTGTGAATTTTAAATATTTTTAACTAACTGATATTAAAAGATTTTATTAATTTTTCGAACGAGCTTCTATAATTATAGAACTTATTAATTAATATCGTTATATTAATAGATTATAACTTATAGGATCTATCCGGATACCTCGCTACATTTATAGCTGATTTGGATGTTCAGTAAGTTTGTATCAGGAAGATACCCGCAATTTTTATCCTTTTGTCTTTACCTTCCTGTCAGGAATTTCATTCCCAAAATGCGAAAATTCGCCAGGTTAAAAAATTAGCAAGATAAATTTTTAATTTTTATTTATACGCATCCCCGAGCATGCTGGTAGCTAAAGCCAGGGGCGGTAGCGTGTCTCATGACATCAAGGTTGCATCACTAATGGTCAGAAGTGGGTTAGAAGTTCAGCAAGCGGCTGTGAAAGCGCTGTTCCTGCGCGAGATTAAAACGCGATTTGGTAAGTACCGTTTGGGGTATCTGTGGGCGATACTGGAGCCAGCGGCACATTTGCTTATTTTATTAGCAGTCTTTGGGTATATTATGCATCGCACTATGCCTGATATTTCGTTTCCAGTATTTTTACTGAATGGGTTAATTCCTTATTTTTTATTTAGTAATATCTCTACGAGATCTATTGGTGCTATTGAGGCTAACCAAGGGTTATTTAATTATAGACCAGTAAAGCCCGTTGATACAATTATTGCTCGTACATTACTCGAAACACTTATATGCAGCGGTGTATATATTGTTCTTATGTGTATTGTAGGAGTGTTTGGTGAAAAAATTTCAATTACTAGTATCCTCACTCTAATTCTTACCTGGAGTCTACTTATTCTTTTCGCTTTCGGTTTTGGCCTGATTTTTATGGTCCTTGGAAAAACGTTTCCCGAGGCCGAAAAATTCTTACCAATCGTTCTCAAACCTCTTTACTTTATATCTTGCGTCATGTTTCCACTTCATGCCATTCCGAAGGAGTTTTGGCCGTATCTACTTTGGAACCCCATTATTCATGCTGTTGAGTTAAGCCGGGAATCTGTCGTTGCAGGCTACGTTAGCGAAGGCGTAAGTTTGAACTATTTGGCTCTTTGCGCTCTGGTTGCTCTCTTTTTAGGTCTGGCAGTTTATCATAAACGCGAAGAGGCAATGTTAACCTCATGATCAAAATAGAAAACCTGACTAAATCATATCGAACTCCTAAAGGAAGGCACTACGTTTTTAAAGACTTAAACATCGAATTGCCATCGGGGAAAAGTATTGCGTTGATAGGGCGTAATGGTGCAGGTAAATCGACGTTATTAAGAATGATCGGTGGTATAGATCGTCCCGATAGTGGAAAAATTGTTACTGACAGCTCAATCTCATGGCCTGTAGGGCTCTCTGGTGGTTTTCAGGGAAGCTTAACGGGGCGAGAAAATGTGAAATTCGTTGCCCGGTTATATGCAAAAAAAGAAGAGCTAAAAGAGAAAGTCACCTTTGTAGAAGAATTTGCCGAGTTGGGTAAATATTTCGATATGCCAATAAAAACGTACTCATCAGGAATGCGTTCTCGTCTTGGGTTTGGGTTAAGTATGGCTTTCAAATTTGATTATTATCTGGTTGATGAAATTACAGCTGTTGGTGATGCAAGATTTAAGAAAAAATGCCTGGATATATTTAACTCAAAGCGGAGACATTCCAATTTTTTAATGGTAACACATAGTTTAAATTTATTAAAACAATATTGCGATATAGCAATCTATATAGGAAGAAGCAATGAAGTAACTTACTTCGAAGATGTTGGTGATGCGATTGATACATATACAAAAGATGTTAGTAAGTACAGTTAGGTAAAATGAATATGAAAGTTACTGTTATAATACCATTAAGAATTACCGAAGGACTTTACCAGGCTGAAGAGAGGCTAAGTCGTATTATCGGAAACATTCCATCTGAAAAATTTAATATTCTCATTGTTAATTACGGAACCCCTAAAAAATTCTCTAATATTTTAAAGGGATTGGGTTCTCATTCTCATTTGAAAATATTAGATATTGATACGGGCTCTCAAATTTTTAGCATAGGCCATGCTAGAGATTTAGGGGTTCAATATTCAGAAGATAATGTCGTTTTATTTAACGATATTGATTTCTTTGGAAACAAAGATATGTATGAACGTATCCATACTGAGGTCCTGGCAAGAGATATGGTTAATTCAATATACGATTTCTTTTGCGTTCCTGTCTTTTTCCTGACTGAGAATGGGACTAAAGAGACTTTATCTTCTTCTCATAATTCAGAATGTAGTGAAAATAGCTATATACATAGAAAAATTTATGAATCACATAAAGATTTTGTAGCGTTTCCCGCTTATGGCAGTTCTGCGATGGTGGTTAATAAACATCACTATTTAGCTATTGGAGGGCATAGTAGAGAATTTTATGGTCATGGTGCAGAAGATTATGATGTATTACATAGGCTTAGCAGCTATTATGCTAAAGGCCCCAAGACTGCGGATTATTACAATAATACCAAATCAAATAGCATTGATAATTATCGTGGTTTTAGAGCTTATTTTGCTTTATATGGGATAGATGTTTTTAATCGGGGGATCTTCTTTCAGCATCTGTGGCACCCTACGAGATCAATTCCGGGTTATCATCAAACGCAAAGGAATTTTTCTTTATTAGAAAATCTAATGAAGAAATTTGATCAGGATAAAGAACAACCTTTTCCTTTAAGTAACGCTAATGTTAAGAGTAAAACGTTATTTTTAATTGATACAAAATCTCGTACTTTCAAAGCAATAAGACATTTAACTCCACTTTTTGGTAGTTTGGTTTTTATGTCTGAGAACTTATTTTCTAATATTGATTCATTATTTCGTTACATTAGTAAAAATGAAATTGATAGAGTATTCTTCCTAAATCCTTATGGAAATGAGCACCGTTTGGCATTATATGCAGGTGTTAAAGAAAGAAATATTCCGTTTGTTGTTTTTGATCGTGGTGCTCTGCCAGATTCGTGGTTCTTAGATCATAATGGGTTTAATTACGACAGTAAAAGTTATTCGCCAGAGGCCTGGCAACGAAAATTAACTCAAGAACAAGAAGATGAAGTTGAAAATTATCTTTTCAATTTAAGGAATGGCGAGCACACATTAGAACATAATTCACCGAGAAAAACATCTGGATTTTTAAAAGAATTATACCAGATTGGTGATCGGAAAGTGTTATTCGTGCCGTTTCAAAGACCAACGGATACCGTTACAACCTATTTTGCAGGTGCTGCTGGATCAGTTGGTAGATTTCAGAGTTGGGTTGAATATATAGCTGAAAACCTTCCCAAAGAAGAATGGGTTGTAATTTGTAAGAATCATCCTCTAGAAAAAGATCTTCCTAGAATAAATGGTGTCTTATATGCAGAAGATGATACGCATATACATGACCTAATTGATTTGGCAGATAAAGTATTATTAATGAATTCTGGGGTTGGTTTAATTTCCCTTGCTTTTATGAAACCGGTTATTTGTGCGTCTGACGCTTTTTATGCACACGAAGGTTTAGCTATTCCTGCATTTGATGCCATGCACGCTCAAGAACTCATTAATCAAGATTTGCTAGTTGATAAAAGAAAAGTATTGCAATTCTATTGGCATATGCTTAATAGAGTCTACTCATTTGGCCAATCAAATTACAAGAAAACAAAAGCAAGTGATGGTACAGAACGGAAAATTATTAATGAGATTTTATTTAATAAAATTAACTATAATAATAAAACGATTATTTTAGGATCCTCTGCGGAAGGGATCAGTCTGGATGCGCCGCTTTTTTACTCTTTTGGTGGTCGTGAGAAAATTAAGGAAACACTCAAATCATCTAATGCAAAATCCAATGGAACAAATGTATTAGTCGAAAATAGTATCGTTAAAGAATCCAAATTACATATTGAAAGTAATTCGGGAAATAGTGCCGAGCTTAAAGTAAATAATCTAAAGGAAGATAAGAAAAAGATTGGAAAATTTAGCAGGAAAGTGAGGAAATTGATAAGAGCTCCAGGTGGTTTTTTTAAAGATGCCATCAAAAACAGAAAGAGTAATGCTAAAGTTTTAAAAAAATGACATGTCATTGTACCCATTTTTAATTTTATTATTCCCTTTGTGGTTTATTTCATAACGCTTACTACAGAATGGCTTTTTTAAACGGAGGGTGCAAAAACTTTCCTGGCATAAAAAGCCGTGAAGGTTAAGAAGAAAATGATTCAATAGTGATTGTTCAATTATTACCTTCGTCGGGTTTTATTTTATGTCCAATTTTGAATGCTCGCGTGAACAAAAAAAAGAGGATTGATTATTTCCAATTTCTGTTTTGTAAAATAAATGGATGTGTTTATAGTTTAAGCTATTAGTATAATACACCGCATTTATCTGCGTGTTCTCCAGCAAATACTCACGAAATTTCTTAAACAACTTCATGTCCGGCTTGAAATTTGCCGTCCAGAACTGGTGCAAGTGTCCCTGATATGTCATCCCTTTGATGTCATACAGGGCGTTGCCCATCACCTTCAACGGTTTGTTATGCACTAACGCTGAAATTCCCGCCGTACTGTTAATAGTCACCACGGCTTTGGCATGCGTCAGTAATTCCGGCATCGGTAAATCGTGGACATAAATTATGCGATTGGTCACGCCATACTTTTTACTCAGCCGCTTAATCAACGGGCCATACAGACGATGCCCGCGATCCATAGGGTGGTGCTTAATGATCAGCACATCGTCTTTCGGCGCTTTGCGTGCAAACGAGAAGATCACATCGTTAATATAATCCCGGACATCAGCGTATGGGCTATGGTTGCGGATCTGACTATCGTTATAGACCTGCAAAATCGCAAGGTAATAGCGTTGATCGAATGTCGTCTGCAGCGTCTCCATTACGCCACGTTGTTTCCAGCCATACCATTGCTTACGCCACCACGCGCGCACCCAGCATTTTGCCTCGTACCATGGTGAAAAAGATTTGTGATGGCGATAATGCATGAACTCGTGTCTATAACGCCAGCCGATAAGATAATACCATGTCGCGTGGATGTAACGGCGGCCTGAGGACGGTTTCAGTGGCTGGGGTTCTGAGGGCGGGAAATCTGGCAAGCTCCGGTAAAAATCAGGATCACGGGGCAGGGGGGAGAAAGCATTCACTCCGCCTTCTTCAAGTGTAATAAAATGAGGCCGCAGATAGCCCTCTTCGAAAGCCAGGAAACGAATACCTTTCGCTTTCGCCCAGGCATGCGCCGCCCTATGCAATGGACGGCAGTCTCCGAAGCACAAGATGGTGTCGAATGGATAAACCTTCCAGGTCTCTTTCAGCCAGGTCGGGAATTCCTTCGGCGTTTGTGTATAAGTAAGGTGCTGACGATGTCGACAATAAAAACGATCGCCACCATTAAATACAACATTTACCGCTTCGCGTTCCAGCGTCTCCAGCCAGTTGGCGACATCGTTGAAGAAAGGCCCCATTGGTCCTTGCAACAGCAGATATTTTTTCCCAGCGAGTAATGTCTTAACGGTATTATTTTGCATCATCGTCCATGAGTCTCAAATTAACACTAACCAAAACGAACTTTGTAAAACATCAATAACTTGCGGTACTGTCTGGCTAATCGACCAATATTTTTTTTCGTGATTTTCATTTCACCGCGTGGAGCGGTGCTCAGCCATATTACGGCCTCTTCTGCCTGCATTGGCTCCAGTCGCTGTGGATGGATATAAGTTGGGTACGCGATAAGCGTTTGCCACACTAAATCCGTAAGACTGAGCTGTCGGGCGCGCCGGGGAATATTGTGCTCATCCTGAGTGAGTCCCCAGCCGGCATAAAAAGGCAGGCCATAGCAAAATACTCGCTTACCGTGCATTAAGGCTTCGAAGCCGGAAAGAGAGGTCATGGTGTGTAACTCATCAGCGAGTTGAATGCACTGAATGATATCGGCATCCAGCGCCTGGCAGTCGGCCCAACGGGCGATATCTTCCGCCACGACTTGCCCTTTACGGTTGCCAACCAGCACATCCGGGTGCGGTTTAAAGACAACAAACGCGTCAGGATTGCGCTCGCGTACCGTACGCAATAAATCCCGGTTGGTGTTAACAGATCTCGCCCCTGTCAGAATCGATGCGTCATCCTCCACCTGACCGGGTACCAGAATAATTTTTTTACCGGTAGCCTCGGGCGGTAAGTGCCACTCCTGTCCAAGGTTGTATTTACTGACTTTGTTGCGCACAAGTTGTTGCAGAAGGGCTTGCGCACGCTCCCGCTGATGTTCGCTCAGGCTGCTGGCGTTCAGCAGGTTTTCCAGATCGCTTGGACGGGATGCGTCGTAATAGATACCGGTTTTATCCAGCACTAAAGACAGGGGGGCGAGCAAATCGGAACCCAGGCCGGAGGAGCGGATAAACCCGTCTTCCATCCGCCACAGTGGAATGCGCTGTGCATCTGCCTGCGCCTGCCATTTTTTCTCTCCCCTTGTACCCCAGGCAATAAGCGCGCTGGCTTGTCGACACTGCTTCGCAAAGCGTACCCGGTTCTCCGCTGTTTTCAGAAACGGCCTCAGTATTGCTGTTTTCCACAGGCTTAATCCCGGCGCCCATAGCGTGCCACGGCGTGACTGGTTGTGGTTACGCTGTAAGACCAGCCAGTCGACAACGCAGGCCAGCGTTGCAGGTTTTCCGCTTACCGGGTGTCGGTAACGGCAGTAGCGCAAATAGGCGGCGGTAAATAGATTGCTCAGTGTGGTCGGTTGTCGGCGTGCGGCAAGCTCACGGGCCTTTGGGTGACGGTCATCTGTTAGTCCCCAGCCCGCATACCATGGCTGCCCAAAGCAGACGACGGGTTTGCCTGCCAGCAACGCTTCAAAACCATACTGCGAGGTGACCACATACACCTTTTGCATGTGCCGCAGTAGCGATTGCGGGCTGATATCTTCGGCAAATACGCGCACACGGTCGTCGGATTTCAGGTTCGCAAAGTACCCCGCCTTTTTGCCGCATAGCACATCTGGATGCACCTTCACCCAAACCTCTGCGCTCGGATTTTCCTGCTTTGCTGTCTCAAGCATCTGCTGGAAGCTTTCCGGGCCGGCGTTGCCTTTGGTGACAGACATATCGCCAAACGTCTGGTCAATCACCAGCACGGCCTCTGGCATAATATCCGGTGCGACAAACGGCGGCGCCTGGTTGTATTTCGACAAATCATTGTCAACGATGGCGCGCATCATCGCCTGCGCTTCAGCCGCGAGCGGCTTATTGCCGTCATTATCTTTTACCAGGCATTCAAGCGAGCTCGGAACCGAAGCGTCGTAATAGATGCCTAAATGATCAACGACGATGGAGAGAGGCGGGCAACCCTGAACGCCTAACCCGAGAGAACGAATAAAGCCATCTTCCAGGCGAATAACCGGGAGACCAACGGATTGTGCCAGGGCAACAGGCTTTTGCGCGCTGGGGCGGTGGCCCCAGACGGCGATAGCATTCACCTGCTCGGGAATGGTTTTATAAGGCGAAAGCCGCACTGGTTCTCCAGGCAGAAAACTGGCCAGATGCGGAATGCGCCAGATCCCCCCGGAATAAATACCCAGTCTGTTTCTCGTTCGTTCCATCAATATCAATCCGTTGATTAAAGAAGAAAACGTTTTTACCGCTGCTTGTTTCGCTTTCCCCGGCATGCCGGGAAAAGCATCTGCGACAGAGCTGATTAGATTGTCAGCACAACCCTGGCGGCAACGGCAAGCTGATAAAGAATGGTCGAAATACCACGCGTAACTTCAATGTTTTTCGATTCGTATTTCGGCAGAACCATGATTTCGTCACCGGGTTGCAGTTTTCCTGCATCGTCAGCATCAACCGACTCGCCGTTCTGGTGAATCACAATGATTTTTGAATTGCCGGATTTCTGCGTCAGCCCACCGCATTTTTTGATGTAATCGTCCACATCCATTCCGTCCTGCCAGGAGACGGCGTTCGGGAACAGCACTTCCCCGTGCACCATAACCAGCGACGTTTTTTCCGGAATCATTATGACGTCACCATCTTCCAGCAGCACCGAGTCGATGTTGCTTTCGCTAAGCACGACTTGCCCTTTCGGAACGACAGCACGCGCTTTATTGACGAACCGGCTAACCAGTTGTGCTTCCTGCATGCGCAAACGGGCCTCTTCCTGCGTTGAGGATTGTGCTGAAAGAGAGGCCTCTTCCAGTTTCTGCAACGACAGGTTCAGCATCTCTTTCTGACGCTCCGCAACAGATGTTCTGTACAACTGGATGGCCTTCATCTGCGACATGCTATTCGGGCGGATCTGCGATAGCACCTGACGCATGGTCGAACCGTATGGCAGAACTATCGCATGTTCGCCGGAATGGGCACCGTCAACACGTACCTGAATGGTGCCTGCATAGCGGTCTGAACTCACGATAAGACGGTCGCCATCCTGTAGAGAGCGGCCCGCTGCGGAGCCGAGAGGATAGTATTCGCTACGTTTTACGGTACCTTGCTGACGGATAATGGTCATGTGGGTGGCGCCGGGTTTCGGACGCGCCCAACTGAGTGCCTCTGTGACCGGAATCGTACTGTTGGCGAATTCAAAGTCGTAACTGTTAAACACATCGCCTTCTACGCTGAATGTATGCTGACGTGGACCAACGACGATGGTATCGCCATCGACAAACTGCGACAGGCCCAGCTTACCGTTCAGCAGAAAATCGTACAGGTTCACGCGTGAGATAACCGATTTGCCACGTTTGACGATGATATTAACGTAGCTGCCGCGCTCACTGTCGACGCCGCCAGCTTTGCTCAGATAAGAGAGCAGGGAGTCAGATGCCACGCCACCATATAAGCCTGGGCTTCGCACATAGCCGGTCACGAAAACTTTCACCGGCTGAGCCTGCAGCAGGGAGGCATAGACGTTAACGTTCGACGTATAAACTTCTTTGATCTTACTGGTGACGGTATTGTTCAACTGCGCATTGGTCATACCCGAGACTTTCAGCGGGCCAATATTAGGCAGGAAAATATTGCCTTTCGGGTCAACGGTGAGCGCCCCGTCATACTGGAATGCGCCCCACAGTCGAATCTGGATGGTATCACCGAGACCAATCACATAGCCTGGGTTGAACCCCAGACCTGCGCCTGAAGCTGCGCTGATAGAGGTAAACAACTGTGCGCCGAACATGCGGCTGGGCAGTGCGGCAGCCACGGGTGGCGGTGTGTTGTCAAACCCGGTTGCGTTCTGAGTTTCTTCTGTCTTGCCGGAGATAATCGACGGCAACGGCGCCGCCCCTGTCAGATTTGGATCGGCTGTAATACCTGTCGGACCTGCCGCCCAGGCCGCATGGCAGACCAGAAGGAGCAGTGCCGATTTTAATAATTTCATGTTCAACTCTGTAAAATTCACTGTGCGTCCAAAATTAGTCTTTGTGATCTTCAATCACGGCCAGCAGCAATTTGATGGTGCCGAAGAGTAGGCAGCAGACTAACAACCAGCTTGCCAGCAGGTAGCCGCTATTGGGAAAACTGGACTCTTCCGGTTGTTGCGGTGAACTGATGACCGACAACACTTTGAGTTTACGTGCCGCTTCCAGGCGTGTTTTTTCAATGGCTTTGATCGCCATCGTGTAGATTTCGGTATCGAAGGTGACGCGTGCTTTAATCTCGTCAAAGTCAGCCGCCATGCTGTTGAGTTTCTTATCGCCTGGCGCGGTGATTTTGCTCTGCTCTGCGTCGATCTGTGCCTGCAGGGCTTTTATTGAATTACGAAGGCTAATGACCTGGGGCGCATCTTCACGCAAGTAACTCAATAAATTACGCAGCTCGGCTTCCAGCTCAACTTTTTTACCTTGTAAGGTCATCACCAGAGAGGTGGCAGCAGTGGCGGAGGCTTCGGGATCGAGGATATTGTTCTGATTCTGGTAAGCCAGTAATTCTGCTTTACTTTTATCAAGGCGGATACGGGCCTGCTGTAGTTCTTCCTGGGCGAAGTTCAACTGCTCTCGCGCGATTTTATGGGAGAGCTCGTTAATAAAACGCTCTGACTCTTTCAGGACTGCTTTATTGAACTGCTGTGAGAATTCCGGCGTAAAACCCTGGGTCTGAATCGTCAAAAGACCGGTTTTGTCATCAAAGACCACAGAGATTCGGTCGCGGTAGTAATTGAGGAACTGTTCTGCCGTTGTATCTTTAGAGAGATGATGAATGAAGTCCAGCCCGCTATGGCTCCATGCATCGTGAAAATCGAGCTGTTTATCGAGTACTTTCAGCATATCTGCTGAGTTGATGTACTCCTTGAGATACAACGCGTCTTCGGTGGAACTGGGGTTGGATGCACCCAGCAGCAAGCCGACATTCAGGCTGGCGCCTTCAATATCACTGGGACGTTTTACCGCGACCTTTGATTCGCTCATATATCGCGGCTGGCTGAAAATCACCAAATAGATGACGAGCAGCGCCATCGGGGCGGCAATAACAATCCAGGCAAGATGCTGCTGGATCCAGGCAAGATTAAATTTGGCCGTACGTGCGCGTAACGAGGACGCCAGCAACTTTACTTTATGTGTAGACATGTCACTTTCAACGTTATTCTCCCCGGCAAAAATTTGCTGAGGGGAAGACTTTTTATGTCGGTATAAACAGGTGAGGTGTCAGTCGAAAATCCTGACTGAACCAATCACATCCTGTGAATTATCGGTGATGAGTAGGGTGGAGATGCGGTGTTTAGTCATCTTCTCTTCCGCATTGATGACTTCTGCCAGATGGCGGAGTGCATCACCTTGCTCCGTCAATGTGCTGCGTACGCTGTTAATCAGCGCTTGCTCTTCTGTTTCCGTGTTCACGTTAAAATCCATTTTGTTTCCTGTTGGTAATCTCTACGTGACGGTTGGTGTCCAGGCCATAGTTAACAGGCGCACCGTCACAGCAACCGATTTAGGACATACCACTCAGTTATCATCCTGTTCCTTGAAATGCAAAAAAATACCCAGTCGCCATGGTGGTGACGTTTACCAGGTACATTTGAAACTTGCGAGTTCGGGGACTATCTTTTATTTTTCCGTTTTTTAGCACAAGCAGCCCTTATATACAACTGCAACGAATTTAGTAATGCTGAGTATAATAGCTTTTACTATTGTTCTTTTAAGATTAACTGTTTGTAATTTTTGGGTTTTTTGTTGTTTTTAATGTGGTTTGTAATTCTTTTTATTGCCTGTTTATAAATTTTAAAAGCGTAATAAATTAATGCTGACTCGCAGGGTTGTATTTATTTTATCAAGCAGTTTTTCCAAAGTATTCATATTGGAAATATATTTAAAATAATGTGAAATAGTCTGGCATTGATATCTGGATTTATTTTTCCATTAATACGGATAAAAAAACGCCACCCCGAAGGATGGCGTCTGATAAGGCAGAAAATACGGACGAATTAATCGTCGAGGAAGCTACGCAGAACCTCAGAGCGGCTTGGGTGGCGCAGTTTACGCAGCGCCTTCGCTTCGATCTGACGGATACGTTCGCGGGTAACGTCGAACTGTTTACCCACTTCTTCCAGCGTGTGGTCGGTATTCATATCGATACCGAAACGCATACGCAGCACTTTTGCTTCACGGGCGGTCAGGCCAGCCAGAACGTCGTGCGTAGCGGCACGCAGGCTCTCGGTGGTCGCAGAGTCCAGCGGCAGCTCGAGGGTGGTGTCCTCGATGAAATCACCCAGATGCGAATCTTCATCGTCGCCAATCGGCGTTTCCATGGAGATCGGCTCTTTGGCAATCTTCAGCACTTTGCGGATCTTATCTTCCGGCATCAGCATACGTTCGGCCAGCTCTTCCGGCGTCGGCTCACGGCCCATCTCTTGCAACATCTGGCGGGAGATACGGTTGAGCTTGTTGATAGTCTCAATCATATGCACCGGAATACGGATGGTGCGCGCCTGATCCGCGATAGAACGGGTGATTGCCTGACGGATCCACCAGGTTGCATAGGTGGAGAACTTGTAACCGCGACGGTATTCAAACTTATCTACCGCTTTCATCAGGCCGATGTTGCCTTCCTGAATCAGATCGAGGAACTGCAGACCACGGTTGGTGTATTTCTTGGCGATAGAGATAACCAGACGCAGGTTCGCTTCAACCATCTCTTTCTTCGCACGGCGCGCTTTCGCTTCACCGATGGACATACGACGGTTAATGTCTTTCACCTGCTCGATGGTCAGGCCGGTCTCTTCTTCAATCTGCTGCAGTTTCTGCAGGCCGCGCTGAACGTCCTCAGACACTTCATGCAGTTTTTCAGACCACGGCTTGTTCATCGCCAGGGCTGCATTGAACCAGGTCTCGTTGGTTTCGTTGCCAGTAAACAGCGTAATGAAGTTTTTCTTCGGCATTTTGCACTGTTCAACGCACAGCTTCATGATAATGCGTTCCTGGGTACGCACGCGATCCATCATGGTGCGCATGCTGTTTACCAGGTAATCGAACTGTTTTGGTACCAGACGGAACTGTTTGAAGACTTCGGACAACTGCAGGATTTCGGCTGCGGCATCAGCGTGGCTACGGCCTTTCGCTTTGATGGTGTCACGGGTTTTTTCGTACTGTGTACGCAGTTCGGCAAATTTTTCGCGCGCCAGCTCAGGATCGATGCTGTTGTCATCGTCGCTGCTGTCATCGCCATCTTCGTCTTCATCTTCGTCTTCATCGTCGTCCAGCTCTTCCTGAGAGAGCTCAGAACCGACGTGAGTCGCCGTAGGTGCCAGATCTTCTTCCGCGTTCGGATCGACGAAGCCAGTGATCAAATCAGACAGGCGAGCCTGCTCCGCTTCAACACGATCATATTGTTCCAGCAGATAGGTAATGGCTTCCGGGTACTCGGCAACGGAGCACTGAACCTGGTTGATCCCGTCTTCGATACGCTTAGCGATGTCAATTTCGCCTTCGCGGGTCAACAGTTCAACGGTACCCATTTCGCGCATGTACATGCGCACCGGATCGGTTGTACGACCGATTTCAGATTCAACACTGGAAAGAACCTGTGCAGCCGCTTCTTCTGCATCTTCATCAGTGTTGTTGGCGGTTTCGGCAAGCAGTAGATCATCGGCATCCGGTGCTTCTTCCATCACCTGAATGCCCATGTCGTTGATCATTTGGATGATGTCTTCGATCTGATCGGAGTCGACGATATCTTCCGGCAGATGGTCATTGACCTCGGCATAGGTCAGATAGCCTTGCTCCTTACCACGTTGGACAAGAAGTTTCAGCTGTGACTGCGGGTTTTGCTCCATAAGACGGTATCCACACTTAATTCAAGAGGGTTGGTGTCGGTCAGCGAAATAAAACCGCCAACTTGGTGTAACGAGGGCTTACTTATATTTTTGCCGCTGCCTCTCAATGCGGCTGTCGGGCGCTTCCCGAACGATTATCGGCACTTAAGCCGTTGAATTTACTTTTTCGCCAGTTCCTGGTTTAGTTGCCAGAGCTCCCGGCGTTCTTCGCTGCTTAAACCATGTGTGCGGTCACGAGCTATCAACTCTTCTTGCCGCTGTACAAGCATCGAATCAAACATATGATTGAGCGCGTCGTTGAACGTTTTTTCTGCAATGTCTTTATCTGCTATATCGTCCCACATCGCCAGTTTTTCAAGGGTTGCGGCTTCTTTTGTTCCGCGATACTGTTCCAGAAGCTGCCCTGTGGTTAATCCAGGCTGTGACAAACAAGTGTTGACCAGTTCTGTAAATAAGCCAAGTCCAGCCATTCTGGATTTATCCAGCCCCTCCAGCGGAGGCACTAACGGCGCGAGTTCCGGGCTCTGGACCAGCAATCCTATCAGTATACGCATGGTTGTGCGTTTTAGCTGAGGCGCCGGGCGGGCCGTGGCATTTTCCGCCTGTTTTGGCATTAAACGATCAAGCTGCGCGTCGTCAAAGATGCCAATTTTGTTACCCAGTAACTGCCTGAGCTGGATACGTAGCGTTTCACCCGGAACCTGAGAAATCAACGGCAGCGCCAGCGCGGCAAGTTGCGTTGTCCCGTCCGGCGTGGTTAAGTCCGCCTGCGGCAGTAAGCTGTTAAACAAAAACGTGGAGAGCGGCATCGCCTGCTCCATCCGCGCTTCAAATGCTGCTTTACCTTCCTTACGTACCAGCGTATCCGGGTCTTCACCGTCCGGCAGGAACATAAAGCGTAGCTGACGTCCGTCGCTCATGTACGGCAATGCGGTTTCCAGCGCACGCCATGCGGCATCGCGGCCTGCACGGTCGCCGTCATAACAGCAAATGACGTTTTTCGTTACCCGAAACAACAGTTGAATATGGTCTGCTGTGGTCGAAGTTCCGAGTGACGCAACGGCGTAGTTAATGCCATATTGCGCCAGCGCAACCACATCCATGTAACCTTCCACGACTAAAAGCCGCTGCGGTTCATCATTGTCCTGCTGCGCTTCATAAAGCCCGTATAACTGGCGGCCTTTATGGAAAATATCGGTCTCTGGTGAGTTGAGATATTTGGGGGTATCGTTACCCAGCACTCGGCCACCAAATCCCATTACCCGACCACGCTTGTCGCGGATGGGAAACATCACCCGTTCGCGAAAACGATCGTAACTGCGTCCCTGATCGTTAGTGACTAGCATGCCCGCATCAATCAAAGATTGACGATTTTCCTGATTTGCACCAAAACGCTTTAAAACGTTGTCCCAGCCGGGAGGGGCGTAACCAATCGCAAAACGGGCGATGACATCGCTGCTTAAACCGCGCCTTTCCAGATACTGGCGCGCCGGTTCAGCGGCAGGTTGCATCAGGGATTGCTGATAAAACGCATTCAGGCCATCCATCAACTGATAGAGACTTTGCCGCTGGTGGCGCTCTATCTGACTTGGCCCGTTGCCTGCTTCATAGGGCACTTCCAGGTTATGCATGGCGGCCAGCTCTTCGACGGTTTCCACAAACTCGAGCTTGTCGTAGTTCATGAGAAAGTCGATCGCGTTGCCGTGCGCCCCACAGCCGAAGCAGTGATAAAACTGTTTTTCACCGTTTACGGTGAAGGAAGGACTTTTTTCGTTATGGAATGGACAGCATGCGTGCCAGTTCTTGCCCTGCTTTTTCAGTTTCACACGCGCATCGATCAGATCGATGATGTCGGTGCGAGCCAGCAGGTCATTGATGAAAACGCGTGGAATTCGTCCAGCCATATGCCCCATAATTACACTTTGTCAGTCGAACTGCCTCTGCGTTGGCTACGATCGTTCACTCCTGTCACTGACTGACTACAGTAAGCTCAGGGAATTCACGCTCTTGCCGCCTTGATGCATCCTGAATGATTTTGTGTACTTGCTAATGCATAAACGAAAATAAGCCGCGCATTCCTTTCGGAAGCACGGCCTTACAACTACAACTCGGTCTGAAACTGAGAGCTAAACTCTCAGAAGACTTAGTACAGACGAGTGCGGCGTGCGTTTTCGCGAGCCAGTTTCTTCGCGTGACGTTTCACAGCAGAAGCTTTAGCGCGCTTACGTTCGGTAGTCGGTTTTTCATAGAACTCACGACGACGAACTTCCGCCAGAACACCTGCTTTTTCGCAGGAACGCTTGAAGCGACGCAGTGCTACGTCGAACGGCTCGTTTTCACGTACTTTAATTACCGGCATGTGCCTCTCACCTTTGATAAATTCGGTTTGCCGCTGGCGTCAACGCCAGCTTATTTCAAAATGGTGCGGAATTTTACTTCAACAGTTGCTGCTTTGTAAAGCACCGCTGCCTTTTTTGAAAGGGACTTTTGTAAGGGTGGGGAGTATACACGAAGTCCTTCAAGGGGGTGAGTAAAGTTTACAACAAGGGGCATTGATCCTACACTGCGCGGCATTGAAGCGAGGTAAAAAACAGCCATGCGTGTACTGGGAATTGAAACATCCTGCGATGAAACCGGCATCGCTATTTATGACGACAAGAACGGCCTTTTAGCCAACCAATTGTATAGTCAGGTAAAACTGCATGCCGACTACGGCGGCGTTGTGCCTGAACTGGCCTCCCGCGATCATGTACGTAAAACCGTACCGTTGATTCAGGCGGCGCTCAAAGAGGCAGGGCTGGCGGCAAAAGATATCGATGCGGTTGCCTATACCGCAGGTCCGGGTCTTGTCGGCGCGTTGCTGGTCGGCGCAACGGTCGGCCGGGCGCTGGCATTTGCATGGGATGTTCCGGCCATTCCGGTTCACCATATGGAAGGCCACCTGCTGGCGCCCATGCTGGAAGATAATCCACCACAATACCCGTTTGTGGCGCTGCTGGTCTCCGGCGGACACACGCAACTGATTAGCGTGACGGGGATTGGCGAGTACCAGTTGCTTGGCGAATCCATTGATGATGCCGCCGGTGAGGCGTTTGACAAAACGGCCAAATTGCTCGGTCTTGATTACCCTGGTGGGCCCATGTTATCGAAACTGGCGTCGCAGGGGACGGAAGGGCGCTTTGTCTTCCCGCGTCCTATGACGGACAGGCCCGGTCTTGATTTCAGTTTCTCTGGCCTGAAAACCTTCGCGGCGAATACCATTCGTGAAAATGAACCGGATGAGCAAACGCGTGCCGATATCGCCCGTGCATTTGAAGACGCGGTGGTCGATACGCTGATGATCAAATGTAAACGTGCGCTGGACCAAACAGGTTTTACCCGTCTGGTTATGGCGGGTGGCGTTAGCGCAAACCGTACGCTTCGCGCAAAACTGGCTGAGATGATGAAAAAACGCCGTGGTGAGGTGTTCTATGCTCGCCCGGAATTTTGTACCGATAACGGCGCAATGATTGCCTATGCCGGAATGGTGCGTCTGAAAGCCGGTGGCGTTGCCGGACTTGGCGTAACTGTGCGCCCGCGCTGGCCGCTGGCGGAATTACCCGCTGCGTAATCTATTCCCCCGGTGGCTACGCTTACCGGGGTTATCGTTTGGTTTCCCTCTTTTTATCTTCCCATTTCCTTGCCGCTATCGTCCGCATCTCCACAGATCACTGACTATACTTTCCCCTTTGCGAGTCAAAATCGGCTGCCATAGCCGGCAGGGATGTTCAGTTATGACGCCTCTTCTACATCACCGAAAGAGGAGACATTATGAAAGCTCTCGTCTGGCACGCTACTGGCGATATTCGTCTTGATGACGTCGCCGAACCACAGATTGAACAACCCACTGATGCGGTTATTCGTCTTACAGCCTCGGCCATTTGCGGTACCGATCTGCACTTTATCCGTGGCACCTTTAGCGATATGAAAGCGGGCACCATCCTCGGCCATGAAGGCGTCGGCATTATTGAGCAACTGGGCGACCAGGTGCGTAATTTTGATGTCGGCGATCGGGTGGTGGTTTGCTCGACGCTCTCTTGTAGCTACTGCCCTCCCTGTCGCAGCGGTAACACCGCGCAGTGTGATAATGCCAATCCGAACGGCCCACAGGCCGGTACCTGTTTCTTTGGCGGCCCGCAAGCGACCGGTCCTGTCAACGGCTTACAGGCAGAAAAGGCGCGTATTCCCTTTGCCTCTAATACGCTGGTAAAAGTCCCGCAGGAGGTCAGTGATGAACAGGCGATTCTTGTCAGCGATATCTTTCCGACGGGCTGGTTTGGCGCGGAGATAGCAGACATTACGCGCGGCGACACGGTGGCGGTGTTTGGCTGCGGGCCTGTTGGTCAGTTTACGATTGCCAGCGCACTGTTGATGGGCGCCGGACGCGTCATTGCCGTCGATTCACATGATGACAGACTGGCGATGGCGCGCCGACAGGGGGCCTTTACCGTCAATTTCGATAAAGAAGATCCGCTGGAAGCCATTGCATTACTCACCGGTGGGCTGGGTGTTGATATTGCTATTGACGCCGTTGGTGTTGATAGCGAGCACGCTCACCATGGCCCGGCGGCTCAGCAAGCCGAACAGAAAGCAGAGCAATACCGTCAGGAAGTGCAACAGGTGGCGCCGGACAATGCGGAGCATCAGCATGTCCAGGACGGAAACTGGGTTCCGGGCGATGCGCCGAGCCAGGCGCTGGAATGGGCGATTCAGGGGCTGAAAAAAGCGGGGACACTGAGCATTATCGGCGTTTATCCTCCCGCCGCGCAGACCTTTCCCATTGGGATGGCGATGAATAAGAATCTGACCATGAAAATGGGTAACTGTAATCACCACGCGATTATTCCGCACCTGCTGGAACTGGTGCGCGTGGGGGCTATCGACCCCACCCAGGTGCTGACTCAGGTGGAGCCATTGTCAGATGTGGTATCCGCTTATCAACATTTTGATAAGCGTGAGACCGGGTGGATTAAAACGGAATTGCTGCCTTCGCACTAACTCCCCGGCAGGCCGGGCTTCTGACACGCCCGGCCTGTTTTTTGTCGCTACGATTTTTTGCCCGGCAATATTTCACTCATCAACTGGTTTGCCGTGTCGGCGAAAATCTTCCCGGCAGAGCGATCCCCTTTGGCCATTGAGGCCATAAAGGCTTTTGCCTGTTTCAGGGTGATATGCGGCGGTAGCGGCGCCACTTCCGGATCGGTTTTCACTTCCAGTACAACGGGGCGCTCTGCTGACAAGGCTTGCTGCCAGGCAATCGGTAACTGTTGTGGATCATTCACGAAAATCCCTTTGAGGCCCAGCGACTGGGCGAAGCGGGCATAACCCACATCGGGAATGTCCTGGGTTGCCTCAAATCGCGGATTGCCCTCCATTACGCGCTGCTCCCAGGTCACCTGGTTAAGATCCTGATTATTGAAGACACAAATGATCAGGCGCGGATCGCTCCAGCTTTGCCAGTATTTCTGAATGGTGATCAGTTCTGCCATGTTGTTCATTTGCATGGCACCATCCCCGACCAGCGCGACCACCACTTTCTGCGGGTAGGCAAATTTTGCGGCGATGGCGTAAGGTACAGCGGCACCCATACAGGCAAGGCCGCCAGACAGTGAGGCGCGTTGGCCCTGCTTCACTTTATAATCGCGTGCAAACCAGTTGGCACACGAGCCGGAATCGGACGTGACGATGGCATCGTCCGGCAGCAGCGGTGACATTTCCCAGACGACGCGTTGCGGGTTAACCGGTTTGGCGTCGGCCATCGCTCGTTCCTCAAGGGTCTCCCACCATGATTTCACCCCTCTGGCAATTTCCTCTTGCCAGCTACGGTCAGTTTTATGCGTCAGCAGCGGCAGCAGTGCGCGAAGGGTTTCCGCTGCATCGCCATGAAGATTAACTTCGACCGGGTAGCGTAGCCCCAGCATTGCCGGATCGATATCGACCTGCACCGCTCGGGCCTGCCCCTCTTTCGGCAGGAATTCTGTCCATGGAAAACCGGTACCAATCATCAGCAGCGTGTCGCAATTCATCATCATGTCGTAAGACGGTTTCGTACCCAGCAAACCGATCGCGCCGGTGATAAAAGGCGCGTCATCCGGTAGTACATCTTTGCCGAGCAGCGCTTTTGCCACGCCAGCACCAAGCAGATTGGCCAGTTGCACCACTTCCAGTGCTGCGCTACGGGCACCCGCCCCAACCAGTATCGCCACTTTCTTTCCGCTATTAAGAATATCCGCGGCACGTTGCAGATCGGCCTCATAAGGCACGATTTTCGGACGTTGATAGCCCGCTCCTGAGTGGGTGAAACCATGGGTATGCGGCGGCGCCTGCCAGGGTTCGTCCTGAATATCCTTCGGCAATATCAGGACCGTTACACCGTTTTGCGCCACTGCGATACGTACGCCGCGATCGACAAGGTGGCGTACCTGGCTGGGGGAGGCGGCTTCTTGTACAAAGTTCGCCACGTCGGCGAAAACACGATCGAGGTTTAATTCTTGCTGATAGCTGGCGCCGCGTGCGGTGGCCTCTGCCTGACCGGCGATGGCCAGCACCGGAGCATGGTCCATTTTCGCGTCATACAGGCCGGTCAGCAGATGGGTGGCGCCTGGGCCTCCGGTTGAGAGACACACGCCCAACTCGCCGGTGAATTTGGCATGTCCTGCTGCCATAAACGCCGCCATTTCTTCATGGCGTACCTGGATAAACTCAATGCCATTGCCCGCTTTATTCGCGCGTTGCAGCGCACCGAGCACACCGTTGATGCCATCACCGGGGTAGCCATAAATTCGGCTGACACCCCAGGCTTTCAGGCTCTCAATGAAAAAATCACTGGTCATTTTTGTCACTGTGTTGCCCCCTGGCTCAAAAAGTTAATCGAGCGTTAAGGATAGACGACATCATCAGGATATGGGGGAGGGGCGCGGGACGTGGCTTAGCGCGCCGTTACGCCTGACGCGATACAGGCGTAACGGCAGAATTCAGTCCATTCAGGCAATGAAAGGGATGAACAGGGCATTTTCCCGGATATGATACTTTTTATCCGGGAGGGGATCCGTCTACTTTTTTTTCTTCAGTTTGTGCCAGATTTTTGTCTCCTGACGACGCCATAACCGCTGAATGTTGTCATGGTGACGTATCAGGATCAGGCAGGAGAGCATGGCAACCGGAAAGGTAAACTGGGGTTTAAACCACCAGACATAGAAGGGCGCAATCAGCGCGCTGACAATCGCACCTAACGAAGAGTAACCGCTAAGCAGGACGGTCAGCAGCCAGGTTCCCGCCATCACGCCCGTTAAGTCCCAGCCAATGGGCGCAATCGCACCAAAGGCAGTAGCAACGCCCTTTCCGCCCTGAAAATGGAAAAAAACAGGCCAGATATGCCCAAGGCAGGCGGCGATAGCAATAAGGCCAAGCCAGAAGGGGGTGATGCCAAGCGCATAGGCTCCCCATACCGGCAGCATGCCTTTTAGCACGTCAAAAATCAGTACCGTTACGGCTGCTCCTTTGCCGCCAATTCGTAATACGTTGGTCGCCCCTGGGTTGCCAGAGCCACTCTCACGTGGGTCAGGCAGACCTGCGATGCGGCAGACCAGAATGGCGCTGGATATTGAGCCGCAAAGATACGCGAGGATGATCATTCCAGGCGCGATTGCACTCATAACGCTGTTCCATTGTGAAAATGTCGTTTTATTATCTGCATCAGTGGATAATACGCATAAATTATGGAAAGTGGTATCCAGGTTAGCCAAAAAGCAGGTGGGGCGTGATGGACATTGTATTTATAGAGCAACTTTCGGTAATCACCACTATCGGTGTGTATGACTGGGAGCAGACGATTGAGCAAAAGCTGGTGTTCGATATCGAAATGGCATGGGATAACCGCCAGGCGGCAAAGAGCGACGATGTTAATGATTGTCTGAGCTATGCAGACATAGCAGAAACCGTGATTGCGCATGTCGAAGGAAACCGTTTTGCGCTGGTGGAACGGGTCGCCGAAGAGGTCGCTGATTTACTGCTGAGCCGTTTTAACTCTCCATGGGTGCGCATCAAATTGAGCAAGCCAGGGGCTGTCGCCCGGGCCGCCAACGTTGGCGTCATCATTGAGCGTGGCAATAATCTGAAAAAAATTATTTAAATTCATAATTATTAAACCAAGCGCTAGTCTTCTGGTCATACGTCATGGCCATACGCGGCTTCCCTTGTGGTAAGCCGTTTTTTATGTCTGTTTAGGGGTTTATTTGATGAGCGATATGCACTCGCTGCTGGTGGCAGCAATTTTGGGTGTTGTCGAAGGATTGACGGAGTTTTTACCGGTTTCCAGTACGGGCCACATGATTCTTGTGGGGCATTTACTGGGTTTTGAGGGAGATACCGCAAAAACGTTTGAAGTTGTGATTCAGTTAGGGTCGATTTTGGCTGTGGTGGTGATGTTCTGGCGTCGCCTGTTTGGATTGATTGGTATTCACTTTGGTCGTACCCCCCATGAAGGCACAGGCACAGGTCGCCTGACGCTCATTCATATCCTGCTGGGCATGGTTCCCGCCGTTGTTCTCGGCCTTGTTTTCCACGATGCCATTAAATCTCTCTTTAACCCCATTAACGTGATGTATGCGCTGGTGGTGGGTGGGGTACTGCTGATTGCGGCGGAATGCCTCAAACCAAAAGTGCCGCGCGCCGAAGGGGTGGACGATATCACCTTGCGTCAGGCATTTATGATTGGCTGCTTCCAGTGTCTGGCGCTATGGCCGGGGTTCTCCCGTTCTGGAGCAACAATTTCAGGTGGTATGCTCATGGGCGTGAGCCGTTATGCGGCTTCGGAGTTCTCGTTCCTGTTGGCGGTGCCAATGATGATGGGCGCCACCGTACTGGATTTGTATAAGAGTCTTAAGTTCTTGACCGTGGGTGACATTCCGATGTTTGCCGTCGGCTTCGTGACGGCGTTTATCGTCGCTCTCATTGCGATCAAAACCTTCCTGGAGTTGATCAAACGTATCTCGTTTATCCCGTTTGCGATCTATCGCTTTATTGTCGCTGCCGCGGTCTACTTCATCTTTATCTAAATAATATGCCCTCAGTCTTTTGGCTGAGGGCAACGTTGTTCTTTCCAGTCGGCCACGGCCTGAATGCGACGGCGCGTTAACTCTTCACGCACTTCAATGCCTTTGAAACCTGCCTCAACAACCGCTTTGCTGGAGACCGCTTTTGCGACATCCCAGGCCTCACGCAGCAAACGTCCCTGCGGGTAGTCGCACGCCTCAAACCCCGCACGTCCGCGCACGTCGGCCTCGCTGGTCAGGGCGATTTGCTCAACCCGCTGCGGCTTGCGCCAGGCGTCAATCGAATCGAACAATTTAACGATGGTCTTTGGCTGCAGGATCGGGAAGGTATGGATCAGATCGTGGAATTCCGCCACCAGTTTGGCCAGATCGCGGATATCGTTCGGTACGCGCAATCGCTGGCAGACGCCCTCGACAAGTTTGACGCCCGCCGGGCCATGCCCGTGATGGCGTGGCCAAAGTTCCGGTGGGGTTAACCCTTTTCCCAGGTCGTGGCAGAGAGTGGCAAAACGCACATCGACCTCAGGGCTGAGCATCGCAGCCATGCTCACGGTCATCAGGGTATGAAGACCGGTATCGATTTCAGGATGCCATTTTGCCGGCGCGGGTACGCCAAACAGCGCGTCCACTTCCGGGAACAGCACTTTTAGCGCCCCGCAGTCACGCAACACCTGGAAAAAGACCTGTGGATTACGGGTCTTGAGGGCGTTCTCCGTCTCTTTCCAGACGCGTTCAGGAGTCAGATGCGCCAACTCACCTGCGGTGGTCATATCGCGCATGAGCGCCATGGTTTCGTCGGCAATGCGAAAACTTAAATGCGCATAGCGGGCGGCAAAACGCGCCACACGCAGAACACGCAAGGGATCTTCGGCAAACGCGGGGGAAACATGGCGCAGCAGGCGGCGGTGCAAATCGTTCTGACCGCCATAGGGATCGATTATGTTGCCGTTATCATCCTGCGCAAGTGCATTGACGGTTAAGTCGCGGCGTAACAGATCTTGCTCAAGCGTTACATCCGGCGCGGCATAGCAGGAAAAACCGGTATAACCGAAGCCTGATTTTCGTTCAGTACGGGCAAGAGCGTACTCTTCGTGACTTTGTGGATGGAGAAACACGGGAAAATCGCGGCCTACCTGCTGGTAGCCCGCGTCGAGCATCTCTGCTGGCGTGGCGCCAACCACCACCCAATCTTTGTCTTTGACCGACAGGCCCAGTAACGCATCGCGAACTGCGCCACCGACCAGATAACTCTTCACGCCGCCTGACTCCTCACATCTGTGACTTTTCATTAACCTGCCTTATCAGAAATTGAGACAGGTTCTTATTTTTGCCGACAGATAATACGTAAGTGTAGAGAAGATGGCTAATCAGCTTAGTTCATCCAGCGATCTTTGCGTTTACGGCGCGGGATTAAATGCGGCAGCACAAGGCCCAGGAAGAGACCCGCACCCAATACGCCGCCGCCATACATAAACCACTGCATGATAATGGTGCGTTGTTTGTCGTCGAGTTGCAGGTTAGCGGCGTTCACTTTCTTCTGCGCGACAATAAGCTCGTTCTTAAGCTTCTGATTTTCTTCTTTCAGGCTGTTAATGACCCCATCGCTACCGGCCACTTTTTGCTGCATATCCGCCGTGCGCTGGTTCCAGGTATTGTCGATATTGTTGAGCTTATCGGTCAGGGTCTTCACCTGGTTTTCCAGTTCCGGCACGCGCGTGCGCAGGCTGGGCTGCGTATTGAGTTCTTTAAGAGGGATCCAGGCCGTACGGCCACTGCTGTCGCGTACCTGTGCGTAGTTAGACGCTTCATTGGTTTGCAACAGCACCACTTCCTCGCCGGCGTTTACCGTGCCCACGAGGCGGTAGTTATCTCCCGGGCCACTGCGAACCCAGGTGTTCAATTCATCAGAGACGTAACGTTTTTCTTCGGCATGGGCCAATGTGGAAACGCTAAGCGCAAATAAGGTCATTCCAATCAGGCGTAATTTAAGCATCAGGCGTCGTTATTATCTTTAAGCGTGAATAAAAACAGTGCCAACAGTCTGACGATAGCTGGCAGGCGGCATCAATCGGAATCATCCGGGTCGAACAAAGCGCATAAGTGAACTTTTACACCCATGATATCGCGCATTGCATGGCAATCTGACACAAAATACTATCTACTGACAAACATCGGGCGCGTTAGTTCGCCGAAATTTTGACTGAAGTGACATAACCATAAGTGCAAAGCCATGGCTCAGGAAATCGAATTAAAATTTTACGTACATCCCGACAGCGTTGAAACGCTTCGTAACCATCTTCATTCGCTCACCGACGATCGCGTAGCGCCCACCCAGTTACTCAACATCTATTACGAAACGGCAGATAACTGGCTGCGTCGTCATGATATGGGGCTGCGTATCCGCGGCTTCGACGGTCAGTACGAAATGACGATGAAAATCGCCGGACGCGTTGTCGGCGGGTTACATCAACGTCCTGAATATAATATCGCGCTGGATAAACCGGAGCTGGATCTGGCTCGCTTTCCGCAGGAAGCCTGGCCGGATGGCGCGCTGCCAGAAGATCTCCAGGCGCAGACACAGCCGCTCTTTAGCACCGATTTCTACCGGGAGAAATGGCTGGTTAACGTCGGTGAAAGCCGTATTGAGATTGGGCTGGACCTGGGTGAAGTTAAAGCCGGCGAGCTGGCTGAGCCTATCTGTGAGCTTGAGCTTGAACTGCTAAGCGGTGATCCGGCGGATATCCTCAAACTTGCCCGTCAGCTCGTGACCCAGTCAGGGCTGCGTCAGGGAAGCCTGAGTAAGGCCGCACGCGGCTATCATCTGGCGCAGGGTAATGCCGAACGTCATCGCCGCCCGACGCCCATACTCAAAGTTCAACCGAAAGCCACAACGGAGCAGGCTTTTACCGCCGCGCTGGAGCTGGGACTTTCGCAGTGGCAGTACCATGAAGAACTGTGGGTTCGCGGCGATACCCGGGCCAAAGCGGACGTACAGTCTGCAATTACGCTCATTCGCCATACTCTTATGTTGTTCGGCGGCATTGTGCCGCGTAAAGCGAGCGCACGCCTGCGCGATTTGCTGACTCAGGCGGAAGCAACGTTGACGTCAGATGTCTCCGCAGCGACGGCCGCATGGAGCGCAGAGGCGGCAACGGCGAAACTGCTGTTGACAGAGTGGCTGGTTTCCCAGGGCTGGCGCACCTTCCTCGATGACAAAGCGCAGGCGAAATTTGCCGACTCCTTCAAACGTTTTGCCGATACCCATTTGTCCCGCTGCGCCGCTGAACTCAAAAGTACGTTCGCGCATCCGTTGGGAGACAGTTATCGCGACCAGTTGCCACGTCTGGCACGAGAAATAGACAGTGTGCTGTTGCTTGCTGGCTATTACGATGCGGCGCAGGCAAATGCCTGGCTGGAAAACTGGCAAGGCTTGCTCCACGCCATTGAGACACGCCAGCGTATTGAAATCGAACATTTCCGTAACGAAGCAATCTGTCAGCAGCCCTTCTGGCTGCACAGTGGACAACGCTAACCCGGTCAAGGAACCCCCGATGATGCCGCACTCTCCACAGCTACAGCAGCACTGGCAAACTGTACTGGCTCGCTTGCCTGAGTCATTCAGTGAAACACCGCTTAGTGAACAAGCGCAGTTAGTGCTTACTTTCAGTGATTTTGTGCAGGATAGCCTTGCCGCGCATCCTGACTGGCTGGCTGAGCTGGAAAGCGCACCGCCACAGGCGGACGAGTGGAAGCAGTATGCGCAAATCCTTCGCGAATCGCTGGAAGGTGTGGGAGATGAGGCATCATTAATGCGTGCGCTGCGCCTGTTCCGTCGCCATATGATGGTGCGCATTGCCTGGGCGCAGTCGCTGGCGCTGGTGGCAGAAGAGGAGACGTTGCAGCAGTTGAGCGTACTGGCGGAGACCCTGATCGTCGCTGCACGCGACTGGCTTTACGATGCCTGCTGTCGCGAGTGGGGAACGCCGTGCAATCAGCAGGGGGAACCGCAGCCGTTGCTGATCCTTGGCATGGGCAAGCTGGGTGGCGGGGAGCTTAACTTTTCGTCCGATATCGATCTGATTTTTGCCTGGCCGGAAAACGGTTCAACGCGCGGTGGGCGACGCGAACTTGATAACGCCCAGTTTTTTACTCGCTTGGGACAGCGCCTGATCAAAGTGCTCGACCAGCCGACGCAGGATGGCTTTGTCTATCGCGTGGATATGCGGCTGCGCCCGTTTGGCGACAGCGGTCCGCTGGTGCTGAGTTTTGCCGCGCTGGAAGATTATTATCAGGAGCAGGGGCGCGACTGGGAACGTTATGCGATGGTGAAAGCCCGCATTATGGGCGATAAGGACGATGTTTACGCTGGCGAATTACGGGCCATGCTGCGGCCGTTCGTCTTCCGTCGCTATATCGATTTCAGCGTTATTCAGTCTCTGCGTAACATGAAAGGGATGATTGCCCGCGAAGTGCGCCGCCGTGGTCTGAAAGATAACATTAAGCTGGGCGCGGGCGGCATCCGTGAGATTGAGTTTATCGTTCAGGTGTTCCAGTTGATACGCGGTGGGCGCGAGCCGTCGTTGCAGTCCCGTTCTCTGTTACCGACGCTGGACGCTATCGATAAGCTGGGTTTGCTGCCGCCTGGCGATGCACCGGCGTTACGCCAGGCCTATTTGTATCTGCGCCGTCTGGAAAACCTGCTGCAAAGCATTAACGACGAACAAACGCAGACGCTGCCGACAGATGAACTCAATCGCGCGCGTCTGGCCTGGGGGATGCGGGTCGCTGACTGGGAAACCCTGACCGCTGAGCTTGAAAAGCAGATGTCTGCCGTACGAGGGATATTCAACACCCTGATTGGCGATGACGAAGCCGAAGAGCAGGGGGATGCGCTCTGCGGGCAATGGAGTGAGTTGTGGCAGGATGCGTTTCAGGAAGATGACAGCACGCCTGTGCTGGCGCACCTTTCTGACGATGATCGCCGCCGCGTGGTCGCGATGATTGCTGATTTTCGCAAAGAGCTGGATAAGCGCACCATTGGCCCACGCGGCCGCCAGGTGCTCGACCATCTGATGCCGCATCTGTTGAGTGATGTCTGCTCCCGTGAGGACGCCCCTGTACCGTTGTCTCGCGTGACGCCGCTGTTAACGGGAATTGTCACGCGTACGACGTATCTTGAGCTGCTCAGCGAGTTTCCTGGTGCGCGTAAGCATCTGATTTCACTCTGTGCCGCCTCGCCGATGGTGGCCAGTAAGCTGGCGCGCTATCCGTTATTGCTGGATGAGTTGCTCGATCCGAATACCCTTTATCAGCCCACGGCGATGAATGCCTACCGGGATGAGCTACGTCAGTATCTGCTGCGTGTGCCGGATGACGATGAAGAGCAGCAACTGGAGGCGTTACGCCAGTTTAAACAGGCTCAATTGTTGCGTGTGGCGGCAGCAGATCTGGCAGGCACACTCCCCGTGATGAAAGTGAGCGATCACTTAACATGGCTTGCCGAAGCCATCATTGAAGCCGTGGTACAACAGGCGTGGAGCCTGATGGTATCGCGTTATGGGCAGCCGAAACACTTACGCGACCGTGAAGGCCGTGGGTTTGCAGTGGTCGGTTACGGCAAACTGGGCGGTTGGGAGCTGGGCTATAGTTCCGATCTGGATTTGATTTTCCTTCATGACTGTCCGGTGGACGTGATGACTGACGGCGAGCGGGAAATCGATGGCCGCCAATTTTATCTGCGCCTTGCCCAGCGCGTGATGCACCTGTTCAGTACGCGCACCTCATCCGGGATCCTGTATGAAGTGGACGCGCGCTTGCGCCCGTCCGGTGCGGCGGGAATGCTGGTGACCTCAACCGAATCCTTTGCCGACTACCAGCGCACCGAAGCCTGGACGTGGGAACATCAGGCGCTGGTTCGCGCCCGTGTTGTCTATGGCGATCCACAATTGAACGCGCAATTTGATGCCATCCGCCGCGATATCACCATGA
This sequence comes from Citrobacter sp. UYEF32, assembly GCF_040546205.1. NCBI lineage: Bacteria > Pseudomonadati > Pseudomonadota > Gammaproteobacteria > Enterobacterales > Enterobacteriaceae > Citrobacter > Citrobacter sp. UYEF32. The sequence goes on along the minus strand of NZ_JBEPNI010000004.1, from coordinate 435,752 downwards.
CCGTGCGTGATGGTGCAACGTTACAAACCGAGGTGCGCGAGATGCGCGAAAAAATGCGCGCCCACTTGAGCAATAAGCACAAGGATCGCTTTGATATTAAAGCCGATAAGGGTGGAATTACCGATATCGAATTTATCACCCAGTATCTGGTGCTGCGTTATGCCCATGCAAAACCGAAACTGACGCGCTGGTCGGACAATGTCCGCATTCTGGAAGGGCTGGCGCAAAACGGCATTATGGAAGAGCAGGAAGCGCAGGCACTTACCACCGCCTATACAACGTTGCGTGATGAGCTGCATCACCTGGCGCTACAGGAGCTGCCAGGGCATGTTCCGGAGGCATGTTTTGTCGCTGAACGCGCGATGGTGCGAGCCTGCTGGAACAAGTGGTTGGTGGAGCCGTGCGAGGACGCGTAAGTGTGCTATTATCGCGCGCAAATTTTGTATCTCTCAGGAGACAGGAATGAAAGTAACGCTGCCAGAGTTTAATCAAGCGGGAGTGCTGGTCGTAGGCGATGTGATGCTGGATCGCTACTGGTACGGTCCAACCAGCCGTATTTCACCGGAAGCGCCGGTGCCAGTGGTGAAGGTCGAAACCATTGAAGAGCGTCCGGGTGGTGCGGCGAACGTAGCAATGAACATCGCTTCTCTGGGCGCGGGCGCGCGTCTGGTTGGGTTGACCGGTATTGACGATGCGGCGCGTGCACTGAGCAAAGCGCTGGCGGACGTCAACGTAAAATGCGACTTCGTTTCTGTTCCAACTCACCCCACCATCACTAAGCTGCGCGTACTGTCGCGTAATCAGCAACTGATTCGTCTCGATTTCGAAGAGGGCTTTGATGGTGTGGATCCTGAGTCGCTGCATGAACGCATTAATCAGGCGCTGAGCAGCATCGGTGCGCTGGTGCTCTCCGATTACGCCAAAGGGGCGCTGACGAGCATTCAGCAGATGATCACGCTGGCGCGCGGTGCAGGCGTGCCTGTACTGATCGACCCGAAAGGGACCGACTTTGAACGCTACCGTGGTGCCACCCTGTTGACGCCGAATCTCTCCGAATTTGAAGCCGTGGTCGGCAAATGCAAAGACGAAGACGATATTGTTGAACGTGGCATGAAGCTGATTGCCGATTTCGACCTGACCGCGCTGCTGGTCACCCGTTCTGAACAGGGAATGACGCTGCTACAGCCGGGCAAAGCACCACTGCATCTGCCGACGCAGGCGCAGGAAGTGTATGACGTGACCGGTGCAGGTGACACAGTGATTGGTGTGTTGGCTGCTACGCTTGCCGCAGGTAATTCGCTGGAAGAAGCCTGCTTCTTCGCGAACGCTGCTGCTGGCGTTGTGGTGGGTAAACTCGGGACTTCAACGGTTTCGCCTGTCGAGCTGGAAAACGCGGTGCGCGGGCGTTCGGAGACGGGTTTTGGTGTGATGACCGAAGAAGAACTGCGCGACGCCGTGGCGGCAGCACGCAAACGTGGCGAAAAAGTGGTCATGACCAACGGCGTGTTCGACATCCTGCACGCGGGCCATGTGTCATATCTGGCGAATGCCCGTAAGCTCGGCGATCGTCTGATCGTTGCGGTGAACAGCGATGCTTCCACTAAACGGCTGAAAGGGGATTCGCGCCCGGTTAACCCGCTTGAGCAACGTATGATAGTTCTCAGCGCGCTGGAAGCCGTGGACTGGGTGGTCCCGTTTGAAGAAGATACGCCGCAGCGTCTGATTGCCTCCGTTCTGCCGGATAAGCTGGTGAAAGGAGGGGACTACAAGCCGGAGGAGATCGCCGGGAGCGAAGAGGTGTGGGCCAACGGCGGTGAAGTGCTGGTGCTCAACTTTGAAGATGGCTGTTCGACCACCAACATCATCAGGAAAATCCAGAAAGACAGCGAGAAGTAAGCAATGCGGGAGATGCATCGAACATCTCGTTATGAGGCTCTCCTCGCTGTTGACGGTGCTGCTTTTTCGACCTAAATTAAAGGAACAAGGGTGAGAGGGGATTTCACCCCCCTCTGATTGGCTGTTAGTAAGCTGCGAAACTTATCGTTAACAGAACAATCAGTATGATGATGTGCTTCATCATAACCCTTTCCCTATTAAAGCCCCTTCCTCGGGAGGGGCTTTCCCGTTTCAGCCCCTTGCTGACCCAGTGATTGTTGGTGAGTGCTTCTACAGGGACAAGAGCTTTTCCCCTCGGATGTTTTATTACTGGATCGTTCACGCAAAACGGCCCCCGTTCCGAACGTTACGTACTGAAAAGGCGTGTTCAGAATAAAAAAATCCCCGGCTTTATGGGCCAGGGATGGGGTTACATAAGGTGGGAAGAAACTATTCCTCTTTTACCGTTTCTTCTTTTACCGTTGTGATCGCGATTTCTTCATTTGGCCCGACCGCAGGTGATGAATTTAACGGCGTTGCCATGGCTGCCAGCGAGCCGCCGGAAATCCCAATTTCATTAAGCAGCGAATCAATCAGCGGCGCCTGGGTTCGGTAGGCGAGGGCGGCAGAGAGTGCCTGCTCCGCCAGATTGCCACCGTTAACCGTACCTGTGGTCACTTCGCCTGCCGCTCCGCCGCGGTTCAGCCCATCTACCTGAATGATTTTGATACCTTCGATGGACTTCATTGGCTCAACGGATTTCTCGATAACCGCAGGCAGAGATTGCAGAAGTGCCAGTTTGAATTTGAGGCTGGTTTGTTCGTTGGAAAGCACGTTGATCGCATCGTTCAGCGCGCGCTGCGCTTCGGCTTCCGCCAGCCCTTTTTTCCGCGTTGCTTCCGCCAGTTCGACGATGGCTGCAGCCTGCAATTCTGCCGCTTCTTTCTCGGCTTTGGCGCGTACTGTCAGCTCAACCGCTTTGGTTTCCGCATCCTGAGCTGCGGCAATCAGCGCAACCTGTTTTGCACGATCGGCTTCTGCGGTCTGGCGCGTGGTTTCTACGTTTTGCTGGGCACGAACGGCTTCCGCCAGCGCGTCGTTGGCTTTTGCTTCCGCCTGTGACTGTTGCTCTGACTTGGCCGCGATGGCGATGGATTTCGTCTGGTTGGCAATCTCCGTCACCTGCTGTTGCTCGATCTCTTTAATGCGAACTTCACGCTCAGCCTCAACTTTTCTGGAACGTACTGCCTGTTCACGTTCGATTTCACTTTCCTGAATTTGTCGTTCCGCCAGGATACGTGTTTGCTCGGCTTCACGATGGCGCTCTGCTTCGAAGGCGGCGATTTTGGCATTCTGCTCGGCGGTGCGGGTTTTCACCTGCTGCTCCTGCTCAAGCGTCATAAATGCCTCTTGCTGTTCAATCTCAAGTTTGCGCGCCAGGGCATCGCGGTTCTTCTCACGGACTGCGACTTCAACGTCCTGCTCGACTTCGTTACGTTCACGGCGACGGCGCTCAGTTTCCTGAGTCAGTTTGGTGAGGCCTTCGGCATCAAAGGCGTTGTTCGGGTTGAAATGCACTTTTTCCGTCTGGTTGAAGTTGGTTAACGAGACGCTTTCCAGCTCCAGACCGTTCTTCGACAGATCTTCCGCAACGGTGTTTTGCACACCCTGAACGAAGTTCTCGCGAGTGTCCTGTAACTCATGCATGGTCATCTGGGAGGCCGTAGCACGCAGGGCATCAACGAATTTATCTTCAATCAGCACGCGGAGATCTTCTGGTGACAATGTACGCTGCCCCAATGTCTGTGCGGCAGTGGCAATCCCCTCAATCGACGGTTTTACGCGTACGAAGAAGGCAACAACGACATCAACGCGCATACGATCTTTAGTGATCAGGCTGTCAACCGTAGAACGGCTCACCTCGAGTTTAAGGGTGTTCATGTTAATCGGAATAATTTCGTGGAAGATAGGCATCACAATCGCGCCGCCACTCATTACCACTTTCTGCCCACCTAAACCTGTTCGTACAAACGCCTGCTCAGCCGAGGCCCGACGGTATAACCGGGCAAAAATAATCCCGATGACCAACAGGACAAAAACGGCTATCAGGGCATAACTCATCCATGAGGGAAATAGATTCAAGAGATTTTCCATAATACTTCCTTTTGTTTTTACAATTCATTCGGCCAGGGGTTCAGTTCCGCCAAATAACGGCTGGCGGACAACCGACAAATAATGAGGACTTTATCGCCTCGTTTAAACGTCTTTCCTTCTTCGGGTTCCAGAAGTAAATAATGTACCTGCCCAAACTTATCTTTAAATTTTCCTTCGCAAGGGCGTTGAGGCTCCGCACTGTGACCCGTGATAATGGCCATAGCGCCAATAAAATCATCTTCTGTGATCGCACTGGTTTCATCTCCCGGTAGCCAGCGCCCTAAAAGTTTACCGGTATAGTGTGTGCAAATACCTGAAAAAATAAGGCAAAAAGGGGTCAGGACTATATTGGGAAGCGGGGTTTGCAGCAGTGTCACGCTCATGTGCTGTAAAAAAATGCCAGACAAGCCGAAGCAACCGGCGATAAGGCAAAGGACAACCAGTGCGGGAACGCGACCAAAATTAAGGTAATGGAAAAACTGGTTCAAATGGCCTGAGGCGACGCCGTCATAATCACCCAGATGTGAATCAATAACACCAGAAATAACATTCCCAAAGAACAGTGAGACAATTTCCACAATACCTATAAGCGCCACAAATGCGAGGGCGAAAAAGTAGGGCGAGTAGTATTCAGGAAAAATATCCATATATTCTCCTTGGGTTATTTTTTAAATCAGACGCATATTTTCGTTAGTATTGAAGGCGATATTATCATAAATGGGGAAGTAACAAAAAGACAGATGGACTCCCGGAATATCGTAGGGTAATCGATGAAAACCTTATCGATTACCCCTTTGCGGTTGGCTATGCGGGGGATGCCAGAATTGGCTTAAACGCCTGTGTCTGGCGAATCAACCGGAGGAATTGCCGGAGCCGGTTTCACCTCTGCTGACGCATTGCGATTTTCCAGTTCGTTCAGACGTTGCTCGAGCAGCGCTAGTTTTTCACGTGTACGGAGCAGTACCTGTGTCTGTACGTCAAACTCCTCGCGGCTGACGAGGTCAAGGCGAGTCAGTTGCGCCTGCAGAGACTGGCGGATTTTTTTCTCAACATCTTCCCCGAACTCGCGAATCCCTTTTGGCATCGATTCGTGGACCTGACGCGCAATCTGTTCAATTTTTTTCGGGTCAATCATTTGTATGTTCCCTGTTCGGATAGGTTCTGACAATTATTGTAGTGTGATATGCCATAACGATAAACCAGATTTGTTTGAAGGTTACGCGTTGCCGAAGGTAATCAATAGCGTTATAGTTATCCCGCTTATTCTCAGGGCGGGGCGAAATTCCCCACCGGCGGTAAATCAGCGATGTCCAATAGATTTCGCGTAGCGGCAAGGCGGCAACTGAGCGAATTCCAGGAACATAGTCAACTATGTGACTGGGATGAGTGAAGGAAGCAACGCAGCAGCGGCGTGAAAGATGGAGGACAGGTTGAAAGCCCGCGAGCGCTTTCGATGCAAATCGAAAGGTCAGCAGATCCGGTGTAATTCCGGGGCCGACGGTTAAAGTCCGGATGGGAGAGAGTAACGATTCAGTTGGGCCTGGAGGCCTGCTCGCGTTATTTTTTTATACTCCTAAGACTGCCCTGATTCTGGTAACCATAACTTTATTGAGGTCTTTTACCATGAATCAGACGCTGCTTTCTTCTTTTGGCACGCCATTCGAACGTATTGAAAATGCTTTAACTGCACTGCGCGAAGGTCGCGGTGTAATGGTTCTCGACGATGAAGATCGCGAGAATGAAGGCGACATGATCTTTGCCGCTGAAACCATGACCGTTGAGCAGATGGCGCTGACCATCCGTCACGGTAGCGGCATTGTTTGCCTGTGCATCACCGAAGATCGTCGTAAACAACTTGATCTGCCGATGATGGTTGAAAACAACACCAGCGCTTACGGTACCGGCTTTACCGTTACCATCGAAGCGGCTACGGGGGTTACTACCGGTGTTTCGGCTGCCGATCGTGTTACTACCGTGCGTGCTGCCATTGCCGATGGCGCTAAACCTTCTGACCTGAATCGTCCGGGCCACGTGTTCCCGCTGCGTGCGCAGCAGGGCGGTGTATTGACGCGCGGTGGTCATACCGAAGCGACGATTGATCTGGTGACCCTGGCAGGGTTCAAACCGGCCGGCGTGCTGTGTGAACTGACGAACGATGATGGCTCCATGGCGCGCGCGCCGGAGTGTATCCAGTTCGCTCGCGAGCACAACATGGCTGTTGTCACCATCGAAGATCTGGTGGCTTATCGTCTGGAGCATGAGCGTAAAGCCAGCTAAGTGATAGCCGCACAATGAAAAAAATCCGAAGCCGGGCACCGACTTCGGATTTTTTTATTTCCCCGTGAGTACCTTACTGAAAATACCTCATTTATCCGCTTTGTTGATCTCGCTAATGGCGACAACGGCTTGCTACTTATAAAGTGGTACCCATGACGTAATGGCTCGCGCAACCTCATGTGGAGCGTGATAAGGAAGGGGTATGCTGATTTATTGGTGCGGTTTTTTTGTCGTTGTGCTCGTGATGTTCGCGCATATCATGTGCCTGCGCCGGAATTGCAGGGCATTTCGCCAGGATCGTGATGCACAACAGGAAGGCTATCAGCGCGCGTTAAAGATCATCCAGTCCATGCAAGCAAATGAGCAAGGGCAGGCGAAACCCGAAGCGGCTTCTGAAAGCGGCGTTGCTCAATAGGCGCGAGCAACGCCTGATTGTATTAACCAAATCCCATCGTTTGCAGCGCAACCAGGCTAAGGCCCATTACTGACATCCCGCAAAGCACGCCATAGCTTGGGTTGTTGTTGGGGTCTATCTCTTTAGCCAGCGGCATCAGTTCATCAACAGAGAGCGCGACCATAATGCCGGCAACCGCTGCCATGACCGCCGCCATCACCATCGGGGAGACCAGGCTTCCCAGAATCAGCCAGGCTAGAACCCCACCGAGAATCTCGGCAAAGCCGGATATCCCCGCCCAAAAAATTGCCGTTCGTTTTGAACCCGTTGCCGCATAAACCGGTCCGGCAACCGCAAGACCTTCTGGAATATTGTGCAAGGCTACCGCCAGGGCAATACCGAAACCGAGTTCAAGGTCGTTACTGGCCGTCACAAAGGTGGCGATCCCCTCCGGAAAGTTATGCAGGCTGATGCCCAGCGTCAATAAGATCGCTGTACGTTGGATCTTGCGGGGGACCGGGTGCTGCGAGCACGAACCCTGCATTAAATCCTGCGGGTGTGCATGGGGGAGCATACGGTCAAGGGCAAAGTAGCCCAACAGGCCGATGACGAACATGCCATAGCCCAGCATGGGTGACATGCCTTCGGTAGCCAGTGCGGCTGGCAGCATCTCCATAAGGGAGATAAGCAGCATAATACCGGCGGCAAATCCCAGCGAAAATGCCAGTACACGGTTTGACGGTTTCTGGCCAAGAACCCCCAGAAAGGCGCCGATAAAGGTAGCAGCGCCGGCAAGTAACGTCAGAATCAGTGGGGCTGACATGTATCACTCCTTATGATAATGATTCTCATTAATGTTAAATATTAATGGGTTCCAAAGCGAGGCCGCCGCATCACCTTTACGCAATTCTTACATTCAAAAATTCTGAATATCTTCATCATGCTTATCTGAGTTCATCACCCGATGAATAAGCGTAATGTGTGTTCATTAAATATGACACACTCAGTAAGGATATCATCATGTCTGCACCTCGCATGCCAGCACTGTTTTTGGGCCACGGCAGCCCGATGAATGTTCTGGAAGATAACGTTTATACCCGCGCCTGGGCTCAGCTTGGCGAAATACTGCCGCGTCCTAAAGCTATTGTGGTTGTCTCAGCACACTGGTTTACGCGTGGTACCGGGGTAACCGCAATGGAAGCGCCGCAGACAATCCATGACTTTGGGGGATTTCCTCAGGCATTGTACGACACCCATTACCCGGCACCGGGCTCGCCTGCGCTGGCCCAGCATCTGGTTGAACTGCTGTCGCCCGTGCCGGTCACTCTGGATAAAGAAGCCTGGGGTTTTGACCACGGCTCCTGGGGCGTGTTGATCAAAATGTATCCGAATGCCGATATCCCGATGGTGCAATTGAGTATCGACAGTACCAAACCAGCGGCATGGCATATGGAAGTAGGGCGTAAGCTGGCGGCACTGCGCGATGAAGGCATAATGCTGGTGGCGAGCGGTAACGTGGTGCATAACCTGCGTACGGCACGCTGGCATGGCGATAGCTCGCCTTATCCGTGGGCGACCGCTTTCAACGAATTTGTGAAGAATAACCTGACATGGAAAGGGCCGACCGAACAGCATCCGCTGGTCAATTATATGGAGCATGAAGGTGGTTCGCTTTCTAACCCTACACCGGACCATTTCCTGCCGCTGCTCTATGTTTTGGGGGCGTGGGATGGGGTGGAGAATATCTCGATTCCGGTAGACGGTCTGGAAATGGGCAGCCTGAGTATGCTGTCGGTGCAGGTAGGCTAAGGCTTTGTAGCCCCGGGAAGCGTATGCGCACCCAGGGCTCCTTGTCGCACGTTACTCAACAAAAATATGCGGATAGAAACGTGACAGATCCTGGGTGATCAACGCCCGGTCTTCACGAATACCAATACCCGCAGGTTGATCGTTGATAAGCCAACTGCCAATCAGCGTGTAGCTGTCGCCAAACCTGGGTAACTGACAGAACTGCTGGACGATCATCCCTTCTTCGCCGTATGGGCCTTCGACTTCTTCGATCGTTTTGCCATTTTCGATAATGGACACATTTGCCCCTTCGCGAGAGAAGATAGGCTTAATGACGTATTTTTCCATTTCCGGGTGAGCATCTTCAGCAAACCAGGCGGGTAACAGGTTCGGATGGTTGGGGAACATCTCCCACAGCATTGGCAGGAGCGCTTTGTTCGAAATAATGCTCTTCCATGCCGGTTCCAGCCAGCGAACGCCTGCATCTTCCAGCTTGGTCGAGAAGTCTTCGCGCAGCATATACTCCCAAGGGTACAGCTTAAACAGATTACTGATCACCTGATCCTGCAGATCGGTAAACTGCCCTTTTTCCCCCAGGCCAATATCTTCAATATAGAGAAACTCGCTGGCCACATCCGCTTCTGCGGCGCAGTCTTGCAGATATTGCACGGTACCTCGATCTTCAACGGTATCGCGACAGCAAGCGAAATGCAGCAGGTTAAAGCCATGCTGTTCGCGTAGCTCTGCAAAACGCTCAATAAGTTTTTCCTGCAGGCTGTTGAATTGATCGCAGCCTTCCGGCAGCTTGCCGGCGGTTATCTGATCTTCCAGCCAAATCCATTGAAAAAATGCCGCTTCATACAATGAGGTTGGTGTATCGGCATTATTTTCCAGCAGCTTCGGTTCGCCGGTACCATCCCACGCCAGGTCAAGGCGTGAATAAAGCGACGGCTGCCCGGTTTTCCAGGACTGACGTACAAAGCCCCAGGTGTGCTTTGGAATGCGGAATTTCGCCAGCAGTTCATCACTGGCGATAACCTTGTCCACAACCTGCAGACACATCTGATGGAGCTCGGCGGTGACCTCTTCCAGTTTCTCCACCTGGGCGAGCGTCAGTTTGTAGTAGGCATCTTCACACCAGTATGGCTCGCCATACATGGTGTGAAAGTTGAAACCATACTCGGTGGCTTTCTCGCGCCAGTCGGGACGTTCGACAATGTTGATTCTTTCCATGGTCATCAGCCGCCCATTGAACGGGTTGAGGTGCCGCTGGCGCTACGCTGCATAGAGGCGGCTTGTTTGGCCACGGACTGACCAAAACCGCCACGCGTGATGGTGGAGGTCGTTGCAGGTTTTGGTGCCATCGCGGTTTTCGAAACCGTTGCGCTACGGCCAGGCTGGGCTGCACCATAGCTTTTGCCGCTGGCATCGGTGTATTGACCATAGGCCGGGCTGGCCGGGTTTTTGGAGCTGAACAACGGCTGCTGGGCATAACCCGCGCCGCCGCCCATCAGGCGACCCATCATGTAACCTGCCATCAGCGGCATCCAGAAACTGCCACCAGACTGTTGTGCCTGCGCCTGGTTTTCCGTCGCCATACCTGCCTGAGCAGGAGCTTGCTGACACTGACCTTCGCCAAACTCAGCGACGCAATCCTCGCGCGATGCATATTTCGGCGCGGTACGCGCTGCTTCTTTCAGCGCATTGTCATAGGTGGTTTTACATTCGGCGCTTTTGTCCGGGTTCGCCGAAGCACAGTCATCGGCATTTTGATACATTTTTACTGTTTCATCGTTTTGTTCGCACCCTGCCAACATAAAGACGGCAGTCACGGCCAGCGCTACGGGCGTCAGGTGACGCGCGCCCCAGCTTTTGCGAAACATCGCATGATTAATATTTTTTGTCCGTTTCATATTTGTCTTCCGAGACCCACAGGTATTAATAAAAGGTCAGGATAGTGGATGAGTGTCTGAAAATGAAGCAGGAGGCGGGTCAGCAGGGGGGATCTTTACGTTGCCTTACGTAAAAACGGGGGCTGTATGCCCCCGTACGATAATAATGGGAAAAAAGAATTAATGCGTTGTTTTGCGCACGCTGGCCGGCTGTGTCTGAGGAGCCTGTCCGTTTGCCATCTTCTCAACGCGAGCTTCTTGCTCTGGGTTTTCCGGCGCCACATTTTCTGGCGAGGTAGAGATAGGTTTACCCAGTGTATTGTTCAGCGCCAGGAGATCCTGTTCATTCAGGGTGCCGAGAGCAGATTTAATATTCAACTGGTTAATCAGATAGTTATAACGCGCGCTGGAAAGTTGCTGCTTCGCGTTATACAGCGTGGTAGTTGCGTCCAGTACGTCCACAATGGTACGTGTACCCACGGAGTAACCTGCTTCCATCGCATCCAGAGAACTTTGCGCAGAAACAACGGCTTGTTTATACGCGTTGATGCTACTGATGGAGGCATTCACGTTGTTGAAGGAGGAACGAACGGTCTGTACAACGCTGCGGTGTGCGCTTTCCAGTTGCTCGCTTGCGCCAACAAAGTTGTACTGTGCCTGTTTCACCTGCGAATTCACCATCCCGCCCTGATACAGCGGCAGGGAGAAGCTCAGGCCCACTTTATTCTGACCAATTTTGCTGTCGTCATACTGGGCGCTGTTGGTACGGGAGCCGCTGTAAGAAGTATTCGATACCGCAGTAGACGCGGTCAAATCGAGCGTCGGCAGGTGACCATCTTGCGCCTGGCGAATCTGCTCACGCGCCAGATCCTGGCTCAGACGTGCCTGCAGCAACGTCAGGTTGCGGCTTTCTGCGTCCTTCAGCAGTGTGTTCACCGCCTGAGGTTTGTCTGTTTTGAAGCCATCAACGTTCAGTGATGCCAACTGCGGATAGTAATTACCGGTGACCTGACGCAGTGACTCGACGGCATTGTCGAGATTGTTACGGGCGGTCACTTCGTTAGCCAGTACGGTGTCATACTGTGAACGGGCGTTCTGTACGTCGGTAATCGCAACCAGACCCACATTAAAACGCTGGGTAGTTTGGTCTAACTGACGGTAGATGGCCTGTTTCTGCGCTTCGGTATAAGAGAGCGAGTCAATCGCGCTTAATACGTTAAAATAAGCGGTGGCAGTATTCAAAATGAGCGTTTGCTGATCGGTCTGGTACGTCACATCCTGGATGCCTGCGGATTTTTCCTGTAACGTCAACGCACGCCATTTGGACATATCAAACAAGGTTTGCGTAAGCTGCAGGGAGCCGCTGGTGGCGTTGGAGTTCACACCATTGCTGTCGCGATAGCCATTGCTGTAGGTGTAATCCGCACCCAAACCCAGCTGTGGCAGTAACGGGCTGCGCGCTTCGTTAATTTTCTCGAAAGCTGCATCACGATCGGCGGCGGATTTACGCAGATCGGGGTTGCTTAAACGCGCCTGCTGATAAACCTGCAACAGGTTTTCTGCCTGGCTCATAGCACTGAAACCTGTCAGGCTCAGGCCGATAAGAATGGGGAGCAATTTCTTCATTTGCATTCCTTGTTGTGAAGCATGAATAGCGCTGATCTAAATTCAGAAATATTCGCCGATTCTAACAGAGAGCGCCACCGCTGAAGGTTGGCGTAAAGTGCCATCCGACGTAAATTTGCCCCAATCTATCACATGGCGCTTTAAACGGCAGTCAAACAGGCTTGAAAACCACAAAATCAACATTAATTAATAACAGGATATCCGCATGAGTAAGCCAGAAACCTCTGCTGTGACTTTCACAAAAAACGATGTAGAAATTATTGCACGGGAAACGCTCTATAGCGGTTTTTTTTCGCTCGAACTCTACCGTTTTCGTCATCGTTTGTTCAATGGTGAGATGAGCGGTGAGGTACGGCGCGAAATTTTTGAACGCGGCCACGCTGCAGTCTTGCTACCCTTTGACCCAGTAAGGGATGAAGTGGTGTTAGTCGAACAGATTCGCATTGCTGCGTTTGATACCAGCGAAAGCCCATGGTTGCTGGAGATGGTGGCCGGCATGATCGAAGAGGGCGAGTCTGTTGAAGATGTCGTTCGACGTGAGGCGGTAGAGGAAGCCGGGCTGACCGTGGGGCGGGTAAAAAAGATGTTGAGCTATCTGGCAAGCCCTGGGGGCACCAGCGAGCGCTTATCCATATTGGTTGGCGAAGTGGACGCCACGCAGGCCGAAGGTATTCACGGTCTGGTGGATGAAAACGAAGATATTCGTGTTCATGTGGTGAGCCGGGAACAGGCTTACCAGTTGGTAGAAGAGGGGAAAATCGACAACGCAGCGTCTGTCATCGCCCTGCAATGGCTGCAACTGCATTATGAGAGCTTACGAAACGAGTGGAAAAAATGAAGCGTTATACACCTGACTTCCCTGAAATGATGCGCCTGTGCGAGACCAATTTCGCGCAGCTCCGCCGCCTGTTGCCGCGTAACGACGAGGCAGGCGAAACAGTGAGCTATCAGGTGGCGAATGCGCAATACCGGTTAACGATTGTCGAGTCCACCCGCTACACTACGCTTGTGGAAATCGAACAGACCCTGCCCGCAGTCAGCTACTGGAGCCTGCCATCAATGACAGTGCGCCTGTATCACGACGCGATGGTAGCCGAAGTGTGTTCGAGTCAGCAGATCTTTCGTTTTAAAGCGCGTTATGATTATCCGAATAAAAAGTTGCATCAACGCGACGAAAAGCATCAAATTAATCAGTTTCTGGCCGACTGGCTACGTTACTGTTTAGCACATGGAGCAATGGCGATTCCGGTTTGTTAGCGTAGTGAAACCTAAGGACACCATTTGGAAAGCCTGTTAAACCTTCCTCTGGCTGGTGGGGCCAGAGTCAGGATATTACAAATTACAGACACTCACCTGTTTGCCGAAAAACATGAAACGTTGTTAGGTGTGAATACCTGGGAAAGCTATCAGGCCGTACTGGATGCCATTCAGGCCCAGCAGCGTGAGTGTGATTTGATTGTCGCCACGGGCGACCTGGCGCAGGATCAGACCGCTGCGGCTTATCAGCATTTTGCTGAGGGCATCGCAAGATTTGGCGCGCCTTGTGTCTGGCTGCCAGGCAATCATGACTTTCAACCGGCGATGTATACCGCACTGCAGGAAGCAGGAATATCCTCATCCAAACGGGTAATCACTGGCGATAACTGGCAAATTCTCCTGCTTGATAGCCAGGTATTTGGCGTTCCGCACGGTGAGTTGAGTGAATTCCAGCTCGACTGGCTGGAAAAAAAACTGAGTGCCAGTCCTGAACGTCATACGCTGCTATTGTTACATCATCACCCGTTGCCTTCGGGATGTAGCTGGTTGGATCAACACAGCCTGCGCAATGCCGCAGAGCTGGATAACGTGCTGGCGCGTTTCCCACATGTTCGCTACCTGTTATGCGGGCATATTCACCAGGAACTGGACCTCAACTGGAATGGCCGCCGCCTGTTAGCGACGCCATCGACCTGCGTGCAGTTTAAACCGCATTGCGCCAATTTCACGCTCGACACAATCGCGCCGGGCTGGCGCTGGTTGGATCTGTACCCGGACGGAAGCCTGCAAACTGAGGTCTGTCGTTTGCAATGCACGCGGTTCAACCCGGATACCGCGTCAGAAGGATACTGATGGCCACGCTCCTTTATTTGCATGGTTTTAACAGCTCGCCGCGTTCTGCGAAAGCGACGCAGTTGCGTCATTGGCTGGCTGAACATTACCCTGATATCAACGTTGTCGTTCCCCAGTTGCCCGCTTACCCGGCGCAGGCTGCGGAACTGCTGGAATCGTTGGTGATGCAACATGGCGGGCAGCCGCTGGGTATTGTCGGTTCGTCCCTTGGGGGCTACTACGCAACCTGGCTCTCTCAGTGCTTTACGCTGCCAGCGGTAGTGGTGAATCCTGCCGTTCGCCCGTTTGAATTGCTGGCAGAGTTCCTCGGTAACAACGAGAACCCCTACACCGGGGAGCAATATGTGCTAGAGTCTCGCCATATTTACGAGCTCAAAGTGATGCAGGTCGACCCGCTGGACGCGCCGGATTTAATCTGGTTGCTGCAACAGACAGGGGACGAAGTGCTGGATTACCGCCAGGCCGTGGCGTATTACGACGCATGTCGTCAGACGGTAGAAGAGGGCGGTAACCATGCATTTGTGGGCTTTGAGAATCATTTCACACAGATTGTCGATTTCCTTGGGCTCCATTGAGCCCGCCGGGAAACGAAGCGGTCACTATCTACGAACACACCATGACGCAATCCTATAACGCTGATGCCATAGAGGTACTCACCGGGCTTGAGCCGGTTCGCCGCCGTCCGGGGATGTATACCGATACCACCCGTCCCAACCATCTTGGTCAGGAAGTTATTGATAACAGCGTGGACGAAGCGCTGGCAGGCCACGCGAAGCGCGTGGATGTCATTCTGCACGCCGATCAATCTCTCGAGGTCATTGATGATGGTCGCGGTATGCCGGTGGATATTCACCCGGAAGAGGGGGTGCCTGCGGTCGAGCTGATTCTTTGCCGTCTGCACGCTGGCGGCAAGTTTTCCAACAAGAACTATCAGTTCTCCGGTGGCTTGCACGGCGTAGGGATTTCTGTGGTCAACGCCCTGTCTCGTCGCGTGGAAGTGAACGTGAAGCGTGACGGTCAGATTTACAATATCGCTTTCGAAAATGGCGAGAAGGTCAGCGACCTCAAGGTTGTCGGGACCTGCGCGAAACGCGCGACCGGTACCAGCGTCCACTTCTGGCCGGACGAGAAGTTCTTCGACAGCCCGCGTTTTTCCGTCTCCCGCCTGAGCCATCTGTTGAAAGCGAAAGCCGTGCTGTGCCCTGGCGTGGAAATCACCTTTAAAGATGAGGTGAACAACGCCGAGCAGCGCTGGTGCTATCAGGACGGTCTGAATGACTATCTTGCCGAAGCGGTAAATGGCCTGCCGACGCTGCCGGAAAAACCGTTTATTGGCAACTTTGCGGCTGAAACCGAAGCCGTGGATTGGGCACTGCTCTGGCTGCCGGAAGGCGGTGAGTTGTTGACGGAAAGCTACGTCAACCTGATCCCTACCATGCAGGGCGGTACTCATGTAAACGGTTTGCGTCAAGGGTTGCTCGACGCGATGCGTGAGTTTTGCGAATACCGCAATATTCTGCCGCGCGGCGTGAAGCTCTCGGCGGAAGATATCTGGGAACGCTGTGCATATGTGTTGTCGGTGAAGATGCAGGATCCGCAGTTCGCCGGACAGACCAAAGAGCGTCTGTCATCGCGCCAGTGTGCGGCCTTTGTTTCCGGCGTAGTGAAAGATGCCTTTAGCCTGTGGCTGAACCAGAATGTGCAGGCCGCAGAAATGCTGGCGGAAATGGCGATTTCCAGCGCCCAGCGTCGCCTGCGTGCCGCGAAGAAAGTGGTGCGTAAAAAGCTCACCAGTGGCCCGGCGCTGCCAGGCAAACTCGCTGACTGTACCGCTCAGGATCTCAACCGTACCGAGCTGTTCCTGGTGGAAGGTGATTCGGCGGGCGGTTCTGCCAAGCAGGCGCGCGATCGTGAATATCAGGCGATCATGCCGCTGAAAGGTAAGATCCTGAATACCTGGGAAGTCTCCTCTGATGAGGTGCTGGCTTCGCAGGAAGTGCATGATATCTCTGTGGCGATCGGTATCGATCCGGACAGTGACGATCTGAGCCAGTTGCGTTACGGCAAGATCTGTATTCTGGCGGATGCTGACTCGGATGGTCTGCACATTGCGACGCTGCTGTGCGCGCTGTTTGTGAAACATTTCCGCACGCTGGTGAAGAACGGCCATGTCTACGTTGCTCTACCGCCGTTGTATCGTATCGATCTGGGCAAAGAAGTTTACTATGCCCTGACCGAAGAAGAGAAAACGGGTGTGCTGGAGCAGCTTAAGCGTAAGAAAGGCAAGCCAAACGTGCAGCGCTTTAAAGGCCTGGGTGAAATGAACCCGATGCAGTTGCGCGAGACGACGCTTGATCCTAACACTCGCCGACTGGTGCAGCTCGTCATCAGTGATGACGATGATCAGCGGACGAATGCAATGATGGATATGCTGTTGGCCAAGAAACGTTCGGAAGATCGTCGCAACTGGCTGCAGGAAAAAGGTGATATGGCGGATATTGAAGTTTAAGCCACTGAGACTCTTCAGGCCTGGTGGCCTGAAGAGTGTTTGCCTCAGTTAGTCCATTATCGCTTTCTGTTTCGGCGAGAGGGGCTGTGTTTCAGGGGCAATTTCCGGCCAGAGTTTTTCATATTTTACCCCAGTCAGATCTTCCACAATGCTGCGTGTTTCAGGTGTTACTGCGGCACGTGAACCATTCTTTTTCAGTCTATCTACCTCATCAACAAACACTTTGTGGGTCTGTTTATTCAAATGGAAGGTCAGAGCCTGCCATAAGGCGAGAACCAGCAAACCTGCGGTACCGATAAACAGTGTCATGGCAATGGTATGCACTGCTTGTTCTGGCTGGACCTGGCTGCCTTTTACAAAACCGCCCTCCTGCAAAATAAAACCGACAACAAAGGTCGCAATAGCGACGGTAGTTTTGCGAGAGAAGGTCATCACCGCTGCAAACAGACCTTCACGGCGCTGACGCGTAATCATCTCATCAATATCCGGAATAAACGGGAAGACATTCCACGGGGTAAATTCCAGAACACAGCGACCGACCTGGTACAAACCGGCCAGGATAATCAGCAACAGGGCTTTTTGCTCCGTCGGGAAGAGATAAATCAGCAGAATACCGCCAAGGCAAAGCATCATCGTACTGTAGGCAAAAACATAAAGTTTTGATGGGCCAAATTTGATGATAGCGAAACCGGCCACCAGCGTAACGGGCAGACCGATGATACTCATCGACAGCAGGCTTCCCGCAAACGCGGAGGAAACTTGCAGGCAATAGACGCAGAAAAAGACGAAAACGGTATTGTAAATGTCTTTGGCGGTAAACGAGAGCAGATAGATGGCCAGATGTTTACGGAAGGCTCTCACTTTCAGCGTTGACAAGTAGTCCTTAAAAAGGCCCAGAATATTGACCCGTGAAGCTGAGCGATCGCTTTCCAGTTCGGCAAGCATTTCCGGCGTTAATTCGCGCTCCCAGGTCACTTTCCACGAGATAAATACGCAAACCATAAAAGCCACGGCAAATACGATGCCGTTTATCAGATAGGCTTCCGCACTCTTTTCGCCGAGGTAGCCAATCAGCAGCCCCGGAATAAATGTGGCGAGAAAGGTTCCCGTTGCAGAAAGAAACATACGCCCGGTGGATAGTTTTGTCCTGGCGTTGAAATCTTTGGTCATTTCAGAGGGCAGCGTTTCCCACGGGATAAGCACCATGGCAGCGATAATTTCAAAGGCAAGATATACGCTGAGATAGAACCAGTAGTTCATGCCATTAAGCCAAAGAAGAGCATAAACCAGCATTAACGGTGAACCAATCAGCAGGAAAAATCGGCGACGACCAAATTTCTTACCCAGTCTATTTTTATAAAAATGGTCTGTGAATGTTCCCATGAACAAACTGATAATAGCATCGACAATTCGCGCTATAGCTACGATGGAAGCGGCTTCTAATGGCGAGAGGCCCACAAACGTTGTGTAATAAAATAATAGCCATGCGCCAATGACGGTAAAAGCACCACCACCCATAATATCGGTAAGACCATAACCGATACTGACAGGTATGGTAATTTTTCTTTCTGAGTTCTTCATGTTTTATCTCGATTATAAAATCAGAAATTGAAATAAGAACGGGCGTTGTCAGCGCAAATCCCTTTGATCATACTGGATAAAATATCCATATCTTCTGGTACTTCGCCCCGATCCACCCAACCGCCTATAAGATTGCAAAGAATACGTCTGAAATAATCATGGCGGGTATAAGACACAAAACTACGGGAATCCGTAAGCATGCCAATAAAATTGGCAAGTAATCCCTGGTCGGCCAGAGTCATTAATTGATTGTTCATGCCGCGTTGGGTATCGTTAAACCACCAACCAGAACCGAACTGCATGGGTGATTTAATCCCTTCTTCGCCGCTCTGAAAATTAGCCAATGCCGAGGCTACAATATCGTTATAACCAGCGTTTAAATTATAGAGAATGGTTTTAGGCAGACCATTATTTTCCGCCATTGCGTTAAGCAGGGCATTTAAATTCGCAGCCAGGTTCTGTTGGTCGGCAATTGAATCAAAACCACTATTAATACCAATAGCGTGATATTGCGGCATATTATTATTTCGGATAGCACCGAAATGAATCTGCATTGCCCACTCTTTTTGCTTATAGAGAGCAGCGAGTTTCACAAAGATAATGCTGTTCCATGCCTGCATCCCTTCGGCGGGAAGTGTTTGTTGCGCCATTCTGGCCGCAAAAAGCGCCTCTGCTTGTTCATCGCTGACGCGCTGATAGCTCACTTCTACCGGGCCATGATCGGAAATACGACAGCCAACCTCATGGAAGAAATCGATACGCGCAGCAATCGCAGCAATGAATGATGAAAAATGCGTAATATTGACTGAGCTTATTTCAGCGAGTTGAGTGACAAATTGGCTAAACCGGATAGGATCCGTTTCGAATAACTCATCGGGGCGAAATGTCGGTAATACGCGCGTAGCGAACCCTTTCTCATTTTTAAGACGCTGGTGGTATTTCAAATCATCCAGGGGTTTATCCGTCGTGCAAATAATTTCAACATTTGACCGCGAAATAAGTGCGCGAGGTGAAAAATCACTACTTTTTAGTTTATTGTTACATTCATTCATCACTTCACGCCAGTTGTTACGGTTTAGCGGGGTGTGAATATCAAAATAGGTGGCGAGTTCAAGATGTGTCCAGTGATATAACGGATTGCCAAAGCTGGATTCAACCGTTTTAGCCCAGGCTTCAAACTTCTCCTCAGCAGAAGCATTGCCTGTAATATATTTTTCCTGAATGCCATTGGCGCGCATGGCTCGCCATTTGTAGTGATCACCTTCAAGCCAGAGCTGGGTGATATCGCGAAAAGGTTTGTTTTCGAAAATGTCCCGGGCTTCAAGATGACAATGATAATCCAGTATCGGCTGTTTCTTCGCATAGCGCGTATATAGTATTTTTCCTGCTTTACTGTTAATCATAAAATCGTCGTTAATCAACGTCATGATCGACTTGCTCCTGAAATTTTTACCTAAGGTTTTTTTATAAATGCAATAACTGAGCTGTATTTACGGTATACCTAAAAACCGCACAGTCTACTACCATACCAGATAAGTTTTTAATTATGTGAAGGGTGTCAAATTTTGAAATAGTGTTTTAACTGTGCTTGTAGTTAGATTGTTAACGGGTGCTTAACATATTGTTCAATATATTTAACCTCGTTTATTGATTCAGAAAATCTATTGATTATTAAAGCCCGTCGTTTTACTGTACTGCTCATCAGCTACTAGTATGGTAGATATTTTTGCTCATTCGGGTTGAGGTTGTTCTATGCAGATGACAATGCGGTGGTTTGGGTCAACAGAGGACAAAGTTTCTCTGGAATATATTCGTCAGGTTCCGGGCGTAGAAGGGGTTGTCGGTGCGTTGTACGACATCCCGGTGGGTGAAATATGGCCCGAAGATAAGATTGAAGCGCTGGTCGGCCAGGCCACTGCCGCCGGCCTGAAAATGGAAGTCATCGAGAGCGTTAATATTCATGATGACATCAAAATTGGCCTACCGAGCCGCGACCGTTACATTGAAAATTACAAGCAAACCATTCGCAATCTGGCGCGGTTTGGTGTGAAGGTCATTTGCTACAACTTCATGCCTGTTTTTGACTGGATGAAGACTGACATGAACTATGTTCTGCCAGACGGCTCCCTGACCATGGCCTTTGAGAAAAAGGATATTGATAAAAGCCTGGAAGAGGTGGTGAGTGAGGTGCTCAGTAATTCAAACGGCTTTGCACTGCCTGGGTGGGAACCTGAACGTCTGGCGCAGGTACAGAAATTATTTGCCAGTTATAAAGGTGTCGACGACGAAAAATTACGGGAAAATTTAGTTTATTTTCTCAAGGCAGTCATTCCGGTTTGTGAAGACGTTGGTGTCAAAATGGCAATTCATCCGGACGATCCGCCGTACTCTATTTTCGGCCTGCCGCGCGTTGTCAAAAATCGTCAGGATCTGGATTGGCTCTGTAACGCCGTCGATTCAGAAGCCAATGGTATCACCCTGTGTACGGGCTCAATTGCCGAAGACCCTGAAAATAATGTCTACGAGATTCTGGCTGAATTTACCCGTCGCAAGCGTATTCATTTTGCCCATGTGCGTAATATTAAACTGATTAAGGATAAAGACTTTTATGAGTGCGCACATCCGTCACAGTACGGATCTCTGGATATGTACAAAGTGATGCAAGCGCTGCACGACAATGGTTTTGATGGTTATATTCGCCCGGATCATGGCCGTTTTATCTGGGGGGAAACCGGTCGTCCGGGCTACGGATTATACGATCGCGCGCTGGGTGTCACTTACCTGGTGGGCCTGTGGGAAGCGTTGCAAAAACAGTCGGCGTAATGTTCTGAAACTGGCGGTATTGCCTCGCCAGATCCCTGCGGTTCTGAAATCAGGCACGCCTGAATAAGGCGTTTTACGGCGCAACCGGATGTCCCGGCTGCGCTTTTTCATAACCGTTATCTCTCTCCTTCCCGGTCTACTCCCCCTCTACTCCTCATGGCGTACAACGCCGCTTCAACGCTTTTATTCTCACTTTAAAGGTGTATTTTATTTGCAATATATCGTTTCAACCGACGCATATTTTATTAAGGATGAAACATGCAACGCATTGTTATACCAACACATTATGTGCACGTGCGCTCAACACCGTTATGGACTAAAGAGACTGCCCCCGCCTCTATCTGGCAGCGGCATCTGGATGCCGGTACGCGCCAGGGGGTAAATCCACGCTTGTGCGTTATGCAGGGGGCGATTCGCTATTACGGCTATGCCGATGAAACCAGCCCGCAACCGGTGGAAACGATGACCATCGAAGCCGGACAGTTTGGCGTATTTCCGGCAGAAAAGTGGCACCGCATTGAAGCGCTATCAGACGATACGGTATTCAACGTCGATTTTTGGGTCGATCCCAAAGTACTGATTGAAGGTTGAGGGGGATGTCATGACAACGGAAAACAAAGGCTATTCGCTGGCCGTCACAAACCGTGGCAGCAAAACAACGGCAGAAAAAGTGTATCTGAAACCGATGGCGCTCTATGTGCCGGATATCGCCGTCGCGGCGGTGGCTGAGCTGGTTGAAAAATTGGCGGATAAGAGCGCAAGCGAGAAGGGTTTTATCCTGACGGTGACCAATAACAACAACGGCGTGTCAGTGGATAAAGATTTCTCTGCGCTGGCAGAGCTGCACGATGCTACTGTGGCGGCGGATGCGGTCAAAGATCTGATCAACATCGTGCGTGGCTATGAGTCTGATGAAGAGACCAACGTCTGCGGATGGTGAATCGCTTTTGATGTCGCATGAAGGATGATGTCATCGTGATTTACCCCTGTGAGATGAAAATTTAAAGCCTTTATCTCACAGGGTTAATGGCAACGCGTATCGCCGATCCCTTGTATAGCCCGGACAAGACGCTTACGCCGCATCCGGGAAACCCTGAGACAAGATCGGGGGACGACGAGGGGATTAGACCCCTTGTTCCAGAATGCGGATATGCGTTTCCAGCACATCGCCTTTCACGGCTTCGCTCCAGGCTTTCATATGTGGCGTTTGCAGATGCGCTTCTAAATGCGCCACGCTCTCCCAGTTTTCCACCATGATAATGGAGTCCGGTGCGCTCGTCTGGAAACTGACGCCTGCGGCATGGTCAACCCACGGCGCATAGCCATGGCAACCCTCTTCCTGCAATACAGTCGGGATAATTTTTGCGAATTGATCAAGGACCGCCTGGCGATGGTGCTGGCCAGGACGGGTACGAATTTCAGCAATCACTGTCAACATGGTTAACTCCTTCTAAGTCCAGCTTCACAGTTAAGCAAAAATCTCCGCAAGATGCTTGCGATATTCCTCAATATAACGCGGCACATCTGGCATTTTGATCACGTCATTCGCGATAAAGCTCGGCAGAGCTTCCATCCCAAGGAACTGATTCGCTTTGTGGAACGGCAGATAAACACCGTCAACGCCGACGCCATGGAAGAACTGCTCTTCATCGGTAAAGGCATCAAGCGGTGCGTTCCACGTCAGAGAAAGCATGTATTTTTTCCCCTGAATCAGACCACCGGAACCGTACTTTTTCGCGCCGTCAGAACGGGTTCGCCCATCGCTGGCATACAGCGAGCCGTGGCCTTCGGTAAACACATCGTCCATGTATTTTTTTACGGTCCAGGGAGCACCCATCCACCAGCCTGGCATCTGCCAGATAACCACATCGGCCCAGAGAAAATTCTGCACTTCTTCTTTAACATCATAATCTCCGTCGGTACGTACGCTTTTTACTGCGTGTCCGTTATCGCGCAGAAAACTTTCGGCGACAGAGGTGAGGGTGTCATTGAGTTGACCTTTAGAGTGGGCGAATTTTTTTGCGCCGTTGATAATCAGGATATTGCTCATTTTTTGTCCTTAGCGAAACGTTAATGCCGGTAATTTTATCCCGCATGCGTCAATGACAAAACTGGCAAAGCGTGCAAAGACTTTTGCATTTAAAGCAATAATCGCTTTCGGAGTGGGACTGAAACGACTGCGCGTATTGCGCAAGATCGGTCAGGATTAACCGTCGTCGAACCGCCAAAGTAGCGCCTCAGGAGGATGCGATGAACGACACGCGTAAGGCGGTTTATTCAGCACGTTTCAGAATGGTTTGTCACTACATTGAACGTCATCTGGATGAGCCCTTATTACTGGAGGCATTGAGTGCGATTGCGCACTGCTCGCCTTTTCACTTTCACCGGATGTTTACAGCCTGGAGCGGAATGCCGCTTTATCGCTATATCCAGTGGCTGCGGCTGCGTCACGCCTCATGGCGGCTGGCGTTTAATCCGCACGATAAAATTATCGATATCGCCCTGGATGCGGGTTTTCAAAATCCGGAGTCGTTCAGTCGCGCCTTCAAAACGGCGTTAGGCGCCAGTCCCCGTCAGTTTCGTCGTGAACCGGACTGGGTGAACTGGCACCGACGCGTACCGAAAAACGTTTCTCAGGAGCGAACGATGAAAGAGATCAACATAGTCCTGTTTCCGACCACGCCAGTGGCGATGCTAAAACACCGGGGCGACCCGGCGCAGGTGAATGCCAGCGCCGCGACATTTATTGAGTGGCGGCGAAGTAGCGGACTTTCGCCGGTTGAGCGTTATCCGACATACGGTATTGCATGGGACGATCCCGAGTCAGTGCCTGCCGACGCGTTCCGCTTTGATATTTGTGCGGCCGTGGAGCAGGCAGTACCGGCAAATACGTTTGGCGTCGAAAATGGCGAAATCCCCGGCGGGCGCTGCGCGGTCATCCGTCATCATGGCTCGCTCGACTCCGTGGGAGAGAGCGTGTATCACCTTTTTCGGCACTGGCTGCCGGAGAGTGGTGAAACCGTGCGCGATTTCCCGGTCTTTTTCCACTATCTGAATTTTGTGCATCAGGTGCCTGAGCACGAACTCAAGACCGATATTTACCTTCCCCTCGTGTAAGCCTGACGCGGCCACCAGCCTTCGGTGGCCGCCAGATGCCTGAACAGGCGAAAGTCCCCCGGCGCGATAGGTTTTGTACGCGCATCACTATGCCTTAACGTCACAGATAGGGTAGTATCTGCGGCAATATTGCCGCCGAAAAGGCGGACGCACATGTTGAGGAATCACACTTAATGAGCGATATGGCAGAGCGCCTTGCGCTACATGAATTTACGGAAAACGCGTATCTGAACTATTCCATGTACGTCATCATGGACCGTGCGTTGCCGTTTATCGGTGATGGCCTGAAACCTGTTCAGCGTCGCATTGTTTACGCTATGTCTGAATTGGGGCTGAGCGCCAGCGCCAAATTCAAAAAATCCGCCCGTACCGTGGGCGACGTACTGGGTAAATATCACCCGCACGGCGACAGCGCCTGTTACGAAGCCATGGTCTTAATGGCACAGCCATTCTCCTATCGCTACCCGCTGGTTGACGGGCAGGGGAACTGGGGGGCGCCGGACGACCCGAAATCCTTCGCCGCAATGCGTTATACCGAATCCCGTTTGTCCAAATACGCCGAAGTGCTGCTGGGTGAACTGGGGCAGGGGACGGCGGATTGGGTTCCAAACTTTGATGGTACGCTGCAGGAGCCGAAGATGCTACCTGCGCGCCTGCCGAACATTCTGCTAAACGGCACCACCGGGATTGCAGTCGGGATGGCGACCGATATCCCGCCGCATAACCTGCGTGAAGTGGCAAAAGCGGCGATCACCCTGATTGAACAGCCGAAAACCACCCTCGACCAGATTCTGGATATCGTTCAGGGGCCGGATTACCCGACCGAAGCAGAAATCATCACGTCGCGAACTGAAATCCGTAAAATTTACGAGAACGGTCGCGGCTCCGTACGTATGCGTGCGGTGTGGAAAAAAGAAGACGGCGCCGTGGTGATTACCGCGTTGCCGCACCAGGTTTCCGGTGCGCGCGTACTGGAGCAGATTGCCGCCCAGATGCGCAACAAAAAGCTGCCGATGGTGGATGACCTGCGCGATGAGTCCGACCACGAAAACCCGACCCGTCTGGTGATTGTGCCGCGCTCCAACCGCGTGGATATGGAGCAGGTTATGAACCACCTGTTTGCCACCACCGATCTGGAAAAAAGCTACCGTATTAACCTCAACATGATCGGTCTGGACGGACGTCCGGCGGTGAAAAACCTGCTGGAGATCCTCACCGAATGGCTGACTTTCCGTCGCGATACGGTACGTCGTCGCCTGAATTATCGTCTGGAGAAAGTGCTCAAGCGCCTGCATATCCTTGAAGGCCTGCTGGTAGCATTCCTCAATATTGACGAAGTGATTCATATTATTCGCACCGAAGATGAGCCGAAGCCGGTTCTGATGTCGCGGTTTGGCATCAGCGAGACCCAGGCCGAAGCCATTCTCGAACTGAAATTACGCCACCTCGCCAAACTCGAAGAGATGAAAATTCGCGGCGAGCAGGACGAGCTGGCAAAAGAGCGCGATCAACTGCAGGCTATCCTTGCCTCTGAGCGCAAGATGAATAATCTGCTCAAGAAAGAGCTGCAGGCGGATTCCGATGCCTTTGGCGACGACCGCCGTTCACCGCTGCATGAACGCGAAGAAGCGAAAGCGATGAACGAACACGATATGCAGCCGTCTGAGCCAGTGACTATCGTACTGTCGCAAATGGGCTGGGTACGTAGCGCTAAAGGCCATGACATTGATGCACAGGGCTTAAGCTACAAAGCAGGCGATAGCTGGAAAGCGTCGGCGAAGGGCAAGAGCAATCAGCCGGTGGTCTTTATCGACTCGACCGGGCGCAGCTATGCCATTGACCCGATCACGTTACCTTCTGCGCGTGGGCAAGGGGAGCCGTTAACCGGTAAACTGACCCTGCCGCCGGGTGCCGTTGTTGAGCATATGGTCATGACCAACGAAGACCAGAAACTGCTGATGGCGAGCGATGCCGGTTACGGTTTTGTCTGCACATTCAACGATTTGGTGGCGCGAAACCGTGCGGGTAAGACGCTGATCAGTCTGCCGGACAACGCCCGTGTGATGCCGCCGCTGGAAATTGAAAACGACGCGGATATGCTGCTCGCGATCACCACGGCAGGCCGCATGCTGATGTTCCCGGTGGGCGATCTGCCGCAGTTGTCAAAAGGCAAAGGCAACAAGATAATCGGCATTCCGTCGGCCGAAGCCGCCAAAGGCGAAGACGGCCTGGCGCATCTCTACCTGCTGCCGCCGCAGAGCACGCTGACGATTCATGTGGGTAAACGTAAAATCAAACTGCGCCCGGAAGAACTGCAGAAAGTGCAGGGAGAACGTGGCCGTCGCGGGACGCTGATGCGCGGCTTGCAGCGTATCGATCGCGTTGAGATTGATTCACCGTCCCGCCCCAGCGTCGGAAACAGCGAAGAGTAATTGTTCTGCATTCATCCCCCACACATCGTTGGGGGAATGACTAATTTTTCCCGTAAAAGCGTTGTTTATTCCAGAGTTGCGATTAACAATACGTTTTTACGACCCCGCATCTAACCAGGCCTGAGTGTTGCAGGCTAGTGTTTATGCACATAGGGATGGGTTTTCGAGGTAGCTATGCTATTTATTGTTCGCTTCATCATCGTTGTTATTTATTCCATTCTGGTGTGTGTCTTTGGTTCTCTTTACTGCCTGTTCAGCCCACGTAATCCGAAGCATGTTGCTACCTTCGGGCATATGTTTGGCCGCCTGGCTCCGGTATTTGGTTTAAAGGTCGAAAAGCGTTTCCCGCAGGGTTACGAGCAGCATGGCAAGGCTATCTATATCGCGAATCACCAGAACAACTACGATATGGTCACCGCGTCTAACATCGTTCAACCGCCAACCGTCACCGTCGGCAAAAAAAGCCTGCTGTGGGTGCCGTTTTTTGGTTTGCTTTACTGGTTAACGGGCAACCTGCTGATCGATCGTAATAACCGGGCAAAGGCGCACGGCACCATTGCACAGGTGGTGAAACATATTCAGAAGCGCAATATTTCTGTCTGGATGTTCCCGGAAGGCACCCGCAGCCGTGGGCGTGGGTTGCTGCCGTTCAAAACAGGGGCGTTCCACGCAGCCATCGCCGCTGGCGTGCCGATTATTCCGGTTTGTGTCTCTGGTACGTCGAATAAAATCAATCTTAACCGCCTGAAAAACGGGTTGGTGATTGTCGAAATGCTGCCCCCCATCGATACCACTGGTTACGGTAAAGATCAGATTCGTGAACTGGCCGCGCATTGCCATGAGCTGATGAAAACGAAAATCGATGAGCTGGACAAAGAAGTGGCTGAGCGCGAGGCCACAGGAAGGGTCTAATCCTTTTGCTATATTGATGCCGGGAAATGATTTCCCGCGCGGTTTATTCAGTTTTTACACGGAGCAACTATGTCACTCAGTCGGCGTCAATTTATTCAGGTATCCGGGGCTGCATTCTGCGCAGGCGCGATACCGCTGAGGGCGAACGCCGCCGGGCAGCAACCGCCGCTGCCGATACCTCCGTTAATTGAATCCCGTCGCGGGCAGCCGCTTTTCCTGACTCTTCAGCGTACGCACTGGTCATTTGCCACCGGAACGCGCGCGCAGGTCTGGGGGGTTAACGGGCGTTATCTTGGGCCGACTATCCGGGTCTGGAGCGGCGATGACGTCAAAATGATTTACAGCAACCGTCTGGCAGAAAATGTCTCTATGACGGTGAGCGGGCTGCAAGTGCCTGGGCCATTAATTGGCGGCGCCGCGCGGATGATGACTGCGAATAATGACTGGGCGCCAGTGCTGCCGATTCGCCAAAGTGCCGCCACGCTCTGGTATCACGCCAACACGCCGAACCGTACCGCACAGCAGGTTTACAATGGCCTCGCCGGAATGTGGCTGGTGGAAGATGACGTCAGTAAATCGCTGCCCATTCCGAACCACTACGGTGTGGATGATTTCCCGATTATTATCCAGGATAAACGGCTGGATAATTTTGGTACGCCGGAATACAGCGAGCCAGGCAGCGGCGGCTTTGTCGGCGATACCCTGATGGTCAACGGCGCGCAAAGCCCGTTTGTCGAGGTGTCGCGCGGCTGGGTGCGTTTACGTCTGCTCAATGCCTCAAATTCTCGTCGTTATCAGTTGCAGATGAGTGACGGACGTCCCCTGCATGTGATCTCCGGCGATCAGGGGTTTTTGCCTGTTCCCGTGTCGATCAAGCAACTGGCGCTGGCGCCGGGTGAACGTCGTGAGGTGCTGGTTGATATGACCAACGGTGATGAGGTTTCTGTCACCTGCGGTGAAGCGGCTGGCATTATGGATCGTCTGCGCGGCTTTTTTGAGCCCTCCAGTATTTTGATTTCCACCCTGGTACTGACGCTGCGGCCTACCGGACTGCTGCCACTGGTCACCGATACTTTACCGATGCGGCTTTTGCCATCGGACATCATGACCGGTACGCCTGTGCGCAGCCGCGATATTACACTGGGCAGCGATCCGGGGATCAACGGGCAACTGTGGGATCCGCAGCGTATCGACACTACCGCTCAGCAGGGCTCCTGGGAGCGCTGGACAGTGCGTGCGGACATGCCGCAATCATTCCATATGGAAGGCGTACAGTTCCAGGTGCGTAACGTCAATGGCGCAATGCCGTTCCCGGAAGATCGTGGCTGGAAAGATACCGTGTGGGTTGATGGCCAGGTGGAGTTGCTGGTCTATTACGGGCAACCGTCATGGCCGCATTTCCCGTTCCAGTATGGCAGTCAGACCCTGGAGATGGCGGATCGCGGCTCGATCGGGCAGTTGCTGGTGAATCCGGCGGCCTAGTCGATATGGATGCTACTCTGTCGCCCGACAGCGTTCCCGGATGACGGCGTAAACGCCTTATCCGGGCTATATCCTCTTCGGGTTCTGAGGCGAAAACCCCACACATATTCCTTCATTTCATGTATTGATCCAGCGTATAATCCACGCCCTTTGTTTATTTTTTTGCCACTTTTTTGGAAGCAAGATGAGCGCAATATCCCTGATCCAGCCGGATCGCGACCTTTTTTCATGGCCCCAGTACTGGGCGGCCTGCTTTGGTCCGGCTCCGTTTTTACCTATGTCCCGCGATGAAATGGATCAACTCGGCTGGGATAGCTGCGACATCATTCTGGTAACGGGCGATGCGTATGTCGATCACCCGAGCTTCGGTATGGCTATCTGTGGTCGTATGCTCGAAGCCCAGGGCTTTCGCGTTGGCATCATTGCCCAGCCTGACTGGAACAGCAAAGACGACTTTATGCGTTTGGGTAAACCAAACCTGTTCTTCGGTGTGACCGCAGGCAACATGGACTCGATGATCAACCGCTATACGGCGGATCGTAAGCTGCGCCATGACGATGCCTACACCCCGGATAACGTGGCGGGTAAACGTCCGGATCGCGCGACGCTTGCGTATACCCAGCGTTGCAAAGAAGCCTGGAGAGATGTGCCGGTGATCCTCGGTGGCATTGAAGCGAGCCTGCGCCGTACCGCCCATTACGATTACTGGTCCGATACCGTGCGCCGTTCGGTGCTGGTGGACTCCAAAGCCGACATGCTGATGTTCGGTAACGGTGAACGTCCGCTGGTGGAAGTGGCGCATCGTCTGGCACAGGGCGAGCCTATCTCAGAGATTCGCGATGTCCGTAACACCGCGATCATGGTGAAAGAAGCGCTGCCGGGCTGGAGCGGCGTGGATTCACGTATTATTGATATGCCGGGTAAAATCGACCCGATTCCGCATCCCTACGGCGAAGATTTGCCGTGCGCGGATAACAAACCTGTCGAGCCGAAGAAAGCCGAAGCGAAAGCTGTCGTTGTTCAGCCACCGCGTCCGAAACCGTGGGAAAAAACCTACGTGCTGCTGCCCTCCTTTGAGAAGGTCAAAAGCGACAAAGTGCTGTATGCCCACGCTTCGCGTATTTTGCATCATGAAACCAACCCCGGCTGTGCTCGTGCACTGATGCAAAAACATGGCGATCGCTACATCTGGATTAACCCGCCGGCTATCCCGCTTTCTACCGAAGAGATGGACAGTGTGTTTGCCCTGCCGTACAAGCGTGTTCCGCATCCGGCCTACGGTAACAGCCGTATTCCGGCGTACGAAATGATCCGTTTCTCCATCAATATCATGCGCGGCTGCTTTGGTGGCTGCTCCTTCTGTTCGATCACCGAACACGAAGGGCGCATTATTCAGAGCCGTTCGGAAGATTCGATCATTAACGAGATCGAAGCAATTCGTGACACGGTTCCGGGTTTTACCGGCGTCATCTCCGATCTGGGTGGCCCAACGGCCAACATGTACATGCTGCGCTGTAAGTCGCCGCGCGCGGAACAAACCTGTCGCCGTTTGTCCTGTGTGTACCCGGATATTTGCCAGCACATGGATACCAACCATGAGCCGACGATCAATTTGTACCGCCGCGCACGCGATCTGAAAGGCATCAAAAAGATCCTGATCGCCTCCGGGGTACGTTACGACATCGCCGTAGAAGATCCGCGTTATATCAAAGAGCTGGCGACGCACCACGTGGGTGGCTATCTGAAGATTGCCCCGGAACATACCGAAGAAGGGCCGCTGTCGAAGATGATGAAACCGGGCATGGGGAGCTATGACCGTTTCAAAGAGCTATTTGATACCTTCTCGAAGCAGGCCGGTAAAGAGCAGTATTTGATCCCGTACTTTATCTCTGCTCACCCTGGTACGCGCGATGAGGATATGGTCAATCTGGCACTGTGGCTCAAGCGCCACCGTTTCCGCCTCGACCAGGTACAGAACTTCTATCCGTCACCGCTCGCTAACTCAACGACCATGTATTACACCGGGAAAAACCCGCTCGGTAAGATTGGTTATAAGAGTGAAGATGTGGTGGTGCCGAAGGGCGACAAACAGCGTCGTCTGCATAAAGCGCTGCTGCGTTACCACGATCCGGCGAACTGGCCGATGATCCGTCAGGCGCTGGAAGAGATGGGTAAAAAGCACCTGATTGGTTCACGTCGCGATTGTCTGGTACCGGCCCCGACGCTGGATGAAATGCGTGAAGCGCGTCGCCAGAATCGTAATACCCGTCCGGCGCTGACCAAACACACCCCGATTGTTCATCAGCGTCAGAACGGTTCCACACGCAGCGAAACCGCAAAGCGTGGCGTTGCGAAAAACGGCGCAGTGAAAAGTGATGCTGTGAAAACGGGGGCTGTGAAGAGTGGCGCGGTGAAAAGCGGCGTAATGAAAAATGATAACGCGAAAAAAGCGGTGAAGCGTAAGGGGAGCTAACGATTCACCTGCCCCTTACCCTTCGGGAGAGGGGCTGTAGCCCGGATAAGGCGTTTAGCGCCGCATCCGGGAACGCGCTAAATTGCCTGCCACTCTGCTAGGGAGAAGGCTGGGAAGAAGGTGCGCTGGTGACATGTTTTTCGTCCGCTTTATCGCTCAGCGCTTCCTGCTGTCGCTCGCGGTTATACTCTTTAATCCCCTGGTATAAGCTCTGGGTTTCATTGACGATGTCGTCAATCAGCCAGCGGCCGTTTTCATCCACCAGAGAGAGCGTCTGTGTAACGGTCTCCGGCCCATCGCTGAATGGGCGGAAGCGGACCACCGCGTCAACGTGCTGACTATCATGGGGCACGATATCGACCTGCTCCAGCACCAGGTTGTCATAATCCTGGCAACCGCAGATAGGATCGTAATTCAAATAGCCTACATCTCCCTCCGCCGTCAGCCTCTGATCCTCTGCGACCTCTTTCATGAGCCGGCTGGAAATCACCTGATCCTTGCCGGAAGCATCAAAAATGACCCCGGCTTGATTATCCTTATAGTGCTGATAAAGCAATTCCACGCTACGCTGAGGAGATTCACCAAACGCGGAAAAGCTGCAAATAAAAAGCAATACCAATAGTTTTCGCATAGTCGATTCTTCTTGTGGGGCACTGTACCCAGAGTAGCATTGCCTTTGTGCAGGCGTAAGTCTTCATATACGAAGAGATGTTTATCTGAATTCAAGGAGCGAGTGATGGCAACACGATTCTGGCCGGGTATCGCGCTTTTAGCGCTATTGCAAAGCGGGTGTGTGGCATACACCCAGTCTCAACCCGCACTGGAAGGCCGCCTGGTGGATAGCAGCGGAAAACCTATAACTGCGGCCACTATTACGCTGAAAAGCTATCATCCAGGGGCCAGCACCGTAACCGATAGCAAGGGCTTCTTCGCTTTTGCAGGCGAGCATGAATGGTCGTTCTTTTTACCCGTTGGGCCAATCGACAAGATTAACCTTTCCCGCTTGCTTATCAGTGCGCAGGGGCAGCAATACGATGTGTTGCTCTCATACGGGCTGAGTGGACCTTACGGCTCGGGTCCGTCGGAAGTGGGTGTACTGTGTACGCTACCTGAAACGCAACTGCCAACGGATAAAGAGGGCACAACGCCGGATATCTGCCAGCGGGTGCCGTATAAAGAAATACAGGCATCCCGCACGGCTGAGTGAGTCGGTGGAAATCAGCCCGGCACTCAGGCCGGGCTAAAAGGACTCATTAGTACAGCCCCAGCATTTTCCACCAGACAAGGCCGATGGTCATAAACACAGCCTGATTGAACAGGCTAATCAAGAACCCTGTTCGCCACCAGGTGCCTGTTGGCACGTAACCGGCGCCAAACAGAATAGGACCGCGTGCGTGGGTGTACTGCGTCAGTGAGCAATAGAGGCTACTGGTAAACGCCAGCATCAGCGCCATTGGCGCGGCGGGAATATTCAGGTGAATACCCACGCCGAGGAAGACGGCGTACAGTGCGGCGATTTGCGCATTACCGCTGGCGAAAAAGTAGTGGGTATAGAAATAGGCGGCATTCAGCAGCAACAGTACAATCACCCAACTTGTGCCGCCCATTGCGTTTCCGATGCTTTCACCAATCACGCCGCCAAACCAGGTGGTGAAGCCCAGTTTTTTCAACTGGTTCGCCATCATCAGCAGCGCCGCAAACCAGATCAGCGTATCCCAGGCCCCTTTCTCGCTTTTCACATCTTCCCAGCTCAGTACTCCGGAAAGTAACAGTACCGACAGGCCAACAAAAGATGCGGTTGTCGGGTCCACCCCCAGCGCATCGCCGAAGATCCACAGTATTAGCAGAAGCAGGACGGTGCCGAGCATCAGCCATTCGCCGCGGCTCATTTTCCCCATCAATGCCAGCTCACGCTGCGCCAGGACGGGGGCATCCGGGGTATGTTTGATTTCGGGACGCGTTATCCAGTAAACCAGCACCGGCACGATAAGCAAGGAGACAACGCAGGGGGCCAGCGCGGCGATAAACCAGCCGCCCCAAGTCAGCGTGACGCCTGCGTTTGCCGCCAGCTTCACCGCCAGCAGGTTACCGGTATAGCCGGTCATAAACAGCGCGGCGGTGACATCGTTAACGTTGCCGATACAGGTAATAAGAAAGGTACCGATTTTGCTACGCGATTCATCTTCCGGGCGAGAGTCAAAGCTGCGGGCCAGTGAGTCGGCAATCGGGTAGATGACCCCACCGCAACGCGCGGTATTACTTGGCATGGCGGGGGAGAGGATCAGATCGGCAAACGCCAGACCATATGCCAGCCCAAGCGTGCGCTTACCGAGCAGGCGGATCATTTGTAGTGCGATGCGTCGACCAAGCCCGGTTTTGATAAAACCACGGGCGATCATAAAGGCGACGACGATAAGCCAGATAAGTGAACTGTTCAGCTCGCTTAATGCCGTGAGGATAGCGCCATTAGCGGTTTTATCGCCCGCGGCGTAGGTGAGGGCGAACACGGTAATACCGATGATGCCGACAGCGCCAATAGGCAGCACTTTCGCGACGATCGAGGCAATGGTTGCGACAAAGACAATAGCTGAATGCCAGGCCTGGGCGCTGAGTCCTTCCGGAGGGGCTATTTGCCAGAGGCCGGTGGCGATAGCAACGATAATAATTAAAGGGAGCCATCGGACTCCTGACGTGGTTTTTTCGGCCATAAAGTCATCCCTATTCATGGTGTAAATAAAACATCGCGAATAAATAATCATTACAAGTGATTATGTGGTTTCAGCATAAATTATGCTGCGCTACAAATGTGAACAAATACACAATAAGAATAGGGTTAAATTGTTTCTTGATGTTTCTGATTTCAGAGAAAAAAAAGCCCGGCATGGACGCCGGGCGGGTGGAGAGTAAAAGGCATTAGCCGCCGAACTGATCCGGGTCAGGGCCAAGACGTTTACCCTGATCGAGTTTAGCGATTTCGGCCAGCTCGTCTTTATCGAGACGGAAATCCCAGACGTCAAAGTTTTCGGCAATGCGCGCCGGAGTGACGGATTTCGGGATCACAACCAGACCGCAGTCCAAATGCCAGCGAATCACAATCTGTGCGGGGGTCTTGCCGTATTTATCCGCCAGCTCGCGGATAATTTTCTGGTCAAATACCCCTTCGCCGCCCTGTGCCAGTGGGCTCCAGGATTCGGTCTGGATTTTGTGCGTGGCGTTCCAGGCATGCAACTGGCGCTGCTGCAAAAGAGGGTGCAGTTCAATCTGGTTGATAACCGGGGTCACGTTCGTCTCATCAATTAGCTTTTGCAGATGATGAATCTGGAAATTACATACCCCAATGCTCTTCACCAGCCCCTGTTCCTGGAGTTTGATCATTCCTTTCCAGGCCTCAACATAGTGATCGATAGCCGGAACCGGCCAGTGCATCAGGTAGAGATCAACATAATCGAGCTGCAGTTTATCGAGGCTTTCTTGCAATGCTTCCTGTGGGCGTTTCTGATCGTCATTCCACAGTTTTGTGGTAATAAACAGGTCTTCACGCGCAACGCCTGCACTTTTTAATGCCGTGCCGACGCCGTCTTCATTTTTATACGCGGCAGCGGTATCAATAGAGCGATAGCCCACTTCCAGCGCCTTGTGAATGGCGGAAACCACTTCCTCATTGCCCGCTTTCCACACGCCAAGACCCAGCTGCGGCATCAGGTTGCCGTCCGAAAGCTTAATCACGGTTGGATGTGTCATGCATTCCTCCTGTATGAGCTTACCGGGACAAGTCCCGGTAAGGTTGTGTGCATTAAGTCTGGACGAAAAGTCCAAAAACGAAAGGCAGCGGAGTAAAAAGCTTAGCGTGCCGCTTCGTAAATGCGACGGCTGACTTCAAGAGTAATATCCTGATGTTCACCGAGTTTTGTCATGCCATGTTCTTCCAGTTTTGCCAGCAATGCAGGGATAGAACTGCCGTCCAGACCGTAACCGGACAGACGCGTCGGCACACCCATCTGCTCAAAGAAACCACGGGTTGCTTCGATAGCGGCATCGATACGACTGTCTTCAGAACCTTCCGTGATATTCCAGACACGTTCTGCATATTGCAGCAGTTTGGCGCGCTTGGTGTCGCGTTTCTCATTCCACAGGGCAGGGAGCACTATCGCCAGCGTCTGGGCATGATCAAGACCGTGCATTGCCGTCAGCTCATGGCCGAGCATATGGGTTGCCCAGTCTTGCGGCACACCCGCACCAATCAGGCCGTTTAGCGCCTGGGTGGCCGCCCACATGACGTTGGCGCGGACATCATAGTTTTCCGGTTCTTTCAGCGCCTTCGGACCTTCTTCAATCAGCGTCAACAGAATGCCTTCAGCGAAACGATCCTGGATTTTGCCGTTTACCGGGTACGTGACATATTGCTCGACGGTATGCACGAAGGCGTCCACAACACCGTTAGCGGCCTGACGCGGCGGCAGAGTGTAGGTGTAAACCGGATCCAGCACGGCAAAAATCGGCTGAACGTGTTCAGACATAAACGCTTGTTTATCGCCAGTGGTTTTACGGGAGATAACCGCGCCTTTGTTGGATTCGGAGCCGGTTGCCGGCAGCGTCAGCACGGAACCCATCGGGATTGCGCTGGTGATTTTGCTGCCGTAGGTTTGCAGAATTTCCCACGGATCTACGCCTTCTGCGTAATGCGCCGCTGCAGCGATGAATTTGGTGCCATCCAGCACTGAGCCGCCGCCGACCGCCAGCAGGAAGGTAATTTTTTCATCCTGCGCGATTTTGACGGCTTTCATCAGCGTTTCGTAAGATGGATTGGGTTCGATACCGCTGAATTCCCGCACATCCAGACCTTCCAGCGCGCTATACACCTGATCCAGCACACCGTTTTTCTTCACGCTACCGCCACCGTAGGTAATCAGGACGCGAGCGTCTGCCGGGATTTGTTCACGCAAATCGGCAATTGCGCCTTTACCAAACAGGATGCGGGTAGGGGTATGGAGATTAAAGTTGTTCATTGCTCGTTCCCTTTATGTGGGTGATAGATGAGCAGGCAGTATGCTGCCCGATGGCAATAATTGTGGCCGTGGTGGGCTTACCTCTCAATGCACGTTTCTGCCGATGTCTTGCCTGTTTCTCCAGCTTGCTGGAGAAACCGCACAAAAGATTGCACACTGTAGCGGTCGAAAAACAGTGAAGGAGCGGCGAGCTATGAACCGTGACGAGATTTGCCAGGCGCTAACGCATAAAGTAAAACTACTGAAAAATAATGAAAACTATCTCAGTACGCTGCTTCCGGATATCCGTTTACTTTACGGTACTGAACCGGGAACCCGCACGCCGGTGATGTATCAACCGGGGATCGTTTTTCTCTTCTCCGGCCATAAGATTGGTTATATCAACGAGCGTGTATTTCGCTATGATACCAATGAATATTTACTGCTTACCGTACCCTTACCCTTTGAGTGTGAGACCTATGCAACGCCGGAGGTTCCGCTGGCGGGGTTACGCCTTAACGTCGACATTCTGCAGCTACAGGAACTGCTGATGGATATTGGCGAAGATGAATCTTTCCAGCCTGCGATGGCGGCAAGCGGCATCAACTCTGCCACGCTGTCCGAAGAGATCCTGTGTGCGGCGGAGCGTTTACTCGACGTGATGGAACGCCCGCTGGATGCCCGTATTCTGGGAAAACAGATCATTCGCGAGCTGCTCTATCACGTGCTCACTGGACCGCGTGGCGGCGCACTGCTGGCGCTGGTTAGCCGCCAGACCCATTTCAGCTTAATCAGCCGGGTGCTGAAACGCATTGAGAGCCAATACACGGAAAACCTGAGCGTCGACGAACTGGCGGCGGAAGCCAATATGAGCGTCTCTGCGTTTCACCATAACTTTAAGTCGGTGACCAGCACCTCGCCGTTGCAGTACCTTAAAAGCTACCGTCTGCACAAAGCGCGAATGATGATGATCCATGATGGTATGAAAGCCAGTGCTGCGGCCATTCATGTGGGGTATGAGAGCCCGTCGCAATTCAGCCGCGAGTTTAAACGCTATTTTGGCGTCACGCCGGGGGAAGATGTTGCGAGAATTCGCATGATGCAAGCGGGTTGATTTTCCTTCTCCTTTTGGGAGAAGGAAAAAGGAAAGGTATCAGGCGCTGCAGTATTTTTTCTTAATCACGACGGCCAGCGTACCCACCAGCCCGGCGACCAGCAGGAAAAGCGGCAGAATCATCAGGAATGTCATCACTTGATCTTCGTGGCGTTTGACGAAGGGGATCATGCTAATGGCATAGCCCAGCGTGGTGATCATGCCGACCCACAGCAGGCCACTGAGCCAGTTGAAAAGCTGAAAGCGGCGGCTGGACAAGCCTGAAATGCCGGCCATGGTTGGCAACAGAGTACGCACGAAAGCCAGGAAGCGCCCGGCCAGCAGCGCCAGCAAACCGTGACGGTCAAACATGCAGGTTGCGCGCTGGTGATATTTCTCCGGCAACTGCGCCAGCCAGCTCTTCACCACTCGCGTATTCCCCAGCCAACGTCCCTGCAGGTAGCTTAACCAGCAGCCCAGACTGGCGGCAGACGTCAGGATCAGGAGTGTCGACAGGTAGTCCATGCAACCACGCGCCACCAGTGCGCCAGCCAATAAAAGCAAACTGTCCCCAGGTAAAAACGAGGCCGGAAGCAATCCGTTTTCTAAAAAGAGTGTGGCAAACATCACGAAATAGACGACGCCAACAATATGTGGGTTCGCCAGCGCTGCAAAGTCGTGGTGCCAGAGCGCAGCGATAATGTCTTGAATTACAGCCATGGACTTTCCTGTGGTACCGCTTAGAGAAGGCTATTGTACCTGCTTATCGCCCGAAACACCTTGATCCCAGGCGCAATTAATACAGAGTATTCTGCTAGCGTAATCAGAATTTTCAACCAGCAGTTAACAATTTAAACGATACGCTGGAAACCTGCGGCCAAATCTTCAATTAAATCATCAACATCTTCCAGACCAATATGAACACGAATCAGAGTACCGCTAAAATCCACTCCGCCATCAGGACGAATAGCAGCGATCTGTTCCGGTTGATTTGCCAGAATTAATGATTCATACCCACCCCATGAGTAGGCCATGCTGAACAGTGAGAAATTATCGAGATAGGCCGCCAGCTCTTCATTGTTAAGACGCTTGTTCAGAATGAAGGAAAACAGGCCGCTGCTACCGCTAAAATCGCGCTTCCAGAACTCATGACCTTTGCTCCCGGGCAGCGCCGGATGGTTAACCTGCGCGACTTGCGGGTGCGAAGCCAGCCACTTCGCGATTTTCAGACTGCTTTCATGATGCTGACGCAGACGTACGCCAAGGGTACGCAGGCCACGGCTGGTCATATACGCCGTATCCGCATCGACCATTTGCCCCATCAGATAGGCATTCTCACGCAGTTGATCCCAACAACGGGCGTTGGAAACCGCGGTGCCGATCATCCCATCAGAGTGGCCAATCAGGTATTTGGTGGCGGCCTGAATGGAAATGTCGATATCGAATTCAAGGGCTTTAAAGAGAATGCCTGCCGCCCAGGTATTGTCGATCATAATGATCGCCTCTGGCGCCACGCTTCTGACCGCCTGCACAATTGCCGGTACGTCATGAACTTCCATGGTAATGGAGCCAGGGGATTCGAGGAACACGATTTTCGTATTGGGCTGAATCAGACGCACAATGCTTGAGCCGATCATCGGGTCAAACCAACTGGTGGTCACGCCGAGCTTGGTGAGGATCTTCGTACAAAAATCCTGGCTTGGTTCATAGGCGCTATTGGTCATCAGGATATGGTCGCCCTGTTCTACAAACGCCAGAATGGTATTTGCCACTGCCGCGGCGCCACACGGGAAAAGGGCACATCCCGCGCCGCCTTCCAGCTCACACATGGCGTCCTGTAACGAGAAATGGGTCAGCGTGCCGCGACGCCCGTAAAAAAGCTCGCCTTTTGCGCGATTACGCGTGGCCTGCTTTTTCGCTTCGACAGTGTCGAAAACCAGGGAGGAAGCCCGTTGAATGACACTATTCACCGAACCCTGCGTGTATTTCTTGCTGCGCCCCGCGTTCACCAGAGCGGTATCAATATGCTTCGCCGTCATGTTCGCCTAACCTGTTTTTATACGTCTGGATGTCCAGACTACCATGAATGCCAGACGATGCATCGGTGCCTGTTCTGATAAAGCATAAAATTTTATGAATATTCGGCGATGAAACTTTTTTACTGCGTGAGCGCAAGGAAAAAGCGGGAATATTGCGGCAGTATGTAAATACTAATGAGAACTACTATCAATTCGACGATGTTTTGATATTATTATGCTCAGATTTTGTGATATGCGTCGTGGAGATACACAGTGGGTAATAATTTGATGCAGGCGGATCTTTCCGTTTGGGGTATGTATCAACATGCCGACATCGTAGTAAAAATTGTGATGATCGGGTTGATTCTGGCATCAGTGGTCACCTGGGCAATCTTCTTTAGTAAAAGTGCTGAGATGATTGCGCATAAACGCCGCCTTAAACGTGAACAGCAATTGCTGGCTGATGCCCGTTCGCTGGATCAGGCCAGTGACATCGCCTCCGCTTTCCATGCCAGAAGCCTCAGCACGCAGTTAATTAACGAAGCCCAAAATGAGCTGGAGTTGTCCGCGGGTAGCGAAGATAACGAAGGTATTAAAGAGCGCACGGGTTTCCGCCTTGAGCGTCGCGTTGCCGCTACGGGCCGTCATATGGGCCGTGGTAATGGTTATCTTGCGACGATTGGCGCTATTTCCCCGTTCGTGGGGCTGTTTGGCACCGTATGGGGCATCATGAACAGCTTCATTGGTATTGCCCAGACGCAGACCACTAACCTTGCCGTGGTTGCACCGGGTATCGCGGAAGCGTTGCTGGCCACCGCGATCGGTCTGGTGGCGGCAATTCCTGCGGTGGTTATCTATAACATCTTCGCCCGCATGATCGGCGGTTATAAAGCGACGCTGGGTGATGTTGCCGCACAGGTTCTGCTGCTGCAAAGCCGCGATCTGGATCTGGCTGCCAGCGCCGCAGCAAAACCCGTTCACGCCGCCCAGAAACTACGAGTAGGTTGATGCCCCATGGCAATGCGTCTTAACGAAAACCTCGACGATAACGGCGAAATGCACGAAATCAACGTAACGCCGTTTATCGACGTTATGCTGGTTCTGCTGATTATCTTCATGGTGGCTGCGCCGCTTGCAACGGTAGATGTGAAAGTTAATCTGCCGGCTTCTACCAGTCAGCCGCAGCCGCGTCCGGAAAAACCCATTTACCTGTCTGTCAAAGCGGATAACAGCATGTTCATTGGTAACGATCCGGTGACTGACGAAACGATGGTGACTCAGCTTGATGCCATCACCGAAGGGAAGAAAGACACGACGGTCTTCTTCCGTGCGGATAAGACTGTTGATTACGAAACCATCATGAAGGTGATGGATACTCTGCATCGCGCGGGCTATCTCAAAATTGGCCTGGTCGGCGAAGAGGTTGCAGCCGCGAAGTAACCTTCGCGTTTGCTTATTAAGGCTGGCCTGCGGGTCGGCCTTTTTGTTTTCAGGGCTCCGCTCAGCCGACGATATAACACCTTATTTCAGGGAATCTTAACCTGAGAATGCGTAAACCAATACAGTGGGAATGATTCAGTGAATAGTCAAATCGGGTGAATAATTATTGATAATAAGGGGAGGGATAATAAGGTTATTTCAGTGCTTGCGCAGGCTCTGACGTGAGGGGCGTTGCCGCGTCTTCTGACGCAGGTTTTTCCTCAGGCGCAACGGTCGTCACAACCGCGGTGCGGTATTCTTCATCGGCAAGCTTACGGCTGATGCGCAGGGTTGCGGTCTCTCTGGCAAGGATATGCTGGTAATTGGCTTCCAGCCTGGCCATTATTTTTTCCAGCAGTTCAGGGCGCTCCTCCACGATAGCGTTGATTGTCGCACCATAGATCTCTTCTTTGACCTGAAAGGCATAGATTTCCCGGCGATTTTGCCACTTTAGTCGTACAAGGGCCGCAGGGATAGAGATGAGCTCATGGGCAATGCGCTGTATGGTGGCGTTCTTACTCTGAATCAGTGCATCAATATTTTGCTTTAAGATAAATTCGTCGCTGGGTTGATTGTCTAAAGTCAAATAAACGTCGTTATTATCTATTTTCTCCACGTCATTCATCCCCTAGCTTATAAAACAAAGGCGTATCTTTTTCGCGGGTAATGAGATTAAGCCAAATTTCATTTCCTGCTTCATTAATTTGTTTGGTCTTTTCGGAAATTATTTGGCTTAATGTCTGGGCATCAATCTCGCCTTCGGCTTGCAAATCGTTCAGCAGGCGGGCAAAAGTTTCGATTTTTACCACACGATATAATCGATCTTTTATATGACGATCGCGCTCCTCAAGCAACATATTCCGCGACTGACCGGTACGATTGGCATTCGCTAATATATCGCTGGCATAATCAGAGAGCGTTCTTTTTCCCTGAGTTAAATTAGTGTCTTTTTCTGCTTCTCCCGGTTCTGTTTCCGTAACAGAAATGTGAAATCGAGCCGGGACAAGATTCTCGGGGAGCATTTCTAATATCCTTTAATATCAATAAGGTAGGAGAAGTTCAGGCGTGAGGTTCGTTGACAATATCATGGCGCACTTTTAAAATCAAAAAAAATGGAGCCTGCATATGAACAGTATTTATTATTCTGTTGTCATTTTATTGCTGTTAACGGGCGGCGTACTTTTATTGATGCGCGAGAACAATAAAAAGCCGTCCATAGCTGAAACTGAAACGTTGGCGCCGCAAGCTAAGCCTCTGTCCAAAGAGGAGGGCGAAGACCATTTCGCAATGCTAATGAATGCCATTACCCCGGTGTGGTACTGGCGTGTAAATCATGAATATATCGATTTTCTTCATGCGACGATTAAACGCATGAACATGGCGGAGATAAATAGCGTTCCCGGGTTATTTGAGGCGCAGCGCCGTTGCAGCGATCTCAATTCTGCCGTCTACAAGTATTATGACAATATTAAAAAGCGCTGTTTAAACGGCGAAAAAGTGATGCACTCTGACCTTGATGTGTTGAACCTGCGCCAGTGTTTTCGCGAGTTCAGCATGGAGGCCTACCCGGAACTGGTCGTGCTGGTATGGCCGGAATATCAGCGCCCGGAGATAGACCCGGCACAGGTGTAACCTGTCGTGACGCTCCACTGCTGCCGGAGCAGCAGTGGAGCAGGCGAATCAATATTTCGCGTGGTGTTTAAAGCGGAAATCTTCCATAAAACCGGTCAGTTTTTCTACCGCACCGAGCGTCAGCGCGTTATAGATTGAGGCGCGTACGCCGCCAATCGCGCGGTGACCGCCAAGGCCGGAGAATCCAGCGGCTGTCGCTTCATTCAGGAACAACGCTTCCAGCTCTTTCGTCGGCAAATTGAACGCAACATTCATATCAGAACGGAAAGCCGCTTCACCCCATGGGCGGTAGAAATCATTGCTGCCGTCAATCAGGCCATACAGCAATTTCGCTTTTTGCTGGTTGATTTGAGCCATGTTTTCCAGCCCACCGACGTCATTGAGCAGCCAGCGTGTGACCAGCAGTACAACATAAATTGCGAAGACCGGCGGGGTGTTGAAGTTCGAGTGTGACTCAACCTGACGGCGATAGTCCAGGAATGACGGCAGGTTATCCGGGGCGTTTTGTACCACGCTGTCACGAACCAGTACGATGGTAACGCCTGCCGGACCAATGTTTTTCTGCGCATGGGCGTAAATCAGCGAGAATTTATCGGCCTCACACGGCTTAGACAAAAAGTCAGAAGACATGTCACAGACGCGCGGCACGTCGTCGCGGCCCAGAATACGATTGAACTGCAGACCTTCTACCGTCTCGTTGGAGACATAGTGAATGTACGGAGCGTCCGGCGAAAAATCTAACTCTTCATCGGTCGGCAAACGACGATACCCATGTTCCTCACCGCTCCAGATGACGCGAACCGGGCCTTCACGCATGGCCTCGGTCACCACTTTACGGCTCCAGTAGCCGGTATCAAAATATTCTGCCGGGTGTTTTTTCCCCCGCAGCATGGTCATTGGGACCATAGAGAACTGCTGTGTCGCACCACCCTGCAGGAACAGGATATGGTAGTTGGAAGGCAGGCCTAACAGCGTGCGGATATTGTTTTCGGTTTCACGCACCACATTTTCAAACCAGTCCGAACGGTGGCTGATACCAAGAATGGACAGCCCCGCCTCAGGGACATTAATGATCGCCTGTTGGACCTGGTTTAATACCACCTCGGGCAGCGCGCCCGGGCCGCCGGAGAAGTTCAGTGCGTTATTCGGATTCAATGACATGTTCATACCTGTGTAGCATAAA
Source organism: Citrobacter sp. UYEF32 (assembly GCF_040546205.1). NCBI lineage: Bacteria > Pseudomonadati > Pseudomonadota > Gammaproteobacteria > Enterobacterales > Enterobacteriaceae > Citrobacter > Citrobacter sp. UYEF32. Next base: position 391,918 of record NZ_JBEPNI010000004.1, on the reverse strand, counting down.
TGGGTTAGAGCGTTTTACCGGCCCGTTGTAACAACATTTCCCGCATCGCAGTTTTGACTTTATGCATATGAATCTGCTTGTTGGGAAACATCACTTCGTCGTCCATGGCGTGCACGACCATCGCCGGATCGATTTCAAAAATCAGCAGTTCGCCGCTCTGCGTCTCGGCACAATCGATACCGATGTACTCAAGGCCTGTGCGCTGGCTAATTGCGTCCAGCGCATCATGGTGGCGTGCGGCAAAATCAGCGAATTCGTTCAGGAAGCGGGCTTCCTGAGCGCGTTTGTTTTCGTCTTCGTACATCCCTGCGTTGACGTAATGGATCATCCAGTTGGACGACACGCCCATATGGCAGGCATACGCTTTGCCGTCGATTAGCACCAGGCGCATTTTGCGAAACAGACCGTCGTCACCGCTGTAATCCACGAAACGGGACAAGAAAAACGTATCCTCGTCGTTCTGCTGCAGATAGGACGCGACGGCCTCACGGTTATCCACTTTTTGTAGACCGTGACCACCATGGCTGCCGACCGGGCGCAGAATAATCGGAAAGGCGTGATCGTCGGCGATATCGGAGACGGACTTCTCTCCCGCTGCCACAGACTGCAGAGACTGGCGGCTGATATGCAGCGCCGGACAGATCACCAGACCGGGCACATTTTGCAGCAGGATACTGGCGTTGTGGCGTTCAGAATTGGGGACGTTTTGAGGCGGATTCAGGACCGGCGTAGGCCAGTCGCGCAGAACATTCTCCAGGCGCTGCAAAACGGCACTTTGTTCGTCGCTGGCACCAATCGCCACCATCACCAGATCGTGTTCCGGCACGGGTGACGTCAACGGATGCGGCGCAGTGGGATCGACATAGTAATTGATGAGATCGATGTCGCTATCTTCAAGCAGGCAGTCGAGCGGAATATTGGCCGAAAGATTACCCGGCACCATCAGCATCAGTACACGCAGTTTCGTTGGCTGACGCGCATGCCAGTGGTAAACACGTTGCATCTGCAGCGCCTGGTTTTGAATTTGCAGACCTAACTCTTCATGTTTCAGGCTCATCATGGCCGTGGCAAGGTTCATCCACAGGGTCGCATCTTCCGGTGCTTTTTCCGCAAGGGCGATCATTTCTTGTGCCATAGAGGAGAAGTCAATACCTGCGATGCTCATACGTAAAAACGGCGCCATTCCCAGGAATGGCAACGATTGAGCTTCCGGCTCTGACGTTAACGACATACTGAGTGCCTCTGGTTATACAGTCGATATGACTTATGATGCTATAAATGACCAGATGGCAATGCGGTGATTAGCGGGGATAAAAAGCGGGATAACGGGAGTTACCCTCGGAAAGTGCGTCATTGCTGGGGTAAATAGTGCGAATTTTTCTATGAAATGCCGATAAACCACCTGAATGGTAATAAAAGAAGGGGGAACTGCGCCCCCATCATTTTTACTTATCGGAGGAGGCGTGCCAGAGGTTGAGTTCACCGTCGGCAACATGCTTATCGATCTGCGCCAGTTCGTGTTCACTGAATGTCAGATTGTTTAGCGCCAGCACGTTTTCTTCCAGTTGCTCCGGACGGCTTGCGCCGATCAACACGGAGGTGACACGGTCGTCTTTCAGCAGCCAGCTCAGCGCCATCTGCGCCATGGATTGCCCACGCGCGGTGGCCATCTCGTTAAGCAACCGCAGACTGTTCAGGTTGGCTTCGGTCAGCATTTTTTCCGACAGTCCGCGAACCTTCTTCCCTTCTTTCTGCATCCGCGAACCTTCCGGGATCCCGTTAAGGTATTTTCCGGTCAGCAATCCCTGTGCCAGCGGGGTAAAGGCGATGCAGCCAACGCCGTTGGCGTCGAGCGTATCCAGTAAGCCGGTTTTATCGACCCAGCGGTTAAGCAAGTTGTAAGAAGGCTGATGGATCAACAGGGGAATCTTCCACTCGCGCAGCAGCGCTACCATTGTCTGGGTTCGCGGCGTTGAATAAGAGGAGATACCGACATAGAGCGCTTTGCCGCTCTGTACGGCCTGGGCCAGCGCAGCGGCGGTCTCTTCCATCGGCGTATTCTCATCGACACGGTGCGAATAGAAGATATCGACGTAGTCCAGCCCCATGCGTTTCAGGCTTTGATCGAGGCTGGCGAGTAAGTACTTACGGGAGCCGCCGGAACCGTAAGGGCCGGGCCACATGTCATATCCTGCTTTGGTGGATATGATCAACTCATCGCGGTAAGCGGTGAAATCTTCACGCAGCAAACGCCCAAAGTTTTCTTCCGCGCTACCCGGAGGCGGACCGTAGTTATTGGCTAAATCAAAATGGGTGATGCCTAAATCGAAGGCTTTACGTAACAGAGCACGCTGGGAATCAAGGGCTTGAACATGGCCGAAGCTATGCCACAAACCCAGCGACAGTGCGGGCAGGCGCAGGCCGCTTTTACCGCAGTAACGATACTGCATCTGCTCATAGCGAGCAGGGTTGGCAAACCAGGGCATGATGTCTCCTTTCTTGTAGATGTAGGGTCGAAACAGTGTTTTTATTCTATAACGGTTCTGGTGGCGTGCTCTCGACGGGATAAAAAATCTCTTCGCTAGCGTTCTTCTCTCTAATGATAACATCGCGCGATTATTCGCTTTATGGGGTTATCAGGTGCTGAAATAGATTGTCGACACTGAACTCCGACGAAGGGGCTCTGGGCGTTGAGGTTATATTGTGTTTAAGACGTTACGGCAAGGTAAAATAGGCTTGCGCAAATGCTTCATATCGACAGTGCTGTCGGCGATGCGGCATGCGAGCTTTTCCGGAAGATGCGCAAATTTTCTGAGAAAATTCTTAGGTTATGACGTTCGTGCACCGTTGTTGCTATGAGACGGAAAAACGATAAATTATATTTATTGAATATGATCGAAATAACAGTTGGCTTTCCATGCTTCCCGTCATCCTGCCTGCGCAGTGTCACTTTCAAAGCAATGCGCTGTTCCATTTATCGCATTTTAATCAGAAGGTTACCATTCTCTCTGGACGTCACGGTGGAGACCGCCTTTTGTCACCATTACGGGTAACAAAAAACGCATTAGCATTACAAATGGTATGGTTATTGTTTCTTTGATTTTATTTATGGCAGCATGGTTAATATTTATTTTTGTATTTTATTATGATTCTTATATCTTTGTTTTAAATTTGAATGCGGTGTCGGTATGTTGTTATTTCCTTTATTGGGTGTCTTTTTTTGTTTATTTATAATATTTTTCTCAGATCTTTTTTAATTTTTGTTTTATTTATAAAGAACGTTTTTTATTTTTTACTTTAATTACGGATGTAATAACTCATCAATAAATTTCTCTCATAATATAAAGCAGTTACATATAGTTTAGTTAGGTTGCTAACCTTAAAAATCGAATGATAAACCGCGCCTTGTTTTCAAAAAATAACATTCATAAGTGAAGGTAAACCACGATGGGATATGGACAAATATTGCCCATTTTGTGATCGATTTTTTACTTTGAACCATACAAATTCCCTAAATGTTGCCGATAAAGGAATTAACTCTCAATTTCGAGTAAGCATGTCCCTTCACTGCAAGGAAATAATTATGCGTATGCTTCAAAACTTTACTATCCGAATCGTCATGCTGGTGATCCTGGGCATTTTTGGCCTGTTGTGGTCCGGCGTCGGTTTGTATAGCGTTTTCTCTCTTTCAAAAGTGGCTGATGGCAATGAAGTTGATCGCCAGCTTGTGTCACAGATGACGTTGCTTAGCCAGGGCAATGACCAGTATTTCCGTTTTGTTACGCGCCTTAGTCGTGCGATGGAGGCAAAAAGCGCAGGCGGTGCAGTCGATTTTGGTCCTGCACAGCAGTCGCTTGAGAGCATGGCGAAAAAACTCACCGAGTTTAAAGCTATCTCTCCAGGACCTATGGATCCCAAGGTATCAGAGCAGGTAATCGCTGCCTGGCAGGCACTGCTTGATCAGGGCATTACACCGCAGATGCAGGCGGCCCAACAAGGGTCGGTTGAAGCCTATCGTCAGCAGGCAAACACCGTGACCCCTGCATTGAGTCGGGCATTTGGCGCAACCACTGACAGCTTTAATAAAGCGGCAGGTGTTAGTCTTGACGAAACCCGTGTGATGGTTGACAGCCAGACCCACATCACCCGTGCGATTATTATCGTGGCAATGGTGCTGGGGTTACTGATTCTGCTATTCACCGACCGCTACCTGGTGACGATGCTGGTGAGACCGTTGGATGCCATTCGTGATCACTTCACGAAAATGGCACAGGGTGACCTTAGCCAGCCAATCCCGGATTTTGGCCGCAATTGCGTAGGACGTGTCGTGCCCTTGCTGCGTGCGACTCAGGATAGCCTGCGAGATGCGGTCAGCTCTATCCGTAACGGTAGTGAGAATATCTGGCGCGGCGCGACCGAGATTTCCAGCGGCAACAATGATCTCTCTTCCCGTACCGAAGAGCAGGCGGCAGCGCTGGAACAGACGGCAGCCAGCATGGAACAACTGACGGCAACGGTGAAACTGAACGCCGATAACGCCAGCCAGGCAAGTGAATTGGCCGATGTCGCCTCCTCAACGGCGAGTAAGGGCGGCGCGCTGGTAGAGGAAGTCATCAGCACAATGGATGGCATCTCTCAAAGCTCGAAGAAAATTGCGGAAATCACTACGGTCATTAATAGCATCGCCTTCCAGACCAATATCCTGGCACTTAACGCCGCTGTCGAAGCTGCTCGTGCGGGTGAGCAGGGGCGTGGCTTTGCGGTTGTTGCAGGCGAAGTGCGTAACCTGGCCAGCCGAAGCGCAGGCGCGGCGAAAGAGATCGAATCGCTTATCGCGGACTCCGTTACCCGCGTGGAGAAAGGCGCCAAACTGGTCAATGACACCGGCACTACGATGGAAGGCATTCTGCGTGCGGTTACCGAAGTGACCACCATCATGAAACAGATTGCTGCCGCATCCGCGGAGCAGAGCAAAGGCATTTCGCAGGTAGGCGTCGCGATTACTCAGATGGATAGCGTCACCCAGCAGAACGCCTCGCTGGTAGAAGAAATTTCTGCTGCAGCGGCGGCACTTGAGGTACAAACAGAAGAGTTGCAGCGTTCTGTACAACAGTTCCGTTTGTCTGCTAATGAGCAGGTCAACGTCGCTGCGCCGACGGCAGTGAAAACACCTGCCTTGCGCGGTACGGCTAAGAAAGCCGCTTCTTCGTCAGATGAATGGGTCGCGTTTTAAATAACACTGTTACTGCTCAAAATATCGCTATATAGTTATGTATATATCGGTTGAGGGCAGTAAGAATGGAAAACCATTTTGGCAAAGGGTTGATGGCAGGGCTTAAGGCAACACAGGCGGATGAAGCCAGTAGGGTCGCGCGTTTTTGTTCTGACTATAAACGCGGTTTTGTGCTCGGTTTTTCGCATCGTATGTTCGAAAAAACCGGTGACAGGCAACTGAGTGCCTGGGAGGCTGGCGTGCTGACGCGCCGCTATGGGCTGGATAAAGAGATGATCATGGATTTTTTCCGTGAGAGCCATTCCGGCACGGCGATGCGTTTTTTTATGGCTGGCTACCGGGCCGAAAGCTAAGCATACCGGAACCGTTTTACCCTTTTAGAAAGCCACTCTTCTGCGTGGCTTTCTTCGTTTTTATGCCCTGTGTAAACACCCTGTACTTTGTGACATACCACGCTGATATTGAATGTTTCATTCGTATAGACACACTTTTTGTATGATTACTTGATCGCACGCGCACACCCATTGCCTGAATCCAGTGTAAAAACAGGGCTAATTTTTGGCAAAGGAATGACAATGCATGGCCGACGAAATTCCTCAACTGACTTCTTTTACCTCCTGCGGCATTAATCGTCGCGATTTTATGAAGCTTTGTACCGCACTGGCAGCCACGATGGGGCTTAGCAGCACTGCTGCTGCGAAGATGGCGCAAGCCGTCACCCAGAGCAGGCGCCCGCCCGTGGTCTGGATTGGCGCACAGGAGTGTACTGGGTGTACTGAATCGCTGCTTCGCGCAACGCATCCCACCGTTGAAAACCTCGTGCTGGAAACCATCTCGCTGGAGTACCACGAAGTACTGAGCGCCGCGTTTGGTCACCAGGTCGAAGAGAACAAACACCACGCTCTGGAAACCTATAAAGGGCAGTACGTTCTGGTGGTAGACGGTTCGATTCCGCTTAAAGATAACGGCATTTATTGCATGGTGGCGGGCGAACCGATTATCGACCATATCCGTAAAGCGGCAGAAAATGCCGCGGCGATTATCGCGATTGGTTCCTGTTCTGCATGGGGCGGTGTGGCCGCAGCCGGGGTTAACCCCACCGGGGCGGTGGGCCTGCAAGAGGTGCTCCCAGGCAAAACGGTGATTAACATTCCAGGCTGCCCGCCAAACCCACACAATTTCCTCGCCACGGTGGCGCACATTATTACCTTTGGCAAACCGCCGAAGCTTGATGCGAAAAACCGTCCGCTCTTTGCCTATGGCCGCCTGATTCACGAGCATTGCGAGCGGCGTCCCCATTTCGACGCCGGACGCTTCGCCAAAGAGTTTGGCGATGACGGGCATCGTGAAGGCTGGTGCCTCTACCATTTGGGATGTAAAGGACCTGAAACCTGGGGCAACTGTTCAACGCTGCAATTCTGCGACGTGGGCGGTGTCTGGCCGGTTTCCATTGGTCACCCTTGCTATGGCTGTAACGAAGAGGGCGTTGGCTTCCACAAAGGCATCCACCAACTGGCGCATGTTGAAAACACCACGCCTCGCGTTGATAAGCCACAGGTGAACAGCAAAGAAGGCGGCGTGATGTCGGCTTCCGCTGTCGGTCTGCTGGGTGGCGTGGTGGGATTACTGGCAGGCGTAGGGGTAATGACGGTGCGCGAGCTGGGCCGCCAGCAAAAGAAAAACAACGCTGACTCACAGGGAGAGTGACCGTGAACAGACGTAACTTTCTGAAGGTGGCCTCCGGCGGAGCGCTACTGGCGGGGGGAGCACTACCCGTTTCCGCCGCTGTGCATAACCGCCCGGCGATACCGGGCGCGTGGGGAATGCTCTACGACTCCACCTTGTGTGTCGGTTGCCAGGCGTGCGTCACCCGCTGTCAGGATATCAACTTCCCGGCACGTAACCCACAGGGCGAACAGACCTGGTCGAATAATGCCAAACTCACCCCCTATACCAACAATATTATCCAGGTGTGGCGTAGCGGTACGGCGCAGCATAAAGATCAGCCGACAGACGGTTATGCCTACATCAAAAAACAGTGCATGCACTGCGTTGACCCGAACTGTGTTTCTGTCTGCCCGGTTTCGGCCCTGAAAAAAGATCCCAAAACCGGCATCGTCCATTACGACGCCAGCGTCTGTACCGGTTGCCGCTATTGCATGGTTGCCTGTCCCTACAACGTGCCGAAGTACGATTACAACAACCCCTTCGGCGCGCTGCATAAATGTGAGCTCTGTAATCAGGCGGGCGTGGAGCGGCTCAACAAAGGGGGGCTGCCGGGCTGTGTCGAAGTCTGCCCAACCGGCGCGGTGATTTTCGGTACGCGCGAAGCGTTGCTGGCCGAGGCGCAGAAGCGCCTGAAACTGCAACCCGGCAGTGAATATCCTTACCCGCGCCAGACGCTGGATGCCAACGATCCTAACGTTCGCGAAGTCCCGAAATATCATCCGCACCTTTATGGCGAGCATGAAGGGGGAGGCACGCAGGTCATGGTACTGACGGGCGTGCCTTATACCTGTCTGGGCTTGCCGGAGCTGGATGATGTTTCAACCGGTGCGCGTTCAGAAAACATTCAGCATACGGTGTACAAGGGGATGATGTTGCCGCTGGCCGTTCTTGCGGGTTTGACCGCGCTGGTGTATCGCCATACCCGAAGCGATGACCATAAGGGAGGGGATGACGATGCATCATGATCCGCAGCCGCTTGGCGGAAAGTTACTCAGTAAACCGATCTATATGTTTGGGCCGCTGATCGTCTTGTGCGGGCTGTTTATCCTCAAGCGCCTGGTTTTCGGTCTGGGATCCGTTTCCGACCTGAATGGTGGGTATCCGTGGGGGATTTGGATCGCCTTCGACTTGCTCATCGGCACCGGTTTCGCCTGTGGCGGCTGGGCGCTCGCCTGGATGGTCTATGCCTTTAATCGTGGCGAATATCATCCGCTGGTGCGTCCGGCACTGCTGGCCAGCCTCTTCGGTTATTCGCTGGGGGGCTTATCCATTACCGTCGACGTTGGTCGTTACTGGAACCTGCCGTATTTCTACATTCCGGGCCATTTTAACGTCAACTCGGTGCTGTTCGAGACTGCGGTGTGCATGACGATTTATATCGGCGTGATGGCGCTGGAGTTTGCCCCTGCTTTGCTGGAGCGTCTGGGCTGGAAGGTGTCGCTAAAACGGCTCAATAAAGTGATGTTTTTCATCATTGCGCTGGGTGCGTTACTGCCCACCATGCACCAGTCGTCAATGGGATCGCTGATGATTGCCGCCGGACACAAAGTGCATCCGCTATGGCAAAGCTATGAAATGCTGCCGCTTTTCTCGTTGCTGACGGCGTTTATTATGGGCTTCTCCATCCTCATTTTTGAAGGTTCTTTGCTACAGGCGGGGTTAAAAGGAAACGGGCCGGATGAACGGCACCTGTTCAGTAAACTTACCGGTACGTTGAGCGTGCTGTTGGCGCTGTTTCTGGTGGCGCGCTTTGGCGAGCTTATCTGGCGTAACAAACTGTCGTTCGCTTTTGCCGGGGATGGTTACAGCCTGATGTTCTGGGCCGAAATACTGCTGCTGGCTTTCCCGCTGGTGGTGTTTCGTGTGCCGCGCCTGCGCAACGACGCCCGGTTCCTGTTTACCGGTGCGGTGAGTATGCTGCTGGGTTGTGCGCTGTGGCGTCTGTCCTACTCTTTACTGGCATTCAATCCCGGTGACGGCTACCACTACTTCCCAACGGCTGAAGAGCTGATCATTTCCATTGGTTTTGTGGCAACGGAGATTTGCGCGTACATCCTACTTATCCGCCTGTTACCCATAATTCCCCCGTTAAAACAATCAGAAAGCCATGAGGCGAGTAAAGCATGAGTCAACGTATCACCATCGATCCGGTGACCCGTATTGAGGGTCATTTACGCATTGATTGCGAAATTGAAAACGGCGTGGTTTCCCGTGCCTGGGCATCGGGAACCATGTGGCGCGGAATGGAAGAGATTGTGAAGGGGCGGGATCCGCGCGATGCGTGGATGATCGTGCAGCGCATTTGCGGCGTTTGCACCACCACCCATGCGATTTCCTCGGTGCGTGCGGCGGAAAGCGCGTTGAAAATCAATGTGCCGCTAAACGCTCAGTACATCCGTAATATTATTCTGGCGGCGCACACCACCCACGACCATATCGTGCATTTCTACCAGCTTTCCGCACTCGACTGGGTAGATATCACCTCGGCTTTGCAGGCCGATCCGCAAAAAGCGTCGGCATTGTTAAAAGGCATCTCGAACTGGTCGCTAAACAGCGCCGAAGAGTTCGCCAAAGTGCAGCAGAAAATCAAAGCGCTGGTTGCCAGCGGGCAGTTAGGTATTTTCGCCAACGGTTATTGGGGACATCCGGCAATGAAACTGCCGCCGGAAATTAACCTGATTGCCGTGGCGCACTATCTGCAGGCGCTCGAGTGTCAGCGTGATGCCAACCGCGTGGTAGCGTTGCTTGGTGGCAAAAGCCCGCATATCCAGAACCTGGCGGTTGGCGGCGTGGCTAACCCGATTAACCTCGATGGGCTGGGCGTGCTCAATCTTGAGCGCCTGATGTACATCAAAACCTTTATTGACCGGCTGGAAGACTTTGTCGAGCAGGTTTACAAGGTCGATACGGCGGTGATCGCGGCGTTCTACCCGGAATGGCTGACGATGGGCAAAGGCGCGGTTAACTATCTGAGCGCGCCGGAATTCCCTACTGATGCCCAGAATGGCAGCTTCCTTTTCCCCGGAGGCTACATTGCCAACGGGGACCTCGCTACCCGTCGTGAAATCACTTCCCACAGTGACGAATACCTGATCAAGGGGATTCAGGAGAGCGCGAAACACGCCTGGTATAAAGATGAGGAACCGCAGGCGCCGTGGGAAGGGACGACCGTGCCTGCCTATACGGGCTGGCAGGACGAGGGCAAATACAGTTGGGTGAAATCCCCCACCTTCTATGGCAAAACCGTGGAAGTTGGCCCGCTGGCGAACATGCTCAATAAGCTGGCCGCGAAACGGGAAACGACCTGGGAAAAACTTAACGATATCATTGCTATTTACCAGAAACTTACCGGGAAAACCCTTGGCGTCGAGCAGTTGCACTCCACACTTGGCCGCGTGATTGGCCGTACCGTTCACGCCTGCGAGCTACAGCATATCCTGCAGCATCAATACAAGGCGCTGATTACCAATATCGGCAAAGGCGACCACGTGACGTTCGTGAAACCGGATATTCCGGCGACGGGCGAGTTTAAAGGGGTGGGTTTCCTGGAAGCGCCACGCGGTATGTTGTCGCACTGGATGGTTATCAAGGACGGCAAAATCAGCAACTACCAGGCGGTAGTGCCGTCGACCTGGAATGCCGGTCCGCGTAATGCTAATGGCGATATCGGGCCGTATGAGCAGTCGCTGATTGGCACTCCGATTGCGGATGCGAATAAACCACTGGAAGTGGTGCGTACCATCCACTCGTTTGACCCTTGCATGGCTTGCGCGGTGCATGTTGTCGACGCGGACGGTAACGATGTTGTCTCGGTGAAGGTGCTGTGATGCGTATTTTGGTACTGGGTGTCGGTAACATTTTATTGAGCGACGAAGGCATTGGCGTTCGTGTTATTGAAGCGCTGGAGCAGCGTTATGTTATGCCGGAAGGCGTAGAGGTGCTGGACGGCGGCACTGCGGGCATGGAGTTGCTGGAAGCCATGGCGAATCGCACCCACCTGATCATCGTTGATGCGATCGTGTCGCGCAAAAGCGAGCCGGGCGCGCTGCTTATCCTGCGTGATGAAGAGGTGCCGGTGCTGTTCAACAATAAAATCTCGCCCCATCAGTTGGGGCTATCTGATGTCCTTTCCGCCCTGCGCTTTACCGGCGAATTCCCGGATAACATTACCCTGGTGGGGGTGATTCCCCACTCGCTGGAGCCGAACATCGGGCTGACGCCAATCGTTGAGGCAAGCCTGGAGCCTGCGTTACAGGCGGTACTTATGGCGCTACAGGAATCCGGCGTAACACCGGCATTACGGGAGCGCGCGTATGTCTGATTTCCTCGGTTTTCAACATTCCCCGCATGAACTGGTGGAAGCAGCGTTTGCGCGCATTGCCACAGATGAGATGCAGGATTTGCCCTTTTTACATCCGACTATGCCGGTTTTTGTCCCCGGCTTTACGTTGTTTGAAGGGCAATGGATCGGCTGCGTATTGACGCCCTGGATGCTGAGCCTGGCTATCTTTCCCGGCCCGGATCAGTGCTGGCCCCCGCGAAAAGTGGGGGAGAAGATCGGCCTGCAACTTCCCTTTGGCGAGATGATGTTTACCGTCGGCGAACTGGATGGGATATCCCAGTACTGCGCCTGTTCACTGATGTCGCCGTTGGCGCACGATCTCTGTGTCGGGCAAGGGAAAACGCTGGCCCAGGATTGCCTGCGTATGGTGCTTTCTCTGCCGGTGCGTGACCCGCAGCTCAGCCGCCGAGCCCTGTTTGCTGGCCTTAAAGGCGGCGAGTATGCATGAGCTTTCCCTGTGCCAGAACCTGGTTGAGATCCTTGAACAACAGGCTCAGCAGCATGGGGCAAAGCGGGTAACGGGCGTCTGGCTGGAACTGGGGGCGTTTGCCTGTATCGAGGAGAGCGCCCTGCGTTTTGGCTTTGAGATAACCTGCCGGGGAACGGTGGCAGAAGGGTGTCAGTTGCATCTTTCACAGCGTCCTTCGCTGGCCTGGTGCTGGAACTGCAACGAAAGCGTTGAGGTGAGCGGGGATGAGGTGTGCCCGCATTGCCACAGCCCCGGCTTGCAGCGGGAAAACGACAGCGGCATGCAAATCAAAAGTATCGAAGTCGATCAGGAGTAACTATGTGTATTGGTGTGCCCGGCCAGGTGGTGAGCGTCGGTGAAAGCGCTCATCATCTGGCGCAGGTCGATGTCTGCGGCGTTCGCCGCGACGTGAATATTATGCTGGTGTGTGAAAGCGAACCCGCCGCGCTGCTTGGTCAGTGGGTGCTGGTGCACGTGGGGTTTGCCATGAGCGTGATTGATGAGGAAGAAGCCCTGGCGACGCTGGAAGCCCTGCGCGAACTGGATATGGATTTCACCGAACCTCAAAGATGAACCAGACCGGGTTTGGCATCGGTAATCATCTGGGTGACCAGCGCCAGATTACCGATTTTCGCCTCGCTGGCCCGGTAAAATTTACTTTTATCAATCAGCAATAAAGACTGATTTGCACGACGCAGAAGGTGCGCTTTATAGGTGGCGTTATATTTCGTTGAATCCCACATCTCCCCGCTGGCATCCACCCCTTCGCAGGAAAAAATAAACAGGTCGACCTCAAGCGATTTCAGCATTGTGACCAGCGCCGGGTTCACGTAGCAGCGATTTTGCCGCTCCAGCCGCCCGCCGGAGCAGATGAGATTGATATGCTGGCGGCGCGCCATCTCCTGGCAAACGGGCAGGCTGTTGGTAAAGACTGTCAGGGGGATATCCGGCAACTGGCGCGCCAGATGAAAACAGGTCGAACTGGCATCCAGCGCCAGCGTCATCCCTTGCTCAATCCAGTTCAGGGCGTGGCGGGCAATATCGGCTTTATCTGCATAATGGCTTTTACGCCGGGCGTAAAACGGCTCTCCATCACTCTGTTGCGGCGTGTGAAGTAATCGCGCCCGACCGTGGCGGCGCACAATTTTTCCCTGCGTCTGTAGCGCTTTTAGATCCCGACGAATGGTCTCTTTGCTGACGCCAAGCTGCCCGGCGAGTGCGTCGGTGGTCAATGTCTCATGTTCTGCCAGTAGCTGAATCAACGAAGCCTGGCGTGTCATTTTCATGTCGGTTCCGCCTGCCGGTATGAAAGGGACAGCAGCGTGTGACCAATGGCTGCTCCATTTTTACCGGTATGTTTTATCTGATACATCGACTGGTCTGCGCGGCGTAATGCGTTAACAAAATCGTCGCCGCGCTGTACTTCATCAATACCGATGGATGCTCCCACCTGTGCCTCGCCATTATCCAGCTCGAAGGGCGTTAGCGCGGCGTGCAGGCAATTATGCGCGGTGCTGTTGATAAGCAAACTATTGAGCGCAAACGGTAGCAGCAGGACAAACTCATCGCCCCCCAGACGCCCTACCACTGACCCTTCCGGACAGGCTTCACGCAGGCGCCGACTTAACTGTATCAATAATTCATCACCACTACGGTGACCAAAGGTGTCGTTGACGACTTTAAAATCGTCCAGATCGATAAACGCTATGCACAACGGGCCAGCCGCCTTGAGCGTATCGAAATGATGAATCAGCGCGTGGCGGTTCGCCAGCCCGGTCAGCGGGTCGTGGTTCGCCAGCGCCGCGAGTTGCTCTTCATACTGCTTCTCTTTGGTCATGTCGATGTGGGTACCGGTGACCTTTAACGGCTTGCCGTCGCTGTCCCGGTCAGTGACACGCCCACGGTCCAGCACCCAGGTGACGGTGCCGTTTTTATGCTGCATACGGTGCAGCGCTTCATAGAACGGGGTTTTGCCGTTGAGGTGGTCATAAAACGCATCGAGAACGCGCTGGCGGTCATCCTCATGCAGGTGCTCTTTCCAGACATCAAAGTGGGCGCTGAGCTCTTTTGGCTGATAGCCGAGCATCGATCCCCAGCGTCGGTTGTAGATAATCAGTTTCCCGCTGGGCACATCAAGCTGCCATAAACAGAGGCCCGTGCCATCCAGCGCCGCGCTGAGCTTGTTACGGGCATCACGCGCAATTCGCACCAGACGGGCGTTATGCTTTTTCAGATTCTGGATCTGCTGTTTTAGCGCATTTTCAGACATTTGGCGTGATTATGGGTAAATAAAAGGCATTCTTACTGGTTATATCAGAGGTTGTAAATACGATGTGATAAAAACAGTCTCAGGCTGGCCTGGGAAAGGAATTCCCGGACGCTTGCCGTCCGGGAAGAGGGGGGTTAGCCGTTGCGTTTGTCTTCGGTGTGGGTGTCGAAATCGCTGGCATCGTGGCGTTCGTGCAACTGTTCGCTTGGCTCACCAAAGGTACGGTTGACCATACGCCCACGCTTCACGGCAGGACGCTCAGCAACCTCTTTGGCCCAGCGCAGAACATTCTGGTAGCCACTGGCTTCAAGGAACTCGGCGGCGTTGTAAACGTTGCCCAGCACCACGTTGCCATACCACGGCCAGATGGCCATATCGGCGATGGTGTATTCGTCACCCGCCACGAATTTGTGGGTTGCGAGCTGTTTGTCGAGCACATCTAACTGGCGCTTGGCTTCCATCGTAAAGCGGTTGATAGCGTACTCGATTTTCACCGGCGCATAATTATAGAAGTGGCCAAAGCCGCCGCCGAGGAACGGCGCAGAGCCTTGCAGCCAGAACAGCCAGTTCAGTGTTTCAGTCCGCCCGGCGGGGTCTTTGGGCAGGAAGTGACCAAACTTCTCTGCCAGATACAGCAGAATGGCGCCGGACTCAAATACGCGCGTTGGCGGGGTGGTGGAGTGGTCGCGCAGCGCCGGAATTTTGGAGTTCGGGTTCACGTCCACAAAGCCGCTGGAGAACTGATCGCCTTCACCAATGCGGATGAGCCAGGCGTCATACTCCGCCTCTTTCACGCCCTTCGCCAGTAGCTCTTCGAGCATGATCGTCACTTTCTGGCCGTTCGGCGTACCCAGCGAATAAAGCTGTAGCGGGTGTTTACCCACGGGTAATTCTTTGTCATGGGTCGCGCCGGAAATGGGGCGGTTGATATTGGCAAACGCGCCGCCGCCGCTGTCTTTATCCCACGTCCAGACTTTTGGGGGCTGATAGGTGTTCTCTGACATGTTGACCTGCCTTTTCGTTAAGGTATTGAAGCAGTGTAGTAGCCGTCGGATAGGGGCGTGTTTCCCCGCTCCGATCAGGCCAGAATACGCGCCGCCCAGGCGCTGATATCATCACCGCTGCCCAGATCCGCCTGTACCAGTCCGTTGACCATAAAGGTGGGGGAGACGTGGATACCGTTCTGGCGCGCATACTTACAGTGCCATTTGATTTCCGCCTGCAATTCCGGGCGCGCAAAGGCTTCGCTCACCTTCACGCCGCTATAATTTTCAATTCGCTCGATGATCTGCTGCGGGGTGGCATCCATATTCGGGCCGCTGCAGTGGTCGGTAAACTCGAACTCTTCCCGGTGGTCGGCAACCGCCTGCATCACCTTATGTGCGGCATCGCGACCATTGGGCAGCGTGGAGGCGGCAAGAATGCAGCGCACAATGACGCCAGAAAACAAATGCCAGGGCTGCGATTGCAGGCGAATTTTTACCGTCACCTTGTCTTCACCCACTTCTTTTAGCAGCGCATCCAGTTTGTTAAACGCGCGCACGGAGAACGGACAGGTGGGTTCCAGAAAAACTTCAAAAGTGCGTGGGCCGTGACCCCAGACCAGCGGCTCGGCATGTAACGGTTGGCTCATGTTGACTCCTGATGGTTAGCACGATGTTGTGGCAGATGTGAACGTTGCGATGACCAAAGAGAATATCAGGATGTGATTTCGTGAGGCACTGGAA
The DNA here is from genome assembly GCF_040546205.1 of Citrobacter sp. UYEF32. Classification (NCBI taxonomy): domain Bacteria; kingdom Pseudomonadati; phylum Pseudomonadota; class Gammaproteobacteria; order Enterobacterales; family Enterobacteriaceae; genus Citrobacter; species Citrobacter sp. UYEF32. Next base: position 376,150 of record NZ_JBEPNI010000004.1, on the reverse strand, counting down.
TTGATGAATTTGGCAGGAGTGACGGCTAAACCGCCCAAAAAGCCAATGCCACAAGCAGACCGCCAGGCGAGACCCTGTGTTTGATGTAGCGCACCTCATTTTGCATTGGTAGCAGAATAGATTTGCTTTGCTAAACCGGTTTAATTAGATTTTAGCGATACATTCTACTGGGAGAAAACCATGTCAGCTCAAGTCTGGTGTCTGGGTGATGCCGTTGTTGATCTGTTGCCAGAGGGCGACGGGCGATTAATGCAGTGCGCGGGGGGAGCTCCGGCCAATGTCGCCGTTGGCATTGCGCGGCTGGAAGGGAAAAGCGGTTTTATCGGCCGGGTGGGGCAGGATCCTTTTGGCAAATTTATGTACGACACGCTACGTCAGGAAAAGGTGAACACGGATTATATGACCTTTGACGAGGCACAGCGGACATCCACCGTTGTCGTCGCCCTTGACGACGAAGGCGAGCGTTCCTTCACCTTCATGGTGCGCCCCAGCGCCGATCTTTTCTTGCAGGCTGATGATTTGCCAGCTTTCCGGCAGGGGGAGTGGTTACACTGCTGTTCTATTGCGCTCTCGGCTGAACCTTCGCGGACCACGACGTTACTCGCCATGCAGCGCATACGTGAAGCAGGCGGCTTCGTCAGTTTTGATCCTAATATTCGAACCGATCTCTGGCAGGATCCGCAGATGCTGCAGCGGTGTCTGGAGCGTGCCTTCGCTCTGGCCGATGTGGTCAAACTCTCAGAAGAAGAGTTGGCTTTCATGACGGCCTCCACGGATTTACGTGTCGCGATGAAAACGCTGGCAGAACGTTTTGCGATCAAACTTTTGCTGGTCACTCAGGGCAAAGCTGGCGTGCAGGCGCTCTTCCAGGGCGACATTTTCCATTATCCCTGCGTGCCCGTAACTAGCGTGGATACCACCGGTGCGGGTGATGCCTTTGTGGCCGGGTTGCTGTGGCAACTGGCGCAAACAGGTTTACCCCAAAGCGAGCCAGATCTGGCATTGGGCCTTAAGTATGCGCAGCGATGCGGTGCACTGGCGACCACGGCGAAAGGGGCGATGACTGCGCTGCCCCATCTTGCGGCTTTGATGGCGCCGCAGGGCTGATTTCCATAACGATTTGCGACCCTCCTCACATTCACTAAACCGGTTTAGCTAATTTGTTTGCAGGTTGAAATTAACCACGATTATTATTCGCGACTAAACCGGTTTAGCAAAATATTCAGCACTCTTACCTCTTTCATAGGGACGCAAAAACAATGAGAAAAAGCACGCTCGCTATCACGCTTGGTTTGTTAATGGGGTCGGGTTCTGCCCTTGCAGCAGAGGCGGGAAACAGCAGCATAGAGGCGCGCCTTGCCGCGCTGGAACAACGCTTACAGGCCGCCGAACAACGGGCGACTAACGCAGAAAAAAGAGCAGAAGCCGCCGAGTTACAGGCGAAAAAGGTGGCAACCGAGCAGCAGAAAACGCAGACCACCACGGCTGAGGTGGCGCAGCGCACTACGCAACTGGAGCAGAAATCATCACAGGAAGGTGGCTTTGAGTTCCATGGCTATGCCCGTTCGGGACTGCTGATGAGCGACTCCGCAGCTAAAACCCAGGGTGGGCCAGGGATGACGCCAGCCGGTGAAACGGGTGGACATGTCGGGCGTCTGGGCAACGAACCGGATACCTATGTTGAGATGAATCTTGAACATAAACAGACGCTGGCTAACGGCGCCACCACGCGCTTCAAAGTGATGCTGGCCGACGGGCAGCGCAGCTACAACGACTGGACGGCATCGAGCAGCGACCTCAACCTGCGTCAGGCCTTTACCGAGCTGGGCCATCTGCCCACCTTCACCGGCGCGTTTAAAGACACTACCGTCTGGGCCGGGAAACGCTTTGACCGAGATAACTTCGATATTCACTGGCTTGATTCGGACGTGATTTTCCTCGCCGGGACCGGCGCAGGTATCTATGACATGAAGTGGAGTGATAATGCGCGTAGCAACTTCTCGCTCTATGGCCGCACCTTTGGCGATATCGAAAACAGTGAAAATAATGCCCAGAACTACATCCTGACGCTGAACAACTACTTTGGCCCGGTGCAGGCGATGGTTAGCGGCATGCGTGCAAAAGATAACAACGACCGCGTTGACCTCGATGGCAACAAAGTGAAAAGCGATGCGGCTAACACCGGTGTCCATGCGCTGTTAGGGCTGCACAACGAAAGTTTCTATGGCTTGCGTGAGGGGATGTCGAAAACCGCGCTGCTTTACGGCCATGGCCTCGGTGCTGAGGTGAAAACAGTAGGGGCGGATGGCGCGCTGTTACCTCAGGCCGATACCTGGCGTCTGGCGACCTACGGCATGACCCCACTGGGTGGTGGCTGGCATATTGCCCCTGCGGTACTGGCACAGAGCAGCAAAGACCGTTACGTCAAAGGCGACAGCTACGAGTGGGCGACGGTTAACATGCGACTGATTCAGGAACTGACGCAGAATTTCGAGATGCAGTATGAAGGCAGCTATCAGTATATGGATCTCAAACCGGAGGGGTACAACAGCCGCAATGCGGTCAACGGCAGCTTCTACAAACTCACCGTTGCGCCAACATTGAAAGCGGGTGATGTGGGTGAGTTCCTGAAACGTCCGGAACTGCGTCTTTTCGCCTCCTGGATGGATTGGGATCACAAGCTGGACAACTATGCCAGCGATGATGCTTTGGGTAGCAACGGCTTTAAGTCTGGCGGCGAATGGACCTTCGGCGTGCAGATGGAAACCTGGTTCTGATAATGAAGCCCCGTTAAGGGGCTTCTTGACGCGCTAATTATTACAAATCTCCATAAAACAGGGGCTTATATGGACTTTGAACAGATTTCCCGCTCGCTCTTACCGCTGCTGGGCGGCAAGGACAATATCGTCAGCGCAGCGCATTGCGCTACGCGACTGCGGCTGGTTCTGGCGGAAGATGCCAAAGCAGACACCACGGCGATCGGTAAGGTAGAAGGGGTGAAAGGTTGTTTTCGCAATGCCGGACAGTTGCAGATTATTTTCGGCACTGGCGTGGTGAATAAAGTCTACGCCGCCTTTATCAAAGAGGCGGGTATTGGCGAAACGAGCAAGTCCGAGGCCGCAGCCATTGCTGCCCGCAAACTGAATCCGTTCCAGCGGGCGGCCCGTTTGTTGTCGAACATTTTCGTCCCGATCATCCCGGCCATCGTGGCGTCGGGTTTGTTGATGGGGCTGCTGGGAATGGTGAAAACCTACGGCTGGGTCAATCCGGAAAACGCGCTCTATATCATGCTGGATATGTTCAGCTCGGCGGCGTTCATTATTCTGCCTATCCTGATTGGTTTCACCGCGGCGCGTGAATTTGGCGGTAACCCCTTCCTGGGCGCGACGCTGGGCGGCATTCTGACGCACCCGGCGCTGACCAATGCCTGGGGCGTAGCCGCCGGGTTCCATACCATGAACTTTTTTGGTATCGAAGTGGCGATGATCGGCTATCAGGGCACGGTCTTCCCGGTGCTGCTTGCCGTCTGGTTTATGAGTGTCCTGGAAAAACAGTTGCGCCGGGTCATTCCTGACGCGCTGGATCTGATTCTGACGCCATTTTTGACGGTTATTATCACCGGTTTTGTCGCGCTGCTGGTCATCGGCCCGGCGGGGCGTGCGCTGGGTGACGGTATCTCCTTTGTGTTGAGCACGCTCATCACCCATGCCGGCTGGCTGGCAGGGTTGTTGTTCGGCGGTCTCTATTCGGTGATTGTCATTACCGGCGTGCATCACAGTTTCCATGCGATCGAAGCGGGACTGTTGGGCAACCCGTCCATTGGCGTGAACTTCCTGCTGCCTATCTGGGCGATGGCCAACGTGGCTCAGGGCGGTGCTTGTCTGGCGGTGTGGTTCAAAACCAAAGATGCCAAAATCAAAGCCATTACCCTGCCATCGGCGTTTTCGGCGCTCCTTGGCATTACAGAAGCCGCTATTTTTGGTATCAACCTGCGTTTTGTAAAACCCTTTATTGCAGCGTTGATTGGTGGGGCGGTTGGCGGTGCCTGGGTGGTCTCGGTCCATGTCTATATGACAGCCGTAGGGTTAACGGGCATTCCGGGCATGGCGATTGTACAGGCCAGCTCGTTACTGAATTATGCTATCGGGATGGTGATTGCTTTCAGCGTCGCCTTTGTTATCTCTTACCTGCTTAAATACAAAACGGACTCCGAATAATGACGCCATCAGCCCTGTTGCCGAAGATTTTACTGTCAGTACTTAAAGGACAACCGAAAGCACTGCGAGACAGTCACTATCCGGCCTGGCATCTGGCCCCGGCGACGGGGCTGTTGAATGACCCCAACGGCTTTATCCATTTTCAGGGGCGGTTTCATCTGTTTTATCAGTGGAACCCGCTCGGCTGTCAGCATAATCACAAATGCTGGGGGCACTGGAGTTCAGCGGATTTACTGCACTGGCAGCATGAGCCGATAGCGCTGATGCCGGAAGAGGAGTATGACCGCAGCGGTTGTTATTCCGGTAGCGCGGTCGACAACCAGGGCGCACTGACGCTGTGTTATACCGGCAACGTGAAATTCGCCGGGGGTGGTCGCACGGCCTGGCAATGTCTGGCGGTGCAGAACGCCGAAGGCGGGTTTGATAAGCTGGGGCCCGTTATCGCGTTGCCGGAAGGCTACACCGGGCACGTCAGAGATCCGAAAGTCTGGCAGCACGAAAACCAGTGGTACATGGTGCTCGGTGCCCAGGATCTGGCGCTACGCGGCAAAGTGCTGCTGCTTCGTTCCGACGATTTGCATCACTGGCAGTTACTCGGTGAGCTCGCCGGTAGCGGTCTCGGCGGTTTAGGGGAGGCAGGGTATATGTGGGAGTGCCCGGACCTGTTCACTCTGGGCGCTGATACTTTCCTCATCTGTTGCCCGCAAGGGGTGGCACGTGAAGCGCACCGTTTCCTTAATACCCACCCGAGCGCGTACCTGAGTGGGGCATTCACCCCTGAACAGGCGACATTTGAACATGGCGCGCTGCATGAGCTTGACGCCGGATTTGAGTTTTACGCCCCGCAAACCACCTTAAGCGCTGACGGTCGGCGCCTGCTGGTGGGTTGGATGGGGGTGCCGGATGGCGAAGAGATGCGCCAGCCGACGGTAGCGCAGGGCTGGATCCATCAAATGACCTGCGTGCGCGAGCTTTCCAACCGTAACGGTAAGTTGTATCAACAGCCGGTCAGGGAATTGCAGGCGCTGCGCGAAAATGAGCGCCGTTTTGCAGGGCGTGTGGATGACGCACCGGTGATGGATGCCCGGAGCCTGGAGCTATGGATCGAGAGCGAAGGTGAGCTGACGCTGAATATTGGCGATACGCTTATCCTGCACTGGCATAAAGACCATCTGCGTCTTGACCGTCGTAGCCTTGAAAATGGCGAATGGCTCTCGCGTTACTGGGACGGAGAGGCAAATGTGCTGCAAATTTTATGCGACAGCTCAAGCGTTGAGATCTTCATCAATGAGGGCGCTGGCGTAATGAGCAGCCGCTACTTCCCGTCACATCCTGCGCAAATAACCTTTAGCGGAAGTGGCGAACTGCGGGCGCAATACTGGTCGTTACGTCCTTGCATGGTAGAATAACAGCTTGTTTCATTAACCGATGCATTGTCGTGAGAAAAACAAAACGCGTTACCATCACTGATATTGCCGCGCTGGCGGGTGTCTCAAAAGCCACCGCCAGTCTGGTTCTCAATGGACGAGGTAAAGAGTTACGCGTGGCGCAGGAAACCCGTCAGCGTGTGCTTTCGCTTGCTCAACAGCACCATTATCAGCCGAGCATTCATGCCCGGCTGTTGCGCGAGGATCGCAGCCACACGCTCGGCCTGGTGGTCCCTGAGATAACCAACCACGGGTTTGCCGCCTTTTCTCATGAACTGGAAAACTTGTGTCGTGAGGCGGGCTTGCAGCTTCTTATCTCCTGTACCGATGAAAACGCCAGTCAGGAGTCAGTGGTGGTCAACAATCTGGTCTCCCGTCAGGTGGACGGGCTGATCGTCGCCTCCAGCATGCTCAACGACGCCGATTATCTGAAACTCAGCGAGCAACTGCCCGTTGTGTTGTTCGACCGCCATATGAACAGCACGCCGTTGCCGTTGGTTATCACCGATGCGGTGACACCCACCGCCGATCTGGTTGAACGTCTGGCCCGTGCGAATCCGGATGAAATCTACTTTTTAGGTGGGCAACCGCGACTGTCGCCAACCAAAGATCGTCTGGCGGGTTTCACGCAAGGGCTGGAGAGAGCAGGGGTGGCGTTGCGCCCTGAGTGGATTATTCACGGCAACTATCACCCCAGCAGCGGCTACGAAATGTTTGCCGCCCTGTGTGCGAAGCTGGGACGTCCGCCCAAAGCCCTGTTTACGGCGGCATGTGGGCTGCTTGAAGGGGTGTTGCGCTATATGAGTCAGCACCATTTACTGCAAAGTGATATTCACATTGCCAGCTTCGACGATCACTATCTCTATGATTCTCTCACCTTGAGTATTGATACCGTCGAGCAGAACATTCCGCGCCTGGCGTATGACTGTTTTGACCTCATCACCCAGTTGATTGAGGGCAATGAGCCGACCGAACAACAACGCATTTTGCCCGCCACACTACGCCTGCGTAATGAACGTTTGAAAAACGCAGCGCCTGGTCAGGCTGGCTGATGTAACGGCAACGCATGTCACCATTTTGATAATACAAGGGGAAGGGGCTTCCCCTTGTGTTCATCATTGCTGGCTGCCGCGCACCATCGTCACGATCGCCTGTACCAGTTCATTCTTCGCCTGCTGCGCGCTGATTTTGCCAATCACTACCGCCCAGGATAACCCTTCTGCGGCGCCGAGCATCGCCCATAGCGCGGGTGTTTGTAACGTATTGCCATTGCAGAAAGGGGTAAACAGCGCCCGGCATTTCTCGGTAAATGTCGTGGCGTAGTCCTGACGGATTTGCTCCAGTTCCGGCGTGCCGCTGAGTGCGGCAATGACACTTGGCATTTCGCGCCCCGATAGCAGCACACACTCAATGTACGCATCGGCAATGACCGCCGCGAGCTTCTCCAGCACAGGTTCTGTCTGGCTAAGCTGTGCGTCCATACGTGCCGTCGAGCGAAGATCATATTCCCGATAAAGTGCGGCAAACAGGCCCGAACGGCTGGTGAAATGATCATAAACTACCGGCTTTGTGATCCCGGCGCGTTCTGCGAGATGGCCGAGTGTCAGGGCTTCTGTGCCTTCTTCCCGAATGATCTGCCAGGCCACCTCAATCAACTGGGTATAGCGTTCCTGCCGTGATAAACGCTGGCGTGTGCTCTGACTGCCCATCGTAAAAATTCTCCGTTGACATGCTTATATACCAAAGGTAAGTTACTATTGGTAGGTTACCTTTGGTATATAGAGTACGTTTGCTTACGCCATCCCGCAACCAGGAGTCGCCAAATGCATGCTTTAATCGTCGTTTCTCACCCGGATTCACACTCTCTGAGCCACAGTGTCGCTGCCGCCATGGCGAAAGGGATTACCACTCATCCGCAACACACCGCAGAGATTGTCGATCTCACCACCGAAGGCTTTAACCCGACCTTCACCGCGCAGGACTTTGCCGCGTTCAAGCTTACCGCACCTGTCCCGGCGGATATTGTGGCAGAGCAGGCTCGAATTGATAAGGCTGATGCGCTGGTGCTGGTGTTCCCGGTCTACTGGTGGTCAATGCCCGCACTGCTGAAAGGCTGGATTGACCGCGTGTTTACCAACGGTTGGGCTTATGAAGAGACCGCCGAAGGAGAGGTGGTGAAAAAGTTGGGCCGCCTGCCGGTCCATGTTATTGGCCTCGGCGCGGCAAGCCAGGGCACCTACGACCGGCACGGCTTTACCGCCGCCTTTCACGCGCAAATTGCCCACGGCATTCTTGATTACTGCGGTGCGCAGGTGAAAGCGTCTGAGCTGCTATTACTGCCGGAACTGGGAAGCGGGGAGGCGTATCTGGATAAAGCGTTGACGCTGGGGCATGCCGTTTTCGCATAGTTGTACGCTGTTTTGATACCGTCTCAAGGCCGTAGTTCACTCTGCTGCGGCCTTATGTTTGCTGCGAAAATATATGTTTTTAAATATGTTTATATTGTGGATGACCATCATTCCTATAACATTCAAGAATGTTATTTATTTTATTTTTTTACCGTTCAGACGAAATTTGCTGCGTTAATGTTAATAAATGCACGTGCTGAATCGACGCGCACGTGATTTTCTTGAGGATTGACATTGCAGAGGTAAATTATTCTTTCTATATTGACTTCTTTCCTTTTAGTGCTTAACTATTAATAGCCAATATTTTCCCATCCTGACATGCGTTGGTAACATAACCTGCTCATTATATTAAAAAGGCCTGCTTGTGATTCATTTCTGAGAATGTGTGGTCTGATAATTATCACAATACCAGTAAAACATACCTAAGCTTGGGTTGTTTTTTCTTGTCTCTATTTAATCTTCCAGGTTAGTTGTTATTTAAGTCAGTCTAACATCGAAATTGTTTGATGCTGAAATATCAGATATTTTGGTGTGTTAATTCCTGTGCGCCAGGAAAGATTCATTTTTATATAACCTATTACTCTTCAATCAGTAAGGAGGAAAGTACCTTAATTTATTTTGCTCGGCTGTGAACGTCAGAATGTCATTCTAATTTCAAAAAAGGAACTACATGATGAGTACAGAACCGATTAAGATCGCGTTGAAAAAGAGTAGCGGACATTACGTTACTGTCGACAGTGGGGCTAATCTATTAGCGGCGACGAGTTCAACGTGTGGAAACAATGAAATTTTTCAGTTGGTTTACCAGCAAGACATGATCTTTGCTCTGCAAGCGTTTAATGGAAAGTATGTGACAATTAAGCCGGGCGAAAGTAATTCATTAGCCGCAATAAGTGACTCGGTGGGCGAAAACGAAAACTTTGAGATGTTCAACTGGCATTCAGATGAGCAAATCGTCCTGCTGGCAGCGAATAAGATGTATGTCGATATCAAGGCCGCAGGTGCTATTTTGCAGGCCAACTCTCTGAATCCAACGGACGATGATATCTTCGAAATTATTCCCCTTGATCAATCCGGCAATCCGCTCCCGCTCAACGAACCCGATACGCTTACAGAGCAACCTTCTGTACATGTGTTAAAAGCGGCTGCGGCAGGAAGCTCTCCTTCTGTGTTTACCGTCTGCTTTAGTGGCACCGCCTGTACTCGCGATGAAGGTGAGGTATCACGTCCTGGTAGTGATAAAAATATCTATTGTCCGAATACGGGTTATATTCCGGTACGGATCCACAAAGAGATCAGCGGCTCATTACAGGCCGTCACGCCGAGTATTTCTGTTCGTGGTGTAGGTGAGAATGATTGGGCGGTTCCCCGCAACGACAGTGAACCGCTGGTCTTTAATGGACCACTTGATGCAGATTCCAGCCTGCTTAACTATGTAAAAAGCTACTCAGGCGGCGACCAGTATTCTTATGCCACTCAGCTTGATGGCTGGTCCGCCCCGGCACTGGCTTTGCATGGCGCTAACATCGCATGCAAAAGTGGCAAACAGCAGTTTAATTTTATCGGACACAGTCGGGGAGCCGTTGAGTGCATCATGGCGGCCTGGTTTATCTATGCCTACGGTTCGGAGCAACTCAAAAAAATCCCCATCAATATTTTTGCGATCGATCCTGTTCCCGGGACTGGCCAGTGGTACAGCATGCTTACGCAGCTTCCCCCCAACGTGGTGAATTATGTCGGTGTCTATGCCTGGGATATGTGCATACAACCGGGTGATAAACCCTTTATGGCACTGGTCCCTCGTCCCAACGGGCTCATGACAGGAAAAGACAATACCGCCAAAATCTACAACTCAGTTTTATGGTGGGACAGATGGAAATACATCGCGGATAACGCGCAATTGACCGACCCTCTGGAGAAAGGCAATTATCCGCAACCCGTGGGCTATACGCTGTACGCCATACGCGGCAGGCACAGCACCGTCGCGGGAAATTACACCGCAGACGCAAAATATGATGCGGCAAACGTATCGGCTTCGGTCGCACCCGTACCTGAGCTTATCTACAAAATGGCACGCGGTTATCTTACTCAGTGGGGCACCGTTTTCCCGACGGCGAGCGCTGTAGGTGAAGATGTTGTTCCGCTTCGACAGGCTATCAACACTGACCACCGCGATTTCGACGCGATGGGCGGAGGAGAGACACGAACCAGCTCTCTTCCCTACCGACCATATGTGCGCAGAGTTTCTTCCATTTATGGAATCAACCCGGCAAATAGCTACTACATGGATAACGTTGTTGGCAACCCGCCTTATTCAATGGCCTACCCGGTCACGAATGAACGAACCGACGCCGGATGGGTTAAATGGACGTTTTTATAATTCAACGCCCAGCCAATTAACGGACATACCTGATTATCATTCACAGGAAAGATTATCATGAGCTATGCACTCAATTTAGTGGGAAATCCGTCTTATCTGTCTGCGCCAAATAGCACGGTTTATAATTTTGGCACAGGTGACTTTACGCTTCAGTGCTGGGTAAAAACCCGCGCATCCGGCACCGTTATTTCACGCAAAGCAACCGAAGGCGGTGCCGGTAACGGTGGTTTTTTGCTGGTCATTAAACCTGGCGGTCTGGTTAAACTCGCGACGGATAATGGATTTGGCTTCTATGAAATTAATACGGTTGCCACCCATATCAGTGATGGAAACTGGCATTTTTTAACGGGTGTTCGTCAGAATAGCCAGCTCTCTGTCTATGTAGATGGCACGCTAGTTTCATCAAGCCCAAAAAACAATATTACACCACCTGTCAACGTGAATAACGCCTTGCCACTGTACATTGGGGCCACGGCGCAACGACAAGAACAATATAATCAATTTAATGGCGAGCTTGATGAAGTTCGCGTCTGGAATATTGCACTATCCGCAGCGCAAATTAGCACGCAAATGAATCAGCCGCTGACTGGCACGGAGCCAGGCCTGGTGACTTATTACACTTTCGCCGGACAGAATGCGACGGACCAGTCACCGAGCCATAATAATGCGAGCCCCGTTGGCGCTGTCGCATATTCCGCCCCCGGCGTTTTTTCCGGTGAGGATCTGCCTTTTATCGACCGGGTTGAACAGGCCGTTAAAGGCTATTTCAATCAGTTAAGCGGCCCGTCGTATATTCGTATTATGGATACACCCCATATCTGGGGAATGGATTTCGGGCGGGATATTATGACCCAGGCCCGTAATCGACAAAGGGATTTCTCCCGGGCCATTGATGAAATCATTCAAAAAACCAAATTTCGTTGTGATGTGTCCTCACTAAATAGTCCGGATCCGGACTGGCAGCGGGTGATTTTTGGCGCCATTGATACCTGTTTAACTCAACGCATGGGCAGAACTCAGCCGACACAGTTCCGCTTCTTTTTTGGCCAGACCCCCACCACGCCGGTTGGCGAACCGGCTAACTATACCGAGTTTAAAGCGGGGCTGATTCGCCTGATTCAGGAGCGCGGTAAAGAGTGGGAAGTGATGCCCGAGATCTGGATGGGGCGGTTCTATCGGCTCGGTGCCGGGATCATTTCGGCGATTCAGGCCAAAGTGTTTGGTAGCGCAGTGATTGGTGTCGACGACACGAAAATGACGTGGAACCACACCAAAATTATCAGCATGGATGGCACATCGGCACTGGTTGGCGGACATAACCTGAATATGGATCTGTTTCGCAGCTATCCTCCCGTGCACGATGTGTCGGTGGTTGTACACGGCAAGCCTGCGCAGGGGTCGCAGCTTTTCCTAAATCAAATGTGGGTATGCGGCAAAGACCTGATTACCAAAGAGACGCTGAACGTAAGCAACCTGAGCTGGCAAAACAAGGATAGCGATCCCACATTACCTCGCGACCCCTTCGTGCAACCTGAGGTTGCGGCTTATCTCGAGGGCCAGCAAAAAGCGATTATTGCCCTTCATAAGGGGGGCGTTCAGCCTGATGGCGGCGAACAGGGGGTAAACCATGAGGAGTACGCCCCGGCGAGCCTGGACATTCGCGATCAGGATTTAAAAACGCTGCTGGATCTGAAACTTCCGGTTTTCCCGCTACGTGTAATCTATACGAAATATGCCGGATTTGAAGAGTACAAACTCGCCACGCGTAATCTGGTGCTGGGGAAATACTGGAATGGCCCTGACCCGGCAACGAGCTTTCAGAAAGCGGCAGAGATCATGAAAGAACAGCTCATCAAGCATGCCAAAAAGACTATTCGTATGTCGCAGATGGACCTGGTGAGCGCATGGAAGAAAAACTGGTCCGATCATAAAGTTTGTCAGTGGCTGCTGGAGGCGTTACTGAATAATACGGCATTACAGGTGCAAATTGTCGTTTCGCCGCTGGATGCCGGGGCTGGCGCGGCGGGCGATCAATATTCTTTTGGTTCTGGTGCCTCCCGAACATTCGAGCTGATGGAGTATTATATGACGCATGATGTCGCCACGGATGCGCCCATTAGCGACCCTGGCGGTATACGTGCTAATGCCCTGAAACGTCTGCATATCGCGCCGCTGTATTACACGGATAAAGTCCCGGCGAACAAAACGCAGGAGGGGGTGACTTACAAATGGCCGGATCTGAGCCCCGAAGGTTACACGGCAACCCTGAAACAGCCGCCGCTTTCCGTTGAGCCACCGGTGAAAGGTGTTATCGGCAGTGCCGCCTGGGCAGTGATCAATGCCAGTGGTTACATCTATTCCAAAGTGCCCTCGGCACCGGGCAACCACGCCAAGATTATGATTATCGATGACGAGGTGTATGTGGTCGGTTCCGATAATCTCTACCCAGGCTTCCTCTCGGAGATTGATTATCTTGTAGAAGGGAAGGATGCGGTCAGCCAGATGATCAATTCGTACTGGAACCCGCTGTGGCAATATTCCGGCCCCCACAGTATTTCGGGCTCAAGCGATATCCGCAGCAATTACCTCACGCTGATGGAACCGCTTGGGGTGAATGGCACGTTGATTTCCAGCAATCGGCAATATTTCGCCATCATGCAGGCCGATGGTAACCTCTGCGTTTATCAGGGCACACCCCATAATCAGGGTAAATATGTCTGGGGCAGTCAGAAAACGGGGCCGGGAGGACAGTTCTTTACAGTGGTGCAAGCCGACGGCAACCTCTGTACCTACTTTGGTACCATGGGTAACCAGGGGAAATACCTTTGGGGTACACAGCGGCTTGCCGACGGTGGCAAATTCTTCCTGATTATGCAGGATGACGGCAACCTGTGTGTCTATAAAGGAACCGGTCCGCAAGACCAGGGCGCATTTGTCTGGGGTTCGAAGAACTGAGTGTTGAATTGTCTCGCAAGAAAATTCAAACCCGCCCTCAGTTCATCAGGGCGGGTTTTTTAATGAGTCAGGTGCGCATGTAATGGCGTTAGCGTTACATCGTGTGTATTTAACGCTCAGAAAATGAGAGGGCAATTAACTATGCCAGTTTCACATAGCATTTCTGCTAAACGCGAAACGTTAAATTTACGCATCAAACCTGCGAAGCGGGAGCTAATTGATCGTGCCGCGAAAGCCAGAGGTAAGAACCGAACTGATTTCGTTCTTGACGTTGTCCGCGCAGGCTTCGCACGACTCAAGGAGTGAAGCTGCTCTTGGCAAAAACTGCCGCCCACATCGCAGGCGGCAGCGGTCATCAGAACAATACCGAGTAGTTCAGGCCGAAGGTACGACCGCGGCCTTTGTAGGTATACAGATTCTCAGCACCGTAGGTTGGGCTATAAAGGCCCGGTGCGCGTTGTCCCCAGGCGGTGGTGTAATCTTCATCCAGCAGGTTTTCGACGCTAAAGCTCAGCTTGCCCACGGGCAGTACATAGCTGCCTAACAGGTCAACGGTGTTATAGCCATCGATGTGCTTACCGGCTTCGTCAGAGAGATCAAAGGTCTGGGTACTTTGCAGACGCAGTGTCCAGTCGCCCGGCGCCCAGGTGACCCATGCGCTCATTTTCGACGGGCTTGCACTGTCGACCGTCAGCTTTTGCCATTTCCCGTCAACGCGGGTTTGCGATTTAATGGCGTTAAAGTTCGCGCCGGTGCTCCACTCGCTATCAGTAAAGAAGTAATCCACCTGGCCTTCAACACCATAAATACGACGCTGGTCATCTTCAATATTGATGGTCATGTCGGTTTTATTGATGTTGATGGTTTTGTCAGAAAGTGAGTAGTAACCAGCAATTTGGGTGCGCAGATTATCCCCGGTGAAACGCCAGCCCAGCTCATACGCATCGACTTTGATACCGTCGAGTTTTGAGTCGTTGACGTTCACGCTGTTGACCAGACGATAGTGCCCATTACTCAACTGGTAGGTGCCGGAGCCGTAGTATTTCGCCAGATCCGGGATCTCAAAGCCTTGTGAGAAGTTAAACCACAACTGCTGGCGATCCGTCAGATGACCCAGAATGCCTGCGTTAAACAGCAGGTTGTTGTAATCGGTTTTCCCGCCCGGCACCGCGTCTGCTGAGGTGGCTCTGCCTGTGGCAATCGCCTGCTGCTGCGCGTAACCAATAAAGTCATCGACCCGGTTTTCTGTGTATTGATAGCGCACGCCGCCGCTCAGGGTGATAGCTGAGATGTCGTAGCTACTTTGCAGGAAAGGGGCGAGGTTGGTGATGCTGTAACCCGGATAACGCCCGACGTTCCAGGCGTTGTCCAGCTTCATGCCACCGCTGGCCGCCGCTTTGTTAAGGTCGAAAAATTGCTGGTTGGCGTCGAAAGTTTCATGTTCGGCATCCACGCCCCATGTCAGGGTTAAATCCTCCAGTGGCTTGCTGTTGATGGTCAGCTTGCCGCCGTAGAAATCGGTCTTTTGCTGCGATGCGCCAATACTGGTCACCCGGCCGCCGGAGAGGGTAGGGAAGGGGTAGAACGTCAGGCTTTCATCACGGTAGTAAATCTGTGCGAGCAGGTCCTGGCCCCAGAAATCGGTGTTGGAATATTGCAGGTTGATCAGGTGGCGCTCGGTGCCCGGAATGCGGTCGGAGTCGAGGTTGTTTTTGTTGTACGCTTTGCCAGAACCGGTTACCGCCGAGAAATTCTCGCCAAGGTACAGGCCGTGCTTACCGTCGGATTCGCTTTTGTAATACTGAGTGGTGAGCTGCAACTGCTGATGAGCGTCGATATTCAGCGTACCGGTGCCCATGACATCCAGACGGTCTGAGTACTGCAGGCCGGTCTGGGTGTTATCGATATTGACCTCATTCCCTTTGCCGTCATACCAGCCGCCAAAGCGCTGATACGCCACCGACAGGCGTCCGGATGCATTGTCGTTGCCGCCGCTGACCGCCGCCGCGACGTTTTCGTCATTATCGTTATGGCTGTTAAAGCCCGTCTTCATGCCGGTCTGAAACTCGACTTCTGTTTCCGGCTGGCCTTTTTTAGTCACGATATTGATTAAGCCACCGGTACTGCCGCCGCCGTAGAGAGAGGTTGCGCCGGAGATAACTTCAATGCGGGCGATATTAAATGGATCGATTGAATCAAGCTGGCGGCTGTCGCTGCGCGAGGAGTTTAAACGTACGCCGTCGACCATCACCATCATCGAACGACCACGCATATTCATACCGTAGTTGGTGCGGCCCTGGCTGCTGACATCCATACCGGGAATCAACTGCGCCAGCACTTCTTTGAACTCTTTACCGCCCTGAACCTGCTGTTCAATTTCCGCCTGTTCAATGACCCAGGTGGTCTGCGCCATGTCGGTAATGCTGTGATTAGCACGGCTGGCGGCCACCACCAGTGTCTCTTCTTTTTGACCTTCAGCTGCGGCATTTGCGTTTAACATCATCAGTAAACAAGGACTTAACGTCCAAAAGTAACGAGGTTTCATTATTGTGGTAATCCTGATTAATCCAAAGGTACGGCGGCGTTGATTCTCCCGTGCCGCAAGCGCATCACCTTAGTGGTGATAGTGATTATCAAGATGATATGAATTATCGTTACCATGTAAACAGTTTATGTTAAAAAATATTTCTCTAATGGCATGATTTTTATGTGGTTTATGGTGCGGGAAATAGGATGTTTGGCGAGTCTTTAGAGTTAAGGGGGGTAACCCGGATAAGGCGCAGCCGCATCCGGGAAAGAGGGCGCTGAATGCTCCCCCTCACACCGATTTTCTGCCTGAAGGAGAAGGGGAAACCAAAAGCAAAAACCCGCCTTGTGGGCGGGTTCTCTGAATAGTGGTGCCCGGACCCGGACTAACGCCGGAGGCGTTGAACAGCGCGCGTGTCGCGCTGGCCCCGTAGGGGTGAGCCGCTTGCGGCGAATAATCGAACGAAGTTCGATGAAGAGTCCGGTCGCAGAAAAGCAAAAACCCAGCCATAGGCTGGGTTCTCTGAATAAGTGGTGCCCGGACTCGGAATCGAACCAAGGACACGGGGATTTTCAATCCCTTTAAAACTGCTTATGAACTACCTACCTCCACTTCAGTGGCAAGACATTTTGACTGGATTTTTTTGCTAAAACGTTTCCCCTACTAATGCATCATACTTATATAGCTTATAAAACAATCAATTCGATCCTACCAGAATCCTACCTTGTGATTAGTATCATAGCTAAGTTCTCTTAAGAGGAGGATGATCAGCGTCTGTCTGTAGGCAAAGCAATTGATTTGCCTATGCACGGATATGACTTGTCACTAGAAGGGTTTAATCTGCCTTCAATGATATTGCAAATGGGGACCTAGGGGCTGGGGCGGTAGAAAGAGCAATGGAGCTTATTCAGGTGTCGCTGCAAAGAACGCTTTTAAGGTAAATTAAACTCTCTTGTGGTCAATGCTACAAAGTTTGATTTATAATCAAAGATGCATCTTAGATAGCTTAAAGTAATCTAGTGAGGAATATATGGCATTAGACATTCGGGGCGGGTTAAAAAATACTAAATTAAGTAAAAATCCGTATGTTGTTTTTGAAGAGCTGATTTCAAATTCAATTGACTCATACTTGATTCGTAAATATTACGATCAGTATGCTCCCGATATGAGAATTGACATAGAGGTTGATGTATCTAATGCTGGAATGTTTAAAGATACGGCTAACATGGAAGTTATATGTAAAGATAATGGATGTGGATTAGGTGATGAGCAATTAAAAGCATTTCTTACCATGGATACATCATATAAAGATGATTTGTCTATACCAGGGATAGGAAAATGCAAAGGGGCTGGGAGAATACAGTATTTTCACTATTTCTCAGTGATAGATATAGCGAGTGTTTACACAATCAATAATGAATGTTTTAAACGTGAGTTAAGCTACGTTGATTCTAAAAAAGAAATTACAGAATCAGATGTCATAACAGCTCCGTGTGACGATGGTATGATTGGTACAAGTATCAGATTAAGCCATTTGAAAGATCAAGTCTGTACAAAAATAACTAACTCTGAATGTCTCTCTGAGTCTTATTCTGCGAATGTTTTAAGTAAAAGCATGTTGCTCTCTTTTTTGCAAAGACTAATTGGTCTGGAGGAGCAGTTAGGTGATTTTGAAATAGAATTTAAGACAATAAAAGATAGCGAAATAGTTGAAGTTGCAAGGCTAAAACGTGACGATTTACCTGGTGTGACTAGTGTGGATACTGTTTTCGTTCAAGAGTATGATGCAGAATCAGGTACATACTTAGGTACGTCAGAACTATTCAAAGTATCTCATTACAAATTAGATTCAAGAAAGTATGGGCTCCCCAAAAATTCGATAGCATTATGTGCTAAATCATCACCTGTAAAAGATATTACATCAAGATATCTTCGAAGTAGAAGTGAGCAGAATAATGCTGTCAATGGATTTCATCATATAGTGATGATTGAGAGTGAGTATTTAGATCTTCATGTCAATGAGCAACGAGATGACTTTGATAATATACCAGAGGAATTTGTTCACTCCAAGCTTTTTGCTAATGAGGATATTTCATACTCTTCTATTTATGAAAAAATAGATCCTATAATTAGACAGATGGTTGGACCTGTAAATTGGAAAAAAGAAGATGTAATAAAAACTATAATTAACAATTTTGGTATTAGTGAAAAGATGCTACAAGAAACATCGACACGAATTGTGTATGGAGATACTCCACAAGATGTTGCTGAACGAGTTCTAAAGAAATATCAAGAGAAAGTATTAGATGAAACAGCAGAGATAATGAATCTCAAGGAGGAGATTGCTAAGTCTGAACCCGATACTGATGATTTTAGAGAAAAAATAAATAATCTATCTTGGAAGTATACTGCTTCACTAAAAAATATCGATATGGCTAATCTTTCCCAAGTAATTGTTAGGCGAGCTGCAATAATTGAGGTGCTTAGTTTAGCTTGTGGACAAGGCTTAAATATACAAGCTCAAATTGAGGGCTCAAGGCGAAAAGATGAAAGAATTATACATAGCATCTTTTTCCCAATGAGAAAAGACTCAAATGATGTTACTGATCATGATATTTGGCTGTTAAGTGAAGAATATCATTATTATGACTATATTGCTTCTGATATGCCATTGTCTAAGCTCAAATGGGATGATGGAAGTAATATTTTTTCTAGTGAAATTGATGTGGAAATGCAGGCTTTGCTCAATAAACGGTCTAATGATAATGGTGCTAAGAGACCTGATATTGCGATCTTCAATAAAGAAGGTTCTGTTATTATTGTTGAATTCAAAGCCCCTGGTGTTAATATGGATGAGCATGTAGGTGATCTTATCGAGTACTCTCATCTTTTAGCAGCTAAATCTAATGGCAGATTAAAGAAGTTTTACGGATATCTGATCGGTGATCGTGTAAACCCTCTCAGACTTAATGGTTGGACTAAGTTTCCTTTAGGTAACGGGTGGTTTCAATCCAACCCATTGCAAGATCCTACTACTGGCGTGAAGTTAGGAGAAACTTATTTTGAAATATTGCATTTTGAAGATGTTATAGAGCGTGCAAAAAAAAGAATTGGAGTATACCAAAATAAGCTTAATCTCAAGTTGGATATTGATGAACTCAACCTCATGTTGTAGTTAACAATAATGTGAGTTGGCTCAGATTGAACTGATGAGCCCATGGCGCATAATTAAATATTATCTTCTGGGGTTTTATGAGCAAGAAATATAAGTATTGTTAATCGAGAGTTCATGCTGTTTTTAAGCGAGATAAGTTAATCTTGGTGCCCTAAATGACATGTATAAAAAACAAGAATGGTGAAAAAATTGACAGAAAATATCCCTGATTGGTTTAAGCTAACAGAGTTGGCAATCTCAGAAACAATGGAACGTGTATCTGAGTCTTTATCTTCAAATAATTTCCCATTGCAGGTTAAAAATTGTCCATTGCTGGCTCATTGGTTTGTTCTTGATAGCTTATCTCTTGCAAACCAAGCTAACAGAGAGGGTATGCATGCAAACGCACTTGTAGCAACTCGCCAATGTATTGAGGCTATTAGCGTTATTGAACTTGGTATTTGTGGGCATCCTGAGGCTCATCTTGTCTTATCAGAATGGGAGCAGGATAAGATTACGCCCGGGAAACTTAGAGCATGGTTACAGGATAATGTATGGATAAGTTATGGTTCTGGATTATGGAATGAACCTTGGGCTATTTTCATGCGTGAATTTGCCAAATCAATTCAATCTTATGCTCATTACGGAAGAGATTTAGCGCAGTGGCAAATGAAGCTTCAAAGTATGAGTGGTGATAAACTATTTCTTGAAATAAAACCACGAGCATATGACCCCCAAAAGGCTACAAGAATTACTCTTTATCATGCTTTGTTAACATATATACTTGGACGACAATGGCTTGCGAGAAATCAGGATGATAAACAATTTGGAGAGCTCATAAGAGAATTTGGAGAGGCTCTTGGAAAATCCTATTACTTTGATGGGAACACAACTAATTGGAGTCAGCAATTTTGGGCGATGCTATGGGATAACAATGGAAATACTATCCTTGAATGATAAAGTTTGTATTTGTCATGTATTTGTCATGTATTTTATTGAGTAATGGTCGGTGGCTTTTATTGTAATTTACACGCGTATTTTTGTATGCAGTTAAAATTAGATTATTTAGTTTGATGATTTAATTACTTAAAAATAATCACATCAAGTCTGAATTAATACATAGCATGTCAAGCAAATACTGTGCTTTCAATAACCACTATAATTTCAAAGAAATTATAGTGGCATTCCTTATTAATATTGAATGTAAATAATTCTTAACCGAAGAGGCATTATTTAAGGCATCTGAATAATTGACGACTCGGTTTGTGTTTTTCATTCGGGTAGTATCGCATTGCGGATTCACAAAGTGATGAAACCTGTCTTGCTATGTTTTTACCAAAGTTAACAAGAAGACCATGTTTTATCTTTTCGTCATATGTCCTGACTCTGATGATAAAACTGAACTGATAAATGACTATGCCAGTGAGGTCATTACCAAACGTCACGCTGGCGGCTCTGTTTATTTCACTTTCATAGTCTCGCAGGTCAGTGTTAAGTCTTGCTGTTGCATCTACAAGTGCGTATTCTTTATCGATAATCATAACTTTCTCACTTATCATGTTAATGTGATTTAATCATCACTAATAATATGTTGTAATTTTAATTATGATTATTCGTCTGTTTGCTCCCGTAATGCATTATCTGATGAATAATGTTCATGTGGGGTAACGCTTCCATAAAGTCAGACTGTTCAATCAGCGAAATAAGCGCACTATCGATCTCAAACGTCGTATCCGGTAACACCTCAACCAGCCTGATTCGGGACAGGGAGATAACGAACACACCCGATAAAGTACATCCGGCAAGAAACCACTCCGCATGGCTGCAAAGCAGACGATAGGGATGAACGGTATGGCTGACGTTTTCGTCGGTTCTGATACGCACCTTGGTCTGGTTAAGTATGGCGAGCGTTAGTCTGCTGAAATCACCGAACAGCGTGGGTTTCTGGCGTGGTTCCGGAAGCATAATCCTGTAGGGTGAAGGGTGCTCCCCGTCAAGCAGAAGGCTCAGCAGTTTGGCATCCATCGCGGGTAACAGACGGTCGAGATGCAGTAGTCTCGCCAGTATTTTCATATCCCGTTCCGTGCGGCGACGAAAGTAATGTGAGGCGAGCTGATACACGCCGTTTGCCTGTTCAATATCAAGATACGTGAGGCGGACATTGAAATCCCTCCGCAGCGTTCGCGTTGTTACCCCGAATTCTTCTGCCAGCGTCCCGATATGCAACTTTTCACCCTGAAACAAACGGCTCAGGATGATGGAAAGGCGGGTTGCCAGTCTGTCATGTTCGTTTTCTTGTGTTATCAGCGTCATACATCGTTCCCGAATTTTGCCCGGAAATGATGCCAGCAGTAGCGGACAGGATTTGTCCGCCCTCTGAAGTTTTTTAAAGCCTGAAAATCTTAAATGTAAGTGCTAAGCGTCAGTATTCTCAGGTGAATAAAGATGCTTCTGGCGCATGTAGGCAATAAAAATACAGGATGGTAGCGTCACCCGGTATGCGGGACCGGCTAAATCTATCAGCAGCCAGAGAGAACTTAGCACCCAGCCCACGGGACCTGCAAAAGCTCCCATGGTACGTGTCAGCATGGCATTTCCTGCAACGGTCAGCCCTCTGCCTAACAGGGCTTTCGCCACGCCATTCGTCACAACAAGTGCCATCTGATAGGCCGCAAACCCGGATGTTTTTATCCCCGCTTGGATTGCCATGGTCAGCAGCTCCGGCGTGGGGTTGCTGTAGCCTGTCTGCAATTCTTCCGCCACTGTCTTTAGTTGATCGGGCGTCATCTTCTCAAGGCTTTTCTCCAGGATCTTCATCAGCAGATTCATTTCAATGGTTTCAACACTGGATTTGTTGTTGTAGTTCACCTTCATTTTATCGCAGGCATCAGTAAGAATTTCCCGGTACAGTACCCCTTTACCCCAGCGGAGCAGCGTGGCGAAGCTGTTTGCTCCAAATGTCTGAACCTCGGCGGCAATGGCATCCCAGTAACGCGGATGATTGGGCTTGTGTTTTTTATACTGAGGATCGTAAGTCAGCGTTTCCGTGATACGTGCCAGTCCGTCTTTCGGATCGCAGATAAGCACAGAAACCAGTAAATCCAGATCGTCACGATGACAGTGGCGCAGAAACTCAAGGTCAGGGTCGTGTCGGTAGGTAGCCATATTTCACCTCATAGCGGATATTGAACCTGACAGTTTAAGGATGTCCCCGGACAGGGCGTGTCCGGCTGAAAAAGAAAAAGTAAAAAAAAACCTGCCCGAAAGCAGGTTTCTGTTCACCAGATATTGTATTCCGGTTACTTTTTACGCCATTCCTTTTCCACTTTATTCGCGAAGGCATCGCACTGACGCGCATATTCCGGGTTATAAAGCAGCTCCGACTGCGAAAGCTGCATGGCGGTCATGCTGCCATTACGGGCATTTGATTCGAGCCAGGTTCTGCCATAGGTTTTGTTCATCACCTGGAGCACCCGGTTGAATACCGGTCCGTTGAAGCGGGCATTGAGATTGACGCCTTTTACCTGAAGGCCGCTGTCACTGGTCTGGGTCAGTCGGGTGGAGTACATCGCGCAGAAGGTCGAGTTGGTAATCATCTGAGCGTCAGCCTGCTCATCGGCAAATGCACTGTGGCTGAAGGCGGAAAGCAGAATGGTTGCGGTTAACAGTTTAAGAATTTTCATCATTTTCCCTTATGGATTAAAAAGCGGAGACAGCCTGCCACACGGAGTGGTCAGGAGATGTCCGGCAGAGAAAAAAGTCAGGGTTTCAGCGAGGGAGCCAGTCGCCAGCGGTGAGGGCCAGCGGATTCAAGCACAAAGGCCAGATGAGTGAGGTCCCGTCTTGCAGTACGGGGAGAGACGTCAAATCGTCGGGTGATATAGCGAACAGATATTGTCTGACCGTAAAACAGCACCATGGTCAGGCGGATAAGCCGTTCTCCCTGTCCGGTAGCGTGTTGCCTGCGACGATTAACGTTCATCGTTGCCATACGCGCCATCGGTCCCCTTTCTGAAATCTATCGAGGTGCCTGGCAAGCCATATATCAGCACACGATTTTCCGGTAACGCAGCGGGCAGTAAAACGGTGGCAGTTAAAGTCGAGCAGGCTGTAGGGATAGCGCTGACCCACAGCCGCCTGTGCCCGTTCAGCGGCCTGCGTACAGCCCTGTGGCGTTAAATCCATACAATCGGTATACACCGAGATAGCGGAGTTCCAGCCATCGAGCCGGTCAAGAAACTCATGAGCCTGACTTCGGATAACGATGCCGTCGCCGTCAAGATGAATGATGTCACCGTTACCTACATAGATACCGCTGTGTGCGGCAAGGCCAAAAAGCAGTTCGCACTGCACGATACCGCCGTAAGCCGGTTCATCGACGCAGGACAGAATGCAGTTATCGATAAATGAATCCACGAAGTTAAGCAGCAGAAGCCGGTACATAACATTCAGTTCCTTACTTCGGGGGAGAGGGGGGATGCGGGGGAAACGTAGTGAATACTCAGCTTTCCCACAAAATACGGACCGTGAAAACCCCCATATCGTGGTACGTCATAAAGTTACTTTCCCACAGCGACCAGAACTCACGGGCGTCGGCATGAGAGATATCGCCACAGCGGGAAAGCCATGTGTACTGATGCGTCCAGCTCACATCAACATCTTTTTCAAGTTCAGGCCACGGATGCCCTGCATAGTGAAAATCGGTGACGTAATTGAGCTGCCAGTCTTCTCCGGCAGGAGTGAGGCGTATTTCGACCGGATGCCAGCCACCCGTTTCCGGTGAGTATTCAGGGTCACGAAAGTTAATGGTTAATCCGGTGATGGGGTGACGATGGGGCGGTTTTTGCGCAACGATACCCAGAAGCATTTGGGTGAACGACCGGGAGAGCGGCAGCACATAGCCGCCCTGCAATATAGCGGGTGATGACATAGTGAATTTCCTTTTTAAGGGGTATGGAACACAGAAAAAGCGGGGATTAGTCCTGGCTGAGCGTAGCAAGCTGCGTCATACGATGCTGCCAGTCGGCATAACAGCGGTGCATAAAAAGCCTGCTGCTGTCCGCTTCGATAAGACAGATATCCGGGCTTCTCAGTACAGCGGCAAGAAACCCGGCGTTGTTGGTGCTGCCCTGACCAAACAGCGGGCGGAATACACGGGACGGGAAACTGTCCTGCTGCTGTTCAAGAAT
Source organism: Citrobacter sp. UYEF32 (assembly GCF_040546205.1). Taxonomy (NCBI): domain Bacteria; kingdom Pseudomonadati; phylum Pseudomonadota; class Gammaproteobacteria; order Enterobacterales; family Enterobacteriaceae; genus Citrobacter; species Citrobacter sp. UYEF32. The sequence continues at coordinate 351,893 of NZ_JBEPNI010000004.1, read as the reverse complement.
GGCGTGAATAGCATCAAGCGTTATCCATTCACGGGAGAACAAGCCTCCTTCGCCATTGGCGGTTAAGCGCAGGGCAAGGCTTCCGGTTTCATCCTCCTGACCCAGCTCATACGTCAGCAGTCCCTTACTGTGGGGGCTGATTTTCTCTGCTTCCCCGCTGTAGAACACGGTATAGCTTTCGGTGACAGCGGCTTCGGTAGCGACTTTTTTCTTACTCATGGTTCAGCGCCTCAATCAGATTATGTAGCTCAGTGATAACGGTCGTGTCCGGGAACACCAGATAGATGCCCTGTCCGTTATCGCAGACGATGCCGAGCAGGAGGTACCAGCCATCATCAAGCGCGGTGACGTATTCCGGGTTAGCCAGTGCGACTGCCAGCAGCGGGTCTTCAGGGAGCGTGTCATCGTGGTTGAGATGCCAGAGCAGGGTTCCCGTTTCGTTCCAGAAACCGGTAAACAGGTCGATATCATCGACAGGGCCAAGGATTTCATTGCTGAGGGCTTCCAGCGCGGAGGCGGGCAGTTTGAGTAGGGGAATACTGGTGGGGGTAGTGAGTTTAAACATGGCTTTCTCCATATATTGCTGATATTCAATGAAATAATATGTTTCTCATGCTGTTGCCATTACGGAGATTGATTCGCCGGATGGCATTTACCGGGGGGCTGGTAAAAAAGATGAATATTCTGGAGGCCTAATTTTCGGAAAAAGAACACGATCCGTTTTGGCAAGGTTCTTCAGGGCGAAAACGATCTCACAATGGTTTTCGCCCCAAACCTCAGGGGATTTATACATCAGAAGAAATAACTGTATGATTTTTATAGATAAAACTTCAAATGATATTTTTCTTATTTGAATTTTTAATCTGTTTATAAGTGGCTTGAATGTCTTTCCTGACATAATGTGCTGCTTTGTCGATTTGCAGTAGCGATTAGTCATGAGTAGTATTTCATTATCGCTGGCCAGCGTCTCTTGTAATTTGTTTCTGACGATTTTAATGAGACGAACGCGATATGAAGTTATATCCCTCCACAAAAAAGGCGAATCAGCCATTAACTAAATCCGTTATTGCGGAAAGCTGTGCCCGTGCATTGCATGAAGGCCGGGCAGTAGAAGTCAGTGATACCAAACTAACGGGTCTGAAGATAATTGCCTCTCCTGCTAGTCCAGGTGAAGCCACATTTATCGTTCGCAAAAGTATCTGTGGCGAAAATATCTATGCGCGTATTGGACGATATCCTGAGATGTCTGTTGCCGAGGCCCGTGAAACTGCATCAGCAGTTATGACCAGCCTGAAAGATGATCGTAAAAAGCACGGTAAAGATTACCGTAAGATTAAAAAAATGGACTTTAATGGTCTTCTGGAAATATACGTTGAAGAGGTTCTGAACAAAGGTATTAAGCGTTCAGCCAGGACAGACCTGTCTAAAATTCACAAGTATCTGCTCCCTCGTCTTGGTGATAAAAAAATCGCCGATATGACGGAGGCGGACATTGTTGCCTATCTGCATGATCTCGATCTGAAGCCTGCCACCCGCAACCGCCATCTGGCGCTCATTAAAGCGGTTTTTACCTGGGCTATACGCATGGGATACATCAGCCGCTCTCCGGCGCTTTATATCAAAGCGCTACCTGAAGTGACGTCCGATCGCCGCGCCATGGATGACTTCCAGCTTCAGCGCTGGATGGAAGTCTGTGAGCGCTGGCGTAATGGTAAACCCGATCATGAAGCCCTTGCTCTGCTCATGTTCCTTGCCCTGACGGGGCTGCGTCTGGGGGAAACCCGTCATCTTCGTCTTGAGGATGTGGACTGGAGTCGGAAGGTTATCACCCTTCGCCATACCAAAAACGGCAAACTCCGCCGTGTACCGGTATGTGACAAGGCTTTCGTTCTTCTGACAGAACAGCGTCAGCATCTGGGTGATGAAGGCTGGGTATTTCCTGGCAAGGGTACCGACAATCCGGTTTCTGAGCCGCGTCGCCTGCAAAAACGCCTTTGTGAGGCTGCGGGTATTCCACCGTTCACCATCCATGAGATGCGTCATACCTTTGCGACAAAACTCATTGAGAGCGGGGCCGACATTCACACCGTCAAAGACTTACTGGGTCACAGCACTATCAAAGTAACGGAGCTTTACTTGCACGCTTCCCCGGCGCGTTACCACGAAGCTGTTGACCGGGCGATGGCAGATTTGAACCTTGTAAACATGACTCAATGAAAACATTTATAGAGCAGGACATGGCTTATACCGTTATATATTTTACAGGACAGAATTAATGACAATTGAGACTAAAACATTATCAACGCTACCACCTGCGCTTTCACCACTCGCGAAAATTATTTCAAATATGCATCGTGAAAACACCGACAGGTCAGATGTAAAGAAGTTGCTGAGAAAAGCTTCACAACATAAAGATATCGATCCTTCCGTTATCAAAGAAATGGTATTCCGTGAGGGATTGCCGGAGGGTTATGGAGCCAGTGCAGAAGCGCTTTATTCACTCTCAGGTAAGGCCCCGGTACCCTTTACGTTTACACCTGTATTTCCTTATGCGAAATGCTTTTCTGCTGATAGTCAGTCTGATATGCAGCTGTTGCTGGCCGCAAGGAATCAGGCTGGAAAGATTATTTCTATTCGTATCAAAATGGATGAACTGTATGCCGATATTGATCGGGTAATGGCCTCTCTCGCTCACAGAGGCGTTGCGATTGATCCTGTTCGTAAATATGAACTGATTAGATTCATTCTCAAGTGCATGGATATGAAGTTACCGTGTTATCTGGTGACGCCATCTATGGGGATGATCGATAAGAAAGCCGCCTTTTTGCACGGAAAAACTCCTGTTTTCTGTCACCTTGACGGATTTGAAAATATTATCCCGGCTTCTGTAAAGCGTATCCCCGAAGGGATTAAGGAATACGGTGAACTAGATCAGTGGCAGGAACTTATTGCTGAACATGCAAAAGGCGATTATCAAATTTTTGCCATCATGCTCTCTCTTGCATCCCCTTTGCTTGGGCTTGCCGGGCAGGATATTGCTATATTCCATTTCTATGGTTTTTCCACGACAGGAAAAACAATCCTGCTGCAACTGAGTGCATCGTGTCACGGGTATGGAGGAGATGCCGGAAGTAACGGCCCGTCGCTCATTGCCCGGTGGAATGCCACAAGCAACGGTATCGAGAGTCATGCTGCTTTACAATCCGGTACCGTGGTATGTCTTGATGAATTAGGAGCATTTTCCGGAAAAGAGCTTTCCTCCCTGATCTATAACCTGACATCCGGTGTCTCAAAAATTCGCATGGATAAAACGCAGGAGATGCGCGAACCGTTAAGGTGGAACTCGTTCTTTGTGTCTTCCGGCGAGATTTCATTTTCCCATAAGCTGCGAGAAAAAAAACAAAACCTGCAGGGCGGTCATGAGCATCGGGTTATCAATCTCCAGATTTTCCCGAAAGATGCCGGAGCCCCTGGAGAGGGGCCGGAAATTATTCGTCAGCATGCTGACAAACTTAAGTCGGGACTTGAGCGCTTCTGTGGGACGGCTGGACCCGCTTTTCTCCGTAGCCTGCTTTCTCAGACTGATGAAGAGGGGCTTCCTGTGAGTTATCAATGGTTACATGAATCCGTTAAAGCTAAGGTATCAGAATGTGAAGGCCTGCTTCTGGCTGAGCTGATTGATGAAGGGTATCTCCTGACGGATGTTCAACTCCGTGCGCTTCGACGCTTTTCTTTCATAATGGCTGTAGGTCTGATGGCGCAGGAACTGGGTATCTTGCCTTACTCTCCGGAACGAATTGCGACCGCTGTATGGGAAATAGTTATTCGTTGGCTGAGTGATACCTCTGTGCAATATAACCCGGTCCAGCAAGCATTGATTGATATTCAGCGTGATCTTGTTAAAAGGGAAGGGGCACATTTCATCGGCCTGAAAGATCGTGAGAGCCGTAAACCCGGAAACCACTGGGGATATATCCATCATACTAATGAGGATTTTTTAATCTTTGCTCCTGTATTTGAAGAGTGGTGCCAGAAACATTCATTAAGCGCTCGAGAAGTCGCTAAGGAGCTGGCATGCCGAAAACTCCTGCGGGTAGAAAGTAAAGGGCATTACAAAAAGCGTCCTCTTACTGGTATGGATAAGTGTTACTACCATATTAAGCGGGAGTTTATCAGTGCTGATTTGAATTGTGCTTAGAGCATTATCTGAATGTAGTTAACTAACTTATCTTTAAACTTATTATTCTGAATAAATGAACAGAAGGGGAACCCCATGACTGATTTCTGCGAATTAAATGAAATTCACACTTTTCCAGGTGCTATTACAGGCTGTGAAAATATTCGCCCACCATTTACGCCTCATGGTCTTATCATGACGCAGGCTAAATGCAATTTCTATGATATCTGTAGGGAAGTGACAGACAGTGAGTATCCTGAATTAAAAGCAATGATTAACCGAAATGAAAATATTCGTTTCTTTGCCAGTTATATTTTCAAAGGTAACGTTCGTTATGATTATCTTGGCGAATTTCCAACACTATCAATCGATCAGGCTCGCAATAAAGCCCGATATCTTGCCAGAAGTAATGAGGATGAGACCGCTTATGAATACATCCCATTCTGATTGATGAGTTTACCCTCAAAAAAAGCAGGGGCATTTGCCTCTACTTTTCATTTATCGCAAAGAAGATAGCTGAGCCGTTATCCTTTCCGCCAGAAGCTGACTGGTGTTTTGTAAGCGCTGAGGGTGAAGATGCGCATAACGTTGTGATGAATGACTGCTGCGATGACCCAACTGGGCCTGAACGTCATACAAGGTACCACCGTAGGACACGATGAGCGCGGCAACAGAATGGCGACAGGTATGAATACACACTTCTTTGTCGAAAATTCCTGCCCGACGAACGATACGCTGAAAGGCTTTAACGGGGTTATTCAGCGGCATTCCAGGTTTTTTGCCTATAAACAACCACGGATTTCCCCGCTGCGTTTGCAGCGTTCTGATTACGTCCATCGCCAGTGAGTTAAGATGAACAATCCGTCCATAACCATTCTTGGTTTCAGGAAGCCACAGGGTGCGTTTGACCGGGTCAACATGCTCCCACCTTGCCAGACGCAACTCATCACGGCGAAGGCCGGTCAATAACAGCAGTTTGACATAGCGGGCAGCGACGGGGCTGGTATCATCATCGGCGGAGAGAAAAATACGACGAATTTCATCCTCGGTGAAATAGCGTTGTCGGGCGTTGTTTTCCCTGAGAAGCTGTACCACCCTGGCCGGATGAACAGAGGTGATGCTTTGCCTTCCGGCCCAGGTAAACACGGCTTTAATCAGTACGATGACACGATTACAGGTAGCTGCTGATAGTGACGTGCTTAACGTCTGCTGGAGGCGGAGAATGCTGGCTGGTGTGATATCGCTAAGCAGCATCTGACCAATGGCGGGACGGATATGATCCCGGTAGCGCTGGAAATCCTTTCCCCAACTACGTTTAGCAGACTTTGCCCAAATCAGATAATGCTGGTTAAAGAGTTCATCAAATGTCATCTCTAGTCTCTTGTTTTCGCGTTCCTGCTTAGGGTCAGTTCCGGTGGCAAGTGAGCGTTTATGTTCCATGGCAATCTTACGGGCTAAGGTGACATCCACCTCAGGCCAGTGACCAATAGCGATGGCGCGTTTTCTTCCATGGTAGAGGTAGCGGAGCAAAAACTTTTTACGTCCTTCACCCTTACTGACTAAGCATTTCAGACCCGAAATCTCGGTGTCGCTGTATTCGGCATCGGTGCTGCGTGAATCTGATGAATTAGGAAGAAGGGATTTAATGAGCTGGTTGGTAAAACGGAAGCGTTTCGGACTGGACATATTACCTCCTGTGACTGGTGTTAAGTACGTCAGGGTTGACCCATCCCCGGCACGGCGTTGTTAATGGCTAAGTTGATTTTCTGGTGTGGAGAAGGGAATGCTGGTGCCTCATGAGATGAGTGAAGACGAGAAATACCGCAAAAACGGCCTTTACGGTCTGATTCTGGTCTTTAGGGGGAAAGATGCCGTTGGGGGATGCGTCCACAGAAATAATATGTGTTTCAGTCGGGTATAATTACATGCCATAAGGACTAGTAGCGTTGCCTGTATGTGGGGCGGCTATGTGCCAGAAGCTGATGTTACAACAACCTGAGATGTTAAGCAGGTCAGGCCCACATAGCAGTTCAAGCAGGATGTTGCATCCATCGTTTGAACTCAAATGATTCCTCATCCAAGTTAGACCGCACAGAGGAATTGCACTGGGTAAAAATCGTAAACCCTGTAAAATGGAGTTATAAAATCTGGTGGCCTTTGCAAAAATATATGATCGCATCGAACGAGTAACGCAACTAATGCCACAAGTAGTTGTCTAGTGGCATGCCTAGTATAATAATGGAATCAATACTTAATAATCACCGCGACAAATATTTAAATCTTTAGCTATTGCATTATACATAACCCTCAGGGTGGAATTAAATGGCACCTTACCTGCCAATTCCTGATAATGACTTTGCACGACATTATGATCACCATTCAATAACATCCTTCTAATATCAGAATTAATGGTGGTCACGAATTGTGCAGCATTAATTGAATATTTACTACGCAAGCTAAAACTTTTGAAATGATTTATCACTCGCTGTCGTTCAACATTCAACCATTTTTTGGGAGGATCTGGAAAAAAATCGAAAACCAATATCCCATTGCTAGTCGCTATTGTTGCAGAAATCCAATCAGTTTTATAAAATTTATTATCATCATTGTAAGGGTAGAGAGTTAGATCTGATGCATTGACAAATACACTATCGGACTTACCTTCATTACAATTCTGGCAGGCAGGTATAAGATTTTTGGGATTAACGGAGAACAAAGGATAACGGGCTTTAGGCAAATAGTGATCTAAGGTTGCAACGCCGTGGATTCCACAAAGTGGACATACACCATTTGAAGCGGCTCTTAATTTATCGTATATTTTCCTGGATTCGCTGCCTAACTTTAGCATATGACGTGTATACAGATTCATTAAATCATCTTTAGTGACATTTCCTGTGATAACCTGCTCTTTATTCCTGGGATGGCAAGGGGGGAATAAATGAAGGTTTTTTGGTGTACAACGATCATCAAACTTTTGCCAAGAAGTAGCCACAATCTCTGAGATTCTATTTAATTTAATCTTGTAATCTAAGCTTCGAGGCCCAACCGATAACAAACATGTCGCATATACATCATTACAATGCAATGCAGGGAAATTAACTTTATTCATGATTATCACCTTTAGGAGCATCCATTTTAATACCTCTATCCCTAAGCATAATCATACTCATTAAAATAGCCTGACCTTCGAAACCTATTTTATTCTTGAATTCCCTCATAATTTCATCGAAGCCTAAACCCTCATCAACTTTGGTTTTTAACAACTTATGAAAACCAGAGTTCTCCATTTCTAATTTAAAGACCTCTTTTGTTAAAATACCTACATTTTCTGCAAATGTTTCAATTGAAGGTCTTGAAAAATTTGTTACTTCGCCGAATCGTGTTAATACCCAGCAGCATTTTTTTGGAACCTCTTGCAGGACCACTGGCGAATGAGTAGCTATGATAGCAATTCCATTTCGCTTAAATAAAAGATTGCTTAGTGCACGTATGAATGCTGAAAGAAGCGGTGGGTGCAGATGACTCTCTGGCTCATCAAATAATATGAGTGTCTTATCTTGTAGTTTCTCAATTAGATTACTGATTGTCATGAATATAATTGCATGCCCCGAACTCATACTCTTTAGTCGTCTTTTACATTCATCTACAATCTCTTGCGCACCAAAGTATGGGAGATCTTTAAGATTGAGGTCACGGAAATTAGTGTCGGACTCCAAATCACTTATAGCATCTAACCATAATTCTCTTTTTGAATCCTCGGAGCAACAATTATAAACAGACTTCGCGCATTTTTCGTGAAGTGCATTAATGTCTTCGATAGGATGGGCTAAATCTACAGAGCCAGGTTTTTTTAAACCTATATAGTAATAGCAAGTACCTAAAGTTGGATCAGTTTGATCACTAATAGGAGTGAATGAGTCAAATGCGCTAAACGATATGGAAATGACCGTGCTAAAATATTTATTTGTTATCCTACCGTCATAGATATCCTCAAAATAAGCATTGCGAGCAGCATTAGGTTTCATTATTGAATTAACCATTTCATTTAACAAAGTAGTTTTACCTAACCCGTTCCTCCCAATTATTGTGTGTATGTTAGTTGGAGGCAGTGAATATGGAATCACGTTAAAATCAAGGTATAAATCTGAAAACCTATGATTAACTCTTAAAAACCTAAAGTCAAACTCAGTTAATTGACCTAAACCATTAACTAACCTTTTAAATTGGCCATATACAGTGTTAATATTTACATCTCTTAGAAGAGATTTTTTAAACACTGCCTCTTCCCTTGCACAATTCATAGCCTTATCACTAACGACAACACAATTCAAATCCTGCAATATTTCATAGCTTAACTCTTTACCGCAAGCATAAAGTTTCTGATAAAATTCCGGACTTTCTGCAAGACTGAAGAAGTCGTTTTTTAATCGTGAAAATTGAGTTTGCATTTTCTCGAATGTAGTAACTTCCTCACTCTGCCCTTTAAATCCTATTTTAATCTGACCGATTTGATGAACAGTTCGATGCTCATCAACATATTCTAAATTGAACAGAGTCCGATAAGAATAGTCATTCCAAGTTGAGAAGATAAGATAAACGGTATCACTGCTTTTCATGGCACTTGAAATGTTTTTATTTAAAGAAATATACCTAGGCAATTTAAAACTCCTTAACAACTCCCTTCAGAGTAAGCAAAATAATACAGCCTTTAACATAAGAATCTACCTATGGCTAAGGTTGATATTCTTTAGAGAATCAGGATTCCCTAAGTAATCTTTTTAACTTAATCACCAGTCAAATACCATCACTTTTACCTGCTACGCGATGATTAATATACTGTGATGTCTTTAATGTCCGCTGTTCGCTCATAGTGGACCTTCTGCTCAGTTAGTTTGCCGCGTTCTGCCAATAGCGGAACACGCTAGTGCTGGTGTACAGGTGCTGACTCATTTCCTCCTCCACTTTCATACCGTTATACTGTGAAAAAAAGGAGGTAGGCGTGAAACTAAAAATGCAGGATTTGAGGCTGTTTAATCTCGTGTTTGAGAGCGATCCTGGCTGGATACTGGATTTCTCTAACCGCACCTTGTCTGCTTTTTTTGATGAAGAACTAAACATTGATATTGATGATGAACGTTATCAGGAAGAGGGGACGTCAAAGGCCAAACGAGTTAGATGTTTGCTGAAACAGGCAGATCGTGAGACCGCTCTGCGGGTTCTTGGCGCTCTCTGGCAGTATAAAACGGAATCCATGCCTGAACAGGCTGAACAAAGCCGTAATGACTATCTTGCACTGATTTCCCGCTTAGAAAACGCTGACACCGATGAAGCCAAAGGCGTAAAGCCTGTCCAGGTATGGCATGGCGTTGACTGGCCCTCACTTATCGCTGAAATGAACGAGATGAAATCTCTGCCGCCACATCCACGTGGTTTTCGGTTTGAAGCCTGGCTTGCTGGACTGTTCAGTATCTTTAAGCTCGCTCCCCGTTCGTCTTTCCGAAATACAGGCGAACAGATTGACGGAAGTTTCCGACTGAATGATGAATTTTACCTGATGGAGGCAAAGTGGCATCAGAAAAGAACGTCGGCTGCCGATCTCCATGTATTTGAAGGAAAGCTCAGTACCAAGGCAACCTGGACACGCGGCGTTTTTATCAGCTGGATGGGGTTTACGCCTGAAGGTCTGACGGCTTTTGGTAAAGGGAAGCGTGTTATCTGTGTCAGTGGTTATGATCTTTACCACTCACTGAGTCATGGGATCCCTTTGCCCGACCTTCTGGACGCTAAAATCCGGCACGCAGCTGAAACGGGAGAGCCCTATGCTGAGTTCGACCGACTATATGCACTGAAGAACAAACAGTTTGGCACGCTGAAATAACTGGTTGGGAAGCGTGACATGCTCCCCCGTTGTTTCACTCAGAATGCTGCTAGTAATGCCCGCATATCCCTCGACAGCGGACACTCAGTTTTAACAGTCCAATACGTTTAGCTCAAGTAGTACTACGGATAAACCATTTTATGATGGCGTGGAGGACGGGGGATTCTGAAAACGGTAAGAAGTGAAAGGGCAAGAAGAGCTTGTTGCAGGTGGACGGACTGGTGAAAATCCCCATGTGAATGGTGGAGGGTGTATGCTGCCTGGTTTCCCCGCTTGCTATTGGGGATTTCCCCACCCTATTCCCCGCGACAAAATCACGTTAAGACCAGCGGATTAAGGAGAAATGATAATCCCCCCGTTTTCCCGTATTTATGAATGATCTGAGAGAAAGGAACCGTAAAGGACCGTAGAAAGACCGTAGCAGTGAGGTTAGGAAAAGGTACATCAGAGGATGTTGAGGTGTCTAAAAGTAACGAATATCAGCGAAAATGGCGAGAAATCCAGCAAACATATAACGTTTTGCAACGACCAGAAATCTACCGTAGCCAGAAAAGGAAAAAGCCCCGCTTTGCAGCGAGGCCTTATGAATAGTGGTGCCCGGACTCGGAATCGAACCAAGGACACGGGGATTTTCAATCCCCTGCTCTACCGACTGAGCTATCCGGGCAACGGGGCGCATTAAACCCGATCCGCCTCGCCTCGTCAACGAAATTTCTTCAAATCGTTGCAGACTGCACAATCTATCACCACTTTGCTGATGATGCACGCGAACTCAGGCAAAAAAAGTGGTCCACAGGGCAGAGAGCGGCATCGCAAGCACCAGTGCAGGCAGCATATTCGCCACCGCAAACATCTTAATTCCACAAATCCTTAAGCCCGTTGCCAGCAGCAGCACGCCGCCTACGGCGGTGAAATCACCCATCATCGCGGGTGTGGTCAACGGTAAAATAAGCGTGGCGCAGGTAGCGAGCGTCAGTTGAATAATAAGCATCGGTACGGAGATGAACGCGACGGCAAAACCTAACGAAGTCGCGAATATCACCGCCGTGAAAAAATCGAGAAACGCTTTGGCAATCAGCAGGCTTGGGTCACCGGTCATCCCCTCACGCATGGCGCCGAAAATCCCGGTGCCACTGGCGCAAAACAAAATGATAATCGCCACCAGGCTTTGGATAAACGATTCGTGAGCATCCAGCGCATGGCTTGCTGAGCGGCGCTTTTGTACTAATTTACGTAAACCGTTCACCGCGCCGCTGATACCGCGCTCCACATAACAGAGTTCACCTATCAAGGTGCCAACCAGGGTTGCAAGCACCATAACGGGCAGATTGACGCATTTAATCACCAGCAAAATGCCGATGCCCAGCGAGGCAAGACCAAAGATCGAGGGCATTGAGGAGCGAACCCGCTCCGGTAAACGGTGGCTCAGCAGTGCACCAATCGTTCCCCCCAGCAAAACGGCGGCGGCGTTGATATAAGGTCCTGTTAACACGTTTTTTCTCCAGAGGTTTTGCGAACACAACTGCATAGTATGACGCAACGAAGCACATTATTATGCCCGATTAATGCGGGTAATAACTGTATTTAGCTTTTGAATATAATCACTTATGAAAATCATTAAAAAGGCAATTGCATTATGTTGCATTTGGCCTTCGCTTCGTTGGTTGCACCTGCGAAAAAATGATGACATGATTGCGCGAATTTTCTTCACAACCTCACGGGGACACCTGAAATGACGCAGATTTTATCGCTCATACAGAGACGCCGCGCCACGCTGCGAACGTGCACCCGTTCAGTTTTATCCCATACTACACTCACCATGCGGTGAGGCTACCGTACGCTCACTTCAGGACAACATTAAAATCAGAGTGTATCTGCTTTTACTGATGTCTGGCGGTCGGAGCGGGTTCCAGTCAGACACGTTCGTTGGGTAAGGCGATTGCTTTGCCCGGGGCCTTTTCTTCCCCTGAAACGGGTATCTGTGCTTATGAAAACAATGAAAATTGCCGTCAGCCGCGAGCTGATCTCCACCCTGTCTACCCACCGCCAGATGGTGACGCTGGACAGTACCGATTTTACGGATGTGGCGGCAGTCGTCATTACGCTGGCGGAAAGCCGTAGCGGCATTCTGGCCTTGCTCAAACGGACGGGCTTCAACGTGCCGGTATTCTTATTTGACCAGACGTTGGAAGAAACGCCGGACGGCGTCACGGCGGTGATTAATGGCAAAGAGCAGGACTGGCTGGAGCTGGAGACCACCGCCTGTGATTATGAAGATAATTTGCTGCCGCCGTTTTTCGATACGCTGCGTCAATATGTCGAGATGAAAAACGACACCTTCGCCTGTCCTGGTCATCAGCACGGTGAGTTCTTTAAAAAGCATCCCGCGGGCCGACAGTTCTACGATTTCTTTGGTGAAAATGTTTTTCGCGCTGACATGTGCAATGCCGACGTGAAGCTGGGGGATTTGCTGATTCACGAAGGCTCCGCTAAACATGCGCAGAAGTTTGCGGCGAAAGTGTTCAACGCAGATAAAACCTACTTTGTGCTGAACGGCACTTCTGCCGCGAATAAAGTTGTTACCAACGCGCTGCTGACGCGTGGCGATCTGGTGCTGTTTGACCGTAACAACCACAAATCCAACCACCATGGCGCGCTGATTCAGGCCGGGGCGACGCCTGTGTATCTGGAAGCCTCCCGCAACCCGTTCGGTTTTATCGGTGGCATTGATGAACACTGTTTTGATGAAAAATACCTGCGCGAACTGATCCGCGAAGTAGCGCCGGAAAAAGCCAACCAGCCGCGCCCGTTTCGTCTGGCGGTGATCCAGCTCGGCACCTATGACGGCACGATCTATAACGCCCGTCAGGTGATCGACAAAATCGGCACCTTGTGTGACTACATTTTGTTTGACTCGGCATGGGTGGGGTACGAACAGTTCATTCCGATGATGGCCGACACGTCGCCGTTGCTGCTGGAACTCAATGAGAACGATCCGGGGATCTTCGTTACCCAGTCCGTGCATAAGCAGCAGGCCGGTTTCTCGCAAACCTCGCAGATCCATAAAAAAGATAATCATCTGCGCGGCCAGGCACGTTTCTGCCCGCATAAGCGCCTGAACAACGCCTTTATGTTGCACGCCTCGACCAGCCCGTTCTACCCGTTGTTTGCGGCACTCGACGTGAACGCCAAAATCCATCAGGGGGAAAGTGGTCGCCGCCTGTGGGCCGAGTGCGTAGAAGTGGGGATAGAGGCGCGCAAATCGATTATCGCCAACTGCAAAATGATCCAGCCGTTCGTGCCGCCGGTCATTGCCGGGCGACCGTGGCAGGATCATCCGACAGAGGTCATCGCTCGCGAGCGTCGCTTCTTTAGCTTTGAGCCCGGTGCAAGCTGGCACGGTTTTGAAGGTTACGCGCAGGATCAGTACTTTGTGGATCCCTGTAAGCTGCTGCTCACCACGCCGGGCATTGATGCGCAAACGGGTGAGTACACTGAGTTTGGTATTCCGGCGACGATCCTCGCCAACTACCTGCGTGAGAACGGCATTGTGCCGGAAAAATGCGACCTTAACTCTATTCTGTTCCTGCTGACACCAGCGGAAAGCACAGCGAAGATGGCCCATCTGGTGGCCATGCTGTCGCAGTTTGAGCGTCACATAGAAGACGATACGCCGCTGGCAGATGTGTTGCCGACCATCTACAACAAGTATCCGGTGCGTTATCGTGACTATACACTCCGCCAGCTCTGCCAGGAGATGCATGATCTTTACGTCAGCTTCGATGTGAAAGATCTGCAAAAAGAGATGTTTCGCAAGGCGAGTTTCCCGGCGGTTGCCGTCAACCCGCAGGATGCCCATCAGGAGTATATTCGCGGCAACGTGGAGCTGGTGCGTATCAGTGAGGCGGAAGGACGGATTGCGGCAGAAGGAGCGCTGCCGTACCCGCCTGGTGTGCTATGCGTGGTGCCTGGTGAAGTGTGGGGCGGCGCGGTACAACGCTACTTCCTGGCGCTGGAAGAGGGCGTCAATTTGCTGCCAGGTTTCTCGCCGGAGCTGCAGGGGGTCTACTCTGAGACAGATGCCGATGGGATTAAGCGCTTATACGGCAATGTCTTGAAACAGTCCTCTGCGGTCTGATGCCCTCACCCCGGCCCTCTCCCACAGGGAGAGGGCCGGTAGCCCGTATGCCGCTTACTAATCCGGGATACGTTCAGGTGAGGTGAAAACCGCGAAACCTATACCCCTTCGCCCGCACGGCGGTACATCCTGCGTGGATGCCCAATCTTGCCATATTGCATCTCAACCGATAAAAAACCGGACTCCACGCCGTGCTCCAGGTAGCGGCGGGCGGTGGTCTTACTGAGCCCCGTCTCCGTCACCACTTCATCCACGGAAAAACAGCGCTCACCCGCATCGGCAAACAGGGTCTGTACGCGAGACAGCGTATTCTCCTCGATCCCTTTGCTGCCGTTATCCAGCTTGTAGTTCTTTGCCTGCAACTGATACAGCGAATCCACGTTCTGCTGATCGACGATCTTCCACACCCGTTGCTGCTCGGTGAACTGCACAAAACGTTCCAGTGACTGGCTCAGACGTTTCCACGACACCGGTTTAAGAATGTAATCAAACGCGCCGTTGCGAATCGCCTGGCTACAGGTATCCATATCACTGGCGGCGGTAATGAAAATAACCGAACAGTTGGCGCGAATGATCATCGGGTCGCTAATCAGCGTAATCCCTTTGCCATCCGGCAGATAATTATCGAGCAACACCAGTTGTGGTTGCTTACTGGCGAGCAGCGCCTTCGCTTCTGCCAGGGATGTGGCGATGCCCACCAGCCGCAATCGTGGATGCTTACCAATCAGTTCTGCATGGAGCTGCGCCAGCTCGTTTTCATCTTCTACTATCAGCACATCTATCTGTTCATGTCGCATAATTCTGATCTTCCAGAGTCGGAGCGGGGCGTTGTATCTGACCCGTTTCCGGAATAAATAAAGAGAAAATCGTTCCGCGCGGCGCGTTATCAGAAACCTCAATGGTGCCGCCCACCTGCGTGACATAGCTGGAGATCAGATACAGGCCGATGCCATGATCGCCGTTGCGTTTCGTTGTCATCCCTCGGTCAAAAATACGATCCCGAATGGACGGGTCGATCCCGATGCCGCGATCTGCCACTTCAATAATCAGCTCGCGCTCATTTTGCAGGATCAAGACCTCAACGGGCTCGTGCGGCAACGCGGCGCGTTGCGTTGCTTCAATGGCGTTATCCAGCAGGTTACCAATAATCGATATCAGTTCGGCTTCCACCAGCAGGTGCGCGGGGCGCGACATCTGGCAGCCAGGGTCAAAAACCAACTCTACCCCTTTTTCCCGGGCGCGGGCCGCTTTACCCAGCAGCAAACCGCACAATGTAGGGGAGCTAAAACGTGACGAAATAAAGTCAAGCAGCTCCTGCGCATGCTCCGACTGGGCCTGAAGATAACGAATTGCCTCGTCGTAGCGTTCCATATGCAGCAGGCCGGAAAGTGTCGTCATCCGGTTAAGCTGCTCGTGGCGCATGATACGCAGGTTATCGACATAACGTTTCACCTGGCTCAACTGGGCGCTGAGGCTGTCGATTTCATTACGATCGCGAAAGGTAATGACCCAACCTTGCAGCTTATCTTCCAGCATAATGCGCACACGGCTGGCAATCACTGTCGCGTGATTAAAACGGCAGATCTCATCGTGTGTATCTTTCGCCAGCATCGCACTGCGGGAGAAAAAGGGCACGGCCGGAATCACGTCGGAGATCAATTGCCCCCGCAGTTCGCGCGTGGGTTGGCTCAGATTGAGCAATGTTCTCGCGGCCTGGTTTATCACCTCGATGCGCAGATTGCTGTCGATGGCGATCACCCCTTCGTAAATCGACTCCATCATCGCTTTTTGCTGGCGCACCAGCAGGCCGATTTCTCGCGGCTCCAGTGAAAAGATCTGCTTCTTGATACTGCGGGTAAAGAACCACGAGAAGATAAACAGTGCCGCTAACAGCAGTACGGCGGCAATAAAGATATTGATTGCCTTGCCGAGGGTGATGGTATCGAGATAGCTGGTCAGATAACCCACGGAAACAATACCAATCACCTTACCTGCGTCATTGAATATCGGTGCTTTACTGCGTAAGGAAATACCCAGGCCGCCCTGGCGGATAGTGGTCAGGCTTTTACCCTGTAACACTTCCTGATTATCGCCCCCGACCAGCGTAGTCCCCACACGGTCATCATAAACCGAATGAAATAGATGAATGCCTTTATCATCGCCAATGACAATAAAACTGGCATCGCTGCGGTCGACTACTTGTTGCATAAATTCTGCAATCGCGGGAATATCTTTTTCCGCAACCGATTTGCGTAAATTCGGAATTATCGCTATTTCTTCAGCTTGTATTTTTGCTCGCGTACTCATTTCCTGATAAAGCTGGCGACCGACATCGATATAATAATAACCACCCAGTAAGATGAACAAACCGGAGAAAAACAGTACCAGCGAAATAAAGAGCTTAATCTGGAAGGAAACTTTCATGGTGTGGTACGCACAGAGCAACAAAAACGGTAATGTAACATCTTTCCTGTTGACAGTGGCGAGTTTACTGGAAACTTGTGATCCCTTGCACACCTGATGCTGACTGGCGACGCTAAAGAAACAAAGACTTTCTGGAAATGTTATTAACTTGTTTTTTTATTTAAAAAAACCATAAAAACCACGGAAATAATTACGGCATTAATCACACTAAATTAAAGAAACCATAAAAACCATAGGTGCCATTAAAACTTCGGTTTTATTATGCTGCGCCTCACATAACGTAAAAACCTGGCCCTTTAAGCTACAAATGCAAAATAACCAAGGGGCTTAATTATGAGCACAACTGACGATTCTTTTTCTATTACCTCTGAGTCGCTATCGATTCAAAAACCATCATTGAAAGACAGATGGTGGCACATTATGGATACCTGGAAAGTCGGGATTATTCCATTGCCGTTGTTTTTACTTGCTGGTGCATTAATCGCCATCGATTGTCTGGGCGGTAAATTACCCAGTGATATCGTTGTGATGGTCGCAACGCTGGCGTTTTTCGGCTTCGCCTGTGGTGAGTTCGGTAAACGCCTGCCGATTATCGGTAAACTGGGTGCGGCGGCGATTTGCGCTACCTTCATCCCTTCTGCAATGGTCTATTATGGCCTGCTGCCGGATGTGGTTGTCGAGTCCACCACCAAGTTCTACAAATCCACTAACATTCTGTACCTCTACATCTGCTGCATTATTGTCGGCAGTATTATGAGCATGAATCGCACCACGCTGATTCAGGGCTTCCTGCGTATTTTCTTCCCGATGCTGTGTGGCGAAATCGTCGGCATGCTGGTTGGGATGGGCGTGGGGCTGCTGCTCGGTCTCGAACCGTTCCAGATCTTCTTCTTTATCATTCTGCCAATCATGGCGGGTGGTGTGGGTGAAGGCGCCATTCCGCTTTCTATCGGTTACGCCACCATTCTGCATATGGATCAGGGCGTTGCGCTGGGTCGCGTACTGCCGATGGTAATGCTTGGCGGCCTGACTGCCATCATTATCTCTGGCTGTCTGAACCAACTGGGTAAACGCTTCCCGCACCTGACTGGTGAAGGTCAGTTGATGCCGAATCGTGATAACACCGATGAGAAAACCCCTGCTACGCCTGCATTCAGCGGTAAAGCTGACGTCACCACTATCGCATCCGGTGCGCTGCTGGCCGTGCTGCTGTACATGCTGGGTATGCTGGGCCACAAACTGATTGGTCTGCCAGCGCCGGTTGGCATGCTGTTTATGGCGGTGCTGGTCAAACTGGTTCACGGCGTATCGCCGAAGATCCTTGAAGGTTCTCAGGTCGTTTACAAATTCTTCCAGACCTCTGTGACTTACCCAATCCTCTTCGCTGTGGGCGTGGCTATCACCCCGTGGCAGGAGCTGGTACACGCATTCACCCTCACTAACCTGTTGGTGATTGTCAGCACCGTGTCTGCGCTGGTCGCCACGGGCTTCTTCGTAGGTAAAAAAATCGGTATGCATCCGATTGATGTCGCCATCGTCTCCTGCTGTCAGAGCGGGCAGGGTGGCACCGGGGATGTTGCCATCCTCACTGCAGGTAACCGTATGAGCCTGATGCCGTTTGCCCAGATCGCTACCCGTATCGGCGGCGCGATCAACGTCTCGGTATCACTGCTGGTTCTCGGCAACTTCCTCGTCTGATTCATGTGTTACAGGAACTGATATGAAACTCGCAAGCTTTGTCCATCAGGGGATCCGCAGTTACGGGATCGTGAAGGCGGATGGTGTGATCAATCTGGGACGCCGTCTGGGCGATCGTTACAGCGATCTGAAATCGTTACTCGCTGCCAACGCGTTAAATGAAGCGCAGCAGTTGTCTGGTGAAAAACCGGATCTGAGCTTCGATGCGCTGGAATTTCTGCCGGTGATTGATAACCCAGGGAAAATTCTTTGCGTCGGCATGAACTATGCCGACAAACGTAAAGAGTTTGATCAGCACAACCCGGCACCGACGCTGTTCGTCCGTTTTGCCGATTCGCAAACCGGCCACCAGACTCCGGTACTCAAACCGCGTCACTCCAGCGAGTTTGATTACGAAGGTGAACTGGCGGTGATCATCGGCAAAAGCGGAGAGAACATCTCCCGTGAAGAGGCATTGAGCCACGTTGGCGGTTATAGCTGCTATATGGACGGTTCTGCACGCGACTGGCAGCACACCTGGTTTACCGCCGGTAAAAACTGGCGTCAGACCGGTGCGTTCGGTCCGTGGATGACCACGGCGGATGAGATTCCGGATCCGCACAGTCTGGCGATCCGCACCTGGCTGAATGGCCGCATGGTGCAGGAAGACAACACCGCCAGCATGATCCACAAAGTGGCGGAGCTTATCGAGTACATCAGTACCTTCACGCGCCTGAATGCTGGCGATGTGATCATCACCGGTTCACCGGGTGGCGTTGGCAAAAAACGTAATCCACCGCTGTTCATGAACGCGGGCGATCGCATCGAAGTGGAGATCGAGAATATCGGTCATCTCAGCAATGTGATTATGGACGCGCCAGCCTTATCGCTGTCGCCCATGCACTAAGGAACGCGGCGGATTTATGCAAGCACAACCTCCCATTGATTTTCGCATTGCGGATGTCACAAGCGGCGCGCAGCGTTTTACGCAGATTCGTAATCTGCTCGCGGACAGCGGCTTAGGCATGGACAACGATATCACCACTTTCGTTGAAGCCTGGTCGGGACGCCGGCTGGTGGGTTGTGCGGGCCTGGCCGCCAATGTCATCAAATGTGTGGCGGTAGATGAAAACCTGCGCGGAGAAAATCTTAGCGCCCGTTTGCTGGCTGAGGTGGAACACCTCGCGCTGTCACGGGGCCATTTTCATCTGTTCCTCTGTACGCGCCCCTGTAACAAGGAGCGCTTTGCACACAGCGGATTCTGGCCTATTGCGCAGAGCGGCAACAACGCGGTGTTAATGGAAAACACGCCCTTTGGCATCAGCCGTTACTGCCGCTCATTGCAGCCTTATCGCGTAGAAGGAAAGCGCGTTGGGGCTATCGTGATGAACGCTAATCCGTTCACCCTTGGGCACCGCCATCTGGTGGAACAAGCGGCGCATTCCTGCGACCACTTACATCTGTTCGTGGTTCAGGAGGATGCGTCGTTTTTCCCCTTCACCGACCGTCTGGACATGGTACGGGCAGGGGTCGCTCATCTGCCAAACGTGACCGTTCACAAGGGATCGGAATACATCATTTCGCGGGCGACATTTCCGGCCTATTTCCTCAAAGAGACCGGCAAGGTACAGCAGGCGTGGAGCGAAATCGATCTGCTGATTTTTCGCGACCACATCGCCCCCGCGCTGGGTATTACCCATCGATTTATCGGCTCAGAGCCGTTTTGCGATATTACGCGCCAGTACAACCAGACTATGCACCGCCTGCTTACGGGCGCGGTAGAGGTGGTGGAGATCCCGCGCATCAAAGCCACGGGCAATGCCATCTCTGCCTCGGAAGTTCGTCGTCTACTTAAGACGCACCAGTTTTCCCGTATTCGGGAAATAGTACCGGATACCACTTTCGTGCATCTCGAAACGCACTACAGCGCGGAAGTCGCTTAAAAAACTCAGGAAATAAATTATGAAAATTGTTAGGGAGGCGCTGGCCGGGACTATGGAGTCCAGCGACCTGATGGTGAAAATAGCCCCCGCTGATGGCGAGCTGGACATCGTCATCCACAGTGAAGTGATTAAGCAGTTTGGCGATCAAATTCGCCATGTGGTGACCACCACGCTGCGCGCCATGGAAGTCCACCAGGGACTGATCATTATTGAAGATAAAGGTGCGCTGGACTGTGTGATCCGCGCCCGCCTACAGAGCGCGGTATTACGCGCCAGTGACAGTGACAATATTGACTGGGAGAAACTGCAATGAAAAAGCTTCGTCGTAGCATGCTGTTTCTCCCAGGCGCCAACGCCGCCATGCTTTCCAACTCGTTTATTTACCGCCCGGACTCCATCATGTTTGACCTGGAAGATGCCGTGGCGCTGCGTGAAAAAGACACTGCGCGTCTGCTGGTCTTTCATGCGCTGCAACACCCGATGTACGAAGACATCGAAACCGTCGTTCGTATCAACCCACTCAATACCCCGTTTGGCCTGAAAGATCTGGAAGCCGTGGTGCGCGCCGGGGTGGATGTGGTTCGTCTGCCAAAAACCGACACGCCGGAAGATATTTACGAACTCGAACGCCATCTTGAACGCATCGAAATGGCCTGCGGGCGTGAAATTGGATCCACAAAGGTGATGGCGGCGATCGAATCCGCGATCGGCGTTATCAATGCCGTGGCGATCGCGCGCAGTTCTCAGCGTCTGATCGGCATCGCGCTGGCGGCGTTTGACTACGTGATGGACATGCAAACCGAACGCGGCGACGGCACCGAGCTGTTCTACGCCCGCTGTGCCGTACTGCATGCGGCACGTGCCGCCGGGATCGACGCCTTTGACGTGGTGTGGTCGGACGTAAATGACGAAGCCGGTTTCCTGCGCGAAGTCGATTTGATCCGCAAAATGGGCTTTAACGGTAAGTCGCTGATCAACCCGCGCCAGATCGATCTGCTGCACAACGCGTATGCGCCAACGCAGCACGAAGTGGATCATGCGAAGTTAGTGATCGAAGCCGCAGAAGAGGGCGAACGCAACGGGCTGGGCGTGGTGTCGCTGAACGGTAAGATGATCGACGGCCCCATTATTAATCATGCGCGAATGGTGCTGGAACGTGCCGCCGCGTCCGGCGTGCGTCGGTAAGGACAGAACAATGAATCAGACAGAGCTTCTCCACGTTAACTTTCCGCATCTGCGCGATTTAAAACCGTTCGATAGCGCCCATGCCAGCACGCCGTGGCTTGCCGATCTCGACAGCAAACATAACCGCAAATTGTGCGCCACCCTGGAAGATGCCATTGCCCGCAGTGGCCTGAAAGACGGCATGACCATTTCGTTCCACCATGCGTTTCGCGAAGGCGACCGGGTGATCAATAACGTGGTGGAAATCCTGGCGCGACTGGGCTTTAAAGATCTGACGCTGGCTTCCAGCTCGCTGATGACCTGTAACGAAAGCCTGATTGAGCATATCAAAAACGGCGTTATCACCCGTATCTACACCTCCGGCATGCGCGGCAAACTGGCGGATGCGATTTCCCACGGCCTGATGGCGGAGCCGGTGCAAATCCACTCGCACGGTGGCCGCGTGAAACTGCTGCAGGATGGCGAGCTGAATATCGATGTCGCCTTCCTCGGCGTACCGTGCAGCGACGAATTTGGTAACGCTAACGGCACCCAGGGAAAATCCTGCTGTGGTTCGCTGGGTTATGCCATGGTCGATGCGCAGTTCGCTAAAAAAGTGGTGTTGCTGACCGAAGAGCTGGTGCCGTTCCCGAACATGCCAGCCAGCCTGGTACAAGATCAGGTGGATTACATCGTGCAGGTCGAGAGCGTAGGCGACCCGGCGAAAATCAGCGTTGGCGCGGCGCGCGTGACCAGCAACCCGCGTGAACTGATGATTGCCCGTTATGCGGCGGATGTTATCGAGCATTCCGGCTATTTCAAAAATGGTTTCTCCATGCAGACGGGTTCCGGTGCGGCTTCAACGGCCTGTACACGTTTTATGGAAGAGAAAATGGAACGTCTCGGCGTGAAGGCAAGCTTTGCGCTGGGCGGTATCACCGGTGGTCTGGTCTCGCTGCACGAAAAAGGTCTGGTGGCAAAACTGCTGGATACGCAGTGCTTTGACAGTGAGGCGGCAGCATCGCTGGCGCGTAACCCGAACCACGTGGAAATCTCTACCAACGTTTACGCCAACCCTGGCAGCAAAGCGGCCTGCTGTGACCAACTGGACGTGGTTATCCTCAGTGCGCTGGAGATCGACGTTGACTTCAACGTCAACGTTATCACCGGTTCCGATGGCGTGATGCGCGGCGCATCCGGCGGCCACTGTGACGTTGCAGCAGCAGCGAATTTGACCATCGTTGTGGCACCGCTTCTGCGCAGCCGCATCCCGACCGTTGTAAAACGCGTCACCACGCTGCTCACGCCGGGCGAAAGCATTGATGTGCTGGTAACCGACCATGGCATCGCGGTGAACCCGGCACGCCCGGAAATCCGCGAACGCCTGGTGAATGCCGGGCTGAAAGTGGTGGATATCGAAGCCCTGTACGCGCGTGCGATCTCGCTGACCGGGACACCGAAACCCATTGAATTCACCGACCGTATCGTCGGGGTGATTCGCTATCGTGACGGCAGCGTGATTGACGTTGTACGTCAGGTGAAGGAGAACATCTAATGACATTACTGACGCCCGTAAGAGCGGGCGTCAGCCTTGAAGCGCTGCTGACGGCGAAAGAAAACCGTGCAGCGCGCCAGGCTGACTGGCTCACTCATTATCACCATCCGGTTATCTCCCTGACGCTGGTCACCCCCGGCGCGCAGAAAGACAGTATCCGTTACCGTAACACCATGGGGGTGGCGCTACAGGCGTGCGATCAACTGCTGTGGCAGAATCACTGGCCAGTGCTGGATCGCCAGGTACTGTGGTTGCCGACCGGTGCGGAAGCTCTGTGGTGTGTTGACCATGCCGCGGCGGAAATTAAAGCCCAGTGTATTGAACTGGAACAGACGCATCCGCTTGGCAGACTGTGGGATTTTGATGTGATATGCCCGAAAAACGGTCAGGTGGGACGTCAGTCTCTGGATCTCAGTACCCGGCGCTGCCTGGTCTGCGATGAACCTGCCCACGGTTGCGCCCGGTCGCGCCGTCATCCCATGGAAGAGGTCGTGTCACGTGTGGAGACCCTGATCGATGGCTGGTTCGCTCGCGACTAAACTCGCCCGTTTTGATGTCTGGGCGCTGGCCGCCACGGCACTGCGTCTTGAAGTCAATCTCACCCCCAAACCGGGGCTGGTGGACATGGCGAACAACGGTTCGCACAGCGATATGGATCACGCGTTATTTTTACGCAGTATCGATGCCATCACCCCCTGGTTTCGCGTCTTCGAAAAAGCCGGGTTCGAGCATGCTTTAAAACCCGCCAGCGAACAGTTGCGCTTATTGCGCCCGGCAGGAATGGCCTGCGAACAGGCTATGTTCGAGGCGACCGACGGTGTAAATACCCATAAAGGCGGCATCTTTTCCCTGGGGTTGATCTGCTTTGCGGCGGGGCGTTTACGCGGTCTGAACCGTCTGGTCTGTGCACAATCGGTCTGTCAGCAGGTGGCTGAGATCTGCAAAGGGCTGGTGGCGCGAGAGCTGGCTTCCCGCACGCATGCGACAACGGCGGGTGAAAAACAGTATCAACAGTTTGGCCTGACCGGCGCGCGCGGTGAGGCGGAACTGGGCTTTCCCACGATACGCCAACATGTGCTGCCATATTGGTATCAGGAGGCGGGAGAACGGCGTTTTCACCATGCGCTGCTGCGCTTAATGGCGATAAATCCCGACAGTAATCTGGTCTCCCGCGGCGGTATCGACGGGTTGTGCTATGTGCAGGAATATGCGCAGACGCTGTTAAAAAACGGCTGGAACATTGCGCGCCTGCAAGAGATGGATAAGGCATTAATCAGTCGCAATCTCAGCCCCGGCGGCAGCGCCGATCTGCTGGCGGTCTCGTATGTGCTGGCGACGCTGGGCTAGCGGCAGACGCTAACCGCCAGACATAAAAAAGCCCGGTGGCATCACGCGCACCGGGCAGGCATTAAATCAGTCAGGCTTATGCTTTCTGCACGACGCCAGCCGCTTGCGGAACATGTTTGTATTTGAACATCGCCATGAACGCAAAGGCCAGAACCACAGAGTAACCGGCGAAAATCAGCCACACGGTTTTCCAGTCGGTTGCGCCTGCAACGGTGTACATCTCAACCACTTTACCGCTCGCCATACCGCCCAGGATACAGCCGAAGCCGTTGGTCATCATCAGCAGCATACCCTGCGCACTGGCGCGGATAGCCGGGTTCACTTCTTTCTCGACAAATACAGAACCGGAGATGTTGAAAAAGTCGAACGCACAACCGTAAACGATCATGGAGAGAACCAGCAGGACGGTGCCGAACGGGGTCGGATCGCCGTAAGCGAACAGGCCGAAACGCAGCATCCAGGCAACGATACTCATCAGCATGACGTTCTTGATGCCGTAACGGCCCAGGAAGAACGGAATCGCCAGGATAAAGACAGTTTCTGAAATCTGCGAGATAGACATCAGCACGGAGGCGTGCGTCACGATGAAGCTATTCGCGAACAGCGGATTTGAGTCGAAGCTGTGCAGGAAGGTGTTACCAAACATATTGGTAATCTGCAGTTCCGCGCCCAGCAGCATGGAGAAGATAAAGAAAATCGCCATGCGCTTGTTTTTGAACAGCGCGAAGGCGTTCAGGCCCAGCATTTCCACCCAAGTCTGGTTTTTCTGGGTGTTGCTTACCGGCATGTGCGGCAGGGTCAGGGAGAACAGGCTCAGCACCAGGGAGAGTGCGGCACCGATATAGAGCTGCATATGGCTCAGTTCGAAGCCAGAGAAGCTCACCGCCCACATCGCCAGGATAAAGCCGATGGTGCCCCAGATACGAATCGGTGGGAAGTCCGTAACGATGTCATAACCGGCGTTTTGCAGGCGCGCGTAGGAGATGGTGTTGACCAGGCCCAGCGTGGGCATATACGCCAGCGAGTTGAGCAGGATAACCGCAAACATCGCACCCGGTGTGGTCACGCCAGCGGCGATAAACAGGGTAATAGCGCCCACCAGATGGCAGATAGCGTAAACCCATTTCGCGCTCAGCCATTTATCGGCCACGATACCCAGCAACGCAGGCATAAAGACTGAGGCAATACCCAGGGAGCTATAGACCGCGCCAATTTCCGCACCCTGGAATTTCAGGGTGACAAACATATAAGAGCCAAGCGTAGTCAGCCAGCTCCCCCACAGGCAGAACTGCAGGAAGATAATCACTTTAAGCTGCAGCTTAAGATTCATGTTAGTTTCCTCACCGAAGGAGTCTGATATACCCACCATACTTTAAGCTGCATGTGCGTTGGCTTTTCTCACTTATCTCAGTCACTTACCAGAGTAAGCTCCTGGGGATTCGCTGCGTTGCCGCCATCCTGCAACTCGAATTATTTAGGGTATAGATGTTGGAATTAAGACAATTACTGTTGTTATGTGAGGCGATTCTATCATCGAAGTTGGGGCGAGATTGTTACATCCGACATATAAATGCAAACTTGATATGGTTGCAGTCGAATATAGTGACGTTCGTCACATTTGTATGCGGGGGACATCCGTGTTCAAAGGGAATTCTTATCCCCTCCCGCTAAACGGAAGGGGATAAGTCACCTCTTACTTCGTGCGACGATAGCTTTTCTGCGCGGTATTCACTTTATAAAGGTAGTTACGTGACTCCGCAGAAGGGTGGCGAGTGGTCAGGGTGGAATAGACATCGCCCGGCGCCATCGTGTTGATGATATTCGCGGCCTGCACTTTGTCGCTGGAGAAGACGCGCAGAACGCTACCCGCACCGCCATTGTAAGCGGTGATGACGGCATAACGGCGCGAGGTGGGGTTGGTTATCCCGGAAAGATAGACATTATTGAGCATCGCCAGGTAAGCCGTGCCGGTATCGATATTGCTTTCCGGATCGAACAGATAGCTGCGACTCGGGGTACCGGATTTGCCCTGCGCGCGGAACACATCACGACCAGCGCTATGCTGCACCACCTGCATCAGCCCCAGCGCGTCGGAGCGGCTGACCGCATAAGGGTTAAATGACGATTCGGTCTGCATAATGGCCAGAATCAGCGATTCGTCAACGCCGTAGCGACGAGCGGCCTGATGTACCATGCCAACATATTTATGCGCACGTTTATCCAGATGGTTTGGCACCAGATTAAACGTCACGCTGTAAATGATTTTTAACCCGACGCTGCGTTTTTGCAGCCGCGTTTTCAGCAGGTAATCTGCGAAGCTGGTCGCACGCCCCATCCAGCGAATGGGCTGGCCCGTGTTATCCACCACCTGGCCATACAGGAACGGCTCTTTGGATATCTGGATATCATCCGCGTCGGAATAGAGATCGATAGAGCCCGGATCATCACCCATTAACAGGGTTTTGATAATGGCCTGGCGCAAATGTGCCGTAGGGTCTGTGCCGGAGATGGTCTCGACGGTGATGGTGCCTTCGTCGAAGTTGATGTGGCTTCGGGTTTGGTACTGATCGGTGTACTTGACGTAATCTTTTGGACCGGCAATCAGTACTTCGCTAAATCCCCATAAGTTCTCGATATTGTGGGCGAACTGCCCCATTAAAATGTCAAAACCGTTGGTATCTTTAACCCAGGCTTCGTTATAGGTCTCGCCATTTTTATTTGAGCTGGAACAAGAAATAAGCAACGGCGCAATGATCGCTAGCGCTAAAAATTTTTTCATCATTCCGGAAGTATTGTTGGTTGCACAAATGACCCTGAATCAGGCCGCAGACGGCGGAACATCGCTGCGGCCATGCATTTATTTTTTATCTTCCGGCGTATAGCCTTCAATATGCACATCTTTGCCTTCGAACAGGTAACTCACCATTTCCTGCTCAAGCAGTTTGCGATGCTCAACGTTCATCATGTTGAGTTTCTTTTCGTTGATCAGCATCGTCTGCTTTTTCTGCCACTGGGACCAGGCTTCTTTGGAGATTTCGTTATAAATACGCTTACCCAGTTCCCCCGGATAGAGCTGAAAGTCTTGCCCCTCTGCATCACGTTGCAGGAAGGTACAGAAAATAGTGCGGCTCATAAATAGTCCTCTTTACTCTGCGCGGCGTTACATCGCCACGCCGATGCGTAATTGTTGTAACAGGCGCTCCACGGGGGCTGCCAGGCCCACTGACGGCGGCTGCGCTAAGTTATACCAAAGACCTGTACCTTCATCCATGCAAGAACTGAACGAGGACACGGTAAGCCACATAGGCACAATATCCAGATGGAAATGGCTGAACGTGTGGCGAAACGCAATCAGTTGGCTGAGATTATCGGCCTTAATCTGATGTTGCGCCAGCCAGTCATGTAATGACGCTTCATCTTCAAACTGCGGGAAACAGAACAAGCCGCCCCATAACCCAACCGGTGGACGCTGTTGCAGGAAGACCTGATCGCCATGTTGCATCAACAGGAAATATGCGGTGCGCTCCGGCAGCGTTTGTCTGGGCTTTTTGCCAGGATACTCGGCCCATGAGTGGTTCGCGTAGGCAATACAGCCTGTTTGCAGCGGGCAAAGCGTGCATTTGGGTTTTGAACGTGTACAGACCATGGCGCCTAAGTCCATCATCGCCTGGTTAAACTGTTCCACCCCTTTGGCCGGGGTCACCTGTTCAGCCAGCTCCCACAGACGTTTCTCCACCTCTTTCTTGCCCGGCCAGCCTGCAACCGCATAGCAACGCGCAAGAACGCGCTTCACGTTGCCGTCGAGGATCGCAAAGTGTTTACCCAGTGATAAAGAAAGAATGGCGCCGGCAGTCGAACGTCCAACACCTGGCAGTGCGGCAACCTCTTCAAAGGTTTGCGGGAAGACGCCGCCATGCAGTTCGGCCACCTGTTTTGCCGCTTTGTGCAGATTACGCGCACGGGCGTAATAGCCGAGTCCGGTCCATAAATGCAGCACTTCATCAAGCGGCGCATTAGCCAGGTCGGTGACGGTGGGAAACCGTGCCATAAAACGCTCAAAATAAGGGATGACAGTTGCGACCTGGGTCTGTTGCAACATCACTTCGGATAGCCATACTTTGTAAGGCGTTTTTTCAATTTGCCAGGGCAGGGTCTTACGCCCGTATTTGTCGTA
The DNA here is from genome assembly GCF_040546205.1 of Citrobacter sp. UYEF32. Classification (NCBI taxonomy): domain Bacteria; kingdom Pseudomonadati; phylum Pseudomonadota; class Gammaproteobacteria; order Enterobacterales; family Enterobacteriaceae; genus Citrobacter; species Citrobacter sp. UYEF32. The sequence continues at coordinate 323,416 of NZ_JBEPNI010000004.1, read as the reverse complement.
CCAGTCCAGAACCTGGGCTGAAAATTGAGACGCTTGCATGGTCACCAACATCGCGTTAACAGGGGGGCTGATTGCAGCACAGCGGCATGAACGTGTAAACCGGAACTTTCCGGTGCTTTCATCTTGCATACTGTATCGAACTTTGGATAATGCCCGTTTCCTGAACACTCTCACAAGCAGACTTATTTATGAATAACGACGTCATCTCACCAGAATTTGATGAAAACGGCCGCCCGCTGCGCCGTATCCGCAGCTTTGTCCGCCGCCAGGGGCGCCTGACCAAAGGGCAACAGCACGCGCTTGATAATTACTGGCCGGTGATGGGCGTTGAGTTTGCTGAGCAGCCGCTCGATTTTGCCGCCCTGTTTGGCAATAGCGGGCCGGTGACGCTGGAGATTGGCTTCGGTATGGGCGCATCGCTGGTGGAAATGGCGAAAACCCGTCCTGAGCAGAACTTTTTAGGTATTGAAGTGCATTCACCGGGTGTGGGGGCATGTCTCTCCTCGGCACATGAAGAGGGCGTCGGAAACCTGCGCGTGATGTGTCATGACGCCGTCGAAGTGCTGCACAAAATGATTCCTGACAATTCATTAAACATGGTTCAGCTCTTTTTCCCTGACCCGTGGCATAAAGCACGTCATAATAAGCGCCGTATCGTTCAGGTGCCGTTTGCTGAACTGGTGAAGAGCAAGCTGAAACTGGGCGGCGTGTTTCATATGGCGACAGACTGGGAAGCCTACGCAGAGCACATGCTGGAAGTTATGTCCTCTATTGAGGGTTATCAGAACCTGTCGTCGACTAAAGATTATGTGCCGCGCCCGGATTCGCGCCCGGTAACCAAATTTGAACAACGTGGTCATCGCCTTGGCCACGGCGTATGGGACTTAATGTTCGAGAGGGTAAAATAATGGCAAAGAACCGTAGTCGTCGTCTGCGTAAAAAGATGCACATTGACGAGTTTCAGGAGATCGGTTTTTCCGTCAAATGGCGTTTTCCGGAAGGCACCACTGAAGAACAGATTGATAAGCTGGTCGATGAGTTTATCAGCGAAGCCGTTGAAGCTAACGGTTTGATCTTTGGCGGTAGCGGTTTCCTGGCTTGGGAAGGTCTGGTCTGCAAACCGAACATTGGTCATTGCACTGAAGAGGACCGGGCGCTGATTCGTAAGTGGCTTGAGGAGCACAAATTCGAAGAGGTCAGCGTCAGCGAACTTTTCGATATTTGGTGGGACTAAGAATGAAAGGGTCGGCAATTGCCGGCCCATTTTGTCTCTACAGGAGTGGTTATGATGCGCAAGACGCTACTGGCGGTAGCACTGACGGCAACGGCTTTTGCCGCGAATGCGGATTACAAATGTAGCGTGAACCCGCGTGATGATGTGATTCTAAGCCCGCAAACCGTCCAGGTGAAAGGCGAAAACGGTAATCTGATCTTAACGCCGGAAGGTAACGTGACCTTCAACGGTAAACAGTATTCGCTGAGCGCCGCACAACGCGAGCAGGCAAGGGATTATCAGTCTGAATTGCGCAGCGCGCTGCCATGGATTGATGAAGGTGCTCGCTCACGCGTAGAGAAAAGTCGCGTGGCGCTGGACCAAATCATCGTCAAGGAAGTGGGCGAGAGCAGCAATATGCGTGGCCGCCTGACCAAGCTGGATGCCCAGCTTAAAGAGCAGATGAACAAAATTATTGAGCATCGCAGCGATGGCCTGACGTTCCACTATAAAGCGGTTGATGACGTGCAGGCTAATGGTCAACAACTGGTGAACCAGGCGATGGGCGGTATTCTGCAGGACAGCATTAACGAGATGGGCGCCAAAGCGGTACTGAAAGGCGGCGGCAACCCGCTGCAGGGTGTGCTCGGTAGCCTCGGCGGTTTGCAGACCGCCATCCAGAACGAGTGGAAAAACCAGGAAGCGGATTTCCAGCAGTTCGGTAAAGATGTGTGTAGCCGCGTGGTGTCGCTGGAAGCTAACCGTAAAGCGCTGGTGAGCGGGCTTAAGTAAGGTTCTGTTGTTTCTCTTCTGTCTGTTCCCCTCACCCTAACCCTCTCCCCGGAGGGGCGAGGGACTTGTCTGGTGCGGTTTTCGCTTTCCCTGCCGGTGGTTGCGGGCTTGTCAGGTGCGGTCTTTACTCCCTCTCCCCGTGGGAGAGGGTTGGGGTGAGGGCAACCGACGATGCAAATGCCCAAGAATCGCCAGTAATACACTCTCCTCATTGGCCCTCAGTTCATTATTCCAGAAGCGAATCACTTCCCAGCCACTGGCATTCAGGAATGCCATTCTACGCAAATCATACTCTTCGTTATCCTGATGCTGCCCGCCGTCCAGCTCAACAATCAGCTTTGCTTTAAAACAGGCGAAATCGACAACATAATTGCCAATCGGCATTTGCCGACGAAACTTGTAGCCGTAAAAACGGCGTCCTCGGAGCAAGTACCAAAGATGTAGTTCCTCTGCCGTCATTCTGATGCGTAGTTGTTTTGCTTTTTCCATCCCCACACTCTGCCACTCTCTCCCTGTTTCACCACAACCTTCTGCTGACACTGGAACCCGCCTTCCAAATAATTGTCCTATGACTCGCAAGGTTATTAATGGATGAGACATTAAAAGGATTTTGACGATGAAAATGAAATGGGCCGCAGGACTGGCGGCGTTGATACTTCTGTCGGGCAGCGTGCTGGCCGATAGCAATATCCCCACCGATGAGGTGCTGAAAAAGCAGTTTAACCAGGCGCAGGAAGGGCTAATGCAACTGGACAGCATCACATTGCGCCTGCTTGATTCGCACGGTAACCAGGCGACCTATGCCGCCGAAGGCGATATCTCCGCCACGGAAGATCTCTATTCCATGGTCGGTATGGCCGGAAACTATCAGTTTATGGAACAGACCTGGACCAAAGGGCGCCCGGTGAAGTTCTCGGCGATGGTCAAGGCGGTGGGGACAAAAGATTCCGGCTGGACCACCGAGTTCTTCTCTATGCAGATGGCGGCGAAACCTGCCGGGTATCCGAAACCGGACATTAACAACAAAGAGAAGTATCTGGTGGTCACCGACAGCGATTTTTATCCCCGCCTCGCCAAAATTGAAGCCGACAGGGCCGCCCAGAAAAAAGCGCTGGATAAATCCCTTGAGAAACAAGAGCAGCTCCAAAAGGAGATTGACGCGCTGGACGCCCAAATTGCCGCTTCGTGGGGCAAAGACAAAAACGGCAAACAGTTAACCCGTGATGATGTGCAACACGCGCTGCTGGAGGAGCTTCAGGAGGTGGGCAGGCAGAACGATCCGCTGCATTTTGAAAATAACTACAACAAAACGATTTATGAACCGGCGCTGGCCGAGTGCCAGAAAAAACCGGATTGCGATGCCACACCGCTGCGAAAAGCGCGTGCTACGGCACTCGTGGACCAGCGTCGGGACTATCAACTCAAGTTTCAGCTCAAGCGCGAAGAGGTCATGAAAACCCTGGAGGCTTACGATAAAAAGCGGGAGCCGCTGCGCAAAAAACGTAATGAACTTCGCAGCGAACTGAGCAATTTGGATATCACCAATAGCAAAGCCCGGATGGATTACGAAGGTTGGGAGCGGGACATCGCCGTTATGCGTCGCCAGGGTATTATCAAATAAATCAACCAGCCCGTGTGTGCCGGGCTGGATTCAGATCACTCCCCGGCGAGGAAAATGAAATGGGCCACCGTGGTGGCCCATTTCATTTTTTCGGATTAGACAGGGCGTTGTTTCTCCCTGCCTGATCGAGTTACATCAAACCCAGTATGCGGGGGAGCCATAGCGAGATTTGCGGTATATAAGTAATCAATGCCAGCGCTACGAGTAGTGCGGCATAAAAAGGAAGTAAAGGCTTAATCAAGTGCTGAATTTTAACGCCCGAAATAGAGCAGCCAACAAACAAGGCACTGCCGACCGGTGGCGTTAATAATCCGATGCACAGGTTCGCAACCATCATGATACCAAAGTGTACCGGGTCCATACCTAAGTCTTGTGCAATAGGCAGGAAAATTGGCGTGAAGATAAGTACCGCTGGGGTCATATCCATAAAAACGCCAACAATAAGAAGAACAAGATTAATTAATAAAAGAATAACGAGCGGATTTTCAGAAATAGACATCAGCGCATCGCTAATCATGTAGGGTACATCTGCATTTGTCATTGCCCATGACATCCCAACGGAAAAACCGATCAGCAATAAAACAATAGATGTTGTTACCACTGATTCAAGGACCAACGACGGTAGCTCACTCCACTTCACTTCGCGATAAACGAAAACTGACAAGATGAAAGTGTAAACCACAGCAATAGCAGATGCTTCTGTTGCGGTAAATACGCCCCCCAGGATGCCACCCATAACAATGATGACTAATAATAGGCTAGGCAACGCAGCAAAAAACGCTGTCAGTGCCTGTTTGAGTGACGGTTTTTCTGAAAGCGGATATCCGCGTCGGCTGGCGATAACCGCACATACCATCATGATGACCAGCCCCATCAAAATGCCCGGTAAATAACCCGCCATGAACAGCGAGGCAACGGAGACGCCCCCAGCCGTGAGTGAGAAAACAATCAATACATTCGATGGTGGTATTAAGAGGCCGGTAATACAGGACGAAACGTTAATGGCGGTTGAAAGGGTAGGGTCGTAACCCTGTCGGGTCTGGATTGGATGAAGAGTTCCGCCTACCGCTGCCGCTGCGGCAACCGCAGAGCCTGAAATAGAACCAAACATCATATTTGCCAGTACGTTAACATGCCCCAGAGAACCGGGCACGCGGCCAACCATGACCTGCGCAAGGTTAATCAAGCGTAGAGCAATCCCGCCTCGATTCATCAGTGTTCCGGCAAAAATAAAGAAAGGAATAGCCAGTAGGGCAAAATTATCCAGCCCATTAGCCAGTCGCTGTGAAACCGTAATAACGGCAATATCCCAGGGAAACATAAGGAGCATGGAGCTAACGGTAGAAATACCAATAGCAAATGAAATAGGTACGCCAAGGAAAACCAGGATGAAAAAGGAACCAAATAACGTTAATGCGATATAGCCATCCATTAATCTACTCCTTCGATGGGATTTTTTAGTTTATCCATGCCAACATTTATGAACCACAAGGCGTAGAACATCATTACGATTCCGGTCAGTGGCAAAATAAGATAGACGTAACCCATAGGGATTTGCATCGCGGCTGACACCTGGTTGGTTGCCAGCGTTTTGCCGATCAATTTCATTCCTCCCGTTACGATGACTCCGCCAGAAAAAAGGAAAATCAGCAGATTTACTACGATGGTCAATAGGGCCTGTTTACGCGGTTGTAGCGCCATTGACAGGAGGTCAATTGACAGATGGCGCTGAGCGCCAACGGTATAGGCTGCACCGAGTAAACCTACCCAAATCATCAGAAAGCGTGCAAGTTCATCGGTTGATGTACTGGGCTGATTGAGAACATAACGACTAAATACTTGCCATACGACGCAAATAACCAGTACGCTCATCACCATAATAGAAAACGCCGCGATCGTGTGATCGACCGCCAGCTTTATGCGGTTAAATATCATCTTTAATTTTCCAGGTGAATAAGGGCCAATGACTGGCCCTGGTAGATATTATTCAGCAGCGGCTTCGAATTTTGCTAATAATGCGGCCTGTTTTGGATCTTTTTTAAACTCATCAAACAGAGGTTGCACGGCTGCGCGGAAGGGAGCTTTATCCACTTTCACAATTTTACCACCCTGCGATATTGCCTGAGCACGGGTATCGGCATCGATTTGAGCCCAAAGTTTTTGCTGGTATGTTTCTGAATGCTTAACTGCTTTTTGTAAAATGTCTTTTTGTTCAGGTGTTAATTTGTTCCAGGTTTTAGTTGAAATAACCAGGAAATCAGGAATGGAAGCGTGCTCATCTTCCGAAAAGACCTTTGCAATCTCGATATGGCGCGTTTGTACCCAGGAAGGTACATTATTTTCCGCTCCGTCTACAACGCCCTGCTGCATAGCAGTATAGACCTCACCAAATGAAATGGGCGTAGGCGAGCCACCCATTAACTCAATCATTTTTATTGTGGTTGGGCTGGCCTGAACGCGTATTTTCAGGCCTTTCAAATCTTCCGGTTTCGTAATGGGCTTCCCGGCATAAAAGCTTCTTGTGCCAGCAACGTAAGCAGAAAGCGCGAAGAAGCCTTTGTCTTTTGTAGACTCCATGATTTCTTTACCCACATTACCGAAAACAACGTTATTAAAATGCGCCTGATCTTTAAACAAGAATGGAAGATTATAAATAGCGTATACGTTATCAAAAGATTCAAGATCGCTGGCGGAACCTTTAGTCATATCAAGGGCGCCATTTTGTAATAATTCCAGGGTCTCTCTTGCGCTTCCCATTTGGCTGCTGGGGTAAATGCGGATCGTCATTTTACCATCAGACAGTTTTTTGACTTCTTTAGCCATTTCATCTAAAGCCTGATGTACAACATGGCTTCGCTCAAGGTTATGCGCAAGCTTTAACGTGACTTTATCCTGCGCAATAGCATTCAAAGAAAATAACGAAATAAGCGATGCACACACAAGTGTTTTGGAAAGAGAGAGTTTACTCATTGTTTGGCTCCATGCACATTAATGGTCTATATCTAAAATCAATAATCCTTATTTCTGTATGACATATTATCCTGGTTGTCTGACATCTTTAAGGTGTCTGTCTCACAGTTTTTATTTTTTGTCAGTGTGGATATTTTTAAAAAACGTTAAATATTATCGCGATGAATAAATTGAAATAACAATATTTATTATGGGAATGTATTTGGCCGGTAAGAGGTATAGCCATATCAGTTTTTTAATTGGCGGGGAAACAGGTATCCCGCTTAATACAGCGAGCGGGATAGTTCTGTACATATTATTCGCTCAGGAAAAGTTCCAGCAGGGAGTTGAGGAACAGCTTACCGTGCTCGGTGATTTGCCAGTACTGCTCGCACTCGGTGAGGTAGCCCTGCGCCAGGGCCTCGTCGAGCTGCGAGCGGATCACACTTTCATCCAGCCCCGTGAACAGCGCGAACTCCGCACGCGGCGCGGCTTCCAGCAAACGAAAGCGGTTCATAAAGAACTCGAACGGCTTATCTGCGGCTTCCACATCGTGCTGGCGCTCAAGGTAGCGACCCTGCATATACCCGCGTGGGTGGCGCGTTTTCGCGGTGCGTAAAATGCGCCCGTCCGGGAAGGTCACTTTGCCATGCGCACCGCAGCCAATACCCAGGTAATCGCCAAAGCGCCAGTAGTTGAGGTTGTGCTGACACTGGTAACCCGGTTTCGCGTACGCCGAAGTTTCGTATTGCTGATAGCCCGCGGCGGTCAGTAACTGGTGGCCACGCTCGAAAATATCCCACAATGCATCGTCATCTGGCAGCACCGGCGGGCGCGAGCCAAACAGCGTGTTGGGTTCGATGGTCAACTGATACCAGGAGAGATGCGGCGGGTTCAGTTCAATGGCCTGGCGCAAGTCGTCCAGCGCCTCTTCCAGCGTCTGATCCGGCAGGCCGTGCATCAAATCGAGGTTAAAACTGCGCAGCCCAAGGCCAGTTGCCAGCCGCGCGGCGCGTTTGGCTTCCTCCGGGCCGTGGATTCGCCCCAGCCGCTGTAATTTCGGCTCGCTAAAGCTCTGAACGCCAATCGAAATGCGGTTCACCCCGGCACGTTGATACTCAACAAAGCGGTCGGCCTCGACCGTTCCGGGGTTGGCTTCCATTGTGATTTCCGCATCCGCCGCCAGAGTCAGGCGCGCACGCACGCCATCCAGCAACGTCTGCATCGCCGGGCCGGAGAGCAGGCTCGGCGTACCGCCACCAATAAAGATCGTCTTTACTTCACGCCCCTGTGCGTAAGGCACATCAGCATCAAGGTCGGCGAGCAGGTGCTGCACATAATCATCGTGAGGCACTTCGCCTTTCAATGCATGGGAATTAAAGTCGCAGTACGGGCATTTCTGCACGCACCACGGAATGTGAATATAAAGACTTAAAGGTGGCAAATTAGCCATTACGTAATGCTTCCAGTAACAGTTTCAGCGCCTGCCCACGGTGGGAGATAGCGCTTTTTTCTTCGCGGGTCAGTTCGGCGGCGGTTTTACCTTCCGTCGGGACGAAGAAAATCGGATCGTAACCAAACCCGCCCTGACCGGCAGGCGCACGGGTAATCACACCAGGCCAGCTACCGTGGCACACCAGCGGCGTCGGGTCAGCGGCGTGACGCAGATAGACCAGTACACAGTGGAACTGAGCCTGGCGTTTATCGTCCGGCACATCCTGCAGGGTGGTCAGTAATTTTTGCAGATTCGCTTCATCAGTGGCATCCACGCCAGAGTAACGTGCGGAGTAGATCCCCGGCGCGCCGCCCAGCGCATCAACTGCCAGGCCGGAATCGTCGGCAATCGCGGGCAGACCGGTCACCTCGGCGGCATGGCGCGCTTTCAGGATCGCGTTTTCAATAAACGTCAGGCCGGTCTCCTCGGCGGATTCCACGCCCAACTCGGTTTGCGCCACGATATCCAGACCGAAATCACTCAGCAGCGAGGCAAGCTCGCGCACTTTACCGGCATTACCGGTTGCGAGAACAACTTTTTGCATAATAGATCCTAATTCATCAGGGCCGTGACGGCCGAAGGTATCTGTTGCGGATGGGTAATTTTGACTTGTTTATGGCGGCCCAGTTCGCCTTTTTCAATCAGCACCTGATTTTTGGCCACCCGAAACTGTTTGGCGAGATATTTCACCAGATGGGCGTTGGCCTGCCCATCGACCGGTGGGGCGGTAATGGCGACTTTTAGCTCGTCGCCATGCAGCCCAATAATGCTGTCCCGGCTGGCCTTTGGCTGAATATACAGCCGCAGCACCAGCCCGTCGTCACAGGATGTGACAGCACTCATGCCCAGTTCCAGATATAGGCTAACGGTACGATGGTGTTAGCCAGAAACTCCATCACGCCCATATTGATGACATACATTAGCAGCACCAGAATCATCGGCGAGAAATCGAGACCGCCCATTGATGGCAGCAGGCGGCGAATCGGGCGCAGCAGCGGTTCGGTAAGCTGCAGCAGCACATATTCCACCGGGCTACGGCCCTGGCTGACCCAGCTCATGATTGCCATTAACAGCAGCACCCAGAAGATCAGCGAACCGAGCGTTTTAATAACAATCAGCACCGCCGCCAGCACGATGAACACGCCGTTCATGGAGACGTACGGGTTCAGGAAGACTTTCACGACACACAGCAGCAGCGCGATAAGCAACGATGCGCTGTCAATGGGCCCCATCGACGGAATAATGCGACGCAGCGGGCCAACAATCGGCTGGGTGATTTTCACGATAAACTGGGAAAACGGGTTATAAAAATCACAGCGCGCCCACTGCATCCAGATACGCAGCAACAGCACCATCGTGTAAGCCTGGATAATCAGTGACAGGAGAGTGGACAACGTATTCATGGCGTTCCTCAGTTTTCCTTAGTTTTTTGTGTAATCGCGCGCGCCAAAAATGGCGGTTCCGATGCGCACCATGGTGCTGCCTGCCGCAATCGCGGCCTGCATATCGTCTGACATGCCCAGCGAAAGGGTATCCACGCCAGGGTAACGTACCTTAAGTGCGTCAAATGCGACAGCCATTTGGCGGGCCACGGCAAACTGCCGTTCATAATCAGCCTCGGGAGCAGGGATCGCCATCAGTCCACGCAGGCAAAGACCGGGTAATTCCACCACCTGCGCCGCCAGCGCGTCCAGCTCAGCAAGGGAGATGCCGGATTTGCTCTGCTCATCACTGATATTGACCTGAATCAGCACGTTCAGCGGTGGCAGAGAGTCAGGTCGCTGCTCGCTTAAGCGGCTGGCGATTTTGAGACGGTCCACGGTATGGCACCAGTCAAAATGTTCAGCCACGAGGCGGCTTTTGTTGGACTGTAAGGGGCCGATAAAGTGCCACTGGATATCCGCGATGCCCGAATCCTTGAAATGGCGAATCTTATCAACGCCTTCCTGAACGTAGTTTTCACCAAAGCCACGCTGCCCCGCCGCGTAAGCTTCTTCGATGGCGCTCGCAGGTTTTGTTTTGCTGACTGCAAGCAGCGTAACGTCTTCTGGAGCACGGCCGCAGGACGTTGCAGCGGCTGAGATTTTGTCCCTGACCTGTGCCAGGTTATGCGCAATATCGTTCATGTTCCCAGGTGGCTTTATGGATATGGAAAAAATAGTGGAGCTTAGTGTAAAGCATAATGTCTCGGATCTACACCTGTGCGATCGCCGTCCACCACGGTGGCGAAGGCAAGGACGGCTGGAAGCCGCACCGTTCGACGCGGTGGATATTCACGCGCTGCTCGCCGAAAGTTTAAACACGCAGCAGCAACAGCAGTGGCAGGCGTGCGGACAGATAGATTTTGCCCTCAGTACCCCAGGGCTTCAACGCCTTCGCGCCAGTGCGTTTTTACATCACGAAGGGGTGTCGCTTGCGCTGCGCCTGTTGCCTGACACCTGCCCGACGCTGGATATGCTGGACGTGCCCGCCGTTATCCCTGAATTACTAAGGCGCGATAACGGTCTTATTCTGGTTACCGGGGCGACGGGCAGCGGTAAATCCACCACGCTGGCGGCGATGGTGGATAACCTTAATCACCATCTCGACGGGCATATCCTGACCCTGGAAGATCCCGTGGAGTTTATCCATACGAGTAAACGTTGCCTGATCCAACAGCGGGAAATCGGCCCGCACTGCGCCTCGTTTGCGGCGGGGTTACGCGCGGCATTACGCGAAGACCCGGATGTCATTCTGCTGGGGGAATTGCGTGACAGCGAGACCATCCGCCTGGCGTTGACTGCCGCCGAAACCGGGCATCTGGTGCTGGCGACGTTACATACACGCGGCGCACCGCAGGCTATTGAACGTCTGGTGGACAGTTTCCCCGCTGAGGAGAAAGAGCCGGTGCGTAGCCAGCTTGCCGGAAGCCTGCAGGCTGTATTGTCCCAGCGGCTGGCGGCAGACAGGCAGGGCGGACGTGTGGCGCTGTTTGAGCTGCTTATCAACACACCTGCGATAGCCAACCTTATCCGTGAAGGGAAAAACCACCAGTTGCCCGGCGTGTTACAGACCGGGCAGCAGGCGGGAATGCAGACCTTCGACCAAAGCCGCCAGCAACGGCAGGCGCAGGGGCGACTTTAGCGGATATTCAGCGCGTAAACCGCCGGTAAAGCGCCTGCTGTGGCAATGATCTCCAGGCGTACATTTTGCGCGGTAATGGGGGTAGATAACCGGTGTTCACGCACGGAGTGGTGGTTATTTGTTTCCTCGGCCAGCAGGGTGTCATCGGCCCACAGACGATAGTGGGTGATGCAGTGCGGCGTCACCGGCAAGAAATGGCCCATCTGCACGGTTTCCATGGCGTTATCGAAATCGTTGTCCTGTACCAGTGTCAGGCTGGTGAAGGTTTGTGGCGCATCCCAGTGCCAGCGTAATACCGGTTTGACGTCATCGGCGGCAGGTACCCAGGCATTGGCCTGTTGCTCGGGGCGCAGGCGGCCATTAAGCACATTGTCGGCGCGATAGCAGCTTAACGGCTGGCTAAAACGCAACGCAGGCATTACCTGATGTGGGCGACGGCGCGGCAACCAGAAGTCAAACTCATCGACGCCATAGTCGCCATCCACCACCTGACGGGTATGTTTGGCGACGCGGGCATTCAGGCTATTAAACACGGTCATAATGCCGGGCAGGTGGGTGTCGGTGAGGGCAATGTCCACCTGTTCACACGCTTCAAAGGCGATAAAGACATACTGATCGCGCTCGCTTTGCCACGGGAAATGGACCGTCTGCGCCTGCTCGCCCTCAACGTGCAGTGTTGTGCTGGCGTACTGATAATCGGGCGTGAAATTACCGCTGCGTGCGCTACCCAGAAGCGAGACCTCAAGTGGCTGCTGAGAAGCGGAACGCAGGGTAAAGGTCATATCGGGCAATGACTCCCCGGCTTTAACAGGCAGCAGCAGCGCCATTCTTTCGCCGAGCGAATGCCAGTGGCCGTTAGGGGCAAGTGTACTGAGGGCGTATTCACTGCTGGCGGTGACCGACGCGCCGAGTGCCGGGTCCTGTAACCACTGACGGGGAATGTAGCAGCCGCTGGCCTGCAACCGCTGTTGCAACTGGCCGACATTATCCCGCTGGGCCAGCTCTGCCGGGGTGATGTCATGCGTTTTACACAGCGCGGCAGCGCGGCCGACGACCTCGCCCAGCAGACCGCAGGTGCACATCACCCGGGCGCTACCAAAGGCAACGTGAGAGGCGGAAATGAGCCGTCCGGTCAGGAAGAGATTATCCAGCGAGCGGCTGTAAAGGCTTCGCAATGGAATGGTATAGGTGCCTTTACTGTGAAACTGACGACATCCATCATGGGTGCTGTAGACCCCGTCCGCCGGATGCAGGTCGATAGACCAGCCGCCGTAGGCCACGGCATCATAGTGGTCGCGCTGTTCAATGATGTCCTGCTGGCAAAGCAGATGATCGCCCATAAAACGACGGCTTTCGCGTTTACCGGGAATGACGCCAACCCATTCGATGGTCATGTTGGCCGCTTCCGGGAACTCGCCGGAGTTTTTAATGTAATCCCACACGCCCCAGACGATTTTCCACAACTCCCATTTGATCTCTTCACTCTGGTGAATGGTGTCCAGCCGTCCGCCCCATTCCAGCCACCACAGGTCGCAACCATTGAGGGTGGATGTCAGGCGTTTGTAGCGGGGAATCGCGGTAATATCTTTTAATGCGAACGAAGGGGGAACAAAATTCACCGGGCCGTTCGTCTGTTTGGTGTAGAAATAGATCGAGTGCCCGAGCTTGTGGCCGAAGTTGTCGCCGGGCGCCATTTTTTCCCCCAGTTCGTCCACCTCTTCGGCGCCTTCGCGGTACTCTGCCCCGGCCAGAAAGCCCAGCACGCCGTCCCCCGTTGCGTCACAAAACTGGTCGGCGGTGACGGTATAAAATGTCTCGTTGATGGCGTTAAAGGCGCTGACCTGGGTGAGGGTTCGCTGGTTTTTCTCCACTTCGTAAATCGTGGTATTGAGCAGCAATGTCAGCCCAGGCTGGCTTTTTGCCATATCCAGCAGCACCAGGTCGAACATAACCGGGTTGCCCTCTTTGTTGCGCCAGAGATTCTCTTCGAGGATTTCTCCCATGATGCCGCCTTCACGCGCCCAGCGGTTATTGTTGCCCATATGCGATGTGGCGCCGTTGGCCCACAGGCGAACCTCGCTGGACGCATTGCCGCCGAGTACCGGTCGGTCCTGGATCAACACGACATGTAACCCGTCCCTGGCGGCGGCGAGCGCGGCGCAAAGACCCGCGAGGCCACCGCCCGCTACCAGCAGATCGGCATGCAACTGTTCAGAGGGAAAGGTTCTGGACGCAGTTTGCGGATAGATGTTCATACCTTGTATCCTTCTTTACTGAACTGACGGTAAAATCGAAAATTCCTGCCACCTGAGAGATAAAGCCTGTTATGTCCTCACAACCGAACCAAAGCCTGATTGATGGCATTCGCTGCCTGCAGTACCTGGTCTCCAGCGGCCGCGCGATTGGCTGTCGCGAACTGGCGCGTCTGATGGGCATAAATACCACCCGTGTAAACCGGTTGCTGATGACGATGGCGTCCATCGGCCTGACGATGCAGGATGAGCAGCGTCGTTACCTTCCCGGCCCCGGTATTCATGCGCTCGCGGCGCAGGCGATACGCGGCTCGGCACTCTTTTCCCAGGCGCTCCCCCTGCTGGAAAGCTACGCGCCCAAAGATATCGTGGTGGCGATGGGCGTGCTCTGGGAGGATCAGGTGATTTATATCTATCACTCTGAACCCGGTAGCCAGATGAGCCAGGCGCTGGCCGGTTTTCATATGCTTCCTGCATGGCAGTCGGTCATCGGTATGTCGCTTCTGGCGGCAGAGAGCGATGAAGAACTGCAAAAACGTTTTGTCGACGCACAGTGGCAGCAACTTGCGCCGCATATCGCCCAACAGCGTGAGCTTGGACGCGTGGTCTGGCATCACGATGACGGCGAGGTATCAATGGCGAAGCCTCTTGGCGCGCACTCTGCCGCGCTGGCGTTTGCCGGAATGTGGCAGGTTGACGACGCTGTCATTGATGAACGCCTGAGCGAACTTCACACTCTGGCACGGCGGCTGACACAGAAACCCTGACGCATTTAATTTCTGACTAATGTTTCTTTTATAGAAACATTACTGAAAAAGCAAAAAGCACGCCCTGGAAATGTGAGGGGGATCGGGGGATTGCGTTTTGAGGAAGGGAGAAGGCAAAAAAGGCTGAGCGGCGCTCAGCCTGAGAATTACAGATGCTGCTCGAAGTAGCTTTCGAGGATGATAACCGCAGAGGCAGAATCAACACTGCCTTTATTCAATGCACGAAAACCGCCGCGTTCAAACAGACCCGCACGGGCTTCTACCGTACTCAGCCGCTCATCATGCAAAATAATTTTTGCGCCGAAGCGGCCATGGATTTTATTGGCGAAGTTGCGCGCACGCGCGGTCAAGGGCTGCTCTGTGCCATCCATATTCAGCGGCAGGCCGACAATAACGGCTTCCGGCTGCCACTCTTTTAACAGCTTCTCGATAAGTTTCCAGTCCGGCGTCCCGTCTTGCGCTTTCAGAGCATTCAGCGGGCGCGCTGTACCGGTCACGCGTTGTCCGATGGCGACGCCAATACTTTTGGTACCAAAATCAAAGGCCAGCAGGGTTCCGCTCATCAGGCATGTCCCGCCACGCCCGGCATGGTCGAAATATCAATGCCGATAAGTTTTGCCGCTTCCCGCCAGCGGTCAGCGATAGGCGTTTTAAACAGGATATTTTGATCCGCAGGAGCGGTAAGCCAGGCGTTATCCAGGATCTCCTGTTCAAGCTGGCCTTTTTCCCATGAGGAATAGCCCAGCGCGACCAGCACGTCCTTAGGTTGATCGGCCGTGCCCAGGGTCTCCAGAACATCGCGCGAGGTAGTGATTACGGTGTTATCCGAGACGCGAATGCTGGAAGAGAAGCTGGCAGGCGGCGTGTGCAGAATAAACCCGCGATCTTCCGCCAGTGGGCCGCCAAGCAGCACGGGTTTATCCAGACGAATGGCCGGATCGCGTGCTTCCGGGTTAATTTTCAGTTTCTCCAGGACGCTTTCAACTTTCAGGTTTTCCAGCGGCTTATTGATGATAAGCCCCATGGCACCGTCTTCGTTGTATTCGCAAATATAAACCACCGATCGCCGAAAAAGGGGATCATGGAGAGCAGGCATGGCAATAAGAAAGTGATGCTGTAAATTCATTGTCAGAGGTTCTGTTTCCTGGTTCAAAAAAGCAGCAGCCTAGTATGAGGGGAAAGCTGCACGCTGTCACTAGCCAGACTTTGGAGTTTATGAGCGGGTTCCCTCCCGCCATCCCTTTACCTGCAATAATTCGCGCTGTCTGTGCCCTGGCACCGTTGAGCAACCCGAATTATCGAGGGTAAATATATTTATTATTTCGCCAGGCGTTTCTCGATTGCGTCCATCAGCATGCCGGTAATAGAGATCGGGAACTCCGCCTCGATCTCGCGCACGCAGGTGGGGCTGGTGACGTTAATTTCGGTCAGACGGTCGCCAATGATATCCAGACCGACGAAAATCAGCCCTTTGGCTTTCAGCGTCGGGCCGACGCGGCGGGCAATCGCCCAGTCGCTTTCGGTCAGCGGACGCGGCTCGCCGCGGCCACCGGCGGCCAGGTTACCACGCGTTTCGCCACCCTGCGGGATACGCGCCAGGCAGTATGGAACCGGCTCGCCATCCACCACCAGCACACGTTTGTCGCCATCTTTGATAGCCGGCAGATAGTTCTGCGCCATGCAGTAGCGGGTGCCCAACTCGGTCAGCGTTTCGGTGATAACCCCCAGGTTCGGATCGCCCTCTTTGACGCGGAAAATCGAGGTGCCGCCCATGCCGTCCAGCGGCTTGAGGATGATATCGGTATGCTTTTGCCAGAACGCTTTAAGCTGCGCTTTATTGCGCGTCACCAGCGTTTCCGGGGTCAGGTCAGGGAACCAGGCGGTAAACAGCTTTTCGTTACAATCGCGCAGGCTCTGCGGCTTATTGACGATCAGCGTGCCTTTTTCTTCCGCACGTTCAAGGATATAGGTGGCGTAGATAAATTCAGTATCGAACGGCGGGTCCTTACGCATCAGCACCACATCCAGCGAGGCGAGTTCGATATCCTGCTCGTCGCCAAACTCGTACCATTTGTCGTAGTTTTGCTCGACGGAAAGCAGACGGGTACGCGCACGGGCTTCGCCGTTGATCAGGTAAAGATCCGCCATTTCCATATAGTGCAGTTCGTAGCCACGACGCTGCGCTTCGAGCAGCATGGCGAAGCTGGTGTCTTTTTTGATATTAATCTGCGCGATGGGGTCCATCACGATGCCGAGCTTAATCATAGGCTTCTCCGTTTAACCCAGATCGCCAAAACGCACCTGCAGCGCGGTAATGGCGGTAAGGGCAGTTGTCTCTGTGCGCAATACGCGGGGTCCCAACAGAATATCAGTAAACTGGTGGCGCGAGGTCATGGCGATTTCGTCTGTCGTCAACCCGCCTTCCGGGCCAATCAGTAATCGTACGCGTTCCACTGGCAACGGCAGAGTATTAATGCTCTGGCTGGCGCGCGGGTGAAGATTCAGCTTAAGGCCGTTCTCTTCTTCTGCACACCACTGTTCGAGATCCATTGCCGGGCGAATCTCAGGAATACGGTTACGACCACACTGTTCACAGGCGGCGATGGCGATCTTCTGCCACTGCTGAATCTTTTTATTCAGGCGCTCGGCATCCAGTTTAACGCCGCAGCGCTCAGAAAAAAGTGGCGTAATGAGGCTTACACCCAGTTCGATTGATTTCTGGATAGTAAATTCCATTTTCTCGCCGCGAGACATCACCTGGCCCAGATGAATATGCAGCGGTGACTCCCGATCGTCCACCTCTCCCTGGGTCACCTTAACGATAACGCTCTTTTTATCGGCGCGGGTGATTTCGGCGTCAAACACCTGGTTCGAACCGTCAAAGAGCTGAATAGCCTGCCCCTGGCCCATACGTAATACGCGGCCAACATGGTTTGCCGCATCGTCGGCGAGGGCGATTTCAGTGCCAGTCTGGATGAGTTCAGGGTGGTAGATGCGTGGGACGCGCATAGTTCAGATTTCCGTGTGAAATGTGGCGCATTTCCCCTCACCTTAACAGGTCGCGATTTGCGGCCTCTCCCTTGTAGAGAGAGGGGTGGGGTGAGGGGCAATACACCTGCAAAATTTACAATTGCCGCTAGTGTAGGTTAGCTCTTTCGCGCCATGCAAGCGCGCTGCACGTAAGGGTTATGATTCCCCTGGACCTGAGCGATACGCGACTCACGCGTACATTCCCAGTCGGTCACCGGGTAGAGTTTATCCCAGGCGGTAAAAAGCTGTGTCTGCTGGCGCGACAGGGTGAGCTGATACTGATCGCGCATATAGAAGTAGGTGCGGGCAATCACACCACGGGCGCTGGCAGGCGGCTCGGCCAGTTTGGCCTTGAAGTCGATCTTCATTTCACAGCGCCCGTACTGGCCTTCGCCACCATTCCACTGGCCGTACATAAAGTTGCCGCGATCGGCATTCACTTCACCCACGGCGGGTTGCAGGTTGTGCATATCGCTTTCCATCTTGCGATAAATAGGGTCTTTGGCGCAGTTTTTCCGCCCGCCATCCTGCCAGCACTGACGCTGATGGCCGAATTGCCAGGCCGGGACAACATGCTCCCATTCAATACGGCTGGCGCGGTTTTCATTTTTGCGCACCTTATAACCGCAGGAGGCCAGATCGACCACCCCTTTTTTTCCCTGCCACTGAATTTTACAGCCGCAATAAAAGTCGCCCGGAACGTCGGCGTTGACTTTAACCCCGGCGGCTTTGGCCTGCGCGAAGCTATTGATGCCGTCCGCCAGTACCGGCGCGCTGAGGATAAGCAGTAAAGATGAGATAACGCGTAACATTGCAAACTCCCTGTCAACTGGAGTGCGCAACGTAGCGGAAGCGATTGTCAGATGCAATCAGTTGGCGCGGAAAACATTCTTAATGGTTCATGTAATTAGCGCTCAGGTACCAGCGTTTCGCCGCACTGTACGCAGCGATAGGTGGTCTCACCGCGTACCACACGATTATGTCGCCGCACGGTCAACTGATGCTGTTGGCACTTGCAGCGGTAGGGAAAGGTATTGGGCCGCACCGACTCCAGCTCAAACTGGTGAGTACGGCGCGCAGGGACGCCGAGCACGCTTTCCATCATCCATTTCCACTCTTTACCGTGTGGCGGAACGCGGCCGAAATGTTTCCACACCAGCAAATGCGCCAGCTCGTGCGGCACCACCTCGTCGATAAACGCCTGTTGGTTTTCCATCAGCAACACGGGGTTCAGGCGGATTTCATACGTATTGAGCCAGGCTGTGCCTGCCGCAGTGCCCCGTTGCTGATAAACCAGTTTGGGTTCCGGATAGTTACGCTCAAGTTTCTGATTGGCCAGGGCAAGTTTTTCCCGCAGGCTGCGCATTACGGCCTGCTGTATAGCGATGGGGAGACGGGAGGTTTTCATAATCGCAGAGGATAGGGCGGGGAGCGGGGGAGTGCAAGAAAAAGCCTCCTCCGGACAGGGAGCGAGGCTTCATTCTGGCTTATAGCGATTGCAGGAAGGTCAGCAGATCGTTGTTCAGTTGATCCTGATGGGTCACCGCAAAACCGTGCGGCGCGTTGTCATACACTTTTAACTGCGCGCCTGGGATCATTTCTGCAGCCACTTTACCGGTCGATTCGAACGGTACGATCTGGTCGTTGCTGCCATGGATCACCAGCGTCGGCACGTCAACTTTGGCAATATCCGAACGGAAGTCGGTCTCGCCGAAAGCTGTAACGCAATCAATGGTCCCTTTGAGTGAGGCCAGCAAAGCAATATTCAGCGTCTGGGTCAGTACACCCTGGGAAACCGTCTGCCCGGCGTTAATGCCATAGAACGGCGTGGCGAAATCGCTGATAAACTGCGCCCGGTCTTTGCGCAGCCCGTCGCGAATACCCTCGAAAACGCTGGCATCGACACCCTGCGGGTAGTCCGCCGTTTTGCCGAAAATCGGTGTCACCGCACCCAGCAGGGCCAGCGCTTTAACGCGCGCCGTGCCGTAACGACCGATATAGCGCGACACATCGCCACCGCCCATGGAGAAGCCCACCAGCGTCACATCCTGCAGATCAAGCGTGGTGATGAGATCGTTAATGTCGGAGGCGAAGGTGTCGTAGTTGTACCCTTCCCACGGCTGGTCGGAGCGGCCAAAACCGCGGCGGTCAAAGGCGATAACGCGATAGCCGCGTTCGGCCAGGAAATTCAACTGGCTGTCCCACATATCGCCATCCAGCGGCCAGCCGTGGCTAAACAATACCGGTTTTCCCGCGCCCCAGTCTTTGTAATAAATCTGCGTACCGTCCTGCGTTTTGATTGTGCTCATACGTAAATCCTCACTGTCGCTCTTGCTTGGGTTGATGTGGGTAACTGTTACATTATGGGTGCTATCAGATAACGTGCTTCGGGAAGATGTCCGCCGCGATGGAAGGCCTGTACCTTACTTTGAATCAGCAGGTCATTTACCGTGTGGCGCTCCAGTTGGCGCAGATGTTCAATCCAGGTGCCGACCACGAACGACTCCACAAAGACGCCGGGGCGCTGGATATCCTCATACACAGACCAGCTCAGTGCGCCGCCGCGTACCCGCACCCGGCGAATCTCCTGGATACAGACGACGAAGCGCGAGACATCCTCGGGATCGATCAGATATTCATACATCACCATGACCGGGCCACGTTCATGTGAGATATCGAGCGCCTGGGCATTACTGTCGATATCACGAATGTCCAGATTGAGGTCAGGATCTTTATTCAGTTGCCAGCGCAGCACCGTCAGGCTTGCCAGCAGCATGCCCACCGTTGCCACGCACAATGAGGCAGGAATACTAAAGTGCGATGCCAGTTGGCCCCAGATGGCGCTACCGAGCGTCATCGAACCAAAAAATACGGTCAGATAGACCGCCAGCGCGCGGGCTTTCACCCATTTGGCGGCGCTACGCTGCGCCCCGACATTGAGGGTGGAGAGCACCGCAATCCAGGCGAAACCGGTTAAGAATTCAAACGCATTGAGCAGCCAGAAATGACGGATAAACGCCAGCGCCAGCATGCTGATCGCGAAAATCACGCTGTTAATCACCATCAGCCGGTCCGGGTTGAAGCGCTTACGTAAACGCGGTAGCACAATCGCACCGCAAATCGCCCCCAGGCCGATACAGGCCAGCATGATGCCGTAACCGCCAGGCCCAAGGCCCAGTTCACGGCGGGCCACCAGCGGCAGCAGCGCCCAGCCTGCGCTGGCGAAGGTAAAGAACGCCACGGTACGCACCAGCACGTTACGCAGTACCGGAGCGGCATGCACATAGCGCAGCCCGGCGCGAACGGCGGGGAAAAAGTGCTCCGGCGGCAGGCGCTGAATCAACGGTTCTGCTTTCCAGCGCCACAGCACCCAGGCGACGCCCAGCACTGATGTCGCATTGAGCGCGAATACCACCCACGGTCCGGCAA
This sequence comes from Citrobacter sp. UYEF32, assembly GCF_040546205.1. Taxonomy (NCBI): domain Bacteria; kingdom Pseudomonadati; phylum Pseudomonadota; class Gammaproteobacteria; order Enterobacterales; family Enterobacteriaceae; genus Citrobacter; species Citrobacter sp. UYEF32. The sequence goes on along the minus strand of NZ_JBEPNI010000004.1, from coordinate 302,745 downwards.
AAGAGAGGATCAGCCCGCCCAGCGCCGGGCCGATGGCGCGGCTGATGTTAATGCCGAGCGAGTTCAGCGCGATGGCCGGGGCCAGTTCGTGTTTTTCCACCAGGTCCGGCACGATGGCCTGAAACGGCGGAGAACTCATGGCCGCGCCAGTGCTTAATAAGAAGGCCGCAACCAGCAGCACCGTTGGCGTTACTAACCCGGCAAAAGAGAGCAGGGTTAGCCCGCTGGCGGCAATAAACACCCACAACTGGGAAAACAGCAGATATTTGCGTCGGTCGACAATGTCCGCCATCACCCCGGAAGGGAGGGCAAAGAGAAACATCGGCAGACTGCTCGCCGCCTGAACCAGCGCTACGGAAAGCGGGTTGGCGCTTAACGTCAGCATGGTCCAGTTCACCCCCACATCGTTCATCCATGAACCGATGTTGGAGACCACCGTGGCAATCCATAGCATCCGAAATACCGGCTGGCGCAGTGGCTGCCAGGAGGAGGCGCCAGCGGATGCGGCCGACGGGGTTTGTACCGTCGCCGCGTGAACATCATTGACTTGCGCCATGCCTGAACTCCTGGTTGCCCGGCATATTTACCCGCCATTTACCCGGGCCGGTTAATGCCAGCGTGGTGAAGATGATGAGCAGCAGCCAGCCAAATTGTCCTTCCGCGATACTCCATTGCGGGTGCACAGCCAGCATGGCAACCAGCAGCACGCCGATAATCGGCAGACAGGCCAGCCGCGTGCCAACACCGAAAATGATGAATATCGGACATACCACCTCTGCCAGAATGGCAGGTAGCAGGCTGAACCAGGGGCCAAAGCCGAACGGATCCTCAATGCGGGTGAGCTCTTCATGAAAATTCAGCACCTTCGGCAGACCATGCACATAGAGAAGCAGCAGCCCGCCGGTCAGGCGCAGGAAGAACAGCCCCGCATCAATACGGGGCGACATCAGCGTTGTATTTTTCATAGGCATCAGAACGCAAAGCAGCTACAGCCGAGCGCGCCCCAGAAGGCGTTATCGTCTGAAACCGGAATGGAAGATCCGCGTGCCACACCATGCTGGTGGTTATGCACGCCGCACGGGCCGCTACAGTGGTGTGCGGCGGGCATCATGCCGACACGTGTTTGCTGTGGCGGCGCGCTGCGGTAGTGACCCGGCACGTTGACCACCGGCGACCACTCCGGCAGCACCGGAATTGCAGGCGGGGCTTCTGAGCTGAAACCGCCTGCGGCATAGACGATATTGCCATTGACTACGGTCAGCACCGACTCAATGCCTTTGATCTCCTCTTCCGGTATGCGGAAATAATCCTTGCTCAGCACGGCGAGGTCAGCCAGTTGGCCCACTTTAATCTGGCCTTTTTTGCCCTGTTCGCTTGAGAACCAGGCGCTGCCCTGTGTCCAGAGCATCAGCGCGGTGTCGCGGTCCAGGCGCGCATTAACGTCGTACATCTGCATACCGCCGACGGTGCGCCCGGAGACCAGCCAGTACAACGCCGTCCACGGATTGTAGCTGGCCACGCGGGTCGCATCGGTTCCCAGCCCGACCGGTACGCCGGTTTCGAGCATTTTCGTCACCGGCGGCGTGTGGCGCACCGCGTCCATGCCATAACGTTCCGCGAAGTACTCACCCTGAAACGCCATACGGTGCTGCACGGCAATACCGCCGCCCAGCGCTTTGATGCGGTCAATGTTTTGCTGGGTCACGGTTTCTGCGTGGTCAAAGAACCAGTGCAGGCCATTGAACGGAATATCGCGGTTCACGCGCTCAAACACATCGAGCATGCGGCTGATGGATTCGTTATAGGTGGCGTGCAGGCGGAACGGCCAGCGATGCTCCACCAGATGGCGCACCACGCGCTCCAGCTCATCTTCCATGCCTGGCGCGAGGTCCGGGCGCGGTTCAAGGAAATCTTCAAAATCCGCGGCAGAGAACACCAGCATTTCACCCGCGCCGTTGTGACGGAAGAAATCGGTGCCCTGACCCGGAGTCAGCATGTCGGTCCATTTCTCGAAATCCTCCAGCTCATGGCCGGGGCGCTGGGTAAAGAGGTTGTAGGCGATGCGGATGGTCATCTGCTCTTTGGCGTGCAGTTCGCTTATCACTTCATAGTCTTCGGGGTAGTTCTGGAAGCCGCCGCCCGCGTCGATAGCGCTGGTGAGGCCCAGACGGTTTAGCTCGCGCATAAACTGACGGGTGGAGTTAACCTGCTGTTCCAGCGGCAGCTTCGGCCCTTTGGCCAGCGTGGCATAGAGGATCATGGCATTTGGCCGCGCAATCAGCATGCCGGTGGGATTGCCGTTGCTGTCGCGCTGGATCTCTCCTCCTGGCGGGTTCGGCGTATCTTTGGTGTAGCCGACAACGCGCAGGGCGGCGCGGTTGAGCAGGGCGCGGTCATAGAGATGAAGGATAAAGACCGGGGTATCCGGCGCGGCGTCGTTGATCTCCTCGAGTGTCGGCATCCGGCGTTCGGCAAACTGGAATTCGCTCCAGCCGCCCACCACGCGTACCCATTGTGGCGAGGGGGTGCGCAGCGCCTGTTCTTTCAGCATCCGCAGGGCGTCCGCCAGCGACGGTACTCCTTCCCAGCGCAGTTCGAGGTTATAGTTGAGACCGCCGCGAATCAGGTGCAGGTGCGAGTCGTTAAGCCCTGGAATGGCGGTGCTGCCTTTGAGATCCACCACTTTGCTGCCGTCGCTGTGATATTCCATCACTTCGGCCTGGGAGCCTACCGCCAGGAATTTGCCGTCACGGATGGCGACCGCTTCTGCAACCGGGTTTTCCCTGTCTACCGTATGAAATTTGCCGTTGAGTAATATCAGTTCAGCTTTGCCGAGCGAGACCATAAATCCTCCTGTCTGAGACATCCGAAGCAGGCATAATCCCGCCGGACGATAAGATGCGATGCTCCGTCAGAACAGAGCGTGGAAGTGGGAGGGATTATGGTGAGCTGGCGAAAACGGCGTCTAGTTATACGAAGGTATACCTATACGAACGTATAGTTATACACAGAGATAATAGTTCTCATTTCTGACAACTCTTACTATCCGTCCCGACAGCAGCGTCCGGGACGAACGTCATTTCGCCTGTTTGAGCAGCGCGAGAATACCCCGGTCACTGTCAGCAAAACGTCCGCTCCCCTTTCACGGGAAACTGCTACTTAACGACAACGGGTATTCTTATGACCAACGCTAAGCTTGAAGTACTGACTCCCCAGAATTGCCAGATTATTTTTATCGATCAGCAGCCGCAGATGGCGTTTGGCGTGCAGTCTATTGACCGCCAGGTGCTGAAAAACAATGTTGTTGGCCTGGCGAAAGCGGCAAAAGTTTTCAACATTCCGACCACCATCACCACCGTTGAGACGGAAAGCTTCTCCGGAAATACCTTCCCTGAACTGCTGGACGTATTCCCCGAGCACGACCTTCTTGAGCGCACATCCATGAACTCCTGGGATGACCAGAAAGTGCGTGATGCGCTGGCGAAAAATGGCCAGAAAAAAGTGGTGGTATCCGGCCTGTGGACGGAAGTGTGCAACAACACGTTCGCCCTGTGTGCCATGCTGGAAGGCGGCTATGAAATCTATATGGTGGCTGACGCTTCCGGCGGTACCTCGAAAGAAGCGCATGATTACGCGATGCAGCGCATGATTCAGGCGGGTGTGATCCCGGTGACCTGGCAGCAGGTGTTGCTGGAGTGGCAGCGCGACTGGGCGCACAAAGAGACCTACAACGCGGTGATGGATATCGTCAAAGAACACTCCGGTGCTTACGGGATGGGCGTTGATTACGCGTATACCATGGTGCACAAAGCGCCAGCGCGTGCCAAAGGGGCGCACCGTACTCTGGCGCCGGTGCCGGCCAATAAATAATGTGCAGGGGCGGTGCGTCAGCGTCGCCCGGCTCTGAACCCGATAAGGGGAGAATGACCATGAGTACAGCGCTCATTTCCCTCGGCGCAGGTGTGTTTATTGGGCTGGTCTATGCTTTGCTGAACGTCCGTTCGCCAGCCCCGCCGGCGGTAGCCCTGGTGGGGCTGCTAGGCATGCTGGCGGGAGAGCAGGCGGTCTCAGCGCTGCGCTCACACCATGAACCCCAGGCCGCCATTAGTCAGCCGCAGGCCGCAGTGCAAACGGCGGACCGTCATCCAGAGGCAGGCTAACCATGTTGAAATCGTACGTAATTTCCCTGGCAACGGGCCTGTTAGTGGGTGTTATCTATGGCGCAATGCAGGTTCACTCACCCGCACCACCGATCGTCGCCCTGCTGGGCCTTTTTGGTATGCTGGTCGGCGAACAACTGATTCCGCTCGCCCGTCGACTTCTGCGCCGCGAGCCGGTGACAATGGCCTGGTTTCGTCATGAATGTGTGCCCAAAATCAGCGGTACGCCACCTCCTGACGACAAACGCGCCCCTTAGCCTGAGGGCAGACAGAGGAGTACGGCATGAGGCTGTCACCGCGCATTGTCATTATTGATGATGAACGTTCCGTCCGTAGTGGATTAAGCAACCTGCTCCAGTCGGAGGGGTACGACTCTGACGCCTTCGACTCTGCAGAGGCATTTCTTCATCATGAATCCGCGCTGTCTGACGCATCTCTGCTTATTATTGATATCAAGCTCAAAGGCATGAGTGGCCTGGACCTGTATCGCCGGGTAGCTCAACTTGCCGCGCCGCCGCCGGTGATTTTTATCTCCGGACATGAAGATGAAAACCTGTCGCGTTATGCTCCAGAGTTCGGGGGCGTTACGCTACTGCGTAAGCCCATTAAAATTGAAACGCTGCTGGAACAGATCCGCCGCGAACTCTCTGTGTGAGGAGCGCTAATGAGCGAGAAACTTTCTGCTGCCGGTAAAATGATGGATGGTGAGGTGGTCACCTTAACCGATGACATCATTTTCACTCCGCTGACGCAGGAAGGAGGGATCGCCTGGACACTTTGCCAGCCGCTACACTCCGGCAGCAGTTTTATTCTTGCCTGCGCGGCCGTCTCAAGTGATGAAGCCGCGTTTCATACCACTCAACGCTTAAAAAATGAATTTGCGCTGCGCAGGCGACTCTCTGGCGCATGGGCGGTAAAGCCGTTCAGCAGTACCAGTTACCATGGCCATTACGCGCTGGTCTATACGCCATTTCCTTTCCGCACGCTTGCACAACTGCCCCGCCTGCGCACCCGAAGCATTGCCGATTTTCTTTCGGTTGCCATTGGCCTGTGTGCCCCGCTACGCCAGATGCATGCGCAGGGATTAATGCACAGCGATATCAAACCCGGTCACTTTTTTATCGACCCCGGCGGCGCTTACCGTTTGGGCGGTTTTGGCCTCGCCAGCGAAGGGACGGATGCCTTTGACCCGTCTCGCCTGACGGAGCCTGGCGGTACGCTGGCGTATATGTCGCCGGAGCACACCTCCCGTACGCCGGACAGGGTCGACAGCCGCAGCGATCTCTATAGCCTTGGCATTGTGCTCTACGAGTTGCTGACCGGCGAGCTGCCTTTCGATCTCAGCGAAGGCGGGCAGGCGGAATGGGCCCATCACCATATTGCCTCCGCTCCCAGACCACCCCGACAGGTACGCTCATCGGTTCCGCCAACGCTGTCGGATATTATTTTGCGACTGCTGGAAAAATCGCCGGACAATCGTTACCAGACGGTCGACGGGTTGATTGCCGATCTGCGTCGCTGCGAGGCTTCGCTGGCCAAAAATGGTGAAATTACGCCGTTTATTCCCGGCTTGCAGGACCGGGTAGCCGCGCGTTTGCAGCCGGACCCGCTTTTTCTCGACCATCCGCAGCACCATCAACTGCTGACGGTATTTGACCGGGTGGTGGAAAGTGGCGCGCATGCCCTGGTCACGATCGGTGGGCCGCCGGGCTGCGGTAAATCTTCGCTCATTGCCTCGGCGCTCAGGAAGCTGCAACAGCGGCAGGCGTTACTCGCCGTGAGTAAGGCCGACCAGTATTCGCCGGTTCTGCCTTATACGGTCATTGCCTCTGCGTTTCGCGCGCTGACCCTTTGGTTACTCGGTCAGGGGGCGGAAGAGGTGGCCCGTTGGAAAATGCGTTTAACACGGGCGCTTGGCGTTCATGCCGCGCTGGCGGTCAATCTGGTGCCGGAGTTAGGTCTACTGCTTGAAAACCCGCCCCTGGCTGTTGTGAATACCCAGGCGGCGGATAGCCGAATGCGTTTCAATATGATGGCGCATCGGCTGGTTGAGGCGTTTGCCACCCCGGACCGACCGCTGGTTCTGCTGATTGATGATATTCACTGGATAGATCAGGCCAGCCTGCACCTGCTGGAACACCTTATCAGTTGCAGCGAGTCGCTGCCGCTGCTGCTGGTGGTTTCCTACGCTGACAGCGGTGTGTTTGCGGATGCCAGCGAACAGGCGCAGTTGTCGACACTGCGCGTCGGTGCCCGCTATACCGTCGAGCTGCGGCCTGAGCCGTTGAGCGTGAAAGCGGTGTCGCGATGGCTGGCGGAACTGTTGCAGACGCGGGCCGCCTGCCTTGGCGAACTGGCGGCGCTGATCCACGAAAAAACCGGTGGTAACCCACTCTTTACCCATGAGTTTATTCAGCGCATCGTCAAAGACGGGCTGATTACCCATCACAAACAGCACGGCAAGTTGCACTACGACGCACAGGCGATCCGTTCACGTAATTACACGGAAAATGTGGCAAGCCTGGTCCTGCAACAACTGGCGGAGATGCCCCCCCTGACGCGCAGGCTGCTGGGTTGTCTGGCCTGCGTGGGGGGAAACGGTAATCCCGAACTGCTCAGCGCGATGCAGAAGATAGCGCCGGAGCTGCTACATGAACATCTGCTGCCTGCGGTTGCCGCCCGACTGATCAGCCGCAGCGGCGACCAGTATGCCTTTACCCATGATCGGGTGCAGAAGGCGGCGCAGGAATTGCTCGAAGCGGATGATATTTGTCATCTCAATTTCGCTGCCGCGCGGTTCTTTACTGAGGCCGTCTCACAAAATGACAGCAATGAAAATCTGTTTCTGGCGGTCCACCACATTGCGTCATCCATCGACTGTATTCGCGTATCTCCCGAACGCGACCATTATCGTGCGATCTGCCGTCTTGCCGCGCAGCGCGCCCGGTTGACCGGGGATTACGCCTCGGCGGTGCGCTATCTGCGTACCGCGCGGTTATTGAAAGAAGATGCCCTGATTACCGCGCCTGATGAGGATTTCGCGCTCGTTTTTGAAGAGGCGGAGTGTGAGTTTTTGCAGGGTAATCTTCCATCTGCGCTGACCCTGTGTCATCAACTCCTGCGCGCGCCCGGCAGCCTGCAACAAAAGGCGATTACCGCAGGCATGATGGCAGAAGTGCAGATGCGACAGTCGGATATGAGCCTTGCGCTGGAGACCGCCCTGGCCTGGCTTGCGGTGTTCGGTATTCACCTGAGCCGTGCGCCGACAGATGCGGAGTGCGACGAGGGCTGGCAAATCATTGAGGCCCGTCTTGGGGATGAGCCGGAAAGCCATTTTCGCCAGCTTGCGCGAATTAATAACCCCGAGGCAGAAGCCGTCATCAACCTGATGCTCAGCGCCAGTATGTTTGCCGCGTTTACCGCCCCGCGCCTGCATTTTCTTTTACTCTGCCGGGTCATACTGATGACCCTGGAGCATGGCGTTAGCGGCGCGTTTACCACGGCGATTGCCTGGTACGGCGTCATGATTGGTTGTCGCTATCACGCCTACGAAAAGGGGTACAGGTATACGCTGCTGGGGCGCGATTTGGTTGAGGAGCAACCTCTAACCCCCTTTATGGGCCGTACCTTTCTGGCGGTGGATTTGTGCAGTGCCTGGGTGAAGCCGCTTAGCGTTGCGGTGAATCACGCTAAAGCGTGCTTTACGGCGGCGGTCGAGCACGGGGATTTAACCGCCGCCTGCTTTATTATCCGCCATCAGACGATGAACTTCCTGATCCGTGGCGATCACCTCGACGGGGTGCTGACGACCATTGAAGGTGGGCTGAGTTTTATCCGCAAACTACGTTTCCCGGATGTCGAGGTCATGCTTCTTATCCAGCGCCTGTACGTTAACCATTTGCGTAGCGCCGGTTCGGGCAATTTAAGTGGTCATAACCTCTATTCCGAGGCGCTCCTGAACGCGACCAATAAGCATGAGAGTCAGCCGATACCGCTGACCATTTTCTGGTTCTGGCTCTATCAGGGAATGGCCCATTTTATGGCGGGTGAGTATGACGATGCTTCCCGTTGCCTGGAAAAGGCGGCCCCGGTAGCCGATATGGTGCCGGGCTATCTGCATCTGCTGGATTACCATTTCTACAGCGCCCTCTCACTGGCACAGAGGGTGACGCCGACAACCGTGACGCCCGCACAGCGGGAAACCCTTGTCGCCCATTATGACGTTATCGCACGCTGGGCGGAGCATAACCCGACGACCTTTGCCGACAAGGCGGCGCTGGTGCGTGCGGAGCTGGCGAGACTGGAGCAGAGCAACGATATCGCCATCGGCTGGTACGAAAACGCGATAGCCCTTTCCGCAGAGACTGAATGCCACCCGGTGAACGGGCTGGCGTGTGAACTGGCCGGGGGTTTTGCCAAAGCGATGGGCTGGCATGTCGCCGCAGATGGCTATTTCAAAAATGCTTTCTCCGCCTGGCGGCGCTGGGGGGCGGTGGCAAAACTGCGTCAGCTTGAACGCATGTACCCCCATCTGGCCTCCTCAGGGCCACGTTCGCCTTATGACACCATCACTTTCGCGCAAAACGAAATGATGCACGATCTGGAAAGTGTTTTGCGGGCGGTACGTGCCATGACCGAGGAGATTGACCTCGACCGCCTCGTCCATACGTTGATGACGATGTTACTGGAGCGGGCGGGGGCGCAGCGTGGGCTGTTGATTCGCATCCTTGATAATACTATTCCCGAAACCCAGGCGTGGGCGGAAACATCCTCGGAAGGGGTGAAGGTACAGATTGTCCGGGAGCGCCCCTTGGCTACCGATATGCCGCTGTCGGTACTGGCGGCGGTGATGCGTACCGGGCAGGAGATTCGTATCAGCAAGTCTGAGTTGTTCGGCCCGTTCAGTCAGGATCCCTATCTGGTAACGTCCGGCGCGGGCATTATGTGCGTACCGATGCATAAACAGGGCAAGCTGGTGGGGGTGCTGTATCTGGAAAATCGGGTGATGCCGGAGATTTTCACCGCCGGACATTCGCGTATCGTCAGGATGCTGGCGGCGCAGGCGGCGGTTTCGCTGGAGACTGCGCGCCTTTATGCCGAGCGGGTCGAAGAGAACGTGCAGCGTCGCCGGGCGGAAAAAGAGCTACGCGCCAGCCAGACCTCGCTGATGCTTGGGGAGAAAATCAGCAATACCGGCACCTGGCGCTGGGAACTGGAACAGGATGTGATGTTTGTTTCCGATGAGTATGCGCGCATTCTTGGCCTGCCCGACCATCAGCGTACGTTATCAATGGCCGACTTTATGACGCTGGTGCATCCGGAGGATTTCCCCCGGATCAACACGCTGGTTAACGATAGTGTGCGTAATGGCGTCTCCATGCGGGCGGAGTTTCGTATTTTCCGCCCGGACGGGGAGTGCCGTTATATTCTGGGCGTGGGCAACCCGGTGGAATATGAGGCTAACGTCGCGGAGTATTTCGGCGTTATCACGGATATCACGGCGCGCCGCCAGTCTGAGGATGCGGTTCGCGTGGCGCAGGCCGATCTCGCCCGTGTTTCCCGCGCGACCACCGTTGGTCAACTGACGGCCTCTATCGCCCATGAGATTAACCAGCCGCTGATGTCGATTGTGGCCAATGCGGGCGCCAGTCTGCGCTGGCTGAGCCGCGAGCCTGCGATGCTCGGTAATGCGCGCGCAAGCCTTGAGGAGATCATCAGCGAGGGCGAGCGGGCGGGTAATATTATCCGCGGCTTGCAGGCGCTAACGCGCAACCAGACCTCTGCCTGCACGCGCATTAACCTGCATCACCTTGTCTACCATATTGTGGCGCTGTCGCGCAGCGAACTGGAACGTCAGGAGATCGCGTTGCATTACCATCTTGCGGCGCAGGATGCTGAGATTTTTGGCGATAGCGTACAAATACAGCAGGTGCTGTTAAACCTGATCGTCAATGCGATCGATGCCATGGCGGAGATAGACGATCATCCGCTAATGCTGACGGTGAGTTCAGAGAATCCGCAACCTGGTAAAATTCGCCTGGCCATCGCCGATACCGGCGTAGGCTTTACGCCCGAAGTGCACAAGCGTCTGTTTGACTCCTTCTATACCACCAAGGAGCAGGGTATGGGGATGGGGCTGAGTATCAGCTACGGCATTATTGAAAAGCACGGCGGTAAATTGACGGCGGAACCTCGCCAGCCTTGCGGCAGTGTCTTTACCTTTACCTTGCCGACACACCCCGCTGAAGCCTGAACCTGGCCGCTATCGCCCGAGGGTTTTTTGAATATTCAGACGGTCTGCAGCCCTGACCAGATCGGTCAGGGAACGGACCTGCATTTTCTCCATCACCCGCTTTTTATGTACTTTGGCGGTGATCTCGCTAACGCCCATTTCGGTGGCGATCTGTTTATTCAGCAGGCCACCAATCGCCAGTTGAAACACCTCTTTTTCGCGCGGCGTCAGTGAGTCATAACGCGTGGTCAACGTCTGTATCTCTTGCGTTTCGTCGAGGGTTTTCTCCGCCAGTTTCAGGGCATCGGCAACGGCCTGGAGCAGCAAGCCGGGGACAGCGGGCTTGGTCATAAACTCATATGCCCCTGCCTTCATCGCTTTGACCGAGAGCGGAATGGTGCCAAAACCGGTCAGGAAAATAACCGGAATCACATGTCCAAGCCGGGAAAGGGCGTCGGTGACGTCGAAACCGCTGGCGCCGGGCATATTCATATCCAGAATCAGACAGCCTGGCTGTGAGGTAAAAGGGTGGGACAGAAACGCTTGCGCTGAGGAAAAGTCGGCCACCCGATAATCCTCCGCTCGCAGCAGGCTGACCAGCGCCTGCCTGACGGAATTATCATCGTCCACAACGTAAACAATGTGATCCATGCGTGTTCCTGGCTATTAAAGAATATGCCCGTGCAAGGAAAAGACGGACGGGAAGCGACACCCGCCATGTTCCTTACATTACAGTGACATACATATGTTTTTACTAAAGAATAACTGAATGTTAACACAATAATTATCATTATCATGTTTCAAATGAAAATAATAAAAATGAATGGCGTAATAACTAACGTTTCACTCGTCGGGGGCGTTGGAAGATAGAAAATGGCGTATTGGCCGCAGCAAGCGCAGGGCGGCGGAAATTTTTGCCGATATGAATGTCACCGTAGCGGGTAGAAAATTCAGATTATTCTGCCAGAAGGCGAGCAGGCCAGCCGTCGGATGAGGGCTGGCCTGCGGTATCGCATGTGGAAGAGCGTGCCAGTGGTTTACAGGCACACCATCAACTTAATTATGGGAACCGATTTCGCGCAGCGGACGACCTTTCATCAGATTACGTTCGATATGCTCCAGCGAAATATGTTTGGTTTCCGGAACCAGCCACAGCGTCAGGATAATAAACAGGACGTTCAGGCCACCATAGACCCAGAAGGTATTGGCGTTGCCAAGGGAGTCCAGCATGGTGAGGAACGTGGCGCCGACAATCATGTTCGCTATCCAGTTGGTTGCTGTTGAGCAGGTGATACCAAAATCACGCCCTTTCAGCGGCTGAATTTCCGAGCACAGCACCCAGATGACCGGACCGGCACTCATGGCAAACCCGACAATAAACATCAGCAGCATGGCGACGGCAAAGTATTGGGCGCCCTGCGAGTGAATGCCCAGATGCAGCATGGTCCCCAGAACCCCCATGCCGACAGCCATCACCAGGAAGCCAAGCACCAGCGTGGGTTTGCGGCCCCAGCGGTCGACAACGCCGATCGCAATAAAGGTGGCCAGGACGTTAGTCAGACCGACGATGACCGTCCCCCACATTTGCTGTGTGGTATTACTGTAGCCTGCCAGTTCGAAGATTTTCGGCGCGTAATACATGATGACGTTCATACCGGTGAACTGCTGCATCACCTGCAACAGCACGCCAAGGAAGACCGCGCGACGGAAATTGTTGTTCTCTTTAAACAGCGCCCAGCCGGTCTGTTTCACCTGCAGGCTTTCGCGAATTTCATCCAGCTCGTTTTTGGCTTCGGCGCTCGTATCACGCAGGCGTAACAGCACGCGTTCAGCGTCATGGAAACGGCGTTTGGCGGCATACCAGCGCGGGCTATCCGGCAGGAAGAACACGCCGATAAGCAGCAGGATCGCCGGAATAACAATCACGCCGAGCATCCAGCGCCATGCGCCGCTATAGCTAAATGCCGTATCCGACAGATAAGCACCGAGAATACCGATGGTGATCATCAACTGGTACATCGAAATCATACTGCCACGGATTTTTTCCGGCGCTATTTCGGACAGATAGAGCGGGGCGGTATAAGACGCGATCCCCACAGCAAGACCAAGAATAATGCGGGAAATAATCAGTACTTCGACGTTAGGGGCAACGGCAGAACACAGAGAACCAATAACAAAGAGGATTGCGCCGATCATCAGGCTTTTTTTACGCCCGAGTTTCCACGACATCCATCCGCTACCCACGGCGCCGACGGCGGCACCAAACATCATTGAACTGACCACCCACTCCTGTACGTGGGAGTCAATTTTAAAGTCATTGGTGATAAAGGGCAGCGCCCCGGCGATAACACCAATATCCAGGCCAAAGAGAAGCCCTGCCAGTGCAGCAAGGAAGCAGACAAAAAAGGTCATCGCCTTGTTTGAATGTCCCTGTTTTTTATTGTCAGGCATGATGCCCTCCATTCGTTATATCAGTTTTTGCGATGGTAAACGTAGGTCAATGCCGGGCTGTTTTTTGTGATGAATGTCACGCAAGTGTAATCGGTTACATTCGACCAAAAACGGGCAGGCAAATAAAACTGATAAATATTATAGATATAAGAAATAGAGGCGGGAGGGGATGACGGTAGTTTCGGACTAAACCGAAAGGGGGATGTAACAGCGGGCCTTTAATTAATGAAGACCGGGTAATAAGCAGTATCGATAACAGCAAGGCGGCTATGTAATCGTTATCATTAACGTATTGAAAACGCTTTAGAAGTTTAGGCGGTTTTTGTAAAAATGCGGTATTACCGGGCTCTGAAAAGCAGCAGGCCAGCACAAGGCTGGCCTGTTAAACTCTGTCGCATCCGGGAAACACCCCAGACGCTTACCGGGGCTACGCCGTCCTGTTAGTTCAGGCCGGCAGCTTCACGCAACTGAGCCGCTTTGTCGGTTTTTTCCCATGGGAAGGTTTCGCGACCAAAGTGACCGTAAGCAGCCGTTTGCTTATAGATCGGGTGCAGCAGGTCCAGCATCTGGATCAGACCATATGGACGCAGGTCGAAGAACTCGCGCACCAGCAGGATCAACTGTTCAGCAGGCACTTTCTCAGTACCGAAAGTTTCCACCATGATAGAGGTCGGTTCTGCCACGCCGATAGCGTAAGAGACCTGAATCTCACAACGGTCAGCCAGGCCAGCCGCTACGATGTTTTTCGCCACATAACGGGCTGCGTAGGCTGCGGAACGGTCAACTTTAGACGGATCCTTACCAGAGAACGCGCCGCCACCGTGACGCGCCATGCCGCCGTAGGTATCAACGATGATTTTACGACCGGTCAGGCCGCAGTCACCCATCGGGCCACCGATAACGAAACGGCCAGTCGGGTTGATAAAGAATTTGGTGGATTCGTTCAGCCACTCGGTCGGCAGGACCGGCTTGATGATCTCTTCCATTACCGCTTCTTTCAGCGATTTCTGGTCGATATCTTCTGCGTGCTGAGTAGAGAGAACGACCGCGTCGATGCCGACGATTTTGCCGTCGTCATACTGGAAAGTGACCTGGCTTTTCGCATCCGGGCGCAGCCACGGCAGGGTGCCGTTTTTACGCACTTCTGCCTGACGCTCAACCAGACGGTGTGCGTAGGTGATCGGCGCTGGCATCAGCACGTCGGTTTCGTTGGTCGCATAACCGAACATCAGACCCTGGTCGCCTGCACCCTGCTCCAGCGGATCGGCACGGTCAACGCCCTGGTTAATATCAGGAGACTGTTTACCAATTGCACTCAGTACCGCGCAAGAGTTGGCATCAAAACCCATATCAGAATGGATATAACCAATTTCACGAACGGTGTTACGGGTGATCTCTTCGATATCCACCCATGCGCTGGTAGTGATTTCACCACCGACCAGCACCATGCCGGTTTTTACATAGGTTTCACAGGCAACACGCGCTTTCGGATCCTGTTCGAGGATCGCATCAAGCACGGCGTCGGAGATTTGGTCAGCAATTTTGTCAGGATGCCCTTCTGAGACGGACTCGGACGTAAAAAGGTGTTTTGCCATATTGTGTTTTCACCCTGGAATAATACGGTTGGCTTAGACACTGTGTCAGGATGCCTTCACGGTTGTTCCGCGAGGACGTGCAGGTAGCGACACGGACTGTCTAAGTGTTAATCAGTATAGATGGATTAACATCTGGATGGCTATTCTAGGTTAATTCTTAATCCCATTGCCAGCGTTTTTTGAGTCTCCACAGGTTCTGTCTGAATTGGTTACAGAAATTTTCCCTATGGATGGCGCCAACGTAATTTTTTATTTTGCATTTTCACCCCGTTATCGGTATAAAACGCCGCGCGCGGCTCATATTAAAAGCGCACGGGACTTCTCGTGTTGCCACTTCCAGCCGGGTTAAGCAATTTATGGCTTTGGCTTGTCGCAGGTCGCAAGACGTGTGTGGAGGTGATACGAGATAATGAACCGTTGCTTTCAGCAGAATCCGTTGCGTCGTTCTGACGCGCGTTTATTCCCCGCAACCCGCATTTCAAATCTGCAAACCTGCCGATGTTATACCCATTTCGGCGCTTCTCAGGACTCCCGGGCCGGTATGGCACAGTGATGACTGAACAAGGGCTCTCCTGTTGATTCAGGGGTTTTCTCGTGGTTTCGCCGAACCGTCATATTTCGTTCGGTCACGTGTTTTACAATGTTATGAACAAGAAACCGGTCGCACAGTCGGCGTTTCAGCATCTTATGCTGCATAGCCAGACTGTTTATGGGTTGTTATCGCAACGTAACGTTGTGATAGTAGTTAACTGTTTTACACTTAATACAAAGAGTTGAGGTTCGCTATGTCTGACGACATGTCTTCATTTTCGCCTTCGTCAGCAGGCGAACACGGTGTACTACGTTCCATGCAGGAGGTTGCGATGAGCTCCCAGGAAGCCAGCAAGATGCTTCGTACTTACAATATTGCCTGGTGGGGTAATAACTATTATGACGTCAACGAACTGGGCCATATCAGCGTATGCCCGGATCCTGATGTCCCGGAAGCCCGTGTTGACCTGGCTCAACTGGTAAAAGCCCGTGAGGCGCAAGGCCAGCGTTTACCTGCGCTGTTCTGCTTCCCGCAGATCCTGCAACATCGTCTGCGCTCTATTAACGCCGCCTTTAAACGCGCGCGCGAATCCTATGGCTATAACGGCGATTACTTCCTGGTTTACCCGATTAAAGTAAACCAGCATCGTCGCGTTATTGAGTCGCTGATCCATTCCGGCGAGCCGCTGGGTCTTGAGGCCGGTTCGAAAGCCGAATTAATGGCGGTTCTGGCCCATGCGGGCATGACCCGCTCGGTGATTGTCTGTAACGGCTATAAAGACCGTGAATACATCCGTCTGGCACTTATTGGCGAGAAAATGGGCCACAAGGTCTATCTGGTCATTGAGAAGATGTCGGAAATCGCGATTGTGCTGGAAGAAGCCGAGCGCCTGAATGTGGTGCCGCGCCTGGGTGTGCGTGCGCGTCTGGCGTCGCAGGGCTCCGGTAAATGGCAATCCTCCGGCGGCGAGAAATCCAAATTTGGTCTCGCGGCGACGCAGGTTCTGCAACTGGTGGATATTCTGCGTGATGCCGGTCGTCTGGACAGCCTGCAACTGCTGCATTTCCACCTTGGTTCGCAGATGGCCAACATTCGCGATATCGCCACCGGCGTGCGTGAATCGGCACGTTTTTATGTTGAACTGCATAAGCTGGGTGTCAACATTCAGTGCTTCGACGTGGGCGGCGGTTTGGGTGTGGACTATGAAGGTACGCGTTCCCAGTCAGACTGCTCGGTGAACTATGGCCTGAATGAGTATGCCAATAATATTATCTGGGCGATTGGCGATGCCTGTGAAGAGAATGGTCTGCCGCATCCGACAGTGATTACCGAGTCGGGCCGTGCGGTGACAGCACACCACACTGTGCTGGTGTCTAACATCATCGGCGTGGAGCGTAACGAATATACCGACGCGACACCTCCGCCAGAAGACGCTGCCCGCCCGCTGCAAAGCATGTGGGAAACCTGGCTGGAGATGCATGAGACCGGCAACCGCCGCTCGTTGCGCGAATGGCTGCACGACAGCCAGATGGATCTGCACGATATTCACATCGGTTACTCCTCTGGCACTTTTAATCTTCAGGAGCGCGCCTGGGCAGAGCAACTGTATCTGAACATGTGCCATGAAGTGCAAAAGCAGCTCGACCCGAGCAACCGCGCGCATCGTCCGATTATTGACGAACTGCAGGAGCGTATGGCGGATAAGATTTACGTCAACTTCTCCCTGTTCCAGTCAATGCCGGATGCCTGGGGTATCGATCAACTCTTCCCGGTGCTGCCGCTGGAAGGTTTGAATCACGCGCCGGAACGTCGTGCGGTGTTACTGGATATCACCTGCGATTCCGACGGCGCTATCGATCACTATGTGGATGGCGATGGTATTGCGACCACCATGCCGATGCCGGAGTACGACCCGGAAAACCCGCCGATGCTGGGCTTCTTTATGGTTGGCGCGTACCAGGAAATTCTCGGCAACATGCATAACCTGTTTGGCGATACCGAAGCGGTGGACGTCTTTGTCTTCCCTGACGGCAGCGTGGAAGTTGAACTGTCGGATGAAGGCGATACCGTGGCCGATATGCTGCAATATGTGCAGCTCGATCCGAAAACTTTGCTGATTCAGTTCCGCGATCAGGTGAAACAGACCGATCTGGACGATGCGCTGCAACAGCAGTTCCTCGAAGAGTTTGAAGCAGGGCTGTACGGGTATACCTACCTCGAAGACGAGTAATCAGAACTCACCTTTAACTGACCGGTTTAATCATGTAAATCGGTCAGTTTTTTATTTATAGCGTCCTGGAAAGCATGAAGCGCCTGTTCGGCTTATGGATAGTGTGGAGAAGGATGTGACCGACGCGCGTAACTCGTAGCCCCGGTAAGCGCAGCGCCACCGGGGATGTTATATGTCAAATTACTTAATACCGTCCGCCGCCAGGCGATCGCGGATATGTTGCGCACGTTCAGCCGAGGCCGGGTGATCGTCAAACATAGAACTCTGGCGACCCTCTTCGAGTTTTGCTAATTTTTCGAAGCTGGTGGCCAGCCCAATTGGGCTAATTCCACGTTTGCGCAACAGATCATAGGAATAATCGTCTGCTTCGGACTCCTGACGCTGTGAGAACTGCGAATTCACCAGTTTCTCGCCCAGGTCACCCAACTGAGATTGCGATAAATTGCCTACGACGCCGCCCGCCGATGCGGCCGCGGCACGCACGGCATTGGTGCCAAGCGCCACCTGCATGCCTTTCTTCACGTGACCAAGCGCAACGTGGCCCATTTCATGGCCAATTACCGCCTCGACCTCGTTGTCATTCATCATATCCATCAGACCGCTATAAACACGGATACAGCCATTCGCCATGGCAAAGGCGTTAACATCTTTTGCTACGTAAACCTTGTAGTTCACCGGCTGGCCGTTGATATTATCGCCCAGTGCGGCGGCAATCTTGCTAAGTCTCTGATTATACTGACTGCCCGCAGGGGCTATCGTTGCTTTACTGTCCATCTGCTTACAGGCTTCGTCACTCAGGCTTTTAACCTGAGCGTCGCTCAATGTGTAGGCCTGAAAAGCTTCTGCACCGGAGGTCATAAAACCGTTAGAGTCCATATTCTGGCAACCTGCCAACAGGGTCGCTGTTGTCAGAGCAAGCAAAGCCGGGCGAATTTTCATCTCTTATCTTCCACGCAGGTTAATTCATAATTCTGATAATGCGCCGCGCACAAACGAGCCGGTGCAGTTGCACAAGTATAAAGAATAGAAGGATTACGGGGCGAGTCCATTGCGCAACGACCATGCACCTTCCAGAGATTTCTTAATCCTCAAAAGGATGCTCCATGTACATGACTTGCCGCTTGGGTTACATTGTTGGCACTTTTTTCCGGCGTAGCCCATAACGCGCTGTAGTCAAGTCGTTCCGGGCATGGCCTTTAACAGTCCGATCTGGAGTCAAAATGTCCTCACGTAAAGAGCTTGCCAATGCCATTCGTGCGCTGAGCATGGACGCGGTACAGAAAGCCAAATCCGGTCACCCGGGTGCCCCGATGGGTATGGCTGACATCGCCGAAGTCCTGTGGCGTGATTTCCTGAACCATAACCCGCAGAACCCGGCATGGGCTGACCGCGACCGTTTCGTGCTGTCCAACGGCCACGGTTCAATGCTGATTTACAGCCTGCTGCACCTCACCGGTTACGACCTGCCGATTGACGAGCTGAAAAACTTCCGTCAACTGCATTCAAAAACCCCGGGTCACCCGGAAGTGGGTTACACCGCAGGTGTGGAAACCACCACCGGCCCGCTGGGTCAGGGCATTGCCAACGCTGTGGGCATGGCGATTGCGGAGAAAACCCTGGCGGCGCAGTTTAACCGTCCGGGCCATGACATTGTTGACCACTTCACTTACGCGTTCATGGGCGACGGCTGCATGATGGAAGGTATCTCTCACGAGGTATGCTCCCTGGCAGGTACCCTGAAACTGGGCAAACTGGTTGCGTTCTACGACGACAACGGTATCTCCATTGACGGCCACGTTGAAGGCTGGTTTACCGATGATACCGCCGCACGCTTTGAAGCCTATGGCTGGCACGTAGTACGTGGTGTTGACGGTCATAACGCTGACTCCATCAAACGTGCAGTAGAAGAAGCGCGTGCAGTCACCGACAAACCGTCCCTGCTGATGTGCAAAACCATCATCGGCTTCGGTTCGCCGAACAAACAGGGTACTCACGACTCTCACGGCGCGCCGCTGGGCGACGCGGAAATCGCACTGACCCGCGAAGCGCTGGGCTGGAAACACTCGGCATTTGAAATCCCGTCTGAAATCTATGCTCAGTGGGATGCAAAAGAAGCAGGTCAGGCGAAAGAATCCGCCTGGAACGAGAAGTTCGCAGCCTACGCCAAAGCCTTCCCGCAGGAAGCCGCAGAGTTCACCCGCCGTATGAGCGGTGAGCTGCCGTCTGATTTCGACGCAAAAGCCAACGAATTCATCGCGAAGCTGCAGGCGAACCCGTCCAAAATCGCCAGCCGTAAAGCGTCCCAGAATGCGATTGAAGCCTTCGGCCCGCTGCTGCCTGAGTTCCTCGGCGGCTCCGCAGATCTCGCGCCTTCTAACCTGACCATCTGGTCTGGCTCTAAAGCGATTAACGAAGATACTGCCGGTAACTACATCCACTACGGCGTGCGTGAGTTCGGTATGACCGCTATCGCTAACGGTATCTCCCTGCACGGTGGTTTCCTGCCGTACACCTCCACCTTCCTGATGTTTGTGGAATATGCCCGTAACGCGGTGCGTATGGCGGCCCTGATGAAACAGCGCCAGGTGATGGTCTACACCCACGACTCTATCGGTCTGGGCGAAGATGGCCCGACTCACCAGCCGGTTGAGCAGGTGGCAAGCCTTCGCGTAACCCCGAACATGAGCACATGGCGTCCGTGTGACCAGGTAGAATCTGCGGTGGCATGGAAATACGGCGTTGAGCGTGCCGATGGCCCGACCGCGCTGATTCTGTCCCGTCAGAACCTGGCGCAGCAGGAGCGTACCGCTGAGCAACTGGCAAACGTGGCCCGTGGTGGTTACGTGCTGAAAGATTGCGCTGGTCAGCCAGAGCTTATCTTCATCGCCACCGGTTCTGAGGTTGAACTGGCGGTTGCCGCATGGGAAAAACTGACTGCCGAAGGCGTGAAGGCGCGCGTGGTTTCCATGCCGTCCACCGACGCGTTCGACAAACAGGATGCGGCCTACCGTGAATCCGTACTGCCGAAAGCGGTTTCTGCACGTGTGGCAATTGAAGCGGGTATCGCTGACTACTGGTTCAAATATGTGGGCCTGAACGGCGCTATCGTCGGGATGACCACCTTCGGCGAATCTGCACCGGCAGAGCTGCTGTTTGAAGAGTTCGGCTTTACCGTAGACAACGTAATCGCTAAAGCGAAAGCGCTGCTGTAATTGCTATTGGATTGAGGGCTGATGCCCTCAATCTGCCCCTTTCCCGGTGGGAGAGGGGACGGATACAAAAACGGTAACCGACAGGTTACCGTTTTGTTTTTTACCTCGACGTATTCCCGCAAAAAATGTGACGCAAGTCAGATAAATGGTCGCCAGGGCTGGACATGGATTCCTTTTATTCTGTGTTTCGCTTATTCTAGCTGAAGCGTTTCAGTCGCTTAAATGTTCGACAATTAATCAATCAAACGCAGTTTGTGACAGGCGAGGTTCCCCTGTAAAGGTTGCTGCATTACTCTGTGAGCCACCTCAAATTGGGTAACCTTGCAGGAGATCTATGAGCGTACGCATAGCGATTAATGGCTTCGGTCGCATCGGGCGCAACGTGGTTCGTGCTTTGTATGAATCCGGGCGTCGGGCGGAAGTCACCGTGGTGGCAATCAATGAACTGGCAGATGCGGCAGGCATGGCCCATTTATTGAAATATGACACCAGCCACGGGCGTTTCGCATGGGATGTACATCAGGAGCGCGAGCAGCTGTTTGTCGGTGAAGACGCGATTCGTATTCTTCACCAGCGCGATATTGCCGCGCTTCCCTGGCGTGAGCTGGGCGTTGATGTAGTGCTCGATTGCACTGGCGTGTTTGGCAGCCGTGCCGATGGCGAAGCGCATCTGGCGGCGGGGGCGAAGAAAGTGTTGTTCTCGCATCCCGGCGGTAACGATCTCGACGCGACGGTCGTTTTTGGCGTCAACCAGGATGCCTTAAAAGCTGACGATCGTATTGTGTCCAACGCCTCCTGCACCACGAACTGCATTATTCCGATTATTAAGCTTCTTGACGACGCCTGGGGAATTGAATCGGGTACTGTCACCACGATCCATTCCGCAATGCACGATCAGCAGGTGATTGACGCCTATCATCCTGATTTACGCCGTACGCGTGCAGCCAGCCAGTCTATTATTCCTGTGGACACGAAACTGGCGGCGGGTATCACCCGTATTTTCCCGCAATTTTATGACCGGTTTGAGGCGATTGCGGTACGCGTACCAACCATAAATGTGACGGCCATCGACCTGAGCGTGACGGTGAAAAATCCGGTAAAAGCGTGTGAAGTCAATGCCTTGCTGCAAAAAGCAGCACAGGGAACATTTCATGGTATAGTTGACTATACGGAATTACCGTTGGTCTCAACAGATTTTAACCATGATCCGCACAGTGCCATTGTTGATGGCACGCAAACACGGGTCAGTGGCGCGCACCTTATTAAAACCCTGGTATGGTGCGATAACGAATGGGGCTTTGCTAACCGAATGCTCGACACGACGTTAGAGATGGCCGCAAAAGGTTTCAGGTAGGGCGCACATTGCGTTCGCAAAACTTTATGAATCATTGAGAGGATTCACCATGTCTGTAATTAAGATGACCGATCTGGATTTGGCAGGTAAACGCGTTTTCATCCGTGCGGATCTGAACGTACCGGTTAAAGATGGCAAAGTGACCAGCGATGCGCGTATCCGTGCTTCTCTGCCGACCATCGAGCTGGCGCTGAAACAAGGCGCGAAAGTGATGGTTACCTCCCACCTGGGTCGTCCGACCGAAGGCGAGTACAACGAAGAGTACTCTCTGCTGCCGGTTGTTAATTACCTGAAAGACAAACTGTCCAACCCGGTACGTCTGGTTAAAGACTACCTGGATGGCGTTGAAGTTGCTGCAGGTGAACTGGTTGTTCTGGAAAACGTTCGCTTCAACAAAGGCGAGAAGAAAGACGACGAAGCGCTGTCCAAAAAATATGCTGCACTGTGCGACGTATTTGTGATGGACGCTTTCGGTACTGCTCACCGTGCACAGGCTTCAACTCACGGTATCGGTAAATTCGCAGATGTTGCGTGCGCAGGCCCGCTGCTGGCTGACGAACTGGAAGCGCTGGGTAAAGCACTGAAAGAACCTGCTCGCCCGATGGTCGCTATCGTTGGTGGTTCTAAAGTTTCCACTAAACTGACCGTTCTGGACTCCCTGTCAAAAATCGCTGACCAGCTGATCGTCGGTGGCGGCATCGCCAACACCTTCGTTGCTGCTCAGGGCCACAACGTGGGTAAATCCCTGTACGAAGCTGACCTGGTTGACGAAGCAAAACGCCTGCTGGGCACCTGCGATATTCCGGTTCCGACAGATGTTCGTGTTGCTACTGAGTTCTCCGAAACCGCGACCGCTACCCTGAAATCTGTTTCTGACATCAAAGACGAAGAGCAGATTCTGGACCTGGGCGATGTTTCTGCGCAGAAACTGGCTGATATCCTGAAAAACGCGAAAACCATTCTGTGGAACGGCCCGGTTGGCGTGTTCGAATTCCCGAACTTCCGCAAAGGTACTGAAATCGTTGCTAACGCCATCGCTGACAGCGAAGCGTTCTCCATCGCAGGCGGCGGCGACACTCTGGCGGCTATCGACCTGTTCGGTATCGCTGACAAAATCTCCTACATCTCCACTGGTGGCGGTGCGTTCCTCGAGTTCGTGGAAGGCAAAGTGCTGCCGGCAGTCGCAATGCTCGAAGAGCGCGCTAAGAAGTAAGTATTCAATGGGCAGGGAAACCTGCCCAATTTTCAGCGCGCATCATGCTCGCGAACTTTTTTCCAACGGTCGAAGATACAGATACAGGACTCGAAAACATGTCTAAAATTTTTGATTTCGTAAAACCGGGCGTCATTACCGGTGATGACGTACAGAAAGTGTTCCAGGTAGCGAAAGAAAATAACTTTGCGCTGCCAGCAGTTAACTGCGTGGGCACCGATTCCATTAACGCCGTTCTGGAAACCGCTGCGAAAGTGAAAGCACCGGTTATCGTTCAATTCTCCAACGGTGGTGCTGCATTCATCGCGGGTAAAGGCGTGAAAACCGACATTCCTCAGGGTGCTGCTATCCTGGGTGCGATCTCTGGTGCGCATCACGTACACCAGATGGCAGAGCACTACGGTGTTCCGGTTATTCTGCACACTGACCACTGCGCCAAGAAACTGCTGCCGTGGATCGACGGCCTGCTGGACGCGGGTGAAAAACACTTTGCTGCTACCGGCAAACCGCTGTTCTCTTCTCACATGATCGACCTGTCTGAAGAGTCCCTGGAAGAAAACATCGAGATCTGCTCCAAATATCTGGCGCGCATGTCCAAAATCGGCATGACGCTGGAAATCGAACTGGGTTGCACCGGTGGCGAAGAAGACGGCGTGGACAACAGCCACATGGACGCTTCTGCACTGTACACTCAGCCGGAAGACGTTGATTACGCATACACCAAACTGAACGCAATCAGCCCGCGCTTCACCATCGCCGCTTCCTTCGGTAACGTGCATGGCGTGTACAAACCGGGTAACGTGAAACTGACCCCGACTATCCTGCGCGACTCTCAGGAATATGTTTGCAAGAAACATAACCTGCCGCACAACGCCCTGAACTTCGTATTCCACGGCGGTTCCGGTTCTACTGCTCAGGAAATCAAAGACTCCGTAAGCTACGGCGTTATCAAAATGAACATCGATACCGACACCCAATGGGCGACCTGGGAAGGTATTCTGAACTACTACAAAGCCAACGAAGCGTATCTGCAAGGTCAACTGGGCAACCCGAAAGGCGAAGACCAGCCGAACAAGAAATACTACGATCCGCGCGTATGGCTGCGTGCAGCGCAGTCTTCTATGATCACGCGTCTGGAACAGGCTTTCAAAGAACTGAACGCGGTTGACGTTCTGTAATTTTTGCCTTGTTTCCTGAATCAGGCCCGCTTATGCGGGCCTTTTTTATTTCCGATTCAATAGCCTGCACTCATCATTAAAGGTGATCCATTTGGCAAAATCGTCCCTTATTGTTTACCCTTTAGGTGTCTGTCCGCCACCGTCGGGAAGGATTGTTCTCGTACGGATCAACATAAGGAACAAAGAATGGAAGATCTTCACGTCGTCGATAGCATCAATGACGCAGGCTCCTGGCTGGTGACCAATCAGGCGTTACTGCTGAGTTACGCTGTTAACATCGTTGCCGCCATTGCCATCATTATTGTGGGTATGATCGTTGCCCGCATGATTTCAAACACCGTCAATAAACTGATGCGGGCGCGGCACATTGATGCCACCGTTGCCGATTTTCTCTCTGCGCTGGTGCGCTACGGCGTCATTGCATTTACCCTGATAGCCGCACTGGGGCGCGTGGGGGTACAAACCGCCTCAGTCATCGCTGTACTGGGTGCCGCCGGTCTGGCAATTGGTCTGGCGCTACAAGGGTCACTCTCAAACCTGGCCGCCGGGGTACTGCTGGTGACATTCCGCCCGTTCCGTTCCGGGGAATATGTTGATCTGGGGGGCGTCGCCGGTACCGTTCTGCAGGTGCAGATTTTCTCCACCACGCTGCGCAGCGCCGATGGCCGCATAATCGTGGTTCCCAACGGTAAAATTATCGCCGGGAACATTATCAACTTTTCCCGCGAGCCGATGCGTCGTAACGAATTTATTATTGGCGTTGCGTACGATTCCGACATAGATCTGGTCACGAAACTACTGACCGATATCATCCAGGATGATGATCGTATTCTGAAAGACCGTGAAATGACGGTGCGTCTGAATGAACTCGGGGCGTCTTCCATCAACTTTGTGGTACGCGTCTGGAGTAACAGTAGTGATCTGCAAAACGTTTACTGGGATGTGCTGGAGAAAGTGAAACGCAGCTTTGATGAGCACGGCATCAGTTTCCCTTATCCGCAAATGGATGTGAATTTCAAACGGGTAAAAGAGCCTGTCGAAGAGTAAAGAATCAGGTCGGCACTGCCGGCCTTTTTATTGCTTTCTATTATTAGCTTAGCTTATTACTCATTAAAATATTCAATTTCCGCTAATGATTCTCGCGCGTTATAGTCTGCATCCAGAAAAAGATGAGTGAGAATCTATTGTGATAACCTATTATTTTCAAGGGCTTATATTGGGTGCGGCGTTGATTTTGCCCCTGGGGCCGCAAAATGCCTTTGTCATGAACCAAGGGATCCGTCGCCAGTACCACATCATGACGGCTTTGCTGTGTACGTTGAGCGACTTGCTGCTGATTTGCGCCGGGGTCTTCGGCGGCAGCGCCTTGTTAATGCAATCTCCCTGGCTGCTGGGGCTGGTCACCTGGGGCGGCGTCGCTTTTTTGCTGTGGTATGGCTATGGCGCGCTGAAAACCGCATTCGGCAGTCATATCGAGCTTGCCAGCGCCGAAGCGATGAAGCAGGGACGCTGGAAAATCATCGCGACCATGCTGGCGGTGACCTGGCTTAATCCTCATGTCTATCTGGATACCTTTGTTGTACTCGGCAGTCTCGGCGGGCAACTGGAGGCAGAGCCGAAGCGCTGGTTTGCGATGGGGACGATCAGTGCGTCTGTTATCTGGTTTTTTGGCCTGGCGATGCTGGCGGCCTGGTTTGCCCCGCGTCTGCGTACGGCAAAAGCGCAACGTATCATCAATCTGATCGTCGGGGCGGTAATGTGGGTTATTGCCGCGCAACTGGCAAAAGAGGGCGTGGCCCATATGCAGGCGTTATTAAACTAAGTCTGGTCTGATAGACAAACCAACGGTATCCGCTAAGCTTTTGCCTGGCGTGCCGTTTTGTTACGGACGTAATAAGCAACATGGAGGAGCAACCGTGAAATTCAAAGTGATGGCCCTGGCGGCATTAGTGGGACTGAGTGTCATGTCGGTACAGGCAAGTGAACTGCCTGATGGCCCGCACATTATTACCTCGGGTACGTCGAGCGTGGACGCAGTGCCGGATATTGCCACCCTGGCGATTGAAGTGAACATCCAGGCGAAAGATGCTGCAACCGCCAAGAAACAGGCAGACGACCGCGTCGCCGAGTATCTCTCCTTCCTCGACAAGAATGGCGTAGTGAAGAAAGACATCAACGCCGCCAACTTGCGCACCCAGCCGGATTACGATTACCAAAACGGTAAAAGCGTGCTGAAAGGCTGGCGCGCCGTACGTACGGTGGAAGTAACCCTGCGCGATCTGGAGAAGCTCAATTCTCTGCTGGATGGTGCGCTGAAAGCCGGTCTGAATGAAATCCGTTCCGTTTCGCTGGGCGTTGCGCAACCGGATTCTTACAAGGATAAGGCGCGTAAAGCCGCCATTGATGATGCGGTTCATCAGGCCGAACAACTGGCAGCCGGTTTCCACGCGAAGCTTGGCCCGGTGTATAGCGTGCGTTACCACGTTTCCAATTATCAGCCGAGCCCGATGGTTCGCATGATGAAAGCAGATGCGGCGCCGGTATCCGCACAGGAAACGTATGAACAGCCGACCATTCAGTTTGCCGATCAGGTGGACGTTGTGTTCCAGCTTGAGCCAACGCAGAGCCAGACTCAGCAGCCAGCAACAACGGACAAAACGCAGTAATTTCAAATGAGTGGGATATGTGGCCGCGTCTGGGAAATCCCCAATGCGCCACGCTTACCGGGGGCTACATTTTGCACGATATGTCGCCCCGGTAAGACAATGTTTTAATCTTGCCTTAGCACCTTGTGGCCGTACGCCAGCAGTGCGTCGGTGACGTTGCGCATCATGCGGCTTTCTGGCGCAAACCGGTGCCAGAACAGCATTCGGCGCTGGAAGAGACCCGGCGTCAGATCGATCAGCTCTCCGGCATTCAACTCTCTTTCGATTTGCAGATGCGGGATCATACAGCAGGTCGTTCCCTGCCTTGCCAGTTGCACAAATGCTTCCGACGAGTTAACGATATGGCAGGGTACGCTGCCCGGCGGCAGATCGAAGTTTTGCTGTAAGAAGGCCTGGTGCATATCGTCGAGATGATCAAACGCCACGGCAGGCGCTTTAAGTAACGCCGAGCGGGTTACGCCATTCGGGAAATAACGTTCAGCAAAGGCTTTTGAACCGACAAACAGGTAATCAAGCGCGCCAAGCTGGTCAACGAGGCAACTTGGCAGAGCCTGCGGCTGAATACTTACCGCACCGACCACTTCGCCGCGACGCAGACGCTCCTGAGTGCGGGTTTCGTCTTCAACCTGTAAATTCAGACGAATTGGCGAGTCGGCCAGTACCGGCGCCAGCGCGGGCAGCAGCCATGTTGCCAAGCTGTCGGCGTTCACCGCCAGCGACAGCAGGAGTGGGGTGGAGCCGGTTTGCTCATCACCCAGCCACTCTTCTTCCAGCAGTTCTACCTGACGCAGCAGCGCCAGCAATTTTTGCCCTTGTTCAGTGGGGCGCGGTGGGACGGTGCGCACCAGCAGAGGCTGACCAAACATATTTTCGAGCTGTTTAATACGCTGCGATACGGCGGACTGAGTGATACACAGCTTCTGCGCGGCGCGCTCAAACCCACGTTCCCGAATGACCGCATCGAGCGCCTGTAACGTTCTGTAGTCCGGACGTTTCATCTGACTGACATACTCCTGCAAAATAATTACTCAGCACTATGACATAATTTTTTGTCTCTTACAGACGAAAATGTACCTGCTGGTAATGTGACACAGCTCACAGGGACTTTTCCCCCTTCCATGTTCTATAATGCGCTTCGAATTCCACACCATTCTCACCACAGGCGAACGACGATGACGCAGGACGAATTAAAAAAAGCAGTGGGTTGGGCAGCGCTGAAATATGTTGAACCGGGTACTATCGTAGGTGTTGGTACCGGCTCCACCGCTGCGCACTTTATTGACGCGCTCGGTACCATGAAAGGTCAGATTGAAGGGGCGGTCTCCAGTTCCGACGCCTCGACAGAAAAACTAAAAGGCCTGGGTATCACCGTATTCGATCTGAACGAAGTCGATCGTCTGGGAATTTATGTTGATGGCGCGGATGAAATCAACGGCCAGATGCAGATGATCAAAGGCGGCGGCGCCGCGTTAACGCGCGAAAAGATCATTGCCTCGGTAGCCGATAAATTTATCTGTATTGCCGATGCGTCCAAACAGGTCGAGATCCTCGGTAAATTCCCGCTGCCGGTGGAAGTGATCCCGATGGCACGAAGCGCCGTAGCGCGTGAACTGGTGAAGCTGGGCGGTCGCCCTGAATATCGCCAGAATGTGGTCACCGACAACGGCAACGTGATCCTCGACGTCTTTGGTCTGGAAATTATCGATCCTGTTGCGCTGGAAAATACGATTAATGGCATTCCGGGTGTGGTAACCGTGGGCTTGTTTGCCAACCGCGGCGCGGATGTGGCTTTGATCGGCAGCGCCGATGGCGTCAAAACCATCACAAAATGATCTGTGTGGGGGACGTGTTCCCCCATGAAAAAAATCTCAAAGAGCAAATTTGGTGACATCTGTCACGTTTCTGGATTCGCCCTGATAATCCTCCCGCCTCTGTGGCTATTTCCAGCATATTCCTCTGCCATTTCTTACTGTATGACATTCCTTCACAGGGCCGACGCAAACGTTCATATTGCTGCAATAGTTTTTTTTGATATGTTGACTACAGCGGATGAATATCCACACAACATCAGTTATGACAAAAAACAGGGTCGGGTAAATGGCAAAGGTATCACTGGAGAAAGACAAGATTAAATTTCTGCTCGTCGAAGGGGTGCATCAGAAAGCACTCGATAGCCTTCGTGCAGCAGGTTACACCAACATCGAGTATCACAAAGGCGCGCTCGACAGTGAGCAGCTCAAAGAGTCTATCCGTGATGCCCACTTCATTGGCATTCGATCCCGTACTAACCTGACCGAAGATGTTATTGCCGCCGCTGAAAAACTGGTTGCGATTGGTTGTTTCTGTATTGGTACCAACCAGGTCAATCTGGATGCGGCGGCACAGCGCGGTATCCCGGTATTTAACGCCCCGTTCTCTAACACGCGTTCCGTGGCGGAACTGGTGATTGGCGAGCTGTTACTGCTGATGCGCGGTATTCCGGAAGCGAACGCCAAAGCGCACCGCGGAATCTGGAACAAACTGGCCGTGGGCTCTTACGAAGCGCGCGGTAAAAAATTGGGCATCATTGGCTACGGCCACATCGGTACGCAGCTTGGCATTCTGGCTGAGTCACTCGGTATGCACGTTTATTTCTATGATATTGAAAGCAAACTGCCGCTGGGTAACGCGACCCAGGTTCAGCACCTGTCCGATTTGCTCAATATGAGCGATGTTGTCAGTCTGCACGTGCCGGAAAATGCCTCGACCAAAAACATGATGGGCGCGGAAGAGCTGGCGCTGATGAAGCCGGGATCACTGCTGATCAACGCCGCACGTGGTACGGTTGTTGATATTCCGGCGCTGTGCGATGCGCTTAAACGTAAACACCTGGCGGGCGCGGCAATCGACGTGTTCCCGACTGAGCCTGCAACCAACAGCGATCCGTTTAATTCACCGCTTTGCGAATTCGATAATGTGATTTTGACGCCGCATATTGGCGGTTCAACCCAGGAAGCGCAGGAAAACATCGGTCTGGAAGTAGCGGGTAAGCTGATTAAGTACTCTGATAACGGCTCAACGCTCTCTGCCGTTAACTTCCCGGAAGTATCGCTGCCGCTGCACGGCGGTCGTCGTCTGCTGCATATCCACGAAAACCGTCCAGGCGTGCTGACCGCAATCAACCAGATCTTTGCTGGCGACGGTATCAACATCGCGGCTCAGTATCTGCAAACGACGCCGTATATGGGCTATGTGGTTATCGATATTGAAGCCGAAGAAGATGTGGCGCAAAAAGCGCTGCAGAGCATGAAGGCGATCCCGGGTACGATTCGCGCACGCCTGCTGTACTGATTTTGCAGTACTGGATGGCGAGATAAATGCAAAACGGCAACCTGAGGGTTGCCGTTTTTATGTGTTCTCACTCACCCTGTGGTTTCACCAACTCCACAACCTCGACGGCGTCACCACCGCAGGGAGCGGAATATCCCACTCTTCCACTGGAAGCATATCAACATGCTGGCAATCATGCGCATAACCCACTGGCTGTAACCCGTACTGTTGCCAGTTTTGCAGCGTTCTGTCGTAAAAGCCACCGCCCATTCCCAGCCGTTGCCCCTGGCTGTCAAAGGCAACCAGCGGGGTTATCAGGACATCTAACTGCGCAAGCGGTAAAACATCGCGTACGTCCAGTTTCGGTTCCTGAATTTTCAGGCGATTGATAACCAGCTCGCTATGCGGATGGTATTGCAAAAACAGCAGATTGCCCGGGCTGAACGGATGCAGAACCGGCAGATAAACGCGTTTGCCGTTGCGCCAGAGTTGTTCGATAAGCGGTTGGGTGTCCAGTTCGCCATCGAAGGAGAGAAAAAGGGCGACGGTATGCGCCATCACGACCGGCGGATACGCCATCATGCGCGCTGCCGCTGCAATCGAAAAGTGTTCCTGTTCCCCGGCGGTAAGGGCGCGACGACGCTGCCGTATGATTTTACGGATTTCCTGACGTGATGGGGGAAGAGCAGAAAGTTGTGTCATGGTACCAGGTAGAAAGAAGGGAATCTCCGAGATGCCGCCGCAGGCTGTAACCCTTGAACCCTTGGTTCAAGGTGAATGTGTCGTCATAGTTTTAAGGCTTCTCGGACGGACCGAGCATGCTCACCAACCATGGAGCGCCACATTCTTGTGGTATGAAATATCGGCTCAGGGGACTGGCCCGCTTGCGAACATCTCAGAGAAATTTTTTCTTCACGGTCACTCTACCATAGTTAACCTTGAAGTGTTATTCAAACTTCGGCCCCGGCCTTTCGGATATGCGACCCTGATCAAGCAATGCCTGTTCGATGGTCTGTTGTAACATCCGAATACGCTGTTCCATGCTGGATGCGTAGTCACGGGTTTTTGCCTTTTCCTGAGTCAGTTCATAGCTGATATTCAGCGCTGCGATAAAGACTAACTGCTCAGTATTTGTGACTCTAGTGCGAACTTTCAGATCTTGCAACCGCTGATTTAGATCCTCCGCGGCCTGATTCAGAGCATCTCTCTGTTCAGGCGGGCAATTCACTCGCAGTGAACGGCCAAAAATTTGGATATCGACGGGTTGTGCAGACATGCCACCTTCCTGCTGTTTGACTGCGCTCTGCCTTCACACCCGAGTCCTGGCTGCGAAGGGGCGTCACTATAGCCACCCTGGTGAGAGGATTCAAGCTCTTTGCTATACCTTAATTCACTCATAGCGCATGCAAAGGCATGTAACGTGAAGCATGACGGGTATATCACCAGGGTCCAAAGTGGTAGCATACCATGAATATTCTCCCCAACGACGATGAATGCGCATGTCTATACAGAACGAAATACCTGGTTACAACGATGTAGGCCAGTTGCTCAATCAGCAAGGTGTTGGACTGATTCCTGCGGAAATGCACGGGCTTATCGCGGGGATGCTTTGTGGCGGCAACAACGACAGCTCCTGGCAGCCGCTGTTGCATGACCTGACTAACGAAGGGCTGGCATTCGGCCATGAGCTCGCTCAGGCGCTGCGCAGTATGCATGCCGCCACCAGCGACTCATTGGAAGATGACGGTTTCCTGTTCCAGCTTTATCTGCCGACCGGCGACGACGTGAGCGTGTTTGACCGTGCCGATGCGCTGGCAGGCTGGGTTAACCACTTCCTGCTGGGGCTTGGCGTCACGCAGCCGAAACTCGACAAAGTGACCGGCGAAACCGGTGAAGCGATTGACGATCTGCGTAACATTGCTTTGCTCGGTTATGACGAAGATGAAGATCAGGAAGAGCTTGAGATGTCGCTCGAAGAGATCATCGAATATGTGCGCGTTGCGGCGCTGCTGTGCCATGACACATTTACCCGCCCGCAGCCAACGGCACCCGAAGTGCGTAAGCCAACCCTGCATTAATCTATTCCGCTCAAAGGAGATGTCATGACACAGCTTGAGTTTCTCCGACGCCGTCAGGCGTTGCTGGCGCAAATGGCGCCAGCCAGCGCGGCGCTTATTTTCGCGGCGCCGGAAGCGACCCGCAGTGCCGACAGTGAATACCCGTATCGTCAGAACAGCGACTTTTGGTATTTCACCGGTTTTAATGAGCCGGAAGCGGTACTGGTGCTGATTAAAAGTGATGATACCCATAACCACAGCGTCCTGTTTAACCGGATCCGCGATAAGACGGCGGAAATCTGGTTTGGCCGACGTCTGGGGCAGGAAGCGGCGCCAGAAAAACTGGGTGTGGACAGGGCGCTGGCGTTTCCGGAAATAGGTAAACATCTTTATCAATTGCTCAACGGCCTGGACGCGGTCTATCACGCCCAGGGCGAATACGCTTATGCCGATGAGATTGTCTTTGCCGCACTGGATAAACTGCGTAAAGGCTCTCGACAGAATCTCACGGCCCCGGCCACGGTGACCGACTGGCGGCCCATCGTGCATGAAATGCGTCTGTTCAAGTCAGCCGAAGAAATTGAGGTAATGCGTCGCGCCGGGGAGATTTCGGCGCTGGCACATACCCGCGCCATGCAAACCTGTAAACCCGGGATGTTTGAATACCAGCTCGAAGGGGAAATCCACCACGAGTTCAACCGTCACGGCGCCCGTTTTCCGTCCTATACCACTATCGTCGGTGCCGGGGAGAACGGCTGTATTTTGCATTACACCGAAAACGAAAGCGTGATGCGTGATGGTGATCTGGTGCTGATCGACGCAGGTTGCGAATACATGGGATATGCCGGCGATATTACCCGTACCTTTCCGGTAAACGGCAAGTTCAGCCCGGCGCAGCGTGAAGTGTATGACATTGTACTGGAATCACTGGAAACGGCCCTGCGCCTGTTCCGCCCCGGCACCTCGATTCAGGAAGTGAACGGGGAAGTGGTGCGCATCATGGTCACCGGGCTGGTGAAACTGGGCATTCTTAAGGGCGAGGTTGACACGCTGGTTGCTGAGAATGCGCATCGCCCTTTCTTTATGCATGGTCTGAGCCACTGGTTGGGGCTGGATGTCCATGATGTCGGCGTCTATGGTCAGGATCGCTCGCGCATCCTTGAACCGGGGATGGTATTGACCGTTGAGCCGGGTCTCTATATCGCCCCGGATGCCGACGTACCAGAAGCCTATCGGGGGATTGGCATTCGCGTGGAAGATGACATTGTGATCACCGAAAACGGTAATGAAAACCTCACCGCCAGCGTCGTCAAAAAAGCCGATGACATCGAGGCGCTGATGGCAGCGGCGCGTCGCTTATGAGTGTGATTATTGTTGGTGGCGGTATGGCAGGCGCGACGCTCGCGCTGTCGATTTCGCATTTAACCGGTGGTCGCCTTCCTGTTCATCTGATCGAAGCGACCGAACCGAGTTCTCAGGATCACCCTGGTTTTGATGCGCGCGCTATCGCGCTGGCGGCGGGAACGTGCCAGCAGCTCGCGCGAGTGGGGATCTGGTCACATATCGTCGAGAAAGCCACGCCGATTACCACCGTGCATGTCAGCGATCGCGGCCACGCCGGTTTCGTGACCCTTGATGCTGATGATTATCACATTGAGGCGCTCGGCCAGGTGGTGGAACTGCACGATGTCGGTACCCGTCTTTTTAGTCTTCTGAAAAAAGCGCCTGGCGTGACGCTCCATTGTCCGGCACGGGTGAGCTTCTTCTCCAGGGATGAAGACCGCGTGGCGGTCGCACTGGAAAGTGGGGAGACGATCAACGGAACCCTGCTGGTCGCCGCGGATGGCTCCCGCTCTGCGCTGGGTGCGCAATGTGGCATTAGCTGGCAACAGGCGCCCTATCAGCAGGTTGCGGTGATTGCGAACGTCACGACCTCGGTGGCGCATCAGGGGCGCGCGTTTGAGCGTTTTACCGCTCACGGCCCGCTGGCAATGCTGCCGATGTCGCACGGACGTTGCTCGCTGGTGTGGTGTCACCCGCTCGACAGACAGGAACAGATCCTGAACTGGAGCGATGAGACCTTCTGCCATGAGCTGCAAAAAGCCTTTGGCTGGCGGCTGGGCCGAATCATGCAGGCGGGAGTCCGTAACGCCTATCCGCTTTCTCTCTCCACCGCCTCCTCGCCTATTTCACATCGTACTGTGCTGGTTGGAAATGCCGCGCAGACGCTCCACCCGATTGCCGGGCAGGGCTTTAACCTGGGGATGCGTGATGTGATGAGCCTGGCCGAAACGCTGGCCGATGCCTGGACACAGCAGCAGGATGTTGGCGGTTATGGCGTGCTGACACGCTATCGCGATCGTCGCCGTGATGATAAGTGCGCTACGATTGGCGTGACAGATGGTTTAGTACACCTTTTTGCTAATCGCTGGGCGCCGCTGGTTGTCGGGCGTAACGTCGGTTTGATGGCAATGGAATTATTTACCCCGGCGCGTGATGCGCTGGCGCAGCGTACTCTGGGCTGGGTGGCGCGTTAAGGTCTTCAGGAGCTATTTGTGCAAAATGTTGATGTGGCAATTGTAGGCGGCGGCATGGTGGGACTGGCGCTGGCCTGTGGATTACAGGGCAGTGGCCTGCGAGTGGCGGTGCTGGAACAGCATGCGCCCGTCCCCCTGAAAGAGGATGCCCCTGCACAACTGCGTGTCTCGGCGATCAACGCCGCCAGCGAAAAACTGCTGACGCGCCTGGGCGTCTGGTCATCCATTATTGCCCATCGCGCCAGTTGTTATCACGGCATGGAAGTGTGGGATAAAGACAGCTTTGGCCGCATTGCCTTTGACGATCAGAGTATGGGTTACAGCCATCTCGGTCATATTATTGAAAACAGCGTCATTCATCAGGCGTTGTGGAACAAAGCCCTGCAGTGTTCGGATGTGTCAATCCTGGCACCAGCGGAACTGCAACAGGTGGCCTGGGGTGAGAACGAAGCATTTCTTACCCTCAAAGATGGCAATATGTTAACCGCCCGGCTGGTCGTCGGGGCCGATGGCGCTAACTCATGGTTACGCAATAAAGCCGATATTCCACTGACCTTCTGGGACTATAACCATCATGCGCTGGTGGCGACCATCCGTACCGATGAGCCGCATCAGGCTATTGCGCGGCAGGTTTTCCACGATGAAAGCATCCTCGCGTTTCTGCCGCTGGCCGACCCGCACTTGTGTTCAATCGTCTGGTCGCTGCCGCCTGAGCTGGCTGCGCAAATGCAGCAGGCAGACGAAGAGGCCTTCAACCAGGCGCTGTGCGTCGCGTTTGATAATCGCCTGGGGTTGTGTCACGTGGAAAGCGAGCGGCAGGTCTACCCGCTAACCGGACGTTACGCGCGTCATTTTGCCGGGCATCGTCTGGCATTGATGGGCGATGCGGCGCACACCATCCATCCTCTTGCCGGGCAGGGCGTTAACCTGGGCTTCATGGACGCGGCAGAACTGGTGAGCGAACTCAAGCGGCTGCACGCTCAGGGCAAAGATATTGGTCAGCACATGTATCTGCGCCGCTACGAACGCAGCCGTAAACACAGTGCCGCGCTGATGCTGGCCGGGATGCAGGGTTTCCGGGAATTGTTTTCCGGCACCAACCCGGCAAAAAAACTGTTCCGGGACATTGGCCTGAAACTGGCGGACAGATTGCCTGGGGTAAAACCACAGTTATTGCGTCAGGCGATGGGGCTGAATGACCTCCCTCAGTGGTTGCGTTAACTGCGTCACACTTTCCCTTCCCCCTCGCGGGAAGGGATACCCTGCCTCATTTGAAAAATTCTAATTTCACGTCATTTTTCAGATTAGTTTTTCTCATCTCTCGTTTTTTTGCTGTCGGGAAAATTATCTCTTTTGTGGTGGTAAATATCGCTATTTGCGATACCCGCTATGCGAGAGTGATTCTTTATGCGCCATTTCACGCTTAAGTCTGGTGTAATATTCTGTTGGGGTTTTTGTGAAAAATGGTCATAAGCTAATGTGATGACCCATTTTCTCTTATGGTTAAGTGCCGCTTTCGGTGATAAGTTCAGGCGAAAGTGAACGTTTGCGTCGGCGACCGGGATCGGTGTCGACGTCTTGTCATGCGATGATTTTTTCACCGCTGAAAACGTGAAAGCCCCGCTTATTCGACGAGGAAAAGATGGCCCAGCAGACT
The DNA here is from genome assembly GCF_040546205.1 of Citrobacter sp. UYEF32. Classification (NCBI taxonomy): domain Bacteria; kingdom Pseudomonadati; phylum Pseudomonadota; class Gammaproteobacteria; order Enterobacterales; family Enterobacteriaceae; genus Citrobacter; species Citrobacter sp. UYEF32. The sequence continues at coordinate 266,362 of NZ_JBEPNI010000004.1, read as the reverse complement.
CCTTTGTATGAACAACACACGCTGTGCGGCGCACGCATGGTGGATTTCCATGGCTGGATGATGCCGCTGCATTACGGCTCGCAAATCGATGAGCACCACGCGGTGCGTACCGATGCGGGCATGTTCGATGTATCGCACATGACGATTGTCGATTTGCGTGGCAGTCGAACCCGGGAATTCTTGCGCTACCTGCTGGCAAATGACGTAGCGAAACTCACCAAACCCGGCAAGGCGCTATATTCCGGCATGCTCAATGCGTCGGGCGGTGTCATTGATGACCTCATCGTCTACTACTTCACCGAAGACTTCTTCCGCCTCGTTGTAAACTCCGCCACCCGCGAAAAAGACCTCTCCTGGATTACCCAACACGCTGAACCTTTCGCCATTGATATCACCGTCCGTGACGATTTGTCGTTGATTGCCGTCCAGGGGCCAAACGCGCAGGCTAAAGCCGCGACCCTGTTCACTGACGAACAGCGTCAGGCAGTAGAAGGCATGAAGCCCTTCTTTGGCGTTGAGGCCGGCGATCTGTTTATCGCGACCACCGGCTATACCGGCGAAGCGGGTTATGAAATCGCTCTGCCGAACGAACAGGCAGCCGATTTCTGGCAGAAGCTGGTGCAGGCGGGCGTTAAGCCTTGTGGCCTGGGCGCGCGCGACACTTTACGCCTTGAAGCGGGCATGAACTTGTATGGTCAGGAGATGGACGAGGGCGTTTCGCCGCTCGCCGCCAATATGGGCTGGACCATTGCCTGGGAACCGGCGGACCGTGATTTTATCGGTCGCGAAGCGCTCGAATTACAGCGCGAGAAAGGCACCGAACAATTAGTCGGTCTGATCATGACCGAGAAAGGCGTGCTGCGTAACGAATTGCCGGTGCGGTTCACAGATACCCACGGTAACGCGCAAGAAGGCGTGATCACCAGCGGTACGTTCTCGCCGACGCTGGGCTACAGTATTGCACTGGCGCGTGTGCCAGCGGGCGTTGGCGACACGGCAATCGTTCAGATCCGTAATCGTGAAATGCCGGTAAAAGTGACGAAACCTATTTTTGTACGCGCTGGCAAAGCCGTCGCGTGATTCATTCTTATTTGGAGATTTAGTGATGAGCAACGTACCTGCAGAACTGAAATACAGCAAAGAACACGAGTGGCTGCGTAAAGAAGCGGATGGCACGTACACCGTCGGTATCACTGAACATGCTCAGGAACTGCTGGGTGACATGGTGTTTGTTGATCTGCCAGAAGTGGGCGCAACCGTTGCCGCAGGTGATGATTGCGCCGTCGCGGAATCCGTGAAAGCGGCTTCCGATATTTATGCGCCGATCAGCGGCGAAATCGTTGCTGTTAACGAGGCACTGGGCGATGCGCCGGAGCAGGTTAACAGCGAGCCGTACGGCGAAGGCTGGATTTTCAAAATCAAAGCCAGTGATGAATCGGAAGTTGCTGCGTTGCTGGATGCGACCGCTTACGAAGCCTTACTCGAAGACGAATAACGGTTTTCTCCCTCTCCCTCACGGGGAGAGGGGCGGGGTGAAGGAATATTAGCGCTTTCACCCCAAACCTCTTCCTGACGAAGAGGCAATTTTAAAATCACCGCACGTTTCAGGAACCATCGCTCATGACACAGACTTTAAGCCAGCTTGAAAACCGTGGCGCTTTCATTGAACGTCACATTGGGCCGGATGCTCAGCAACAGCAGGAGATGCTGAAAACGGTTGGCGCGGATTCGTTAAACGCACTGATTGCCCAGATCGTGCCGAAAGATATCCAGCTTGCCACGCCGCCGCAGGTGGGTGAAGCCACGACCGAATACGCCGCACTGGCGGAGCTGAAAGCGATTGCTGGTCGCAACAAGCGCTTTAAGTCTTACATTGGCATGGGTTATACCGCCGTGCAATTACCGCCGGTTATTCTGCGTAACATGCTCGAAAACCCAGGCTGGTACACTGCCTATACGCCGTATCAGCCGGAGGTGTCACAAGGGCGCCTTGAAGCCTTACTGAATTTCCAGCAGGTGACGCTCGACCTGACTGGCCTCGACATGGCCTCGGCTTCTCTGCTGGATGAAGCTACCGCCGCTGCCGAAGCAATGGCGATGGCAAAGCGCGTCAGCAAACTGAAAAATGCCAACCGTTTCTTTGTTGCCGCCGACATTCATCCGCAAACGCTCGATGTGGTGCGCACCCGTGCCGAAACCTTTGGTTTTGACGTTATCGTGGATGATGCCAGCAAGGTGCTGGATCATCAGGATGTGTTTGGCGTGCTGTTGCAGCAGGTGGGCACGACCGGCGAAGTACATGACTACAGCGCACTGATTACCGAGCTGAAAGCCCGTAAAATTGTGGTCAGCGTAGCCGCCGATTTTATGGCGCTGGTGTTGTTGACTGCGCCGGGCAAACAAGGGGCAGACATTGTCTTCGGTTCTGCGCAGCGCTTCGGTGTGCCGATGGGCTACGGTGGCCCGCATGCGGCATTCTTTGCCGCAAAAGATGAATTCAAACGCTCAATGCCGGGACGTATCATCGGTGTCTCCAAAGACGCGGCGGGCAATACCGCACTGCGTATGGCGATGCAGACCCGCGAGCAGCATATCCGTCGCGAAAAAGCGAACTCCAACATCTGTACTTCGCAGGTACTGCTGGCCAACATCGCCAGCCTGTACGCGGTGTATCACGGTCCGGTTGGCCTGAAACGTATTGCGAGCCGTATCCATCGTCTGGCCGATATTCTGGCGGCCGGCCTGCAGCAAAAAGGGCTTAAGCTGCGTCACGCGCACTACTTTGACACCCTGTGCGTGGAAGTGGCCGACAAAGCCGCCGTGCTGGCGCGTGCGCAAGCGGCTGAAATCAACCTTCGTAGCGACATTCTGAATGCCGTGGGTATCACGCTCGATGAAACCACCACCCGTGAAGATGTGCAGAAACTTTTTGCCGTCGTGCTGGGCGATGCGCACGGACTGGACATTGACGTGCTGGATAAAGACGTGGCGCTCGACAGCCGCTCTGTGCCTGCCGCCATGCTGCGTGATGATGCGATCCTGAGCCACCCGGTCTTTAATCGCTATCACAGTGAAACCGAGATGATGCGTTACATGCACTCTCTGGAGCGCAAAGATCTGGCGCTCAATCAGGCGATGATCCCACTGGGATCTTGCACCATGAAGCTGAACGCCGCAGCGGAAATGATTCCGATCACCTGGCCTGAATTCGCCGAACTGCATCCGTTCTGCCCGGCAGAACAAGCCGAAGGCTACCACCACATGATCAACCAGCTTTCCGACTGGCTGGTGAAACTGACGGGTTACGATGCCCTTTGTATGCAGCCGAACTCTGGCGCGCAGGGGGAATATGCGGGCCTGTTGGCGATTCGTCACTACCATGAGAGCCGCAACGAAGGCCATCGCGATATCTGTCTGATCCCAAGCTCTGCACACGGTACCAACCCGGCATCCGCACAGATGGCTGGTATGCAGGTGGTGGTTGTGGCCTGTGATAAAAACGGCAACATCGATCTGGCCGATCTGCGCGCGAAAGCGGAACAACATGCGGCAAATCTCTCTTGCATCATGGTGACCTACCCGTCCACCCACGGCGTCTACGAAGAGACTATCCGTGAAGTGTGCGAAATTGTGCATCAATTTGGCGGGCAGGTTTACCTCGACGGCGCGAACATGAATGCTCAGGTGGGGATTACCTCTCCGGGCTTTATCGGTGCGGATGTGTCGCATCTCAACCTGCATAAAACCTTCTGTATTCCGCACGGCGGTGGCGGTCCGGGTATGGGGCCGATTGGCGTGAAAGCGCATCTGGCACCGTTCGTACCGGGCCACAGCGTGGTGCAGATTGAAGGCATGCTGACCCGTCAGGGCGCGGTATCCGCCGCCCCGTTTGGTAGCGCGTCGATTCTGCCAATTAGCTGGATGTACATCCGCATGATGGGCGCCGAAGGGCTGAAACAGGCAAGCCAGGTGGCGATTCTGAATGCCAACTACATCGCCAGCCGTCTGAAAGAGGCATTCCCGGTTCTGTATACGGGTCGCGATGGTCGCGTGGCGCATGAATGTATTCTCGACATTCGCCCGCTGAAAGAAGAGACCGGTATCAGTGAACTGGATATTGCGAAACGCCTGATTGACTACGGTTTCCATGCGCCGACCATGTCTTTCCCGGTTGCGGGTACCCTAATGGTTGAGCCGACGGAGTCAGAAAGCAAAGCGGAACTGGATCGCTTTATTGACGCGATGCTGGCCATTCGTGGCGAGATCAACCGCGTAAAAGCAGGCGAATGGCCGCTTGCCGATAACCCGCTGGTGAATGCACCACATACGCAGAACGAGCTGGTGGCGGAGTGGCATCACGGTTATACCCGTGAGCAGGCTGTCTTCCCGGCGGGTGTAGCGAACAAGTACTGGCCGACGGTAAAACGTCTTGATGACGTTTACGGCGACCGCAACCTGTTCTGCTCTTGCGTGCCGATGAGCGAATACCAGTAATTAGCGCTACGCTTCTACAGGCCGGGTGAACGTTCGCGTTACCCGGCCTTTTTTATCAGGAGGAATATAGATTGGCAATTGCACTGGTCACTGGCGGTAGCCGGGGAATAGGAAAGGCGACAGCGATGCTGCTGGGCGCAGAAGGGTACACGGTCGCGGTCAATTATCAGCACAATGCGCAGGCCGCGCAGTCAGTGGTTGAAACCATTATCGCGGCGGGCGGAAAAGCGTTCGCGGTTCAGGCGGATATTGGCGAAGAAGAGCAGGTCGCCGCGATGTTCGCGCGCATTGATGAGGCGGATGAACCGCTGACCGCGCTGGTGAATAACGCCGGGATCCTGTTTACCCAAAGTCGAGTGGAAGCGATGACGGCGGAGCGCATCAACCAGGTTCTGCGGACTAACGTGACGGGCACCTTTCTCTGCTGTCGGGAGGCCATTAAACGTATGGCGCTGCCGCACGGCGGAAAAGGCGGTGCGATAGTGAATGTCTCTTCGGCCGGGGCGCGTCTGGGTTCGCCCGGCGAGTATGTTGATTATGCCGCGTCAAAAGGGGCGATGGATACGCTTACCACGGGCTTGTCGGTGGAAGTCGCGGCGCAGGGTATTCGGGTTAACAGCGTTCGACCAGGCTTTATCTATACGGAAATGCATGCCTCTGGTGGTGAACCTGGGCGGGTCGAACGGGTGAAGTCGATGCTGCCGATGCAGCGTGGCGGCCAGCCGGAAGAGGTGGCGCAGGCGATAGTCTGGCTGTTGAGCGATAAGGCATCCTACGTGACGGGAAGCTTTATCGAACTGGCGGGGGGTAAGTAAGCGACTCCCTCTCTGCCCGGCCCTTCTCCCCGATGGGAGAAGGGCAGGATGAACAGTATACCGGTTAGATATTCTCGCCGTTGCTGGCGATCACTTCTTTATACCAGCTAAAACTCTTCTTACGGGAACGGGACATGTCGCCGGTGCCGTCATCATGCTTGTTCACGTAGATAAAGCCGTAGCGTTTGCTGTACTGGCCGGTGGTGAAAGAGACGCAGTCGATACAGCCCCACGGTGTGTAACCCATCAGGTCAACACCATCATATGTGACCGCCTCAACCATCTCTTTAACGTGAGCACGCAGATAATCGATACGATAATCGTCGATAATACTGCCATCTTCTTCTACTTTATCGTACGCGCCAAAGCCATTTTCAACAATAAACAGCGGCTTCTGATAACGCTCATACAGTTCGCACAGCGCATAACGCAGACCTACCGGGTCAATCTGCCAGCCCCAGTCGGACGCTTTTACGTGCGGGTTCGGTACGCTGCCCTGGAAGCCGGAAATGGCATCACCAGTGCCGCCTTCGGCTTTTACCGCATTGGTCATGTAATAGCTAAAGCCGAGGTAATCACAGGTCCCTTCACGCAGAGCCTGCTCGTCGCCCGCTTCCATTTTGATGTTGAAACCACGACGTTCCCATTCGTTCAACACGTAAGACGGGTAGTAACCACGCAACTGAACATCGGTAAAGACATAGCGCTCACGCATGGATTCCTGTGCAAACATCACATCTTCTGGCTTACAGGAGAACGGATACAGCGGCACCATGGCCAGCATGCAGCCGATTTTCATTTCCGGATTGATGCGGTGACCTATTTTCACCGCCAGCGCGCTGGCCACGAACTGATGGTGCAAGACCTGATACATGGTCTCTTCCGGATTTTCATGGTCGGTATAGACCACCCCGGAGCAGCAGTAGCCGAACAGTGGCGCGCGCCAGTTACGCTGGTTGTTGATTTCGTTGAAGGTCATCCAGTATTTAACCTTCGCTTTGTAGCGCTCAAACACCACTTCGGCGAAGCGGACAAAGAAATCCACGACCTTACGGTTGGTCCAGCCGCCATACTCCTGCACCAGGTGCAGCGGCATTTCGAAGTGAGACAGGGTAATTACCGGTTCGATGTTATATTTGAGCAGTTCATCAAACATATCATCATAGAATTTCAGGCCTTCTTCGTTAGGCTGCAATTCGTCGCCTTTCGGGAAGATACGTGTCCAGGCGATAGAGGTACGGAAGCATTTGAAGCCCATTTCGGCGAAGAGTTTGATGTCTTCTTTGTAGTGGCCGTAAAAATCGACCGCTTCATGGTTCGGGTAGTATTTTCCTTCGATGACCTGCCGGGTGATTTCGCGTGGAACGCCGTGCGCGCCACCGGTGAGCACGTCACAAATACTTGGGCCTTTTCCGCCCTGATTCCAGCCGCCTTCAACCTGATGTGCGGCAACGGCGCCGCCCCATAAAAAGTCTTTCGGTAAGGTCATTTTTTTCATCGTTGCTACTCTCGCCCTGGTAATAAAATCTGCGCTCGAGTCTAGCAAAGGGAATAAAAATGTCACGATATAACAAATTACCCTTAAGGTGATTTGTTACACCAATAAAACAATATGTTTTTTTATGCTATTTTCTTCGCCAGTTTTCGGCCAAGTGATTCCAGAATATAGATCACCGGTATTTGCGTCGTAATATCATACACACCGGCAATGCGTGTTTGCGGGACATGCCAGGAAAGATTGAAATCCGCCAGTTTTGCCAGGCGCGAATGCTCATGGCTGGTGATGGTCAGGACTTTGCAGTGATGGAGGCTGAACTGGCTGGCGAAACGCAGGATCTCCTCGGTTTCCCCGGAGACAGACAACACGATAGCCAGTGCATTTCTGGCCATGTCATTTGTGACCGGAAAATAAGGGTCATCGATATGATTACTGAATTTTCCGACATTCGAAAAGAAGCGTGCGCCATATTTTGCCAGAGCACCGGATGTGCCTGCACCAACAAAAATAATACGCTCCGACGATAAAATAATGTCGACCGCTTTATCTAATAACGTGTCGAATTCGTCGTTATTCACACTTTTAAAAAAGCTGATAATTTCGCTGGCGCCAAAATTAGCCTGCTGGGGCTCGTTTTGTTCTAAATATAATTTAAAGCGGACGCGAAACTCTGAATAACCTTCACATTGCAGTTTGCGGCAGAAACGCAGCACCGTGGTGGTTGAGACTCCAGCGCCGTCGGCCAGTTCGCGGATGGTCATGTACATCACTTTGTCACGATTTTTGACGACATAGTTGTAGACCATCATCTCAAGATTGTTGAGACTGGCGATAGCGGCGTGGGAGAACATACTCACTGTGTCAACGACTCACTTATCAGATTTATCATCAGGGAATAATAACATGCAGCCGAACGACATCACTTTTTTTCAGCGCTTTCAGGACGACATTCTGGCAGGCCGCAAAACAATTACTATCCGCGATCAAAGTGAATCGCACTTTCACGTCGGGGATATCTTGCGCGTGGGACGTTATGAGGATGACGGCTATTTTTGCACCATCAAGGTGATTGGTACCTCAACGACCACCCTTGACAACCTGACAGAAGAACATGCGCAGCAGGAGAACATGTCCCTGCATGAGCTCAAAAATGTCATTGCCGATATCTACCCCGGACAGAACCAGTTTTATGTGATTGATTTCAAGGTTCTTTAGAAAAACAGTAACGCCTGTTAGTTTAAATTCTTATATAACTAATTGATATTTATCTGTTCATATAAATATCATGATTTATTTAAGCGAACAGGTGTGCACTGGAATCATTCTCAGTTACTCTATAGGCGCGACGTTTTATTTTGAGTTCTCCCGGAGTTAACTATGGTGGATAGACCATTAATCGCACAGGGATATACGCTGGCTGAGGAAATAGCCAACAGCATCAGCCATGGCATCGGGCTGGTGTTTGGTATTGTTGGACTGGTGCTTCTGCTGGTGCAGGCCGTTGACAGTAATGCCGGCACGCTGGCGATCACCAGCTACAGTCTCTATGGCGGCAGCATGATTCTGCTGTTTCTCGCCTCCACGCTTTATCACGCTATACCGCATCAGCGGGCAAAAGTGTGGCTTAAGAAATTCGACCACTGCGCAATCTATCTGTTGATTGCCGGAACCTATACGCCTTTTCTGCTGGTGGGACTGGATTCGCCGCTGGCACGGGGATTGATGGTTGTTATCTGGGGCCTGGCACTGCTGGGGATCCTGTTCAAGTTGACCATTGCCCACCGTTTCAAAGTGCTGTCGCTGGTGACCTACCTCACCATGGGTTGGTTGTCGCTGATTGTGGTTTACCAACTGGCGACCAAACTGTCGATTGGCGGGGTGACGTTACTGGCCGCGGGTGGGGTGGTTTACTCGCTGGGCGTGATATTTTACGTTTGTAAGCGCATTCCCTATAACCATGCTATCTGGCACGGCTTCGTGCTGGGCGGCAGCATATGTCACTTCCTGGCGATTTATCTGTATGTCGGACAGGCTTAAAAGCTGAATCGATAGCCGAAAATTCCCCGGCGACGTGGCGCTTGCCGGGGCTACGGATGCTGGTGTTTGGCAGCCTGGACATCAAACAGGGGGAGCGCAGCAGGCGCTCCTGTCCGTTACTCTTCTTCCAGCGAATAAGGCAGCGGCTCGATAGCCAGAGTGTTCGCATCATCACGCACGCGAAACACGCTGTCTGGCTCCATATCGTTGTTCATCACAACCTGCACCAGCAGTTTGCCGTCATCCAGTTGCGCGGCAGCCAGCACTGTACCGGTACGACGCCAGTTTTCACCCATTTTCAGTTCCAGATCTTCACCGGCTTCCGGCACCCGGCTGGCTTTCCCCGCCAGATACCACAGTGCGCGTTTATTCGCGCCACGGAATTTCGCGCGGGCAACCATCTCCTGGCCGGTGTAACACCCTTTCTTGAAGCTGATACCGCCCAGTGCCTGAATATTTGTGGCCTGGGGAATAAATTGCGCGCTGTTAACGGTGTCAATGACCGGAAGGCCCGCTTCGATATTGAGCGCCAGCCACTGCTGGCTGTTGTTAAGTTGGGCTTCGCCACGCAGGGCTTCTGTTACTTTTTCTGCGGTGGCGACGTCGGTCACCAATAAAAAACGTTCTGCCGGATGGGCAAACCAGAGAAGGGTGGTTTCACCCTCATGAACAAGCTGTTTGTCTGCATCCGGCAGGGCCGAAAACAGATTGGCCAGCGCGGCGCGAGCCTGGAACCCCGCGACACCCAGCAGGACATGTTCGTTGTCTGCTTCGATAGTGACTTTGGAGAACACGGCGTACTTTTTCAATTCTTTAAGCTGAGACTCCGCGACGCTGCGGCGTAAAATCCAGCTAAAACCTTCAGCGGTGCGGAACAGACGCAGGTTGCTCCACATTTTGCCTTTTGCATCGCAGTGCGCAGCCAGCAAATGTTGATCGTCAGTCAGTTTCGCCACATCGGCTGTAACCTGGCCTTGCAGGTATTTCTCACTGTCTGCGCCCTTGATAGTCGCCAGTGACCAGTCATCGAGAGTCATAAGCGTCAGCGGCAGTCTCGCTGATGCGGTCGGCTGGCGCGGAGGAAACGGAGTAAAAGCCATAGTATTGTCCTGATTAGCCTGATGCATATTTTCACTTAATGGTAAAAGAGCCGTTGCCCAATGCAAGCGATAAAAACAGGCGATTTGTGCCTTATAAAGAGTATGGGAAAAAGCACGCAAAATGGCTGTAATGGTTGCAATGCATGGGATTTATTCTGGAAGTCTCCTCGTAAACATAAATATTCCGCCGATGGATGATTAAAAACACGTTACAATGGCAACCCATCGTGGCTATGCAGGTTTCAGAACATGGATATTAACAACAAAGCCCGTATTCATTGGGCATGTCGGCGCGGAATGCGTGAGCTGGATATTTCCATCATGCCTTTCTTTGAACATGAATATGATTCGCTGAGTGATGATGACAAACGTGTGTTTGTGCGTCTTCTGCAGAGCGATGACCCTGATTTATTTAACTGGCTGATGAATCACGGCAAACCTCAGGACGAGGCGTTGCAGCGAATGATCCAGTTAATTCAGACACGGAATCGGGAACGTGGTCCTGTGGCAATCTGATATACGCGTCTCATGGCGCTCACAGTGGCTCTCACTTTTACTCCATGGCTTGATGGCGGCTTTCGTGTTGCTGTTACCCTGGCCATTGAGCTATACGCCGCTTTGGTTACTGCTTTTGTCACTGGTGGTGTTCGACAGCGTACGGAGTCAGCGCCGCATTAATGCCTGTCAGGGAGAGATCAAACTGTTGATGGATGCACGTTTGCGCTGGCAAGGCGTGGAGTGGGAAATCGTCGGAACACCGTGGATGCTGAATATTGGCATGATTCTGCGTTTGCGTCGGGAAAAAGATGGTCGCCGACAGCATCTGTGGCTGGCCGCAGATAGCATGGATGCGCAAGAGTGGCGTGATTTGCGCCGACTGATTTCGCAACAATCGGCGCAGCGTCAGCACTAAGTTCAGGCGAACTGTCCGGCCATTTCTACCAGAATCTGTTCGCACCAGTTCTGGATACGTTCGTCGCTCAGGTCATATTGATTGGTTTCGTCCAGCGCCAGACCCACAAACAACTGTCCATCGGCAATGATCGGTTTGGTGCTGGTGAATTCGTAGCCTTCTGTTGGCCAGTAACCAATGAATTTTACTCCACGCGGAGCCAGCTTATCGTGCAGCATTCCGAGCGCGTCGAGGAACCACTCGCCGTAGCCGAGTTGGTCGCCCATACCGTACAGTGCGACGATTTTTCCGTCGAGATTGAGTGTGTCGAGCTGCTCCCAGATGGCTTCCCAGTCTTCCTGCAATTCACCAAAGTCCCAGGTGGGAATGCCAAGAATCAGAGCATCGTACTGCTCCATTAATACGGGGGCGTCGTCTTTCAGGTTGTGTAACGTCACCAGTTCGGGGCCAATGATGTCGCGGATTTTTTCTGCCGCCATTTCGGTGTAGCAGGTACTGGAACCATAAAACAGGCCGATGTTCATAACGAAAACGTCTCAATTCCGGATGTGTCTTTGCGAGCAGTGTACCAGAATCACACCGCAATCAGGCATAATGCAACGATTCGAAGCAAGGAGGAGCACAGGTGGAACAAGATTTCGCACGTATCGAACAATTTCTTGATGCCCTCTGGCTGGAGCGAAACCTGGCGGAAAATACCCTCAGTGCCTATCGTCGTGATTTGCAGGGGCTTGTGGAATGGCTACATCATCAGGGGCTGTCGCTGGAAAGCGCACAGGCGGATGATTTGCAAAACCTGCTGGCGCAAAGGATGGACGGCGGCTACAAGGCAACCAGCTCAGCACGTTTGCTCAGCGCGATGCGCCGTTTCTTCCAGCATCTGTACCGGGAGAAGTTTCGTCAGGACGATCCCAGCGCATTACTTGCTTCGCCAAAACTGCCACAACGTCTTCCGAAAGATCTCAGTGAAGCGCAGGTTGAGCGGTTATTAGCGTCGCCGGCCATTGACCAGCCGCTGGAGTTACGCGATAAAGCGATGTTGGAAGTGCTTTATGCTACCGGGCTTCGCGTCTCGGAGCTGGTAGGGCTGACGATGAGCGACATCAGCTTGCGCCAGGGGGTTGTGCGCGTCATCGGTAAAGGAAATAAAGAGCGCCTGGTTCCGCTGGGGGAAGAGGCGGTGTACTGGGTAGAAAACTATCTGGAACATGGGCGTCCCTGGCTGTTGAATGGCGTCTCAATCGATGTGCTGTTTCCGAGCCAGCGTGCTCAGCAGATGACTCGGCAAACATTCTGGCATCGCATCAAACATTATGCGCAACTGGCGGGTATCGACAGCGAAAAACTCTCGCCGCACGTTTTGCGTCATGCGTTTGCTACCCATTTACTGAATCACGGTGCAGACTTACGTGTGGTTCAGATGTTGCTTGGCCACAGCGATCTCTCTACGACCCAGATTTATACGCATGTCGCGACGGAGCGGCTGCGACAGCTTCATCAGCAACATCACCCGCGGGCGTGATCGTTGTTTTTTAAAGGATACGTTATGAAAAAAGGTTTTATCATGTTCACCCTGCTGGCGGCGGCGCTGACCAGTACCGCGCATGCGGACGATGCCGCTATCAAGCAATCGCTGGCAAAATTGGGTGTACAGAGTTCCGATATTCAGCCTGCGCCAGTTGCCGGAATGAAAACCGTGCTGACCAATAGCGGCGTGCTGTATGTCACCGATGACGGCAAACACATCATTCAGGGGCCGATGTACGACGTCAGCGGCGCCCAGCCGGTGAATGTCACCAACCAGTTGCTGACAGCGCATCTCAACGCACTGGAAAAAGAGATGATTGTCTATAAAGCGCCGCAGGAAAAGCATGTGATCACCGTCTTCACGGACATCACCTGCGGTTACTGCCACAAACTGCATGAAGAGATGGCAGACTACAACGCGCTGGGTATCACCGTTCGTTATCTGGCTTTCCCGCGCCAGGGGCTGCAGAGTCAGGCCGAGCAGGATATGAAAGCTATCTGGTGTGCGAAAGACCGCAACAAAGCCTTAGATGATGCGATGAGCGGTAAGGGTGTTAAGCCAGCCAGTTGCGATCTTGATATCGCCGATCACTATGCGCTCGGCGTGCAGTTTGGCGTGAACGGTACGCCAGCCGTTGTGTTAAATGATGGCTACCTTGTGCCGGGATATCAGGGGCCGAAAGAGATGAAAGCCTTCCTCGACGAACATCAAAAACAGACTGGCGGTAAGTAATTCACGTGAAAGCCGAAATTCGACTTCGCCGCCGCGAGGCAAACGACGCGGCGGATTTACCTGCCGATCTTCCCCCACTTCTGCGTCGCCTTTATGCCAGCCGCGGTGTTTGTAGCGCGGCGGATCTGGAGCGCGGGGTGAAAGGCATGCTGCCCTGGCAGCGGCTGCATGGCATCGATAAAGCGGTAGAGATCCTTTATAACGCCTTGCGCGAGGGGTTGCGTATTGTGGTTGTCGGTGATTTTGATGCCGACGGCGCAACCAGTACCGCACTGAGTGTGCTGGCCTTACGTGCGCTGGGCGGCACTAATATCGCCTACCTGGTGCCGAACCGTTTTGAAGACGGCTACGGGTTAAGTCCGGAAGTGGTGGATCAGGCACACGCACGCGGCGCGCAACTGATCCTGACCGTGGATAACGGTATTTCGTCACATGCCGGGGTTGAACGGGCACATGCGCTGGGCATTCCGGTGGTGGTCACCGACCACCATCTTCCCGGCGAAACATTGCCCAATGCCGAAGCCATCATCAACCCGAACCTGCGCGAATGCGATTTTCCGTCGAAGTCACTGGCGGGGGTGGGTGTGGCCTTCTATCTGATGCTGGCACTGCGAACTTTTTTACGCGACAAAGGCTGGTTTGATGAGCGCGGGCTGGCTATCCCTAATCTGGCGGAACTGCTTGATTTAGTGGCCTTAGGTACCGTTGCCGATGTCGTGCCGCTGGATGCCAACAACCGCATTCTGACCTGGCAGGGCTTAAGCCGCATTCGTGCCGGAAAGTGCCGTCCTGGCATCAAAGCGCTCCTGGAAGTCGCCAACCGCGACGCACAAAAACTGGCGGCCAGCGATTTAGGTTTTGCGCTTGGCCCACGTCTGAATGCCGCAGGTCGTCTGGACGATATGTCCGTTGGCGTGGCGCTATTGCTCAGTGACAACCTTGGCGAAGCTCGGGTGCTGGCCAGCGAACTTGATGCGCTAAACCAGACGCGCAAAGAGATTGAGCAGGGCATGCAGGCAGAGGCGTTGACGCTGTGCGAGAAGCTGGAACGTAGCCGCGATACCCTGCCGGGTGGTCTTGCTATGTATCATCCCGAATGGCACCAGGGGGTAGTGGGGATTCTGGCGTCGCGTATTAAAGAGCGTTTCCACCGCCCGGTTATCGCGTTTGCGCCTGCCGGGGATGGCACTTTAAAAGGCTCAGGACGCTCAATCCAGGGCCTTCACATGCGCGATGCGCTGGAGCGTCTGGATACACTCTACCCAGGGCTGATGCTCAAATTCGGCGGCCATGCCATGGCGGCGGGGCTGTCGCTTGAGGAGGCTCGCTTCGAGGAGTTCCAGCGCTACTTTGGCGAGCTGGTCACCGAGTGGCTGGATCCGGCACTGTTGCAAGGTGAAATCGTTTCTGATGGCCTGTTAAAACCTGATGAAATGACCCTCGATACAGCCGAAATGTTGCGCGATGCTGGCCCCTGGGGGCAGATGTTCCCGGAACCGCTGTTTGATGGCGAATTTCGTCTTCTGCAACAACGGCTGGTGGGGGAGCGCCATCTTAAAGTGATGGTTGAACCTGTCGGCGGCGGCCCGCTGCTCGACGGTATCGCTTTTAATGTCGACACCACCTGCTGGCCTGATAACGGCGTGCGCGTCGTCAATATCGCTTATAAACTGGATGTGAATGAGTTTCGCGGCAATCGCAGCGTGCAATTAATCATTGATCACCTGTGGCCAATTTAACGCCAGTATTCTCTACTAATAAGGGCTGAAATCCGGTAAAATTCCGCCCTTATGACCGCATTTTGACAAGTCCATCTAAAGAAATCAGACCATGTTTGAAATTAACCCGGTAAAAAATCGCATTCAGGACCTCACGGAGCGCTCCGACGTTCTTAGGGGGTATCTTTGACTATGACGCCAAGAAAGAGCGTCTGGAAGAAGTAAACGCCGAGCTGGAACAGCCGGATGTCTGGAACGAACCTGATCGCGCACAGGCGCTGGGTAAAGAACGTTCCTCCCTCGAAGCCATTGTTGAAACGCTCGACCAAATGAGTCAGGGGCTGGAAGATGTTTCCGGTCTGCTGGAGCTGGCTGTCGAAGCCGATGACGAAGAGACCTTCAACGAAGCTGTCGCTGAACTCGATACGCTGGAAGAGAAGCTGGCACAGCTTGAATTCCGCCGTATGTTCTCTGGTGAATACGACAACGCCGATTGCTACCTGGATATTCAGGCTGGTTCCGGCGGCACCGAGGCGCAGGACTGGGCGAGCATGCTGGAGCGTATGTATCTGCGCTGGGCAGAAGCGCGCGGCTTTAAGACCGAAATCATCGAAGAATCCGAAGGTGAAGTGGCGGGTATCAAATCCGTTACCATCAAGATTTCCGGCGATTACGCCTATGGCTGGCTGCGTACCGAAACCGGCGTTCACCGCCTGGTGCGTAAGAGCCCGTTCGATTCCGGTGGCCGTCGCCACACCTCATTCAGCTCTGCGTTCGTGTACCCGGAAGTGGATGACGATATTGATATCGAAATCAACCCGGCGGATCTGCGTATCGACGTTTATCGCGCATCCGGCGCGGGTGGTCAGCACGTTAACCGTACGGAATCTGCGGTACGTATTACCCACATTCCGACCAACACGGTAACTCAGTGCCAGAATGACCGTTCACAGCACAAGAACAAAGACCAGGCCATGAAGCAGATGAAAGCGAAGCTTTATGAACTGGAAATGCAGAAGAAGAACGCTGAGAAACAGGCGATGGAAGACAACAAGTCCGACATCGGTTGGGGTAGCCAGATCCGTTCGTATGTCCTTGATGATTCTCGCATCAAAGACCTGCGCACCGGAGTTGAAACCCGTAACACGCAGGCGGTGCTGGATGGCAGCCTGGATCAATTTATCGAAGCAAGTTTGAAAGCAGGGTTATGAGGAACCAACATGTCTGAACAACAAGCACAGGGCGCTGACGCGGCAGTCGATCTTAATAATGAACTGAAAACTCGCCGCGAAAAGCTGGCATTGCTGCGTGAACAAGGCGTGCCGTTCCCGAACGATTTTCGTCGTGACCACACCTCAGACCTTCTGCACGCTGACTTCGATGCAAAAGAAAACGAAGAGCTGGAAGCGCTGAACATTGAAGTGGCTGTCGCTGGCCGTATGATGACCCGCCGCATTATGGGTAAAGCGTCTTTCGTCACCCTGCAGGATGTGGGGGGCCGTATTCAGCTTTATGTTGCCCGTGACGATCTGCCGGAAGGCGTTTACAACGAGCAGTTCAAAAAATGGGACCTGGGCGATATCCTGGGCGCGAAAGGTAAGCTGTTCAAAACCAAGACTGGCGAGCTGTCCATTCACTGTACTGAGCTGCGTCTGTTGACCAAAGCCCTGCGCCCGTTGCCGGACAAATTCCACGGCCTGCAGGATCAGGAAGCCCGCTATCGTCAGCGTTATCTGGATCTGATCTCTAACGAAGATTCCCGCAACACATTTAAAGTGCGTTCCAAAATCATGGCCGGCATTCGCCAGTTCATGGTGAATCGCGACTTTATGGAAGTGGAAACCCCGATGATGCAGGTGATTCCTGGCGGTGCGTCTGCACGTCCATTTATAACCCACCACAATGCGCTGGACCTGGACATGTACCTGCGTATCGCGCCGGAACTGTATCTGAAACGTCTTGTGGTTGGCGGCTTCGATCGCGTATTCGAAATCAACCGTAACTTCCGTAACGAAGGTATCTCTGTTCGCCACAACCCTGAGTTCACCATGATGGAACTCTACATGGCGTACGCGGATTACAAAGATCTGATCGAACTGACTGAATCCCTGTTCCGTACCCTGGCGCAGGATATTCTGGGTAAAACTGAAGTGCCTTATGGCGATGAAGTGTTCGATTTCGGCAAGCCGTTCGAAAAACTGACCATGCGCGAAGCAATTCAGAAATACCGCCCGGAAACGAACATGGCGGATCTGGATAACTTCGACTCAGCGAAAGCCATCGCAGAAAGCATTGGCATCAAAGTTGAGAAGAGCTGGGGCCTGGGCCGCATCGTGACCGAGATCTTCGAAGAAGTGGCCGAAGCACATCTGATTCAGCCGACCTTCATCACCGAATATCCGGCTGAGGTGTCTCCGCTGGCGCGCCGTAATGACGTGAACCCGGAAATCACTGACCGCTTCGAGTTCTTTATCGGTGGTCGTGAAATCGGTAACGGCTTTAGCGAGCTGAACGATGCTGAAGATCAGGCGCAGCGCTTCCAGGATCAGGTTAACGCCAAAGATGCAGGCGATGACGAAGCGATGTTCTATGACGAAGACTATGTGACCGCGCTGGAACACGGTCTGCCGCCGACTGCGGGTCTGGGCATTGGTATCGACCGTATGGTTATGCTGTTTACCAACAGCCACACCATTCGCGACGTGATCCTGTTCCCGGCGATGCGTCCGGTAAAATAAGTCGCTAAGAAGTCAAAAAGCCCCGGTGTGCAAACACGGGGCTTTTTTATTGCCTGACGCTGGCGGCAAACTCTCTGAGTTGCGCGTTTGCGTTTTCTGCCTCCAGCACCATCCAAGGACTAAATGCCCAGGGTGTTGCCACCAGCGAATGGCAGAGGGCATCAAGTTCTACCCACTGATACGCCATGACTTCCTCTGCATTGATATTCAATGGCGTGATGATTTGTGCGGCGAAGACCGGGCAAATTTCGTTTTCGACAATCCCGGATGGATCGGTCTCGCGGTAGCGGAAACCCGGAGCAATAGACGTGATGTCGATAATATCCGCCCCTATTTCATAGCGACAGCGACGAACCATTGCCTGCTCAGGCGTTTCCCCCTCTTGCGGATGCCCGCAAACGGAGTTGGTCCACACGCCCGGCCAGGCTTTTTTGCTCATGGCCCGGCGGGTCACCAGACATTCGCCGCGTGAATTGAAAAGCCAGGAAGAGAAGGCGAGATGTAGCGGAGTGTTATGGTGATGAGCGGTATACTTTTCTTCCATGCCGATGGGTGAGCCGTGCTCATCCAGTAAAATGACATGTTCTTGCATGCTTATGATTTCTCCGGATCGATATAAAACCGTATGACGCGACGCCAGTGTGACTACGGCGCAACTCCGTAGCCGGACCGGTGGCGTCGCGCCAACGGTTAAACATTATACCCGTTCTCAGGCAAACAGTTTGGCCCAGAGGGCGGAAAAGGGCATTACCAGCAAAAGGCCGGGTAGCATATTGGCGACCGGAAACGGTTTTATATTGCAGATACGCAACCCCGTTGCCACCATAATAAGGCCACCCGCACAGGAGAAATCCGCCATCATATCGGGGGTGATCATATGCAGAATGTAAACGGCAATTGTCGCCAGTGCGACCTGCACAATGATCAGCGGAGCGCCAATGGTCATTACCGAAAAACCGAGCATGGTGGCAAAAATCGCAGCGGTGAAAAGATCCAGTACTGTTTTGATATACAGAATAGACGGATCACCGGTCATCCCTTCATGCATCGCTCCAAAGATCCCCGTGCCACTGGCGCAGAAGAGCACCAGAATGGCGACGAATTTTTCCGTAAACTCGTCATGCGTTAGCCCTTGTACCGGTGGGAAAACACGGTTGATCAAACCGCGCGTTGTGCCAGCCGCTTTGCCAATTTGTTTTTCCAGGAAGAAGACCTCCCCAATAACCGCGCCCAATACCATGGCCAGTACGACGGCGGGCATAAATTTCACTTTAATAACCAGATTGATGCCCAGGCCAATTGAGCACAAACCAAAGGTCAGCGGTAGCGCGACTTTGACGCGATCCGGAATACGGCTGCCAACAAGGGAACCGAGCAGGCCGCCGATAACGACAGCCGCGCCATTAACATAAGGTCCAATTAACATAGAAATTCCTGCGAAATTAAGCGCGATAAAGCAATTTTCCTTCGCCCCAGCGCGGGATGTTTTTAACATCGATATCGAACAGATCCAACGCGCGGCTGACACTATGTGTGATGATTTCGTCGGTCGTTTGCGGGCGCTGATAGAGTGCGGGAAGCGGCGGGAAAATAATCCCGCCCATCTCCGTAACAACCTGCATATTGCGAATGTGGCCCAGGTTCAGTGGCGTTTCGCGTGCCAACAGTACCAGGCGGCGACGCTCTTTAAGCACCACATCGGCCGCTCGGGTCAGCAGATTATCGGTGAGACAGTGCGCGATGGAGCCCAGGGATCGCATTGAACATGGGGCGACTATCATCCCCAGCGTCTTAAACGACCCGCTGGAAATAGAAGCCCCAAGGTTTCCGATCGGATGCACCACATCCGCCAGCGCCATTACCTCATCCAACTGATAATCCGTTTCCAGTTCGCAGGTTTTTTCCGCCCCTTTTGTCACGACCAGATGGACTTCGAGATCCTGCCCACGTAAAAGCTCCAGCGCTTTCACGCCATACTGAAAACCGGAAGCACCGCTGATGCCGACAATGATGCGTCGTGATATGGTCACCTTCATCCCCTTATTCGAAGTCTGGCAGAAAACGTTTCACATCCACCTCTTTGAACTTCGAACGTTCAAAGTGGCTTTTCAGATGGAACGGTACAGTACAGTCGAAGATCGTTTTGCAGGATGTGCCCTGTTGCAGAATGCTCGGGCTGTATTCCGGGATCTGTGACGGATCGAGCGGGTGGCAGCGAACGCCGGGGATAGTAATCGTATCCACATCGCCCTGGTAGCGGGTTTGCATCGCCCACAGCACGTCGTCACTGTCGAAGATGTCCACGTCTTCATCCACCAGAATCACATGTTTCAGCTCAGGGAACGCAGCGAACGCGAGCAGTGCAGCCTGGCGCTGACGGCCTTCATCCACTGCAACCGCTTTCTTAAATTGCATCACGGCCAGTAGCTTGCCGCCGCCTGCGGAGTGCGCAAACACATTCAGTAATTTGCCCGGCATTGCGCGGCCCACCATATCCAGGATGCTGGCTTCGGTCGGGATGCCCGCCATGTTGACGTGTTCTTCGCCTGGCCCTACGGTAGTGCGCCAGATAGGGTTGTAGCGATGGGTGACGGCTTTCACTTTGATAACCGGCAGGGCGTTTTTGGCTTCGCCGGTATAGCCCGGGAATTCAGGCATCGCTTTACCGGTATTGGTATTCTGGTCTTCGCGAAGACGCACGTTTGGCAGCAGTTCGCCTTCAATGACGATTTCTGCATGGGCGATGGCTTTTTCGTTGATGGTTTTACACTGCACCATATCCACTGCATGGCCACGCAACGCACCCGCAACACTCAGTTCGTCATAGCCCAATGGGGTTGTTGGCGGCTCGAAGCAAGCCGCGATTTCGATGGCCGGGTCGACGCCAATGCTGATAGATATTGGCAGTGGTTGGCCTGCGGCTTCTGCTTTCATGCGGAACGCATCGATATGACGGCCCGGGGTCAACCACATAGATAACTCATCACGGCTCTGTACACACAGGCGGTGAATGGTAATGTCGGATTCTCGGGTTTCCGGATCGGAGGCATAGCACAGCCCCATCGTGATGTACGGGCCTGCATCCTCTTCGGTATTGGTTGGTGCAGGTAATAATTTGCGCAGATCGAAATCAGCGTCGCTGGCGAGATGTACAACCTGCTGGCAGACGGCATCATCCTGGCTCAGTACCGGCGGAATCGGGTTTTGCACGGAGTCTTTCAGCAGGTGGCCAAGTTTTTCCTGCGGGCAGTTGAGAAAGTGGCTGACGCGTTTGCGTGAACCATTGAGACCAATTGCCACACTGATATCGTGAAAGCCTTTAATTTTGTTAAATACCATAACCGGGCCGTTTTTACGCGTCGGGCGCTGGCAGGTACCGCCCGCACCAACGTAGCGATACACGCCGGACAGCTCGGCATGTGGATCTACCTCAGTATCAGTTTCCACATATTCGCCGGGTAAGGTTTTTAATAATTCAAGCGCTGAACGTAAATCGTGAACGTTGCTGGTAGGTTTTTTTTCTCTATTTGACATAGCCTGTTCCATCTCAGGAAAGATAATTAAGGTCTGCACCTACCTTATTTTCCTGATGCTTTTTAAACAAATACCGTTTTCCTGATTCTCTCCATATCAAAAAAGTACTCTTTACACAGATGTTAAATATTTAAGTCAAAAGTGAAATAATTAACGCGCTTTTCCTTTGGTTCGCTAAGTGTGATACTGAGTGCCTGAATGCTGCGGAGTATAATTGTATGGATTTGAAAAGATTGCGTTATTTTTGTCGCGTGGTGGAACAAGGCTCCGTAAGCCAGGCTGCAAAAGTATTGAATATGGCACAACCCCCGCTCAGTAAACGTATACAGGAACTTGAAGAAGAACTTAATGTGTCATTGTTTACACGGCAGGGAAATCGCATTGAACCCACTGATGCAGGTTATTTTCTTTATCGTAAAGCTTGTGAGATATTACGCCAGGTAGAAGATACTGCCCGAGAAACAGTGGCGATTGCTAATAAAGAAAAATTCCAATTAAGAATCGGCTTAACTCATCTTTTTCAATCCTATTTTAAACCTCTGCTTCTCGAGTTATATAAGCGTCATCCGCAGGCTGAAATAAATATCTCTGTTACCGATTCCAGCCATTTAGAGACGATGCTCAATGAGGGGACTATCGATCTGGCGCTGATTCAACGTCCTTATCGTAGCGAAGGGTTCGATTTTGTCTCTTTCGACCCGGTCAGGCTGGTGGCGGTGATCAGTAAAAAATGTCTGCCGCTGGTACCGCAAAGTCCCTTTGATTATCAGGCACTGGAGACATTCCCGCTGGTGCTGTTGCACCGGGCGAAAGATTCCGGCACCTATGAAATGTTGATTGATTTATTCCGCAAAGCCGGGGGTAACCCGAAGGTCATCATGCATATCACCCAGCCGGGAGTCATCCTGGAATGGCTGGAGTCCGGGCTGACGGCGGCAACGTTACTACCCTCCTCGGAGGTGGACGCATCGAAGCTGACAAACTGTCACGTGGTGGATGTTTTTCCCTCGCCGCAGGTCTTTTACCCGGCGCTGGTGAAAATCCCGGCCACGAACTGGCTACCTGAAATCATGGAGATTATTGCTCACGGCTACCCCTTTATCGCCAGTGAGCGGTAAGTGGTTGGCATCCTGGCGTTGCCTGCCTAGAATAAGGGGTCATTCATTTTTACAGAGGATCTGTTTTGCGTGCAGGAAGCCTGACAAGAAACCCATTCCACATTGTCATTTGCCTGGCCGTGGCGTTATTGCTGGCGGGGTGTTCTGGCAGCAAATCGTCTGATAGCGGCAATGTTTACACGGTAAAACGTGGGGATACGCTATACAAAATTTCGCGCCAGACGGGCACTAGCGTGAATGACCTTGCCCGGCTTAACGGGATTTCCCCGCCGTACACCATTGAGGTCGGTCAACGTCTGAAACTGAATGGCGCGTCGAAATCGTCCTCTGCAAAAGGCGGCACCCAAACGGCTAAAGTCGTGCCTTCTTCGGCTGTGCCGCTCTCTTCCTGGCCGCCCGTTGGGCAGCGCTGCTGGCGCTGGCCGACCACTGGCAAGGTGATCAGACCCTATTCCACATCCGAAGGCGGTAACAAGGGGATTGATATCGCAGGCTCTCGCGGGCAGGCGGTTTACGCCGCCGGAGCAGGGAAGGTGGTCTATGCCGGGAACCAATTGCGCGGTTATGGCAACCTGATCATGATTAAGCACAGCGACGAGTACATCACGGCCTATGCGCACAACGACACTATCCTCGTTAATAACGGGCAGAGCGTGAAGATTGGGCAAAAAATTGCCACGATGGGCAGCACTGATGCAGACGGAGTACAGTTGCACTTCCAGATCCGTTATAAGGCAACAGCTATTGATCCGCTGCGTTATCTGCCGCCACAGGGTAGCCCACCTAAGTGTTAAGATTTGCGCTAAGCGATTAATTTATGGTCAGTTAGTCGTTTAGCGTCTTGCCAGTCGGTGTTTAAGGTTTATAATGCCTGTCACACCACAAGGCGGGTGTAGTTCAATGGTAGAACGAGAGCTTCCCAAGCTCTATACGAGGGTTCGATTCCCTTCACCCGCTCCATAAGTTGCATTTACACTTTCAGTTTGCTCAAGCGCAGCTAATCCTTGAATTTATTTCTGTTTTACTGTCTTCCGCTATCTTGCCTGCTCCGTCTATTTCCCTTTTGATACGCAACCTGACTATGCGGTCGCAAGCGGGCTGGACGCAAATTGAGTTTATTAGTGGAACAGGGAAAACGATTCGCGGCTGGGTTAACAATAAGGAGATTCAGCCTCTTACACCTCCCGCTTCCTGACGTGATATTACCCGGCGTTTATTCTGGCAAGTCTGCTGTCGCCGGTGCATGAGAAACATGGTCCGTTGAATGTAGCGTGATGTCGGGCCGTGAAAATAACAGGCAATAAAAAACCGGGGTGCATATACAAACCCCGGTAAAAGGTGGATCGATTATCAGGCTACACGTGCTCCCGATTAGTTTCTTATTGCTTTAAATTGCCTTGTGGTCTCAGTTAATGCTATTTCAGTCGGCAGGCGCTCCATAGAGCTGGCGCCATAGAAGCCGTTACATTCCGGGCAGTTCTCTAAAATGAATTTCGCATCTTCCGGTGTCGCAATAGGGCCGCCGTGACAAAGGACGATAACATCCGGACGCACTGCTTTTGCCGCTTTCGCCCAGTCATTAATTAATGGCACGCAGTCTTTCAGGGTGAGAGCCGTTTCCGCGCCGATATTCCCTCCGGTGGTTAACCCCAT
This sequence comes from Citrobacter sp. UYEF32, assembly GCF_040546205.1. Classification (NCBI taxonomy): domain Bacteria; kingdom Pseudomonadati; phylum Pseudomonadota; class Gammaproteobacteria; order Enterobacterales; family Enterobacteriaceae; genus Citrobacter; species Citrobacter sp. UYEF32. The sequence continues at coordinate 242,484 of NZ_JBEPNI010000004.1, read as the reverse complement.
ATGCGGCACAATAATGTCTGCACCAGCTTCGGTCATCGCAATGGCATCATCGCGGCTAAAGACATAAGGCGTCGTGAACAGGCCTTTTTCATGCGCCAGACGAATCATATCCACTTCTAAAGCGTATCCCATTCCGGTCTCTTCGAGGTTGGCACGGAAATTACCGTCGATCAGCCCCACGGTTGGGAAGTTTTGTACGCCTGCAAAGCCAATCGCTTTAATATCATCCAGAAACTTATCAAACTGGCAGAAGGGATCGGTACCGTTCACACCCGCCAGGACTGGCGTTTTCTTGGTGACCGGCAGCACTTCTTTTGCCATATCCATAACAATTTCATTGGCGTTGCCGTAAGCCAGCAGACCGGCTAATGAACCACGGCCCGCCATGCGATAACGACCAGAGTTATAGATAACAATCAGATCGATGCCCCCGGCCTCTTCGCATTTTGCCGACAAACCTGTGCCCGCTCCGCCGCCGATGATGGGTTCCCCCCGGGCAATCATCTGATGAAATTTTTGCAATAATCCTTCACGCGTATGTTTCATGGCTTTAATTCCGTCTTTAGTGGATTAATTCTTTATGTAAATTTATAAGTAGCTGATTAAATTCGGCAGAATTGATGTGGTGTGGGCTGACGATCAGTTTACGGTGCGGCGTTTCGATAAATGTTGCCTTAAACGCATCGAGAAAAGCCCGATCTGCTTCTGGATCCCAGAAATCCCCGCCAACGTTGTCCAGGGCAGAAAAACCGCCCATGGGGATAGCAAATCTGACTTCTCCCTCACATCGATTTAAACGCTCGGCAATCCATGTCCCCATCTTGCCGTTTTCCTCTGGTGTTGTGCGCATCAATGTTACTTGTGGGTTGTGCTGATAAAGCCGACGACCCCGATAGTGCTCGGGTACCGAAGATCGGGACCCAAAATTAACCATATCAAGTGCCCCGCAAGAGCCGATATACGGGATTTTAGAGCGGGCGATCGCGCCGAAGCGGTCATCACTACAGGCCAGAACGCCGCCAAATAAGAAGTCGCATACTTCGGTGGTGCTGATATCCAGTACGCTGTGTAATAAGTGGCTATCTGCCAGCTTTTCCATTGCCTTACCCCCGCTACCGGTGGCATGGAAAACCAGACAGTCATAATCGTTTTCTAATTTTTGTGTGATTTGCTGTACGCAGGGCGTGGTGACGCCGAACATCGTCAGACCAATGGCGGGTTTATCCGTGACGGCTTCGCTGTCGTCCTGATAGAACACCACCGCACCGGCAATCTGGTTAGCTGCGCTTTTTAATACTTTGCGGGAAATTCGGTTTAAGCCTGAAATATCGGTGACGGAGTTCATAATGGCGATATCGCTGGCACCGATATAACCGGACACGTCTCCGGATGCCATAGTTGACACCATCAGTTTGGGAACGCCAATTGGCAGGGCCTGCATGGCTGGCGTAATTAACGCGGTATTGCCAGACCCTCCTAAGCCGATTATCCCAAGCACATCTTCACGGCTTTTTAAGAACAGTTCAAAGGCGAGAGACATTGCGGTGATAGCTTTCCCTCTGTCACCACAAAAGACAGCACTTTCTCCCTCGGGGTGAAAGCGGGCCACGGTAGTTGCTGAAATATCCGCACCCCTTGCGGAGCTATCAGCCACTGTCGTCAGGTCAACGATAAGGGCATCGGCGCCTGTTTTTTTTATTAACGACTTAACGTAAAAAGCTTCCGTGCTTTTCGTGTCAAGAGTTGTTACGACGTATATGTAGCCATTGTCTTTGCTCACGTGTTCTCCTTAACTAAACTCACTTTTGTAACGAACGAGTATTTCAGATTCGGAAGAGTGAAATGCATTTGGTGTGACAACGATTGAGACTGCCGTCTCAAAAAATGTAGCAGTGATTGAGACGGTCGTCTCAAAAAAACTAGCATAAATGAGACGGTTGTCTCAAATAATTTTCAGTGTTAAAATTAACCACATGTTTTTAAAGGTAATTAATTTCTTAGCCGATCATGATTTTGCATTTCGCACCGCCTGGATGGGCGAGTGTTGATTTGCTATGTTTGTGTTACAACGGGTGTGGTTGGGAAAGTCATGATGTATGGAGAGGAAGCTTTGGAGCCATCTGTAACACGCAAGAAAACGTATGATTTGCTAATGAATAAGGCGTTATTTTTGTTTGAAAAAGGGGAGATCCCCTCCATTTCAAGACTAGCCACCGAAGCAGGTGTTTCACGGGCGACGGCTTACCGTTACTTCCCCACGCAAAGCGATCTTATTGCCGCTGCCGTTGGTGCGAGCCTGGAAACTATTCGGGAATGGAAACCCAAAAGCAATGATAAAGTCGGTGAGCGTATTGCCGAGTTGTTTGATTTCGCGTTCCCGGAAATGTTTCGCCATGAAGGTGCCTTGCGCGCTGCGCTGCTTGTTTCATTGCAGCAATGGGCGCTTGAGCGTCACTCCCCGGATAAAATGGAAAAAAAGCTGGTCCGTGGTAATCGTAAAGCGACGCTCGCTCGCGTAATGGAACCGGTGAAGGACAAATATTCCCCCGAGATGTATCGCAAAGTTATTGCCGCCTTTTCGTTATTGTACGGTTCGGAAGTCTTTCTGGTGATGAAAGATATCTGGGGCATGGACAATCAACAAGTCATTGATAACGTGCAATGGATGGCTAAAGCTATTATAAATCAAGCCAATAGCGAATCCTCCCATGAGGATCATGCCGGGTAAAACTGGTTTATCTCGCCGCCTGCCTTATAAGTAAGGGAGCAATAGCCCCCTTACTTAACCAAAATAACCCACCGTTAATTGAAGCGTATATAAAAATGCAATTCAGCCTCTCTAAAATATCAATTTAAAATAAGCATTATAATTTGCATTAAGGTTTGATTTTATTTTCTTCAGGTCTGGGTGCTTCTGTTAATTGATGCTAAGAATGATAAGCAAGCTTAGTTTTTTTTAAATGAAAATAATTGTCGTAGATTATAGAAGTGGCGTTTTGTGGTGATAAAATCTGTTTGTGAACTATGCTGAGATCAATGGCTATTTTATTTCAATAGCATAATTTTATTGCGTTTATCTCGATTCTTTCAACATAACGACAGGCCTTCAATATAAATTAAACTCTCTTAAGCTTTATGGGGAATACATTCTATGCGTGAGAATCACCCTGTAACACAGCAAGAACGCATTTTTGATAATGATGCGACGTTAATGTCTACAACAGATCCTGAGAGTTATATTAATTACGCTAATGATGCCTTTATTGAGGTGTCTGGTTTTTCGCTCAGTGAACTTGAGGGGCAACCGCATAATCTGGTTCGTCATCCTGATATGCCGCCGCACGCATTCGCAGATATGTGGTTTACCCTTAAGCAGGGAGAACCATGGAGCGGACTGGTAAAAAACCGCTGCAAAAATGGCGATCATTATTGGGTTCGCGCCAACGCAATCCCGATCATCCGCAAAGGGAATGTGAAGGGATATATGTCGGTACGCACCAGGCCTGATGCCGACGAAGTCGCCAGTGCAGAAACGCTGTATCGTCAGTTTCGTGAGAGCGGGACAAACAGTAAGCGCCTTTTCAAAGGGTTGATCATTCGTAAAGGATTTATGCGCTGGCGCTCGTTGTTTGTGACTATGCCATTACGCTGGCGGCTTCGATCGGCGTTAATGACGACCTTTTTATTGAGTATTCTCGTCGGGATGTTATGTCAGTTAGCGCCTGGACAAATGGGCATGTTTACCGGGGTGATGGCTGTCCTGCTTCTGGCGTTGATGGCATGGCTGGAAATGCAAATTGTGCGCCCCGTCGAGCGTTTGTGTCATCAGGCCCTGCAGGTGGCAACGGGGGAAACGCAGCAGGTTGAACAACCGAAACGCATCGACGAAGTCGGCGTTACTCTGCGGGCTATTGGCCAGCTTGGGCTGATGTTCCGATGGCTGATCAACGATGTCAGTAGTCAGGCCGTGAGCGTGCTGAATGCAGCGGATGCCTTATGTAAAGGAAACGATAGCCTGAGTCGCCAGACGGATCAGGCGGCGGCGAATGTGCAGCAAACAGCCGCGACAATGAACGAACTGGCGGCCACCGTAAAAAGCAATACCCTTACCGCTGCCGAAGCCAGTGCCTTATCGCAGGGGGCGCGTGAAGCGGCGGAGCAGGGCGGCAAAGTGATGAGCGGCATGATAGAAATGATGGGCAACATTGGCTCCAGCTCCGATCAAATCGCCAGTATTACCAGCATCATCGACAGTATCGCCTTCCAGACCAACATCCTCGCACTGAATGCCGCAGTGGAAGCCGCCCGCGCGGGGGAGCAGGGAAAAGGTTTCGCGGTGGTGGCCGGTGAAGTACGTATTCTCGCCCAGCGTAGCGCCAGCGCAGCCAGCGAAATCAAAGCGCTGATAGAGTCCAGCGTGACGCAGGTTCGCTCCGGTAGTCAATTGGCCGATGACGCAGGGAAAGCAATGCAGGAGATTGTCGGTAAGGTTAAACATGTCACCCAGTTGATCGAGCATATCAGTCAGGCGACATCTGAACAGGCGTCGGCAATAAGCCAAATGAGCCTGGCGGTAGAAGAGCTCGATAAACTCACCCACCAAAATGCCGACCGTGTTCAGGAGGGCGCAGAAGCGTCAGATCGGTTGAACAGTCAGGTGACACGCCTGGCGGAAGCCATTTCTGTATTCCGCTAATAACCACAATGTCGCCCCGTCAGGTGAGGCGGGGCTTTTAAACGCAAGATCAAAACTGGCACTCATCTGTCGAAATTAGCGTAACGAACGGGCCGCTGAGCGTTCTGTTGTGATGATCAGGATTGTGTTGCCGCATTAAACATTTCATACAGCGACGTTATAAAAATTTGCTAGCGCATTAACGGGATAAGTATTAAAGACCCAGGGAAACTCAGAGACGGAGAAGGTCATCTGCCGCAAGGGGCGCTATCCTTCTACGCCACCTTTGCGACAGAGGTCAGGCAAAGACTGCCAGGTGTTCCAGCAAAATGGAGCAGCCGATGCCGATCAGCACTATGCCACCCATCACTTCGGCCCACTTACCCATCGCGGCCCCCAGATAACGGCCCAGCAGCATCCCTGTCGTGGCCATAATGGTGGTGGCAAGACCTATCAGCAAGGCGGTGGTGACAATGTTCACCTCCAGAAAAGCCAGCCCCACGCCGACAGCCATAGCGTCCAGGCTGGTGGCGATAGCGGTGGTGACCAGTAACCAAAAGCCGTGCCGTCTGGGCGCATTTACCGGTTCCCGCCCGTCTTTTTTCATCCCCTCAACTACCATACGCACGCCGAGCAGCATCAGCAGAGCAAAGGCAATCCAGTGATCCCAGCGCATAACGTATTGGCTGGCGGCCAGGCCAATCCCCCAGCCAATCACCGGAGTGATGGCTTCGACCACGCCAAAGATGATGCCAGTGCGCAGCGCTTCTCTCAGCGGCGGGCGATAAAGTGCCGCCCCTTTACCGATGGATGCCGCGAAGGCATCCATAGACATCCCAAATGCCAGAATGAGGAGTGCGTAGAAACTCATGTGCGTACCTTTCAATACCCGTTTGTGTCGAAACGGGTCAAATGCATCAAATATCAGAGAGTGTCATGCTGCCATGTAAATATCATAAATGCAAAAAATATCTTATAAATCAACTATATATAGTATTGGCTATGTTTTATTGCACTGGCTATGTTTGGTTTTATCGTCGCAGAATGAAGGCGTTGCGCTGGGCTGACGTGACGTAAGCTCGTGGTGTCGTGCCGCTGCGTTTATGTGGATGCATTCGGGATATGAATGTTCCTTTCTTGCCTCCCGGCAAAAAACGTTGAACAATGCATGCAAGGTGATGGCGTTCCACCTTACCCAACCGCTTCCCAGCGAAGCTGATGACGCCTGGTATGACTCTTTTAATGGAGGCATGTCGGGCGCTTATCTTTTTCCCTCCTGCATGCCTCGGACACTTTTATTATTGTTGAGGAAAACATGCTGAAATCTCTCATGGCCGTCATTATCGGTGGTTCGGCTGGTTGCGTGATCCGCTGGCTGCTCTCAGTGCGCCTGAATGCGCTCTTTCCGAATCTACCGCCTGGCACGTTGCTGGTGAACCTGACTGGCGGGTTTATTATTGGCGGGGCGCTGGCGTTCTTTACGCGACAGCCACATCTGGATCCGACCTGGCGATTACTGATTACCACCGGGCTGTGCGGGGGAATGACCACGTTTTCAACATTTTCGCTGGAAATTTTTTCCCAGCTACAGGTAGGCAATTATCTGTGGGCCATCACGTCGGTGATGGTGCATGTGTTTGGCTCATTGTTGATGACCGCACTGGGCTTCTTTGTCATCAACATGCTGTAAAAAAGCCCGCAGGTTTACGCCTGCGGGCCTTGTATCAATCACTATGGGTTAACGCACCATGCAGGGACGTTTGTTGTCGAACGTCCAGCCGGGGATAAGGTACTGCATCCCCATTGCATCGTCGCGCGCGCCCAGACCGTGTTTCTGATACAGCTCGTGCGCCTTCATCACCTGATCCATATCCAGCTCCACGCCCAGACCCGGCGTTGTCGGCACCTGCACCATCCCGCCTTTAATCTCAAACGGCTCTCGGGTCAGACGCTGGTTGCCTTCCTGCCAGATCCAGTGGGTGTCGATGGCGGTGATTTTACCCGGCGCCGCTGCCGCCACATGGGTGAACATCGCCAGCGAGATGTCGAAGTGGTTGTTGGAGTGGGAGCCCCAGGTCAGGCCGAACTCGTGGCACATCTGCGCCACACGCACGGAGCCCTGCATGGTCCAGAAGTGCGGGTCCGCCAGCGGGATATCCACCGACTGCAGGGAGAGCGTGTGCCCCATCTGACGCCAGTCGGTGGCAATCATGTTGGTGGCGGTCGGCAGGCCGGTGGCACGGCGGAACTCCGCCATCACTTCACGCCCGGAGAAGCCCTGCTCCGCGCCACACGGGTCTTCCGCGTAGGCCAGCGAACCTTTCAGGTACTTACCGATGCTGATGGCTTCGTTCAGGGACCAGGCGCCGTTCGGGTCGAGGGTGACGCGGGCCTGCGGGAAGCGCTTCGCCAGGGCGACAATGGATTCCGCCTCTTCTTCACCGGCCAGCACGCCGCCTTTCAGTTTGAAGTCATTGAAGCCGTATTTTTCATACGCGGCTTCCGCCAGACGCACCACGGCATCCGGGGTCATCGCCTCGTCATGACGCAGGCGGTACCAGTCGCATTTGTCATCCGGCTGGCTCTGATAGGGCAGCGGCGTCGCCTTACGGTTGCCGACGAAGAACAGGTAGCCGAGCATTTCCACTTCGCTGCGCTGCTGGCCGTCACCGAGCAGGGAGGCGACGTTGACGCCCAGGTGTTTGCCCAGCAGGTCGAGCATGGCGGATTCAATGGCGGTAACCACGTGGATGGTGGTGCGCAGGTCAAAAGTCTGCAGACCCCGGCCCGCGGCGTCACGGTCAGCAAAGGCGCTGCGCACCTCATTGAGGACATTTTTGTAGGCGCCGAGGGTTTTGCCGACAATCAGCGGCGTCGCGTCTTCCAGAGTCTGGCGGATTTTTTCGCCGCCGGGGACTTCGCCGACGCCGGTGTTGCCGGCGTTGTCGGTGATGATAACGATGTTACGGGTGAAGAACGGCGCATGCGCACCGCTCAGGTTCATCAGCATGCTGTCATGCCCGGCGACCGGGATCACTTTGACGGATGTTACGACTGGAGTTGAAGACTGGCCTGACATAATTCCTCCTGCGGATAGATGGTAACCGAATACCGACGTCATAAACGGTCATCTGCCATGGATATAAAACGTGGCGCTGAATTGCGTGTTGCCAGGATTCTATGACTTTCATTCCAACAAAAACAGACTGACTGAGTGCTTTATTAATTCAATAATTGAATCAATAGAAATGAAGTAATTCTTTAATTATTAGATAGTTACATTGTTTTCAAACTATGTGGCGTCATTAAAATATGATCATGTGCAGGCAGGAAAAGAACTGAAAATGAACGTGGTTGAGGGGATAAAATTTGCCGCAAAACATCGGCACATTACCCAAATTATAGGTATTTTTATGCGCTTTTTCGCTGTGCTTTTGCCTGTTTTTATACCCTTGAATAAAGGTGTTTTTCTGTCATTTGTCCAGTTTAGCGCGACGGTATTCACGAAATAAAACGCCAAAGTAACATTTGCGTTAAAACAGGCGCTGGTGAGCCCCTCAGGTCATTCACAAATGGTCATAGATGCTTTGGGTTATCTTCTTGATGAAAATCTGAAAGCAGAGCTTTCCCGCCGTGTACATGGCCAAAATAGCAGGGCTTATAAAAGCTGCCATTTTGGAAAACAAATGCGAAAGGAGTCACGAATTTTTCGTTTTGGGAGGCTGGTTGCCCGGAAAGGTATACATGGGGAGCGGTAGTCTACCCGGTAATCCCTTTCACCTCGCGACTGCTACTGGCGAGCCTTATCTATTTCTTAGCGCTGTCCGTCGATTTGATCTTTTCGATAGCAGTAATATTTTCTGACATCGCCTCGTTAAGAACTTCAACCGCCGTGGTGGCATCGCGGTTTTTGATCGACATATAAACTTTGATATGGGCTTCCACACTTTCTAGAGTGATCCCCAGCGCACGGTTAAGCTCTTCAAGATAGTAGTAATAGATATCTTTAATAGAGTTCATCACGTTATAAAACACGCTGTTGTGTGATGCCCTGACAATCGCAAGATGGAACTCGTAGTCCGCTGCCGAGTACTTTTTGTAGTCGCCCTTGTTGATCAGCATATTATTAAGCGCTTCTTCAAGCTGGCGGATGTCGTCATCAGTCGCGTGTGTGACCGCGAGCTCCACGCATTTGAACTCCACGGTCTGACGGAAAATCATCATATCGTGAAACTCTTCGCGGCTGAGGTGCATGATTGGGCGCGGATCGTTACTCAACATTTGCGGGGTGAAATTTTCGCTCACGTAACTGCCACTGCCCTGGCGTGTCACCACAATCCCAAGATCGCGAAAGCGCTGAACCGCGCTGCGTACGCTGACCCGGCTGACATTAAATGAAGTGGTCAGCTCCGCTTCTGAAGGCAAACGGCTACCCGGTGCCCAACTGCCATCCAGCAGTTTTGCGCTTATCTGATCATAAATTTCATTTACAACATTCTGTTTTTGAATGGATTTTATGCTCAAGATGGGTATCCGCAGTCAGTTTAGAAACGTCATACTTTATATCATTTTTAAAATCAAAGCGCCCAGGCGGGCGCCCGATCTTAACAAGTTTGTACTTTTGCTTGCGCGGATTCTTTTGTGCTAAACGAGGTGAGTGAGGTGAGCAACACCGCCACTACCAGTGAGGCTCCCATAAAGACATAAGAAGCACCAGGTCCGCCTGTTAAGCCATTCAGATAACCAACAATCCATGAGCCGACGAATGAGCCCAGAGCGCCGAAACTAACGATAAATGCCATCGCGCCTGCCATCACATTACGTGGGATCATTTCCGGTATTGCGGCAAAGAACGGTCCGTAAGGGGTATACATCGCGCCACCGGCAACCATCAACAAGACATACGAGAGCCAGAAATTGGATGCCCCAACAGTAAACGATCCAATAAAGCAGATTGCGCCCAATCCTAAAAACAGAAGAACAATGATTTTACGGTTCAGAAATTTATCTGAATACCAGGATGCACTCAGCATAAGTGGCACAGCTAATAAGTAAGGGGCTGCGGATAGCCAGCCTGTTGCTACGATGCTCAATCCAGATGCTGATTTCAAAATAGAGGGTAGCCACATAATGAAACCATACATCCCAATATTCCAGAAGAAATGAATAAAGGAGAGTGATAAGACTTTGCCAGAACGAAATGCTTCGCTGTAGTTTTTAATTTCTTTAATATTGGTTTGTTCTGCTGCTAGTGCCGCTTCAATATCTTCTTTTTCTTGCTCTGTTAACCATTTAGCATCCGTGGGGCGGTCAACAAAGATAAACCACCAGATAGCCGCCCAGATGATAGCTGGGACGCCTTCGATAATAAACATACCGCGCCAGCCAAAAGCATCCACGAGATAGCCTGACAGCACTGACATCCAGAGTACGGTGATGGGGTTGCCAAGAAAAAGGAATGTGTTGGCTTTTGACCTTTCTTTCTTAGTAAACCAATGGCTTAAGAATACAAGCATGGCAGGCATCACAACACTTTCAGCCACGCCAAGCAGGAAGCGAATGACTGCCAGGACCTTAACGTCGTGGACCATACCGGTCGCTGTTGCTAATATTCCCCACAGGATTAAGCTCCAAAAAATAAGCTTCTTGGCACTTCTTTTTTCAGCGTAAATACCTCCCGGTACCTGAAAGAAAAAATACCCAAGGAAGAACAGTGCACCGAGTAAAGAGGAGATCCCAGGTGTGATATTGAGATCCTCAGCCAGACCGGAAGCTGCGCCAAATCCATAGTTAGCTCGATCGAGATAGGCAAGACTATAGGTAATAAATGCCAGCGGAATTAATTTACGCCAGCGAATCGGTGCTAACTTTTTTTGTATGTTTTGAATCATGATATTTTCCCGTTTAATTACTGCCGTTCGCTTAACGAATGGCAGTAGATGTTAATTACAACACTGCGAGCCAACCACCATCGACGTAAATAATTTGCCCGTTGATATAATCTGATGCTTTGGATGATAAGAAGACGGCGGTGCCGATGAGCTCTTCCGGACGCCCCCAACGCTGAGAAGGGTTGCTGCTTTTCACCCAACTGTCGAACTGCTTGTCTTCGATAAGCGCGGTGTTCATGTCGGTAAGGATATAGCCGGGCCCAATGGCATTGGTCTGGATATTAAACTGCGCCCATTCTGCGGCCATCGAGCAGGTGAGCATTTTGATGCCACCTTTTGCCGCCGTGTACGGGGCAACGGTAGGGCGGGCCGCCTGGCTGGTGAGCGAACCGATATTAATGATTTTACCGCCGCTGTTGCGCGCAATCATCCGTTTTGCTGCTGCGCGGGAGACCAGAAAAGCGCTGGTGAGGTTGGTGTCGATCACCTTTTGCCAGTTTTCCAGTTCCAGTTCGACCATCGGTTTGCGGTACTGAATACCGGCATTATTGATCAGGATATCAACGCTGATCCCTTCTGCATCGAGCTTGCTAAAAGCCGCCTCAATGGCCTGTTCATCGGTGACGTCGAAAGCCACACCGTGTGCGTCGTAGCCTTTGCTTGTCAGCGTATCCACGGATTCGGCAAGCAGCGTGTCGCGAATATCATTGAGGATAACCCGCGCGCCCGCAGCGGCAAGGCCCTCTGCGTAGGCAAAGCCCAGTCCACGCGCAGAGCCCGTTACCAGTGCCGTTTTCCCGGTTAAATCAAATAAAGCGGTCATGTTGTTTCCTCTCTCGTTTAATTTGTATGACGACTATCTTTTTAGAGGTTGAATTTTCACCCTGATAAAATCAACAGTTCACCTATAAATTTGCAACAAGGATCACAAACAGTTCCGAATGACGATCGTTTAAATGATATTAAGTGATTGAATTTAAATTATTTGTTTGTATTCTGCTAAATGCGATTTGATCGCTGTCACAGAATGGAACTCACAATGTTCCTCTGTAAAAGAAGCGTGATATAACAATGCCAAGTTGTAGGACAACTTACAAATATGCGTCATGTCATCCACAACGGTATGACATGCGGTAAATTCGCTGAGTTGAGGAGTGAAAGTGAGTAATCTGAAAATCACCAACGTGAAAACGATTCTGACGGCGCCAGGTGGCATTGATTTGGCGGTTGTTAAGGTTGAGACCAACGAGCCGGGGCTATATGGGTTGGGATGTGCAACATTTACCCAACGTATCTTCGCGGTAAAAAGCGCGATCGATGAGTACATGGCGCCATTCCTGATTGGCAAAGATCCAACGCGTATTGAGGATATCTGGCAATCGGGCGCGGTGAGCGGCTACTGGCGTAATGGCCCTGTCATGAACAATGCGTTGTCCGGTGTGGACATGGCGTTGTGGGATATCAAAGGTAAGCTGGCTGGGATGCCGGTTTATGATCTGCTGGGCGGAAAATGCCGTGATGGGATCCCACTGTATTGTCACACCGACGGTGGCGATGAAGTGGAAGTGGAGGATAACATCCGCGCCAGAATGGAAGAGGGCTATCAGTATGTTCGCTGCCAGATGGGGATGTATGGCGGCGCGGGGACCGATGACCTCAAACTGATCGCCACGCAATTGGCTCGCGCGAAGAACATTCAGCCGAAGCGTTCTCCGCGCAGCAAAACGCCCGGTATCTATTTTGATCCGGATGCCTACGCGAAAAGCGTTCCACGTCTGTTCGACCACCTGCGTAACAAGCTCGGTTTTGGTATCGAATTTATTCATGACGTGCATGAGCGCGTGACCCCGGTGACCGCCATTAATCTGGCCAAAACGCTCGAACAGTATCAGCTCTTTTATCTTGAAGATCCGGTGGCGCCGGAAAACATTGACTGGCTGAAAATGCTGCGTCAGCAGTCTTCTACCCCCATTTCCATGGGTGAGTTGTTTGTGAATGTGAATGAGTGGAAGCCGCTTATCGATAACAAACTGATCGATTACATTCGCTGCCACGTGAGCACCATCGGCGGCATTACGCCAGCGAAGAAGCTCGCCGTCTACAGTGAACTGAACGGTGTGCGTACCGCATGGCATGGGCCGGGCGACATTTCTCCGGTCGGGGTTTGCGCCAACATGCACCTTGATTTGAGCTCGCCGAACTTTGGTATTCAGGAATACACCCCCATGAACGACGCGTTGCGTGATGTCTTCCCGGGATGTCCGGAGATCGATCACGGCTATGCCTACCTGAACGACAAGCCGGGTCTGGGTATCGACATTGACGAAGCCAAAGCGGCGAAATATCCATGCGAGGGGGGAATACCTTCCTGGACGATGGCGCGTACCCCTGACGGTACGTCCTCAAGACCGTAAATGACAGCCGCCCGGCACACACTGTCGGGCTTAATACCCTCTCCTGGCTGCTGTCCCTGTCCATCAGTTCTATAAACTGTGCTTGAGGTCCGGCACTTTCTCCATCACATTTCCTTTATCATTATTCCCGACATGGGAATTTTCTTACGCCACCTTTTTAAAATAAGTCCTTCAATCTCCCTTGTTTGCCTATTAAAAACGGAATAATCGCCACTTTAATAAACGCCGTATATAAATAGAAGAAACTTAGATCGATTTTATCAATAATTGATCAGTATTTAAGCTTTTGCTTTTATTGGTTTTTATTCGTGTTTTAGGAAAATGAGCATGGATCATTACGCAATTATTATCTATTTTATATAAAACACTAAAGAAATTCCCGGGCAGGTCGATGAATATAAGAATGACCACGGATAATTACACCCGGTATCGAGGAAACGATGAAAGCTGAACCGCAAAGTCAAGGCCACCCTTTACATCTGGATCCGCTATCCGATGAAAATGTCCTGGTTCCGCCATTTGTAAAAACTATTGCGGTGCGGCTGTCCTGGGTAGCCGCTGGCGATGAGAGCGAGCTCTATCAACTTTTATCACGGCCTTATTATCAGGATGAGGTCAGCACTGAACATTTTGCCCGGCTTAGCGCACGTCTGCCGTTTATCGCTTCGCAGCAGGCACCCTTAGCGGTTGCGGATTACACCATTCTGTTGGTGACGGTCTGGTTAAATATTGAAGAGTTGTACCATCGCGGAGTGGTATTGCCGGAGCAGATTATGCAGGGGCTAATGGAAAAAGCGACAACCATGCGGGCGCATGATTGTCGCGAAGAGAATCGGGAACACGGCGATATGTGTCAGCATCCATAATGCTGAGTTCTGCTACGCCATCACATTGAAATCGATAAAGTAGCGTTCCATATATCGTGCAATTGCGTTGCGCAGTATTTCGTATTTCTTACGCATCGGATCGCTGCGATGAAAAATCAGCACCACTTTGCGTTTTGGTTCCGGCGCGATACAGCGCAGATATTTAATGTTCTCATTATTACCATGCTGGGTGGACAGCAGCGGGAAGAAGGAGACGCCGCGGTTGAATGCCACACCGCGACGTAATGTCTCCAGGTGCATTGCCACGAAGCGCGTATCGGGTTCCAGCTCAAACTGATAGCAATAACGCAGCACCTGGCTGTGCAGGCAGTTGCCATCATCGATCATCAGAATTTTACTGTTTTTCAGATGCCCCATATTAATATCATTAAGACGCGCCCAGGGGTGTTGGTGGCTGACGCCGAGCATTAAAGGCTCATCAAATAAAGGCAGTTCCACGTATTTGCTGGTGTCTTTATTGGACGTCATGATGGCGCATTTTATGGCGTCTGACTCCAGCATATTCAGCAATTGGTTGGTTTGCGCCTCATGAATTTCCAGTTCGATCTCCGGGAAATTCTCGTGGCACACGGCGTTCATGTGGGAAAACATGTAAGGCGCCAGGGTTGGAATAATGCCGATATCCAGCGTTTGCGACAGACTCTGGTGATAGCTGCTGCTGGCCATATTTTTCAGCGCTTCAATTTCCCGGAGTACGACCTGGGTCTGTTCGACCAGGCGCAATCCCGTCTGCGTGAAGCGGATTTTTCGGGTGGTGCGCTCCAGCAGTTGCAGGCCCAGTTCGTTTTCAAGCTTACGCAATTGGGCACTTAACGTCGGCTGGCTGACATTACATGCTTCCGCTGCGCGCTGAAAATGGCGGTATTTTGCCAGTGCGACAAGATATTCAAGGTTACGGATGTTCATTGATTTCCCCGGCCCGCAGATTCCCACTCTGTTGTGGACGTACAAACACCCCTGTGATTTGCATATGACATCTTATTATTTTCAACTTTGCCATTAAGTCTCTCCCTCATGCCTGCACATGAGATGTGATTGTTTTTTATTATTCGTTAGCGGTTGGCCTTTGTCTTGCCACCCGGATCGCCACACAACGCATCGACCAGCACAGGCGCTTTCCTGGTCGATAAGTGTTTATTCTTTGAGGCGTCCTGCCAGAATCTAATGCTGCCCTCGTGCCTGTCGCGAGGGAGTGCGGCAAATTGCCAAAACAGGTTTAATACCCTTTTAATGACGCGGCGAATAACGAAAGCATATGCAGAGCGGATAAATAATAACCTTCTCCCGGATGCAGGGATTTATCCATTCGTTGATAATCGCCCATCGTTAAATCACGCACCGCCAGAATACCACCGGACATGTCATAATTCGCCTGCATGTCGCCGGAAACATCCACCCAGGCGGGGGTAGCGTTGCGGCTGTAATTCGCCCAGAAATGCCGAAAGTTGTCCATTGAGTGCGGCTGTGTCTCGCTCAAACTTAAATAAAGCGGGATACGGATGGCATCATAACTGAATCGGGCGGGCCAGTTATCGGCAGGCTCGACTTCACCACCATTTTTGACAAAAATCCAGTCGCTGGGTAACTGAGTTTTTCCAAAGCGGGCTTTGTCGAGTAATGCAACGCTCGATTTACTGAGTTTTAACCAAATATCATTGTGTCGTTGCTGCCAGAAACTTTCCCACGCCGGAAAGATAAAATATGAAGGATTAATCACGTAACCCTCATCGCGGGTGAACCCTGATAAGCCAGGCAAAAGTAATGTCTGGTTGTCCTGCTCAATAATCAGGCAGTTGATCAGTGCGTCCTGAATATTCTCCGATGCGGTGAGATAACTTTGGTCATGCCATTTTTTCCCGGCCAGTAATAATGCCCATGCGATTAATGTATCGCCATCGCTGGCGTTATTTTCATCGGTCACTCGCTTTTCGATGGGGTCATAGCGCCAGGCGAAAAGCCAAAGCGACGGTCGAAGCAGCGTGTTGCGCGTCCAGCGCCACACTTGTTCGAACGTCGCCGGGTCGTTATTCATTACCGCCAGTAACATGCCATAACCCTGCCCCTCAGAGTGGCTGATATCCCCATTCTCATGATCAACAATGCGGCCATCTTCGTTGAGATAATTATGCTTAAACAGCGTCCAGTTATTATCCTGCGCCTGTGTTGAGAATGACATAATGGCTAATGAAAGGGATAAACAGGTCATTAACCAGGCAGTTCTTAACATGAGATTTCCTGTTATTGAATGAGGCTACCCGTGAAAGAAAAGATCTACGGCGTTACCGGTTGTGGAACGAATTACAGTGCGGCTTCGGCCTCAGCGCGGGCCAGCACAAGCTCATCACGCAGCCAGTGGCGGAAAGTTTCGCCGGTCGCGCCATGTCGCAAACCGTACTCAACAAAGGCTTTCATGTAGCCAATTTTATCGCCACAGTCATGGGATTTACCGGTCAGGCAGTAAGCTTCAACCGGGGATTGCTCAAGCAGCATGGCAATAGCATCGGTTAACTGAATTTCACCGCCTGCCCCGACAGGAGTTTTGTGCAACAGCGGCCAGATAGCCTTCGACAACACATAGCGCCCCACAACGGCCATATCCGACGGCGCATCCGCCACTTTAGGTTTCTCCACCATGCCACGCACAAGGCCAAAGCCACCTTCTGGCAGGTTGTAACCGCCACAGTCGACCACGCCATAACGCGAGACATCTTCATGTGCCACGCGCTCAATCATTAGCTGGCTCGCGCCGGTGCTGGTGAAGCGGTTGATCATCGCGGCAAGATTGTCCTGTGCGATGTTGCACCGGCTGTCGTCAATGAGCACATCCGGCAGGACCACGATAAAATCGTTGTCGCCTACCAGCGATTCAGCACACAGCACGGCGTGACCCAGACCTTTCGAATGCCCCTGACGGACATGCATAATCTTCATACCTGCCGGGCAAATGGTTCTTACTTCTTCCAGCAGTTGGTTTTTCACACGTGATTCCAGAAGAGACTCCAGCTCAAAGGAGGTATCAAAATGGTTTTCGATAGCATTCTTTGAGGAGTGGGTCACCAGCACGATTTCCCGGACACCGCTGGCATAACACTCCTGCACGATATACTGGATCAGTGGCTTATCCACCACGGGTAACATCTCTTTGGGGATAGCTTTGGTGGCGGGCAGCATACGCGTACCGAGGCCTGCGACCGGGATGACAGCCTTTAACATTCTTATTTCCTCTGGAGACAAACTCTGTTTTTGTGTGAACTTAAATATCAGCACTCGAGGGTACTGATAATTCCGCCAGGCTCGGTTACTCCGGTCACCTGATAATTAATAAAATCGTCTCCGCCTTGTGCTTTAACTTTATAAAGCGCGGTGTCGGCGGCTTTTAATACCGATGAAAAATTTGGCCCATGTTCGGGATATCTGGCTACGCCAATACTGACCGATAACCCGACCGGCTGAGCCTGAGAGGTTATGGTCATGGGCTGGCGAGTTTCCTCGACAATGTGCTGTAATAATTGTCGTCCGTCGGGCTCATCAATACCTTCGATAAAGGTCAGGGCAAATTCATCCCCCCCAAGACGACCTAACAGGGTATCTTGCGAAATACAGTTTTTCACCCGGCTAATAAAACAGCGCAGCACCTCATCGCCGGCAGCATGTCCCAGATCGTCATTGATATTTTTGAAGTTATCCAGATCAAGAATCGCCACGAATGTGTGGGCGCCATGCGCTCTGGCAGCACGGATTTTTTTGCGGCTACGGATAAAATAGCCTTGTCGATTCAACGTCCTGGTCAGGGCGTCATTGTGCGCGCGATAGTGTAACTTCTCGCGTATGGTCATATGCCGCGTAATATCAAAGCCCAGCATCACGAAGGCGAACACTTCGCCCTGTTCATCTTTGCGCGGCGTTAATCGGGCATCAATCCACAGTTGTTCGCCATTCTTTGTTGGCTGATAAATTTCACCGTGCCAGGTTTCACCAGTAAGCAGGATAATATTTATCGCCGTGAGTACTGACGAGGATGATGCTTCATCCGTGGCCTGGAATAATACTTTGCCCTTAATTTCATCGCTGCTAAAACCGCTTAACTGGCAGAAATAGCGATTGGCAAAAATAATACGCCCGGCGGTATCAAAGACCAGTGAAACAAAGGCATTTTCCTCCATAAAGTGAACATCTTCGAGCTCGAGTTTTTTTCCAGCAACAATAATTTCATTCAACATAATGGTCACCTGACTGTCTCTGTTCAGGATGGAAATGCCTTTGCGGCGTTATTCGCTGATGGCGTAACGGAAAATCAATACATCTTCGGTGGCGTTATCTTTCCAGCGAACCGGAACATGGTTACCCGCCCCCTGAGAAACCAGCCACTGCGAATAGGCCCCTTCCAGTACGGTAGCACTGGCGCGGCGCCAGCCCGCTTCATCGCGATGCTCCGGCGCGTGCGGCCAGGCGCAATGCATCAGAATAAGTTCACGCTGTGCCGGGGCCATCTTGACGAATCCCCAGTTAAACAGCTCCAGTACGCGGTTGATGCTGCTCTCCAGTTCGCTCACCGTAGTGGCACGATCGATGGGATACCACTGGGCCATCATCTGTCCAATACGTCTCAGTGCTTCCGGGTCTTTGTCCGACTGCCCGTCTGAAAACTCATTGAAAAACAGATACACCAGGTCATGCCAGCCTGCCTGATAGTTGCGTTGCAAATAGGTGTCTTGGTTACTAAACATCATTCATCCCACGGGTTATTTGTTTTGGTCGACAAAATATTTAAAATAAAACAACGCCTTACCTTCGTTATAACTGCCGAAAGTGTCATATCCCAGGTTGGCGCCGAGCGCCACGTTGTCGCTCAGGCGATAGCGTGCGTCGACGCCCAACGTATAGCCCACACCGTTTTTCGCGGAGGCTTTGTACACCGAATCCACGTTGTCGACGGTACTGGCCAGGCTATTCAGTTGTGACTGCAAACTGCTGTGGCCGGGGAAGTAGTCACTCTGATCCTGTCGCCAGGATTGATACCCCACCGCGCCATTCAGCGTCAGGTCCCATTTATCTATCTTGCGTGTCAGGGTGACGGGCAGCGAGACCGCCATATAGTTTTGCGGACTGAAATAGCCGCCCTGACCGAGGCTGTAGTTACTCAGGTTGCGGTCAAAGTCCATGTAATTGACGTTGACGCCCATCTTGAGTTCGCTTTCTGTGGTGCGGAACAGGCGTAAATAGCTGCCTGCCAGCGCGTTGACCGAGTGGTTGGTTGGCACGTTTTCGCCAATCCAGGTATCAAAGCCCAGACGGGCATATAAACCCACAAGATCGTTATCCCACGCGTACTGGGCCGAGACGCCGTTACGGGTGACCGCCCCCCAGCTTTCGCCGGTGGTTTTATCTTTCGCACCGACATACGAGAGCAGGCTATCGGTGACCGCACGGCGCTCAGCTTTCAAATCGAGTGAGCTATTGCGCGACAGTTTCGGCATCCACTCGACACCGCCGACCAGGCGGGTGAACTCACCGCCGGTTGGCGTATTGCCGATATCCAGTTTGTAGCTGTCGCCGGTCAGGCTCAGGTTGGTCTCCATGCCGTTTGCCTGTTGGCCGCTCTGGGCGTCCGCATCGGTTGATGTGGTGGTCGTGGTTGTACTTGCGGCGGCAGCCAGTTTGGTGGCATGCGTGATCTGACCCGAACCAAAGCGGTTTGCCGAGTTGCCGGACATCTCTCCGGCATTCAATGAGACCGGCGAGACGTTCAGGCTCAGACGGGCGCTATCGGTTATCGTGCCGGAAATCGTTAGCGGCGCTTTCACCTCGTCCAGTGCGCCAAGGCCAGACTCACCGCTACGGGTGCGCAGTGACACACCGCCACCTGTCCAGGTCGCGGTCTTGTCCTGCAGATCCTGCATCATGTTATTAATGCTGGTCATTGCGGTCTGTTGTGCCTGCTGCGTGGGGGAGGGGAGGGAGACCACGTCGCTTATCACGTCGCTTTCATCTTCCTCTGTACCCTGTTGCAGACGCCACTGTGCGGTACGCAACAGCGACATTGCCCGTTGATTTTCACCGTTTGCGGCCGCCACTCTCGCGGCCAGCATCATGTAATCCGCATCCTGCGATGGTTCCAGCGCGCTAAACGCACGGCGGGCGGCATCATGGTCATTACGTGCCAGCGCCAGGTTGACGATCCCGGTTAACGCCTGCTTGTCGCGTGGCGATTTGCGCAGCACGAACGTGTAAATCTCATCGGCTTTATCGTCCATATGATCGGACTGATATACCCGCGCCATCGCCAGTAACAAATCGGTATTAGCCGGGTTGGCGCGCAGGGCGGGCATCACCAGGTTCCAGGCGGCATCGGGTTTGCCTTTTTCGCGTAACCGATCGGCGCGGGCAATGACGCTGGCGATACGAATATTGTCGATCTCTTGCTGGCTGGCGCTGTTTTGCAGCACCGGCGAGTTAAGCACGCTTTCTGCTTCCGCAAAGCGTCCGGCCTGGTTCAGCACGCGGATTTGCCCGGCATAGTCGGCCAGGGTTCCATGCAGCCCCTGAGCCTGGTTTTCACGAACCAGTTGCAGGGCAAGCGGCGTATCCCCGGCCTGCATCATCAACTGAGCGTAACGGCCAAGATCGACAGGCGTTTGCGGCGGCGTACGTTCCAGCGATCGCAGGGAGTTGCGGGCGGCCTGTGTATTACCCTGACGCAGATAGTTCTGGGCGATATCCATTTGCAGGTTGCTCTGGACGCGGCTGTTGAGCGCCGTCATGTCAGCGCTGAATGTCGCACGTGGGACCTGCGAAAGCAGGCTCTGGCTTTTCGACCAGTCGTTATCCTCGGCGGCATATACCGCGGCGGCATACAGCGCTTCATTACGCTTGTCGGCACGTTGCGCCACGCTTGCCATCAGCGTGGCGGCCTGCTGTTTCTGCCCGGCTTTACGCAACTGACGGGCATAATCGAGTTGCAGCCAGAGGTTTTGCGGGTATTTGCCGCAGGCAGCCTGCAGGATCTGCATGGCTTTCGACCCATTGCCCGACTGCAATGCAGCCTGCGCGGCTTTACGCTCGTCATCACCGTTATCGCCAAAGGTGGCGTAGCGGGTTCGCAGACTGGCGGGCAGTGTGCGTAGGATCTGCTCGGCTTCGGTCTGTTTGTTTTGCTGACGCAGTACCCACATCAGGCCGGTGCGGACATCGGTATTTTGCGGGTTATCCGCCAGCAACTGGCGATAGACCTGCTCCGATTCCGCCGGTTTACCCTGACGGCGCAAGATGTCGGCGCGTAGCATATCTGCTGCCTGACGCTGGCTGGAGTCGCTGCCGGCGCTGGTGTCCAGGCTGGCGAGTGCGTCGGCATAGCGTCCTTTCTGATTCAGGCTGCGGGCCTCGTTTAGCGAGGCGTAGAACCGCGCATTGTCGGCATCCTTCGCCCACTGCAGGCTGTTCTCGTTGTTGCTATTTTCCTGTGATGCGCGGCGCAGATACTTTTGGGCATCCGCAAAGCGGCTCTGGCGCAGCGCCACATAGCCCATTCCGGCGAGCGCGTTGCCATTGCTGGCCTGCCCCTGCAAAACCTGGGCGAATTTGTCCTTCGCTGAATCGAGATCGCCGCTGTTCAACGCATCAAAACCGGATTTGGTCGCATCCCCTTCCACGCTCTTGCGGTAGTGGTCCATCGGCGCGTTATCTTCCGGGTGTCGCTGAGCATAACTGGTATAAACGGGCAGATCCGATGCTTTAGGTTCCAGCCACAGCAGCGCCTGTTGCAGCGCTTTATCGGCGCTTTTGTCATCTGCGGCGATGGCCGACAGTTGTGCTATCCCTTCGCGACGGGTCTCTTGCTGCCAGGTCAGCGCCATTGCCAGCGCCTGCTTGCTGGCGTTGTCATCCGGCATCATTTTCACGCGCTGACGCAGGGCGGCCACCCCTTCTGGCCAGGTGGCGCTGTCGCCCGCCATCGTCTGGTAATACTCCAGCGCGAGTTCATCCGGCGGGTTGCCTTTAAACAGCGCGCGATAGGCTGCAACCGCCTCTTTGGTTTGCCCGTGCTGTGCCAGGTTACGCGCCGCATTGAGCTGAGAGGGTGAAATGGACTGCATCGAGTTGGCACTGTTCAGCGCCGACAGGCGCGGGTCCTGCGGGGCTATCTCAGCCATTTTTTTGCGCCAGATGTCTGCCTGCTGGGTGTTACCCCGCTGGAGCTGATAAAGCGCCGTCAGGTACATCGCGTCGACGTTGTGCTCATCCACTGCCAGCACTTTTTGCAGCGCTTCGAGCGCCATATCATCATGTGCTTTACTGTGCCAGTAGCTTGCCTGGGTTAGCAGTTTTTTGACCGCCGCATCATTGGCGCTCTGGCTGGCATCCGTTGTGTCGGCGGCAGATGCCGGGTGGCTCGTGCCAATCAGACACAGCAGGTAAAAGGCGTGCGTCAGTGGTTTGCCAATAATACGCTTATTCATGTTCGGTCTTATCCTGCAGGCGTTGCTGAGCGTGTCGCTTCAACGTGCGGTACAACATGGGGCTGGCAATCGCGGCAATCAGGCACGCGAGAAGCGACAGCCAGAAAATGTGTTGGCTGGCGAACCACAAAATCATCAGATAACCCGGCAGGTCGCCGCGGGTAAATTGCTCGCCAACGCGCCAGCTACGCACATCGCCAGCATCTCCGGTCGCCACAAAATCGCCGTTCGCATTGCTTTTAAACGTCGGTTTCGTCATATCATCCGGCAGTTGCTGCAACTGATGATCGTCAGTGCCGGTGGCAATCACCACCACACGCCCGGTGTTCCAGGGCGAACGAACGCTTACCAGGCCACGCCACTGGCTGGTGTCGTTGAGGTAACTTGCGGCATCGATATCTGTCCGTGCCTGCTCGCCGCTGAACAGTGATGTCAGGCGGCTTAAGACGCTGGCGGTACTCACTTCTAGCGTGTTTTCATTAAGTGAGAAGGCGCTGCCCTGTAACAGTGGTTTGAGCAGTTCACCATTACGCAGGCTGCCAATGGCGAGCACGTCGCTACTGGCTAACTGTTGCTGCCCGCTCTCCTGTTGCGGCATTCCGGTGAACAAATGCAGGTAGCTGGCGCTAACACCCGTATCACGACCGGATTTCGCCATCAGGTTCAGCAGCACAGAGGTCTCTTCCAGGTTCGGGTGCGCAGACATCAGAACACTGGTGTTCGCCAGGTCAGCGTTGCGGGTGAATGGGAACATGGCATTGCTGAACCAGTTCAGATTTGGCAACTGCCCAAAGTGCCACGAATGGGAGAAATCCAGCGTTGAGTTGCCATCAATGCGGCTCTGAACGTTGTCATCGCCCAGCGCATTACAGGGGGCATTTTTCTGCGGTTTGATACCAAACCAGAAACCCAGTTGGTTACTACCGAGAATGGCGCGTGGGTCAATATTCACCACCGCGCTTTGCTGGCGCTGGGTCAGACCGAGCATATTCATTACCGGTGCGAAAATGCCGTCTTTGCTCACCGGCAGGCGCTTAAGGAACTCACCGTTCAGGCTGACATTGAGGAACGAGTTACTGTCATCGATCCAGACTTTTTGCGCAAAACTGTAAGTGAGACGCAGCGGTACGGCGCTGCCATCCCACATAAACAGATCCGGCGCTGTGACGAAGGGGAGCTGGTTTTCCCCATGCCAGACACCGTGCGCCACCAGACTGCCGTCATCAGCCTGTAAGCTGCGAAGCGCAACCGGATGGCTGGTGTTGACCCAGCGTGGAGCGTCGTATTCGCCACGTTGCGTCATTTTTACCGCCGTCACTTGCAGAGTGTCGCTGTCTGGCAGAGCCGGTTGGGTAAGACGCCAGGCAGCCTGGCGCAGTTCTGTCTCGTTGTGGCCGCTTATCACCAGCAGCTTGTAAGCCGGGTTCAGCGGGTTATCGATCACCTGCAACGCCGCCCCTGGGTTTTCGCCGAGGGTCACCTCACCGATATGATCGCCAGGTTTGCCCAGTAAAATACCGTTACCCGCAGGCAGCGTGTTGTACTGCACATCGAAACGGCTGGGCTTACCGGCACTCATCACGCCAAAGTGTGAGGCGACAATGGCGGCTGCGGTAAGGACATCCGCGTCGGGGCTGGTGGAAAAGGCGATACTCAGCGCCTGATCTTTAGTCTGCTTCGTATCAAAGAACGGGCGAGGGAAGGTGCTGAGCGTTTTGCGCACGTTCAGCCACAGCCCCTGATAATTGAGCGTCGATGTAGGTGTTAACGTCACGCGGTAATCTTCCGGCAGCGTGCGCTGACAGCTCCAGCCATTATTGATAATGTCGTCGCTGGTTTTTAACTGGAAACTCAGGTTATTACCCGAGGCAATCATTGATGCCGGAACATCCAGATTCCAGAAGCCTTTCTCCTGCTGGACCTGATCGAGCGGAATGGCACCCAGCGGTTGCCCGTTAAGCATCAGTTGCAGGTTTTCGCCTGGCACATCCGTGCGGTTCACCTCCACATTCAGACTGATATGTGCATCGGTAATCACCAGATCGCCCGGCAGCGTAAAACTCACGCCATTCTGCAACTGTTGGCCGGAAAGCGTCAGGCCGCCTGCGGCCCCCATATCGCCAAAGCTCAACGAACTGGAGATGTTCTGATTGCTGGCATTTGGCGCGGCGGCGACAACCGCAGCGGGGGTTGCCTGAGTGCTTTTTACCCCTTGCAGCGGTGGCAGCTCCGGCAGAGCTTCATTGTTGGTCGACAGTGCCGCCCAGGCGATACCGCTGGTGCCACACAGCAAGACCGTGGCTAACAGCAGAGGATTACAGCGCATGTTTAACCTCTTCCTGGTTTTTCGCCACGGTGGCCATTTTGCATTTCACCGTTGCACTGCTTTTTTTACGGCCAAAGAACAGTTCCCATACACACTGCAAAATGCCTGCGAAAGAGGCCAGCGGGCGGTCCGGGGCATGGGGCGGTTTGTACCAGGCATCGGCGCGAGAGAGCACTACGCGTACCAGTTTGCGGCGTTCGTTGAGGGGCAGGTTGTCGAACTCTACGCGAATATCGTTGTTTCCCACGCCAGCGGCACGCAGCGGTACATGGGCAATTTCATTCCCCAGCCCCAGTTCAATCTGTACAGGGACTTTGTAGCGCAGGTCTTCCCCTTTCTGTAGCGCCACGCGCGCACCGCCCATGGAGATATCAAAGGTGCGGGTGAGCATGTGTGAGCCGTCAGAGAAAAGTACTTTTGTCGGCAGACTGGCGTAGATGCGGATCGTTTTGCGGATCTGCTTACTCTCTTTCGCCACGGCGATTGAGGCCAATAAAATGATGGTGCTAAAGCAGCCCCAGGCAATGTTAAAAAGGATGACGCGGGGGTCGATGCCAGCGTAGTCATTCATGTAATAACGCACGCCGACCCAGATCATACTGCCGACCATCAGCAGCACAGTGATAATCAGCGGGCGCACGGTATAGGCATCAAAGTAATCGCGATCGGTCAGATCGCCTTTATCCGTCACGTTAAATTTCCCAAGGCGCGGTGAGATAAGGCTGAGCAGCGTCGGGAGAATCAGATGGAAGGCCATCACCGTCTCATAGATTTCCCCCCAGAACGCGTAGCGATACCTGCCTGTGATGCGCGAGTTCACGAGGGTGGAAAGCACCAGGTGCGGCAACACATAGGAGAAAATCAGCGTCGCGGATGAAGAGATAATGTTCAGGTTAAATAGCATAAAGACCAGCGGTGAGGTAAGGAACACCACTCGCGGCAACCCATACTGAAAGTGCAGCATCGCATTGAGGTAGCACAAACGCTGGGTCAGCTTGAGGCCGCGCCCGAGCAGCGGATTATCGATACGGAAAATCTGCGTCATGCCGCGCGCCCAGCGAATACGCTGGTTCACATGCAGCGCCAGACGTTCGGTCGCCAGGCCTGCCGCCAGAGGGATATCAAGGAACGCCGTATTCCAGCCGCGACGCTGTAGTTTCAGCGCGGTATGAGCATCTTCGGTGACCGTTTCGACCGCAAAACCGCCCACTTCCTCCAGCGCGGAGCGCCGGATAACTGCACAGGAGCCGCAGAAGAAGGTCGCATTCCAGTTGTCGTTCCCCTGCTGAACCGGGCCGTAGAAGAGTGCGCCTTCATGGGGCACTTTCTTTGCTGCCGTCAGGTTACGTTCAAACGGATCCGGGGAATAAAAGTGGTGTGGTGTCTGAATTAGCGCCAGTTTGTCATCACGGAAGAACTCACCGACGGTCGCCTGCAGGAACACGCGGGTCGCCACGTGGTCGCAGTCGAATACGCAGATAAGCTCACCTTCGGTGAGGGTCATCGCGTGGTTGAGGTTACCGGCCTTCGCATGGCTGTTATCCGGACGAGTCAGATAGCCTACACCTGCTTGCGCAGCGAAATCCCGGAACTCATCCCGCTTGCCGTCGTCCAGAATATAGACCTTCACTTTATCCTGTGGATATTCGATGCACTGCGCCGCCAGCACCGTATCGCGAACCACGTCGAGGCTTTCATTATATGAAGGCACATAGATATCGACGGTCGGCCAGGTATTGTGATCTTTCGGCATCGGGGCAATGGGGCGCTCCAGCGGCCAGGCCATTTGTACATAGCCGAGCACCAGAATAGTCCAGGAATAGATTTCAGCCGCAAAAAGCAGACCGCCGAGTACCATCTCCAGCGTGGAGTCGAAATGCAGCGTCGTCGTTGCGCGCCACCAGATATAACGTGTGGACATCAGCAGCGAAAATACCAGCATAGCCAGGACCGATTTTTTGCTTTTAAATCGACCAAGAATAAAAACGGCCACAATCACTGACAGGCCGAAAAGGTATTGTTTATCGCTGCTCATTGGGGTGACTACCACCAACAACGATAATAAAAGCAGCGTCAGCGTGAGAATAATTCCGATGATTTTTTGCATGTTTAATAATCTGTACGGAAAACAGTAAGGCCGACCGGTCTGTTTCCGTTCCGGTAACCCTGTTAAAAATCATGACTTGTCAGACTGAATAGCCCCTGTCGAAAAGCACAACGAGCGGCTAATTTCCTCACCTGAGTCAGGACACGCTTATGAGAAAAACTGGGCGCCAACCCGGTAATTGGGCGGGGTTATCTGCCAATGACGGTAAATAATACGTCCAGACGTACCGGGTTGCGTTCGCGAATTTCCGGTTCGGACGTCTGGCGGGACAGGGCCGCAACACTTTCCAGAATGCCACCGGTCGGAGAGGAAAACGCGTTTTGTACCAGCGCAGGTTTTGCTTTCGGCCAGGAGAGGGTATTGACGTTGGGTGCTGGTTGAGAGCTTTCCAGGTGAATATCCGCAGGCACGGTTTCAACAATGGTTTCTTTAACATCACCATTAACATCGGGCGTTGTGACTGTTACTGCTGTTTGCATCGTTGCACCATCTTCGTCGTTTATTTTCTGGAAAGAGACACCGGACATCTTCAGTTTTGCAGTCAAAGAACTTAAATCGTCATACATAGTATTTGCCTGTCCTCGATGTGTTAAACACGCACTAAATTTAAGCAATGTTATCTGCCTCTTTCTCTATTACCGCTGGCTCCTTATTGCTGCGGAACGTATTACCATCAATCATTGAATACGTTAAGTGGATCATCATTTATTGTTGATGTCCGCTTTAATTGAGAATTTCCTTATATACTGAGGTGGGCAAAGTGGCAGGTCAAGTGACGCTATCAATAAATAGAAATTCACTTATTTAAGATGTCTATTAATCTATCTGTTGTTCATTGCGTTGTATGGCGGGAGACCGCGCGGCGTCAGGCTTGCGTGGTAGCGAGATGAAAAGATGATGTATTTAGCGTAGACGATAGTTTTCAATAATAATTGTAGTAAACCTCAATCTCCTCAATTTCTTCATATTTGATTCATGTTTTTATTATTTACCCTATCGGCATCTTTTGCTAAAACTTTATCAATAAATAATTATCCATTTATTTAATTTCTCTATAAATGCAGTTTCCTGCAAATATCGCTATTGGCTGATATTGAACCGATGGCTGCTTTCTATTAGTATTGCCCCGACCTCCCTGGTATAGAAAAACTATCATGCCTTTTGACAATGATATTTTCGGCTCGCAGTCAATGCTTGCCGCGCTGGAATATGTTCATGATGCTGTTGTTCTTATCGACGGCGCGGAAAATGTTTTTTTCTTTAATAAAGCGGCCGAGACGCTATGGCGTTATTCGCGAAGCCAGGTGCTGGGCAGAAAAGCAGCGGATATTCCCCTGTTCACCTCCCCGGAGGCGCCCGGCGAGGAAACGTCGCTTACGATTGTGTCGGCAACCGGGGAAGAAACCACGCTTTCTGCCACAGTGCGCTATGACGGGGCGGCGCGTGCGGGCGCACCCTGCATGGTGGTCGTGCATATCGATCAGCAAAAGATTACGCAACTGTCGACCTTTAATCTGCTGACCGGTCTGCCAAAGCGTAGCGCGCTGCATCGTCATATTGATGCGCTTTTTCAGCAGGGCGCCTGTGCGTGTGCCGCGCTCTTTTTCCTTGACCTCGACCATTTTAAAGATGTTAACGATGCTCTGGGCTATGCCGCCGGGGACAGCGTACTGGCCGCCATTGCCCAGCGGCTGACGGCGGAATTTTCCCGCCAGGCGTTTGTCAGCCATCCTGACAGCGACACCTTTGTTCTGGTCTTCCCGGATTGCGATGCCGCGAAGGCAACCACAATTGCGCAGCGTATTCAGGCGTTATTCCGTCTGCCGTTTAATGTGGCTGATCTTGCACTGAACGTGACGGTAAGTACCGGCATCAGCCTCTATCCCGATCACGGGATATCCCGCGATCTATTGCTTAAGCAGGCTAATCACGCCTCGCATCTGGCAAAAGGGGCGGCGTCGGGCGGCTATCTTTTTTTCAGTAGTGAAATGAACCAGGTGGATCAGGAGCGGTTAAAGCTGGCGGCGGCACTGAAACTCGCTATTGCCAGCAACCATTTACATCTGCACTACCAGCCGCAGATTTGGCTCAAAAATGGCGAGCTTTATGGGGTTGAGGCGCTGGCGCGCTGGTCCGACCCGGTATTGGGCGATATTCCCCCAGGTAAATTTATCGCACTTGCTGAGGAGACCGGTGAAATCGAAGGCATTGGTCGCTGGACGCTCCATGAAGCTTGCCGCCAGATGGCGGAATGGCGTAGTAATGACATTCATGTGCCCGTGGTGTCGGTAAATCTTTCGCCGATTAACTTTTATAACAGCAGCTTGCCGCAGTATATCTCTTATCTGCTACGCCAATACCGCATCCCCGCACACTGCCTGACCATTGAGATTACCGAAGGCGTCATGATGGATAAGCGACCGGAAACCATGGAAGTCATTTGTGCGGTACGTGAGTTGGGGGTGGGGCTGTCGATGGATGATTTTGGTACCGGGTTTTCCTGCTTGTCCCGGCTGGCGCATTTGCCAATGACCGAGCTGAAAATCGATCAAAGCTTTATGCGCGACCTGCGGGAAGGTAGCAAGATGAAAGCCATTGCCACAACGGTGGTGAGGATTGGACAGAGCCTGCATCAAACTGTTGTGGCTGAAGGCGTCGAAACGGAACAGCAGCGTAATGAACTGCGGGAATTGCAGTGTGATATTGCTCAGGGGTATCTCTATTCACGGGCGTTAAATGCCTCGGCACTAGCAGGATGGGTGAAAAATCGTCTGCGTAGCGAAATTGTGCTTGAGTAATAGCTTGCGTTTACGCTCAGTCTGTTTCGTCTGTGAATAAACACCATCAGGATATATCACCTGGTGGTGTTTATTTTTATGCCGGTATTAAAAGCAAGATCAACTGATGTATTTCAGTATCAGTAATAGCAAACAAAATCCCAGCACACCCCAGGACATATGACGACCAGAACGATATACAGGATTCGTGCTGGTGGTTTTACTTTGACTATTCTCGATACCCATTAGAATTTACTTTCAGATTAGCGTTAATAAATCGTAACCACCGCAAGGGTTTGCGGTGAGCAAAAAGAACGGATAGGAATATAAATCCGTTGTGGATGCCGGGTGGGTTAATCAACAAAACGTCTTTCTCAGAATGTTCGACGGTCTAAATACAGAATGTTGACTAAACCTAAACTGGATAATAACCGTTGAAATCGAAAAACCCATGAGAAAAAAGAATGTGCTTTAAATTTATTTATGTAAATAGATGCTATCTATCATAAATAAAGAGGTGGGTAGGTTTGTATAAATAAATTGATGGCTGAATAAGAGAGGCCATAAAATAATAGTTGAATTGGTGGTGGTATTCATTCAAAAAAAGAGGGTAAATTTTCATTTACCCTCGTGATAAGAGCTTATACTCCGGCGAGCTATGAGTTTTCGCTGGATTTATGCGCCTGCGTCGGGTTTAGCGGCGGTTTTTTTCTTTCCAGATACATCACGTGCTCGCTGTTGTTCATCATCTCCAGCAGGTTGCCGTGTCTGTCCGGATCGTACTCCACGATGCCGTAAGAATAGTGTAGCCGGAACTTTTTCATTGATTTTTCATTGAGATCATCAATTTTTGACTGCAAGCTGAACAGGAAGGTGTCCACATCCCGATCATCGTCATGGCCCAGCAGGATGACAAATTTGCCTCCTTCCAGACGTGCGGCAACGTCATTCTTTTTCAGGCAGCGCAGAAGCACCGAGGCAAATTTTTTGAGCGTATTGTCGCCTTCGTTATGTCCGAAGAATTCATTAATAGCGGTGATGTTTTCAACATCTAAGTAAATGAGGCTAAACGATCGTTTATTATCAGTTAACCATGAGAAGCGTTTATCACCCAGTTTGTAAAAACCACGCTTATTGGGTAATTCGGTCAATGTGTCCGTCATCGCCATGCTGATGATATGAAATTCGTCCTCGACAATGGCACCCAGATCGAGCAACGCGTTGATATTTTCCGGGGTAAAGTCGCGCGGTTTGTCATCAATAATACATATTGTTCCGGCGATCGAGCCATCTGGCAGGCGGACCGGGCAGCCCGCGTAAAAACGTATATGCGGCTCACCAATAACAAATGGGTTATCGTGAAAACGCTCATCCACGCTGGTATCTTTCACAATAAAAATCCCCTGTGCCAGGATCGCATGTGCACAGAAGGATATATTGCGAGATGTCTCACGGACTTTCACTTCGCCGCTGCAGGAAACCAGCCATTGCCGATCGCGATCTAACAAGCTGATTATGCCTATTGGAACGTCAAATGCCGTTTTTGCCAGACGAGTCAGGCGATCTAAGCGCTCGTCATCCTTTTTATCGAGCAGGTCCATCATATAAAGAGATTTAAGACGCTCGGTTTCGTTTTCTGGTATTTCAGGAAATTTCATAGTGAGGCCTCATTAGCTATAGATTTACTATATCAGAGGTTTCTTATTTAGGTAGCGCCTCAAGACTCACCTTTACGTTGTATGAGAAATATTCTCCTCGTGTAGCATGGCACAGATTACGCTGTTGCCTCTGTCGGCGCCGTCCTACAATGTGTTCACTTATCACCCAGGAGGTATTCCATGTCTCAACCCACGCTTACTTATCGTCTTGGCGACCGCGAAGTTGGTCGTCTTGGCTATGGCGCAATGCAACTGGCCGGCCCCGGCGTGTTCGGGCCGCCGGCTGACGAAGCGAAGGCGATTCAGGTGCTTCGTGACGCCGTGTCGGCTGGTGTTAATCATATCGACACCAGCGACTTCTATGGTCCGCATATCACTAACCAGATAATCAAAAAAGCGCTGCACCCGTATCCGGCCGATCTGTGCATCGTGACTAAAGTTGGGGCGCGTCGGGATGACAAAGCCAACTGGCTGCCTGCGTTTAGCGCCGAAGAACTGACGCGCGCGGTAGAAGATAACCTGCGTAATCTTGGCCTCGACGCTATAGAAGTGGTCAACTTGCGCAGTATGCATGGTGTGCACGGGCCTGCGGAAGGTTCGCTGGAAGCTGAACTGGAAACACTGATTACCCTTAAAGAGCGCGGACTGATCCGGCATATCGGGCTGAGTAATGTGACGGCGAAGCAGGTCGCCGATGCGCAGGCGATGACGCCGATTGTCTGCGTTCAGAATATGTATAACGTGGCAAACCGTGAAGATGATGCGCTGATTGATGTGCTGAACGCACAGGGCATTGCCTATGTGCCGTTCTTCCCGCTGGGTGGCTTTACGCCGCTGCAATCCGGGGAACTGAACGCGGTGGCGCAACGTTTAAATGCCACACCGATGCAGGTTGCGCTGGCATGGCTGCTGCAACGTTCGCCCAATATCCTGCTGATTCCGGGCACCTCGTCGCCTGCGCATCTGCAGGAAAACCTGGCCAGCGCGCAACTGACACTGCCAGATGATGTGCTGGATATCCTCAACGGTATCGATAAGCGCTAAGTCGTATTGCCTCTCACCCTGAGCCTCTCCCTCAAGGGAGAGGCGTTGTAGCCCCGGTTAGCGCAGCGCCACCGGGGAAGGTCAATGCCGTTACGCCAGCGCCTGCTGCCAGTCGGCAATCAAATCATCCGCCCCTTCGATGCCCACTGATAACCGAATCAACTGCGGCGTAATGCCATTCGCCAGCCGCTGCTCAAGCGGAATAGAGGCGTGCGTCATACTGTAGGGCTGGCTCACAAGACTCTCCACACCGCCCAGACTCTCGGCGAGCGTAAACAGTTTTAGCTTACTGATAATCTCAGTGGCGTACTGGTCATTGCCTTTCACTACCACCGAAATCATCCCGCCGGGCAGCGCCATCTGCTTACGCGCCAGCGCATGATGCGGATGCGACGGCAACCACGGGAACCACACTTTTTCCACCTGCGGCTGCTGCTCCAGCCACTGGGCGAGGGCCAGCGCGTTACTGCTGTGGCGCTCAATACGTAGCGACAGCGTGCGGATCCCGCGTAGCGTCAGGAAACTGCTGAACGGGTCAAGTACGCCGCCTACGGCATTTTGCAAATAGCCCAGTTTTTCTGCCAGCGCCGGGTTATCACCCACCACCGCCAGCCCGGCCACCACGTCAGAGTGTCCGTTCAGGTATTTGGTGGCGGAGTGCACCACAATATCGAAACCCAGTTCAATCGGGCGATGAATCACCGGCGAGGCAAAGGTGTTATCCGCCACGCTCAGGATCTTATGCCGTTGCGCGATGGTCGCAATCGCTTCCAGATCTGCCAGCTTAAGCAATGGGTTTGTCGGTGTTTCAACCCAAATCATCCGCGTGTCCGGGCGGATGGCGGCTTCCAGCCCTGCCAGATCGTCGGGCTTCACCCAGCTCACCCGCAGGCCGGTGCTTCGCTTACGCACATTTTCGATAAGCCGGTAAGTGCCGCCGTATACATCATCAACCGCGACAATATGGCTATCCTTATCCAGCAATTCCAGCACCGTGGAAATCGCCGCCAGCCCGGAGGCAAAGGCATAACCACGTGTGCCGCCTTCGAGTTCGGCAATCGCGGTTTCCAGCGCGTGACGAGTCGGGTTACCGCTACGGGAATATTCATAACCGGTATGCTGACCGGGCGCAGGCTGTGCAAAGGTGGACGTGGCATAAATCGGCGGCATCACCGCGCCGTGCTGGTCGGTAAAGGTGCCACTGTGCACGCTCAACGTATTCAACGTTTTCATCTGTACTCCTTTATTGTTCCAGGCGGTTACGCCAGGTGGTCAGAACATCGCTGCGGGTAATCAGGCCAAGAAAGCGGTCATTGTCGGCAATCACAGCCACCAGGCCCCGGTCAAAAATGGCTTTCAGCGCGCTTTCCGGCGCGTGCTTGTCGAGGGTTTCCACGTTGCGGGTCATCGCCTCTTTCACCGGTGATGAAAAACGCGCGCTATCACCCTGTACGTGGCTTATCAGATCCCACTCATCGACAATGCCGACGACCCGGCCGTTTTCCAGCACGGGAAGCTGCGAGAAATCATACAGACGCATGCGTGCCAGCACGGCGGCCAGGGTGTCATCCGGCGCGGCGGTGACGGTGGCCCCTTCGTCGTGGCGCAGGGCAATGAAATCGGTCAGGTCGCCGCGCGTCGGGCGGCTTAACAAGCCTTGCTGGCGCATCCAGTCATCATTAAACATTTTGGAGAGGTACTTATTGCCGCTGTCGCAGGCGAGCGTTACCACTCGTTTGGTGGTCGTCTGCGCCTGGCAATAACGCAGCGCGGCGCTGAGCAGCGTACCGGTTGAAGAACCGGCCAGCACGCCTTCGGTTTGTAGCAGAGCTCGCGCGGCGGCAAACGCTTCAGCATCGGTAACCCGGTAGGCCTTATGTACGCCGTCGATATGCGCCAGCGGTGGGATAAAATCCTCACCGATGCCTTCGACCAGCCAGGAGCCGGGCTCACCGTATTGCCCGGTTTCAACCTGATCGGCCAGAATGGAACCTGCCGGGTCGGCGAGGATAAATTCGGTTTTTGGCGAGTGTTCGGCAAACCATGCCTGCAACCCCCCCAGCGTGCCGCCGGAACCGACGCCAACGACAATCGCGTCGATATCACCGTCAAGCTGGGCGTAAATTTCCGGCGCGGTGGTATTAAAGTGCGCCAGCGGATTGGCTTCGTTATTAAACTGGTCAATGTAAAACGCACCCGGCGTCTCTTGCGCCAGGCGGCGGGCATAATCCTGATAATAGGCCGGGTGCCCTTTGTTGACATCAGAGCGCGTTAAAACCACTTTCGCCCCCAACGCCCGCAGGTGGAAGATCTTCTCCCGGCTCATTTTGTCCGGCACCACCAGAATCAATGAATAGCCTTTTTGCGCGGCAATCAGCGCCAGACCAAGGCCAGTATTGCCCGCCGTCGCCTCTATGATCGTTCCGCCTGGCTGTAAATGGCCCAGCCGTTCGGCTTCGTTAATCATCGACAGCGCAACGCGGTCTTTGATAGAACCGCCAGGGTTCTGGTTTTCCAGCTTCAGAAACAGGCTGCAGGGGCCCGTCTCCAGTTTATGCAACTGGAGGAGCGGAGTCTGGCCGATAAGTTCACTAATCGAATGCAATACTGACATGGTTAATCACCCACAGATAAACGTGATGAGCGGATGATAGGTCTGTCAATTTGCCTGTTTAAAGAACGTTTATCCGGCGATTAGAACAAAAAGAAATATGAAGTGCTATTTAGACATCAGGAGGGAAAGGCGGTTAGCCGTCCGGATGTGTCGATTGCCAGAATTTGGCATTTTTGCTGTGTTTTTAGCCACTTTGCCAGCAATCTTCCTGCGTATTATGCGTTTAGCAGATAACCATTGCTGAATTTAGTCATTAGACAGAATAGCGAGAATCGCCGCCTCTTAGCGCCGAAAGTTATATCTAATGTCTATTTAGTTATTTGAATTATATTCATGACTGATTACTATCGTTTGGACTTCCATACTGCTAAACCGCCAAACGGAAAAGTAATGCAATGATCGTTCTCAGGAATATTTCTAAGATTTTCGACCAGGGAAAGGCGTCGATTACCGCCGTAGACAGCGTCAATCTGTCGGTTGAGCAGGGGCAAATTTACGGGATTATCGGCTACAGCGGCGCCGGAAAAAGTACGCTGATTCGTCTGTTGAACGGTCTGGAAAAGCCGACCTCCGGCAGCGTAGTGATAAACGGTCAGGACATCTCTGCGGCAAAGGGCGAGCAATTGCGCCAGGCCCGGCTGAAAATCAGCATGGTCTTCCAGCACTTCAACCTGTTGTGGTCACGCACGGTGGCAGAAAACATCGCCTTTTCCATGCAGATTGCCGGTGCGCCAAAAGCGAAAATCAATGCCCGCGTGGCGGAGTTGATTGAGCTGGTGGGGCTGAAAGGCCGTGAAAATGCTTACCCGTCGCAATTGAGCGGTGGACAAAAGCAGCGCGTGGGGATTGCCCGTGCGCTGGCAAACAACCCGGATGTGCTGCTGTGTGATGAGGCGACATCGGCGCTGGATCCGCAAACCACCGATCAGATCCTCGAACTGTTGCTGGACATTAACCGTCGTTTCCAACTGACGATTGTGCTCATCACCCATGAAATGCATGTGGTGCGCAAAATCTGTGACCGCGTGGCGGTGATGGAAAACGGCAGCGTGGTGGAAGAGGGGGATGTGATCAGCGTCTTTACGCATCCTCAGCAGCCGATCACCCGCCAGTTTGTGCGCCAGATTAGTCAGTATGAAGAAGCAGAGTTTAACCCTGAGCTGAATGCGGGTCTTGACGGTACGGTTATCAAGCTGACCTTTACCGGGCATAACACGCATCAGCCTGTCGTCGGTGAACTGACGCTGCGCTATGGCCTGCCTTTCAACATTTTGCATGGAAAAATGACCCAAACCGCTCATGGCGTGTTTGGTCAACTGTGGGTGCATGTCGTCGCCACAGAGGAACAGGTAAACAATATCCTCGCGGATTTACGCCATAGCGATATTGAAGGCGAGGTGATTAAACATGCTTGAGACACTATTTCCGCACCTGAAACTGGCCCAACTGTGGGCGGCCATGCAGGAGACGCTCTACATGACGGCACTCTCTGGCGCGGCGACTTTTGTGCTGGGGATCATTCTTGGACTGGCGCTGTTTTTGACTGCCCGCGGCGGATTATTTCAAAACCGCGTGCTCTATAGCCTGATTTCGATTGTGGTGAACGTGTTCCGCTCGATCCCGTTCATCATTCTGATTGTTCTGCTGATTCCGTTTACCAAAACGATTGTCGGCACCATCCTCGGGGCGAACGCCGCGCTGCCCGCGCTGATTGTCGGAGCCGCGCCGTTTTATGCCCGCCTGGTGGAGATCGCCCTGCGTGAGGTGGACAAAGGGGTTATCGAGGCGACCCGTTCGATGGGGGCACGCCTTAGCACACTGATTTTTCGGGTTTTACTGCCTGAATCATCGCCTGCACTGGTTTCCGGTATCACGGTGACGCTGATTGCTCTGGTGAGCTACAGCGCTATGGCCGGGGTTATCGGTGCGGGTGGCTTAGGAAATCTGGCTTATCTGGAAGGATTCCAGCGCAACCATGGCGACGTCACGCTGGTGGCGACAGTGACCATTTTGATTATTGTCTTCATCATCCAGTTCTGCGGCGACGCACTGACTTCTCTGTTAGATAAACGCTAATAAAATTAGGGAAACACATCATGAAAAAAACACTGACACTGATTGCCGCCATGACTTTGGGTGCAATGAGCTTCTCCTCCTGGGCCGACAAACTGACCGTGGGCGCTTCTAACGTGCCGCACGCTGAAATTCTGGAGCAGGCGAAACCGATTCTCGCAAAACAAGGTATCGATCTGGAGATCAAACCGTTCCAGGATTACATTCTGCCGAACACCGCGCTGGCTGGCCGTGAAATCGACGCCAACTACTTCCAGCACATTCCGTACCTGAACAGCGTACTGAAAGATCACGCGGGCGATAAAACCTATGATTTCGTCAGCGCGGGCGCAATCCACATTGAGCCGATTGGTATCTACTCCAAAAAATACAAGTCGCTGAAAGACCTGCCGCAGGGTGGCAAAATCATCATGCGTGATGCGGTATCCGAAGAAGGTCGTATCCTCTCTATCTTTGAAAAAGAGGGCGTGATCAAGCTGAAACCGGGCGTGGATAAAGTCTCTGCGCGTATCAGCGATATCGTTGAAAACCCGAAAAAACTGCAGTTCCAGCCGAACGTAGAAGCGGCGCTGCTGCCGCAGATGTATAACAACGACGAAGGTGACGCGGTGGTGATCAACGCCAACTACGCCATTGACGCAGGCCTGGACCCGGTACACGATCCGATCGCGGTTGAAAGTGGCGAAAACAACCCGTACGCCAACATCATTACCGTACACCGTGGCGATGAGAAGAAAAAAGACATCGTAGCGCTGGTAAACGTGCTGCACTCTAAAGAGATTCAGGACTGGATCCGCACCAAATACAAAGGTGCGGTAATCCCGGTAAACAACTGATTACTGCTGTTTCTGTGCGACGGGCTTGGCCCGTCGCACCTCCTTTCCCGAACCTGTTCCTGCCCGCCTGTGTGATGAATCTCACCGATTTTAAACAATTGCGATAATACTTGATAACAACGTACTACTATTGCCTGGGTCAATTTGCGCTGAGGTAGAAATGAAAGATGTCGTTATCGTGGCTGCGGTTCGCACGCCTATCGGCTGTTTTCAGGGGGCGCTATCGCACCATTCTGCCGTTGAGCTGGGAAGTTATGTCGTTCAGGCGCTTCTTGATCGCAGCGGGATTCACCCCCAGACCGTTGATGAAGTCATTTTAGGCCAGGTGCTTACCGCAGGCGCCGGGCAAAACCCTGCCCGCCAGTCGGCGATTAAAGGCGGGCTGCCCATGACGGTTTCGGCTATCACTATTAATGATGTGTGCGGGTCAGGGCTGAAAGCGCTGCATCTGGCGTCGCAGGCGATTCAGTGCGGTGAAGCCGATGTGGTCATTGCGGGCGGCCAGGAGAATATGAGCCGTGCCCCCCATGTGCTGACCGACAGCCGTACCGGGGCGCGACTGGGTAATAGCCAACTTATCGACAGCCTGGTTCATGACGGATTATGGGATGCCTTCAACGATTACCATATGGGCGTAACCGCAGAAAACCTCGCGCGGGAGTACGGCATCAGCCGTGCCAACCAGGATGACTGGGCGCTCCGTTCGCAGCAAAAAGCGCGCGCCGCTATTGATTCCGGACGTTTTCGCGATGAAATCGTGCCGGTGAAAGCGCTGTCCACCGACGGGCGACCATTACTGGTTGATACCGATGAGCAACCGCGCACCGACGCCAGCGCAGAAGGGCTTGCGAAACTCTCCCCGGCATTTGAACTGACGGGGTCGGTCACCGCGGGTAACGCCTCGTCCATTAATGACGGCGCAGCAGCAGTGATGATGATGAGTGAAGCCAAAGCGCAGGAGCTGAATTTACCGGTGATGGCCCGTATTCGGGCTTTTGCCAGCGTAGGCGTCGATCCTGCCCTGATGGGCATTGCACCGGTTTATGCCACCCGTCGCTGCCTTGAGCGCGTGGGCTGGCACCTGGATGACGTCGATCTGATTGAGGCCAATGAAGCCTATGCCGCCCAGGCGCTGTCTGTCGGTAAAGTGCTGGAGTGGGATGAAAAGCGGGTGAATGTGAACGGCGGCGCCATTGCGCTTGGCCATCCTATCGGTGCATCCGGCTGCCGTATTCTGGTCTCGCTGGTGCATGAAATGAAAAAACGTAATGCCCGTAAAGGGCTGGCGACCTTATGTATCGGTGGCGGGCAGGGTGTGGCGCTGGCAATAGAGCGCGACTGAGTCCTTCTTGCAGATAGCGTCCTTTCCCCCTAAAAAAAAGCCCTCCGTTAAGGAGGGCAAGGCCAGTTACAGAAACACTAACTCAAACGTCCCCGGGCAACGCGCCGCGCTACCCTGTTGTTTCTTTGTCGATACTTCCCTGGTGTATACGCATTCATTTTTGTGCCGCTATACACGCCATCAACATTTCAAAAATTCGGTGTTAATTTATCAAAACATCGTTTTACTTTGTGTGACGACCTGCGCAGTTTAAAAGAAAACGTAGCGCTTCGCATCATGAAAAACGCGATAACGTTGCGATATCAAAAAGGATCTTAGATTTCGCGCAGTAAAAATGCCTGCAGACTGTTAAAACTTCAAGATGTTATTAACTATTTGTTTGTTATCATTAAATTCTGTTCTCATGCCCAATGAACCGCACCTCTTCTTCGTGTAAATGCCAGACGTTCGTGATCGCAACTACAGTTTTAGAAATATATTACGAAAAAAATGAAACGTTGTTTTATATAACATTGAAAACGTGTTTTAGCCGGGATAAGATGTGCCCATACTGCAAAACGGAACGTTTTTTATTCGCTCCGTTACGTGCGATTCGAATGAAACATTGACTGCGGAGGTAAATGTGGACGTAAGACAAAGCATCCACAGTGCGCATGCGAAAACGCTGGATACCCAGGGACTGCGCAATGAATTTTTGGTTGAAGAGGTATTCGTGGATGACGAATACACAATGGTCTATAGCCACATCGACCGTATTATCGTCGGTGGCATTAAGCCGGTCGCCAAAACCGTCTCTGTTGGCGGCGAAGTGGGCAAACAACTGGGCGTAAGCTACTTCCTGGAACGCCGTGAATTGGGCGTTATCAATATCGGCGGCCCGGGCACCATTACCGTTGATGGTCAGTGCTATGAAATCGGCCATCGCGACGCGTTATATGTCGGCAAAGGGGCGAAAGAAGTGGTGTTCGCCAGCGTCGATACCGCGACACCCGCGAAGTTCTACTACAACTGCGCACCGGCACATACTACTTACCCGACCAAAAAAGTGACGCCTGCGGATGTTTCTCCGGTCACGCTGGGTGACAACCTCACCAGCAACCGTCGCACCATCAATAAATACTTCGTGCCGGACGTGCTGGAAACCTGCCAGTTGAGCATGGGGCTGACCGAACTCGCACCGGGTAACCTGTGGAACACTATGCCGTGCCATACCCATGAGCGCCGCATGGAAGTCTACTTCTACTTCAATATGGATGAGGACGCATGCGTGTTCCACATGATGGGGCAGCCGCAGGAGACCCGCCATATTGTGATGCATAACGAACAAGCGGTGATTTCGCCGAGCTGGTCTATTCACTCAGGTGTGGGGACGAAGGCGTATACCTTTATCTGGGGTATGGTCGGTGAAAACCAGGTCTTTGATGATATGGATCACGTCGCGGTTAAAGATCTGCGCTAAGCACCACAGGCATAACGAAAATATGCCTGCGGGTGCAGGCGTTGAAAGATTAAGGAACCAACATGATTCTGGATGCATTCTCTCTTCAAGGTAAAGTGGCTGTAGTTTCCGGGTGTGATACAGGTCTGGGCCAGGGCATGGCGCTGGGTCTGGCGGAAGCGGGTTGCGATATCGTAGGTATCAACATTGTTGAACCGACCGAAACCATCGAGCGCGTTACGGCGCTGGGCCGTCGTTTCCTGAGCCTGACGGCTGACCTGCGTAAAATCGACGGTATCCCGGCACTGCTGGATCGTGCGGTGGCCGAGTTCGGCAAAATCGACATTCTTGTCAATAACGCTGGCCTGATCCGTCGCGAAGACGCGATCAATTTCAGCGAGCAGGACTGGGATGACGTGATGAACCTGAATATTAAAAGCGTCTTTTTTATGTCCCAGGCAGCGGCGAAACACTTCATCGCTCAGGGCAATGGCGGCAAGATTATTAATATCGCCTCCATGCTCTCGTTCCAGGGCGGTATCCGCGTGCCGTCTTATACCGCTTCTAAAAGCGGCGTGATGGGCGTGACCCGTCTGCTGGCGAACGAATGGGCGAAACACAACATCAACGTCAACGCCATCGCGCCGGGCTATATGGCGACCAATAACACCCAGCAATTACGTGCTGACGAAGAGCGTAGCGCGGCTATTCTCGACCGTATTCCGGCGGGGCGCTGGGGTTTACCGAGTGACCTGATGGGGCCGATTGTTTTCCTCTCCTCCAGTGCATCTGATTACATTAACGGCTATACCATCGCGGTCGACGGCGGTTGGCTGGCGCGTTAATTCGCCTGATTTACCAAAAACCTGCTTTCGGGCAGGTTTTTTTATGCCTGTAGGGTGGTTGAAACTCCCCCCTGAGTTTGCTTGACTGTGTGCTTACTCAGAGGGAGATGAATGATGAAAACGATTGGACTGTTGGGTGGCATGAGCTGGGAATCTACCATTCCGTATTACCGCCTGATTAATGAAGGGGTGAAGGCGCAATTGGGTGGTCTGCACTCTGCCAGCCTGCTGCTGCACAGCGTAGATTTTCATGAGATTGAAGAGTGCCAGCGCAGCGGCGAATGGGAAAAGGCCGGGGATATCCTGGCCGATGCGGCCGTCGGGCTACAAAACGCCGGTGCGCAGGGTATCGTGCTGTGTACGAACACGATGCACAAAATCGCCGGGCAGATTGAAGCACGCTGCGATGTGCCTTTCTTACATATTGCCGATGCCACCGGGCGGGCGATAGTGGCGCAGAAGCAATCCAAAGTGGCGCTGCTTGGCACCCGCTACACCATGGAGCAGGATTTTTATCGTGGTCGTCTGAGTGACGCGTTTGGTATTGAGACGCTGATTCCGGGGGAGTCAGACCGCGTGCGGGTCAATCAGGTTATTTTTGAAGAACTTTGCCTCGGTACGTTTAGCGATGTTTCGCGTGCCTATTATGTCAGTCTGATTGCGCAACTGGCGGAGCAGGGGGCGCAGGGGGTGATTTTCGGTTGCACTGAAATTGGCCTGCTGGTTTCACAAGATCAGTCGCCGATCCCGGTATTTGATACGGCTGCCCTGCATGCCGCCGATGCCGTAACGTTTATGCTCTCTTAAACGGCGTTCAGCACTGCGTTCAGTGGACCGGTAATCAACGGCATCGCCTCTTGTAAATGGCGACTGAATGCCTCGACCAGCGCCGAAGAGGGGCGATGCAACGGGCGGATCAGGCTCACCGTGAAGGGAACATCAATACTAAAACGGCGCACTACCACCCCGCTGGCGGCGTAATCGAGCGCGGTCAGCGGGTTGACCACCGAAATTCCCACCCCGGCGCGGACCATCGCGCAGACTGACGCCGCGCTGTGCGTTTCCAGCACCATACGGCGTTTCACCTGATGTTCATTGAACAAAGCATCGAGCAGTTGCCGGTAGCTGTCGGTGCGCGACAGGCTAATGTAATTCTCGCCATGAAAATCTCCTGGCGTAAGCTGTGCTTTATGCGCCAGTCGGTGGTTTTCCGGCAGGACACACACTTCGTTAAAAGTCAGTAGCGGCGTGCGCTCCGTCCCCGCAGGCGTGCTGATTGTTTCCGTCAGCCCCAGGTCATGACGCTGGGCGGAGAGCCACTCTTCCAGCAGCGGCGACTCTTGCGGAACAATATTCAGGCTAACGTCCGGGTAGCGGGCCAGAAAAGGCTGCAACAGTAGCGGTAAAAATGACTGGGAAAAGACTGGCAGGCAGGCAATCGACAGCTCACCCTGGCGGAATTCACGCAGGCTTTCGGCGGCGCTGACAATGCGATCCAGCCCGTACCAGGAGCGCTGTACTTCCTCAAAAAGACGTAACCCTTGCACCGTAGGATGCAGACGCCCACGCGTGCGTTCAAATAACTTCAACCCCAGCACTTTTTCAAAGCGCGCCAGCTCCCGGCTGACGGTAGGCTGCGAGGTATGCAGCAACTGAGCGGCTTCCGTCAAATTCCCGGTGGTCATCACGGCATGAAAAATTTCAATGTGGCGTAAGTTTACGGCGGGCATGGCGGCATCCTGGTAAGAGAATCCATATCATTTTTGCATAGACTCACGATAAAACGATATTTTTTATTCCTCCTGCCCTGTGGCGTAATCATAAAAAAACGTTTTCGGAGTCTGTTATGCCACGCCCACTGACACAAACCACAACCGACCTTAATGCCGCTAATCTTCTTCGGTTGCCTGCTGAATTTGGCTGCCCGGTCTGGGTTTATGACGCGCAAATTATTCGCGACCAGATTGCCCGCCTGACGCAGTTTGATGTGATCCGTTTCGCGCAAAAAGCCTGCTCGAACATTCATATCCTGCGCCTGATGCGTGAGCAGGGTGTGAAGGTGGATTCCGTGTCGTTAGGGGAAATTGAGCGTGCGCTGGCCGCAGGTTACGACCCGAAAACGCATCCGGAGGATATTGTTTTCACGGCGGACGTGATTGATGACGCGACGCTGGTCCGCGTGAGCGAGCTGCGCATTCCGGTTAATGCCGGGTCAGTGGATATGCTGGCACAACTGGGGCAGGTTTCGCCCGGTCACCCGGTCTGGCTGCGCGTTAACCCCGGCTTCGGTCATGGCCATAGCCAGAAAACCAATACCGGTGGCGAAAACAGCAAGCACGGCATCTGGTATAGTGACCTGCCTGCCGCGCTGGAAGTGATGCAGCGTTTTAACCTCAAACTGATCGGCATTCATATGCATATTGGTTCCGGGGTGGATTACGGCCACCTTGAACAGGTGTGCGGTGCGATGGTGCGCCAGGTGGTGGAATTTGGCCAGGATCTGCAGGCTATTTCGGCAGGCGGCGGTCTCTCCATTCCTTATCATGAAGGGGAGGAAGGGGTGGATACGCACCACTATTACAGCCTGTGGAATGCCGCACGTGAACAGGTGGCGAAACATCTGGGTCATCCGGTAAAACTGGAGATCGAACCGGGACGCTTCCTGGTGGCGGAGTCCGGGGTGCTGGTGGCACAGGTGCGCAGCGTGAAAGAGATGGGCAGCCGCCACTTTGTACTGATTGACGCTGGTTTTAACGATCTGATGCGCCCGTCCATGTACGGCAGCTATCACCACATTACCGCACTGGCGGCGGACGGGCGTGATTTAACCACCGTGCCGCGTATCGATACCGTGGTGGCCGGGCCGCTGTGCGAGTCTGGCGATGTGTTTACCCAGCAGGAGGGCGGTAAAGTCGAAACCCGCGCACTGCCTGCCGTGACGCCAGGGGATTACCTTGTGCTGCATGATACCGGGGCTTATGGTGCCTCGATGTCGTCGAACTATAATAGTCGTCCGCTGCTGCCGGAGGTGCTGTTTGATAAGGGCGTTGCACGGCTGATTCGTCGCCGTCAGACCATTGAAGAACTGCTGGCGCTGGAGCAGGTATAAGTCCTGCCTCGCCCCGAGGGGCGAGGGTATCAACGGTTTTCAAAACGTAACCCGAATAAGGCGCATCCGGGAATAACCCCGGTGGCGCTGACGCTTACCGGGGCTACGGTTGGTGCGATCGGTCGCCCGGATCAGGCGCCGCCGCATCCGGGAAAAATGGCCCGGGGGCGACTGAATCACGCAGCACCAGGGTGCCGGTAAACGGTGGGATCGCTTCGATCGATTCTTTGTTCGCCAGCCGCATAGCCTGATCGATGGCGGTGGTGATCATGGTGTCAATCGGTAGATAGACTGTCGACAGCCCCGGCTCCAGCCAACGGGCACTGGGGGCATCATCGAAGCCAAACA
Source organism: Citrobacter sp. UYEF32 (assembly GCF_040546205.1). Taxonomy (NCBI): domain Bacteria; kingdom Pseudomonadati; phylum Pseudomonadota; class Gammaproteobacteria; order Enterobacterales; family Enterobacteriaceae; genus Citrobacter; species Citrobacter sp. UYEF32. Next base: position 197,644 of record NZ_JBEPNI010000004.1, on the reverse strand, counting down.
GTGAAATATCCTGCGGAATACGTAACCCCGCCTGATGCAGCGCCTTAGACGCGCCCAGCGCCATATCGTCATTACAGGCAAACAGCGCGCTGACTTTAATGCCCTCTTGTAAGATCTCCTGGCACAGTTCATAGCCGCGCGACATGGTTGAATCGCCGTATTTCACTTTGTCCGGATCCCAGCGAATACCGTGTTTTTCCAGCGCCTTGCGATATCCCATCAGGCGGGCTTTGCCGGTTGGCGTGTGGATAGGGGCGGTGATACAGGCAATATCGTGATGACCCTGATTTATCAGATAATCCACCGCCTGAAACGCCGCATCCTGCTGTTCAAAAAAAACGCATTTATCGTGGGCCTGAAACACTTCGCGGTTAATGACGATAAGCGGCATCGGGGTGGTATCGATCAGGCGGATAATCGCTTTCTCGCTCATAAAGCGGGTGTAAAGAATAATGGCGTCGCAGCGTCTGTCGGCCAGCATTTGCACCGCTAATTCTTCGCGTTCCGGGGCATCGTGCCCGTCGGTCACAATGAGCTGTTTGCCATAGGCTTCCGCCTGGCGCGATGCCTGCTGTAACAGGCGGCCAAAATAGAAACCGTTAAAACTGGAAACCACCAGGCCAATGTTATTACTGGTGCGGGTTGCCAGCGACTGGGCAAGAAAATTAGGCCGATAGCCCAGCTCTTCCATCGCCTGAAAAACCCGTTTACGGGTGCTCTCTTTTACCTGACCTGTGTCGTTCAACACGCGCGATACCGTAGCCTTGGAGACACCCGCGCGCAGTGAGACATCCAGCATTGTCGCCATGACCTGATCCTGTATCACATGAAGGCCGCTATTTTATCACATTCATCAAAGCGCAGCGGGGCAAGGGAGAGACAATAACCGGGCCGATCACGCTTTTGATGCAACGGGAAGAAAACCCTGGTTTATTTAGGGTGGTATGCCAAATTTGCTAAATATGGCAAATCTGGAATACCAGATGCCGCGTTGCGACCTTAATCACAGAACTATTTTCCAGCGGTAGCTATTTTTGGTATGCCAAAAGGTATTGAGCTGTATACCTGACACGATAAAAAGCCCTTTTACTGAGGTACCTCTAATGGCTCTACAGGAAAAGTTAATCGATTCTCTGGGTAGCTTCGCGACCAAATTCAACAGCTATCGCTACATTATGGCGATCAAGGCTTCGTTTATTACCCTGATGCCGGTCATCATCGTCGGCGCCTTCTCCGTGCTTATCTCCAATATGGTGCTGGATCCGAAAAACGGCCTCGCCAGCTTTGACGCGCTATCGTTCCTGGCCGCGCTCAAGCCAATTACCAGCGCTATCAACTACGCCACGCTCAACTTTTTGAATATCGGCGCGGTATTCCTGATTGGTATTGAGCTTGGTCGTATTAACGGCATCAAAACCCTGTTCCCCGGTTTGCTGGCGGTCATCTGCTTTATTTGCGTGACGCCAACCACGGTGGAAATGCTGGTCGATGGCCAAATGCACGTGGTAAAAGATGTGCTGCTGCGCCAGTTCTCGGATACCCGTAGCCTGTTCCTCGGCATGTTTATCGCGATTCTCTCCGTTGAGATTTACTGCTGGCTGGAGAACCGTGAAGGGCTGAAAATCAAAATGCCGGATACAGTGCCGCCTAACGTCTCGGCCTCGTTCTCTGCATTGATCCCCGCCATTATCACCACCACGGTTATCGCGACTTTTGGTTTTGTCTTCCATCAGATCACCGGCATGTACCTCTATGATGCTGTTTATCAGGTGGTGCAACAGCCGTTAGAGCGCGTGGTGCAAAGCCTGCCGGGTATTCTGCTGTTGATGTTTGTCGCTCAGTTGTTTTGGGTTATCGGCATTCATGGCAACCAGATGATCAAGCCGATCCGCGAACCCCTGCTGCTCGGTGCGATCACGGTCAACATGAGCGCATTTGAGCAGGGTAAAGAGGTACCGAATATCATCACCATGCCGTTCTGGGATGTGTATATGAGTATCGGCGGCTCCGGTCTGACCATTGGCCTGCTGATCGCCGTGATGATTGCCACCAAACGCAAAGAGATGAAAGAGATCGCCAAGCTCTCCATCGGCCCTGGCATCTTCAATATCAATGAACCGGTGATATTCGGCATGCCGATCATGCTCAATCCGATCCTCGCGATCCCCTTTATCATCACCCCGCTGGTGACCGGCTCAATCGGTTACTTTGCTACGGTTACCGGCTTTGCGGGCAAGGCCGTGGTGATGGTGCCCTGGACCACGCCGCCGCTCATTAACGCCTGGCTTTCCACCGCCGGTTCGATGGGGGCGGTAGTGACACAACTGGTGTGTATCCTGGCCTCGATCCTTATTTACCTGCCTTTTGTGAAGATTGCATCCCGCCGTGCGGAGCAGGCGCAACTGCAGGCTGAATCCACTGACATGGCGAAAAATGCCTAAAGGAGCCTGACGTGAGCACGAAAACACTCACCATCCCGCCGTCGTTTATGCTTGGTGCGGCGGCGTCAGCCTGGCAGACCGAGGGCTGGAGCGGCAAAAAAGAGGGGCAGGATTCATGGCCCGATCTTTGGTACAAAAACGACAGGCAGGTCTGGCATGAGGGCTATGGCCCGGCGGTGGCGACTGACTTTTATCACCGTTTTCGCGAAGACGTACAGTTGATGAAGCAGGCTGGCCTGACCCACTACCGCACCTCCATTAACTGGTCGCGCTTTCTGACCGACTATGAAAATGGCGTCGTGGATGAAGAGTATGCGGCCTATTACGACCAGCTCTTTGACGAGATGGCGCGTAACCGCATTGTGCCGATGATCTGCCTTGAACATTACGAATTGCCCGGTTACCTGCTGGAAACCTACGGTGGCTGGGCATCGAAAAAAGTGGTCGAACTCTATCTGCTTTACGTCGAAAAGGTCTTTGAACGGTTTCACCAAAAAGTGACGCGCTGGTTCACTTTTAACGAGCCCATCGTGGTGCAAACCAGAGTCTATCTGGATGCGCTGCGCTGGCCGTATGAGCAGAACACCAGCACCTGGATGCAGTGGAATCACCATAAGAATCTTGCCACGGCGAAAGTGGTGAAACTGTTTCGCGAGAAAGGGTACGCGGGAACGGTGGGGTGCATTCTGAACCCGGAAGTGACCTATCCGCGCTCCCGTGCGCCGCACGATGTCCATGCGGCAGCCATGTATGATCTCTTTTATAACCGCGTCTTCCTCGACCCAATGGTAAAAGGGGCATACCCGCCGGAGCTGTTTACCCTGCTTGAGAAGCATCAGGTGAGCTGGGACTACACCGACGACGAACTGGCGATCATTCGTGAAAATACCGTGGATGAATTGGGCATTAACCTCTATTACCCGCATCGGGTAAAAGCTCCTTCCCGCGCCTGGCACCCCGACACGCCGTTCCACCCGGCTTATTACTACGAACCCTTTGAGCTACCGGGGCGGCGCATGAATAAGTCGCGCGGCTGGGAAATTGGGCCGTTTATCATTTATGACATGGCGATGCGGATTAAAAACGAGTACGGCAACATCCCGTGGTTTGTGGCGGAAAGCGGGATGGGGGTTGAGAACGAAGGGCAGTTCCGCAATGCCGATGGGGTGATTGAAGACGATTACCGCATTGCATTTATTGGTGAGCATCTGTACCAGACGTTGCGCGCGCGGGAGGATGGCGCCAACTGTCACGGTTATATGCTCTGGGCGTTTACGGACAACGTATCGCCAATGAATGCCTTTAAAAATCGCTACGGGCTGGTGGAGATCGATTTGGACCACAACCGTGACCGGCGGGCGAAAAAGTCGCTCTCCTGGTATCGCCGGTTAAGCGACGAACGCCAGCTTACGATCTCTTTTGATGATGAATGGAAATAAGGAGCTGTGATGAAACGTATTGTCCTGTGTTGTTCTGCCGGGATGTCTACATCACTGGTGGTCACAAAGATGGAAAAAAACGCCGCCGAGCGCGGTCTTGAACTGAAAATCTATGCCATCGCTGAGCAGGCGCTACGCGATGAATTAGACAACCACAGCGGCGAGATTATCGCTGTACTGTTGGGGCCGCAGGTTCGCTTTAAGCTCGCGGAAAATAAGAAACTTACCGACCAATACGCTATCCCTATTGATGTGATCGATCCGGTGGCATATGGCACCTTAAATGGCGCGAAAGTTCTCGATCAGGCACTAAATTTGGTAAGATAGCGCGCCCAAAGGCCGGGGTTCTCCGGCCTGAGCTTCAACTACAGGTCTGTACAGGTGATGGTGATATTGTGGAAAAAGCTGTAATCCCGCCGGAAAAAAAACAGTACCAGGAGATTGGCGAAGATTTACGCGCGCAAATAATCCAGGGGCATTACCCTGTGGGATCCCGCCTTCCGCCTGAGCGCAATATTGCCGAAAAGTATGGCGTCAGCCGTACTATTGTCCGTGAAGCTCTCTTAATGCTTGAACTCCAGGGCACTGTCGACATTCGCCAGGGCTCCGGCGTCTATGTGATGCGTATTCCTCAGGAGCATGAAAACGAAGAAGAGCGCTTTCTCAGCAGTGATGTCGGCCCGTTTGAAATATTGCAGGCTCGTCAGTTGCTGGAGAGCAACATCGCCGCTTTTGCCGCCAAAATGGCGACGCGGGCGGATATCGATAACCTGCGCCGCATCCTCGAACAGGAACAACGCGCGATCGCCCTGAACGACACCAGCCAGGACAACAGCAAAATGTTTCATCTGGTGCTGGCGGGCGCTTCGCAAAACCAGATGCTACTGGCAACAGTAGAAAGCGTCTGGCACCACATGGACAGCAGCCCGCTGTGGCAGCAGTTCAACGTGCACATTACCAGCCGTCCTTATCGGCTGAAATGGCTTGGCGACAGGCAGACACTACTCGCTGCCCTGCGTCGTCGCGATGTGATGGGCGCCTGGCAGGCCATGTGGCAGCATCTTGAAAACGTAAAAAAGAGTTTGCTGGAGCTCTCGGACGAGGATGCCCCGGATTTTGACGGCTATCTGTTTGAATCCGTACCGATTTTTCAGGGGAAATTAATGTGAAAGTGGTTCCGTTATACGACGCGCCACAGCATGCTGAACAGGTGACCGAGTGGCTCTGGCGCGAGTTTGGTGACTCGCTGCCGCGCGCGTTCTTCGAAAGCATTATTGACCACAGCCAGACGCCGGGCAATCTGCCGCTAACCTTTGTGCTGGTGGATGACGATACGCTGCTTGGCACCGTAGGGTTGTGGCGTTGCGATTTGATAAGCCGCCAGGATCTGTTCCCCTGGCTGGCGGCGCTCTATGTTGATGAGTCCGCACGCGGGCAGGGGCTGGCGCGTACTTTACAGCAGCATGTGATTGAGTCTGCGCGGGAAATGGGGTTTAGCGAGCTTCATCTTTACTCCGCCTGCCGTGATTTTTATGAGCGCTTTGGCTGGCACTATATCGGCGACGGCCTCGATTACCCGGACACGACCGTCCACCTCTATCGCTTTACCCTCTAGTTGTCCTGCGGCGTCACGACCGAGTGGCGTCTTACCAGCGTCGGGTTAAACACATGCGTGACATCCGGGAGCGGACGGTTTTCTGCCAACGCCAGTGCCAGTTCCGCTGCCTGTGTCGCCATCGTCACGATGGGATAGCGCACCGTGGTCAGCCGCGGGCGGACATAGCGTGATATCAGCACATCGTCAAAGCCAATCAGCGAGATCTCATCTGGCACAGCAATGCCATTATCGTTAAGCACTCCCATTGCGCCCGCTGCCATCGAGTCGTTATAGCAGGCGATCGCCGTAAAATTCTTGCCGCGCCCGAGCAGTTCGGTCATTGCCTGTTCACCGCCGCTCTCGTCCGGTTCGCCGAAGGTGACCAGACGCTCATTACACGGCAGACCGTTTTCTTTGAGGGCGTCGTAATAACCCTGCAGGCGGTCTTCGGCATCGGAAATCGCGTGGTTGGAACACAAATAGCCTATCCGGGTATGGCCCTGTTGTATGAGGTGGCGCGTTGCCAGCCAGGCACCGTAGCGGTCATCCAGCGACACGCAGCGCTGTTCGAAACCGGGCAGAATGCGGTTAATCAGTACCATGCCGGGGATCTGTTTCATCAACGCAATGAGCTCAGCATCCGGCACCATTTTGGCGTGGACAACCAGTGCCGCACAGCGGTGGCGAATCAATTGTTCAATCGCATTACGTTCTTTTTGCTCATTGTGATAACCGTTGCCAATGAGCAGGAAGTTGCCAGTGCTGGAGGCGACCTGTTCAACCGCTTTTACCATGGCGCCAAAAAAAGGGTCAGAGACATCTCCGACCACCAGACCAACCGTTTCCGTCGACTGCTGCGCCAGCGCTCGGGCATTGGCGTTGGGGTGATAGCTCAGACTCTCCATGGCGGTCTGGACCGCCAGCCGTGAGGCTTCGCTGGCTTTTGGGGAGTCGTTAATTACGCGAGAGACTGTAGCGACAGAGACACCTGCAAGCCGGGCTACATCTTTTATTGTCGCCATTGAGCACCTTCATTTAGGGGTAAGCGTTTACACACCCACTTATGTTACGGGAATGCGCTGGCTAATCAAGGTTGTCGCCAGGGCACTTTCCGCAAACGTGAACTGACGCGGCGAAATGACGTGAAAACGTTACATGGAAAATATATCCGGAAATATACAGTTCGAACCTTTAGTTACACTTTGCGATAGGCTGTTTCTATTGTCTGCTGGAGGAGCATTTGGCCGGATTGCTACAGTAGCAATCCCAGAGGTATTGATAGGTGAAGTCAACCTGAGGGTTGAACACTTGAATTACACCAACCTGCGCAGATGTGCAGGTTTTTTTTTGCCATTAAGTCAATGTGTAACAAGCTGGATGATTAGAAACACCTCGTTGCACTTAGGCTCATTCGCTTGCTTTTTACTGCTGGCGAGCTAACGCGCCGCCAGCCACAATCAAGATCCCAGAGGTATTGATTGGTGATTATTTCGGTACGCATTTCGTACTTAATTTCTTGCACCAACCTGCGCGGATGCGCAGGTTTTTTTTCGCCCGCATTTCGCCGCCCCCCACTTCTCGTGTAATCTGCCACAATTTATTCATAACCTGTCGAATTGACTAACAAAAGGAGTTGAAATGTTATTTGGCTTTTTTCGTGGCCTCTTTCGCGTCCTGTTCCGTGTGCGACTCACGGGCAATACACAGGCGTTGCACGGCGAGCGCGTGCTGATTGTCCCCAACCATGTCTCCTTTATCGATGGGATTTTGCTGGCGCTCTTTCTTCCTGTTCGCCCGGTCTTTGCGGTTTATACCTCCATCAGCCAGCAGTGGTACATGCGCTGGCTTAAACCGATCATCGATTTTGTGCCGCTGGATCCGACGAAGCCGATGTCCGTCAAACACCTTGTCCGCCTGATTGGCGAAGGGCGTCCGGTAGTGATTTTCCCGGAAGGGCGCATTTCGGTGTCCGGCTCGCTGATGAAAATCTACGATGGTGCGGGGTTTGTGGCGGCGAAGTCGGCGGCAACCGTCGTACCGCTGCGTATAGAGGGGGCGGAGCTGACCTTTTTCAGCCGTCTGAAAGGGCTGGTTAAACAGCGGTTATTCCCACAGATTCATCTGCATGTTCTGCCGCCAACGCAACTGCCAATGCCGGAAGCGCCGCGCGCCCGCGACCGCCGTAAAATTGCCGGAGAGATGCTGCATCAGATTATGATGGAAGCCCGCATGGCGGTGCGTCCGCGCGAAACCTTATTCGACGCCTTCCTTGCCGCACAATATCGTTACGGCGCAGGCAAGCACTGCGTAGAAGACATTAATTTCACCCCGGACACTTACCGTAAGCTGCTGACCAAGACACTGTTTGTCGCCCGTATTCTCGACAAATACACGGTGCAGGGTGAGAAAATCGGCCTGATGTTGCCGAACGCCGGTATCAGCGCCGCGGTGATTTTTGGCGCCATCGCCCGCGGGCGCGTTCCGGCGATGATGAACTACACCGCTGGTGTTAAAGGGCTGACCAGCGCCATTACCGCGGCGGAAATCAAAACGGTATTTACCTCGCGTACCTTTATGGACAAAGGGAAGCTCTGGCATCTGCCGGAACAGCTAACCCAGGTGCGCTGGGTCTATCTGGAAGATTTAAAAGGCAGCGTCACGCTGGAAGATAAGCTGTGGATCTTTAGCCGCGTGCTGATGCCACGTCTGGCGCAGGTGCCGCAAAAACCCGAAGATGCGGCGATCATACTTTTTACCTCCGGCTCTGAGGGCAATCCGAAAGGGGTTGTCCACAGTCATAAAAGTATTCTGGCGAACGTCGAGCAAATCCGCACCATTGCCGATTTCACCGCCAATGATCGCTTTATGTCGGCGCTGCCGCTGTTCCACTCTTTTGGTCTGACGGTGGGGCTGTTTACGCCGCTGTTGACCGGGGCAGAAGTGTTCCTCTACCCAAGCCCGCTGCACTATCGCATTGTGCCGGAACTGGTGTACGACCGGAACTGTACCGTGCTGTTCGGCACATCGACATTCCTGGGGAATTACGCCCGCTTCGCCAATCCGTATGACTTTTTCCGCCTGCGTTATGTGGTAGCAGGGGCTGAAAAGCTCCAGGACAGCACCCGTCAGCTTTGGCAGGACAAATTTGGTCTGCGCATTCTGGAGGGCTACGGGGTAACAGAGTGTGCGCCAGTGGTGTCAATCAACGTGCCGATGGCGGCGAAGCCCGGTACCGTTGGGCGTATTCTGCCCGGTATGGACGCGCGCCTGCTTGAAGTGCCGGGTATTGATGACGGTGGCCGGCTGCAACTGAAAGGACCGAACATCATGAACGGTTATCTGCGCGTGGAGAACCCCGGCGTGCTGGAAGCGCCTGCGGCAGAAAATGCCCAGGGTGAGCTGGAAAGCGGCTGGTATGACACGGGCGATATTGTGCGCTTTGATGAGCAAGGCTTCGTGCAGATTCAGGGCCGTGCCAAACGCTTTGCCAAAATTGCCGGTGAGATGATTTCGCTGGAGATGGTGGAGCAACTGGCGCTGGCGGTATCGCCTGAGAAGATGCATGCCACGGCGATCAAATCCGACGCCAGCAAAGGCGAGGCGCTGGTCCTGTTCACCACCGATGAACAACTGACGCGCGAGAAACTCCAGCAGCAGGCGCGTGCGCAAGGCGTGCCGGAACTGGCGGTTCCGCGCGATATACGCTTCCTCAAACAGTTGCCGTTACTGGGCAGCGGGAAGCCTGACTTTGTGACGTTAAAAGGCATGGTTGAAGAGGCGGAAACCCAAAATGCATGAGTCAGTACCCACTAACACTTCACTGTGGTCGAAGGGGATGAAAGCGGTCATTGTCGCCCAGTTCCTGTCGGCCTTTGGTGATAATGCGCTGCTGTTTGCCACCCTGGCGCTGTTGAAAGCGGAGTTCTACCCCGACTGGAGTCAACCGATCCTGCAGATGGTGTTTGTGGGCGCTTACATCCTTTTTGCCCCCTTTGTCGGGCAGATCGCCGACAGCTTCCCCAAAGGGCGCGTGATGATGGTCGCCAACGGCCTCAAGTTGTTGGGGGCGGCCAGCATTTGCATCGGCATCAACCCTTTCATCGGCTATACCCTGGTGGGCGTGGGAGCGGCGGCCTATTCCCCGGCGAAATACGGTATCCTGGGTGAACTGACAACCGGCGATAAACTGGTTAAAGCGAACGGACTGATGGAGTCCTCAACGATTGCCGCGATCCTGTTGGGTTCCATGGCGGGCGGTATTCTGGCTGACTGGCACGTGCTGGCTTCGCTGGGCGTCTGTGCGCTGGTCTACGCAGGCGCGGTGGCGGCAAACCTGATGATTCCACGCCTGGCGGCTGCGCGTCCGGGGCAGTCCTGGCGTTTCACCCCGATGACGCGCAGTTTTTTCTCTGCCTGTTCATTGTTGTGGCGTAATGGCGAGACGCGTTTTTCACTGGTTGGTACCAGCCTGTTCTGGGGCGCGGGGGTAACGCTGCGTTTTCTGCTGGTACTGTGGGTGCCCGTTGCGCTGGGCATTACGGATAACGCCACGCCGACTTATCTCAATGCCATGGTGGCGGTGGGCATTGTGGTGGGGGCCGGGCTTGCCGCTAAACTGGTTACGCTTGAGACGGTGGCGCGTTGTATGCCTGCCGGGATTTTGATTGGCGTGGCAGTAACCTTCTTTTCGTTACAACATGCAGTACTTCCGGCTTATGGAATCTTAATGCTTATCGGCATGCTGGGTGGTTTTTTCGTAGTGCCACTTAATGCGCTGTTGCAGGAGCGGGGTAAGCGTTCTGTTGGCGCAGGAAACGCTATTGCGGTACAGAATCTCGGCGAGAACACCGCCATGCTGTTGATGCTGGGACTCTACTCCCTGGCGGTCAAAGTGGGTGTGCCGGTGGTTGGTGTCGGTGTCGGGTTCGGCGTACTGTTTGCGCTGGCAATTGCGGCACTGTGGATTTGGCAACGCCGCCGCTAAGAGACAGGCCGGGTTACCCGGCCTGATTCATATTAGGGTGCCGGGTAGGTATAGACCTGATGCACCGCTTCAATTTCGGCGAGCACCTCTTCGCTGAGCGTAAGATGCAGACTTTCCACATTCGTTTTTAGCTGTTCCATTGTTGTTGCGCCCAGAAGGGTGCTGGCAACGAACGGCTGACGACGCACAAATGCCAGCGCCATCTGCGCCGGATCCAGATTGTGGCGTTTGGCGATATCCACGTAGGCAGCAACCGCTTTTTGCGCCTGCTCGCCACTGTAACGAGTAAAGCGGCTGAACAGGGTGTTGCGGGCACCTGCGGGTTTCGCACCGTTCAGGTATTTCCCGGTGAGGGTGCCGAACGCCAGGCAGGAGTAAGCCAGCAGCTCAACCCCTTCATATTGCGTCACCTCAGCCAGACCTACTTCATAGCTACGGTTAAGCAGGCTGTAGGGATTCTGAATGGTGACGATGCGCGGTAGTTCATGTTTTTCTGCCAGTTGCAGATAGCGCATCACGCCAAAGGCCGTTTCATTCGACACGCCGATATAGCGAATTTTGCCCGCGCGCTGGAACTCGGTCAGCGCCTCCAGCGTTTCCAGCAGAGTGACGACAGGGGCGGATTCCGTCCACTTATAGCCCAGTGTGCCAAAACAGTTGGTAGGGCGCTGCGGCCAGTGCACCTGATAGAGATCGAGATGATCGGTTTGCAGGCGTTTCAGGCTCGCTTCAAGCGCGAGGCGGATATTTTTACGATCCAGCGCCTGGTTTGGTCGAATGCTATTGTCATTATTGCGCGAAGGGCCGCTAACCTTCGAGGCGAGGACCACTTTCTCACGATTGCCGCGCTTCGCCAGCCAGTTACCGACATAGGTCTCCGTCAGCCCTTGTGTTTCCGGGCGCGGCGGGACGGGATACATCTCTGCGACATCAATCAGGTTGATCCCCTGGCTGATGGCGTAATCAAGCTGTGCGTGGGCGTCGGCTTCGCTGTTCTGTTCACCAAACGTCATTGTGCCCAGCCCCAGGGTACTTATCTCAAGTGAACTGTGGGGGATACGGTGATAGTGCATAGCCGGCTTCCTTTAACTTACTTTACTGCGTCAGTTGTCCTGACAAAGGAATATAAACATGGCAGAGGGCAGAACAAAGGGAAAGAGGGGAGACCAAAAAAGGTCAGCAGGTGACTGACCTTTTTAAAGATTTTTAGCGCTCGAGGATCTGAGAAACATCATCACGGTTGATCTGCATCTTATTGCCTTGCTGGTCATGGTAACTAACCAGGCCGGTTTCATCGTCAATTTCTGGCTTACCGTCAGTCAGGATCATCCTGCCATCTTTGGTTGCCATAACGTAATCACTACTACAACCTGAAACTGCAAATGCCAATCCAACTGCAGAGATAATCACTGCCCATTTTTTCATCGTTCTGTCCTCATTTGGCTCGTGTCTCACATCATTCTAGTAATAACCTGATGTATCAGTGCAAAAAAGGGGGAAAATCTTAAAGTGTGGGCAGGGACAAAAAGACGGGGAAAATAGCTTCCCCTTGCGGGGAAGCCTTGTATTACGACGGGTTTTTCTTACCGCGCATCAAGTTGAGCGTCTCAACTGTGATAGAGAAGAACATCGCGAAGTAGATATACCCTTTCGGTACATGAATCGAGACGCTTTCCAGAATCAGGGTAAAGCCCACCAGAATCAGGAAGGATAACGCCAGCATTTTCACCGAAGGATGGCGATTCACAAACTCGCCGATAGGGCGTGCGGCAAACATCATCACGCCAACCGAAATCACCACTGCCGCCATCATAATAAACAGATGGTCGGACAGGCCAACCGCAGTAATGACGGAATCGAGACTGAAAATAATGTCCAGCAGCATAATCTGTACGATTGCCCCGAGGAACGAGTGGACATTGGTTTTCAGATCCTCTTCATCACCTTCGATCGTTTCGTGGATCTCTTTACTGGCTTTCCAGATTAGGAACACACCGCCACAAAACAGGATCAGATCGCGCGCTGATACCGCATGATCCAATACGCTAAACAGCGGGGTGGTCAGTTTTGTCAGCCAGGCGATTGAAGCCAGCAGCAGCAATCGCATGACCATCGCGGCAGCCAGACCGAGCCTTCGGGCGTGGTTACGCTGCGCGGTGGGCAGCTTCGCCACAACCAGTGAGAGGAAAATAATATTGTCGATCCCAAGCACAATCTCCAACAGCGTTAGCGTGCCAAGGGCAAGCCAGGCATTGGGATCGGTAATCCATGCAAATAACATCTATAAAGTCCTGCCAAAAAAGAAAGGCTGATTATAAGCGCCAGCCGCGCGGAGGTAAAAGTTAATCCCCTGGCACCAGGAAATGTCGGGCGAGCAGCGCGCCGGTGAAATTCTTTTTCAGATAGAAACCACGCGGCAGCGTCAGGATAGGTTCTCCATGTGCGCCGACGGCTTCGGTCAGCGCTTTGCTGTTTGCCGCTTTCGGGCGCAACTGCAACACCTCCCCGTGACGCGCTGTAATACGCTCAACCTGGCCAAGCACAATCAAGTCCATCAACTCTTCCCAGTCCATGCGCAACTGGGTTTCTTCCTCTTCACTGGGACTCCAGAGCAGCGGCGCGCCTACGCGGCGCTCGGCAAGGGGAATGTCGCGCGAACCTTCGATGGGGATCCATAACACGCGGCGCAATTTATGACGTACATGACTGGTTTCCCACACCACCCCTGTATTGCCTGTTAGCGGGGCGACGCAGACAAACGTCGTCTCCAGCGGCCGGCCCGCGCTATCGATGGGGATCGTTTTCAGCTCTACGCCCAGCGCTGCGAAATCCTGCTCCGGTTTACTGCCTGCACTGGCGCCGAGCCACTGCTCCAGCAGGATACCCGTCCAGCCTTTATCGCGTTTCAGATCGCGAGGAATGGGCAATCCGGCAAGCCGGGCAAGTTCGCCCAGGGTGTAGCCTGCGAGATGTTGCGCCTGGGTAAGCAACTGAATTTCAGACTCAGGAGACGATAGTAAAGGTTGTATGGCGGACATGCTAAAACCTTGGTTAAAAAATGAACTGCAATTATGCACACCGTCGCTGGCTGCGATCTTTTTCCACCCGTCCTGATAAAAGGACTGATTCATAAGATAATTTTCCGTGAAAAAGGTGGTGTTGCGCAACTCGCTACGCGGTTGTTCAAATCTGGTCACTGACAATGAACAGGATCTTACACCATGTTATCCACAGAAAAATGGGATAACTGGGTAAAAGTGTCACTACTGTTTCGATTTACAGCCTTGACGTGCGACGAAAATCGAATTTCTGCACAAAATGTGCCTAAGTTATTGGCATAATCTGTGGATAAAAACGACGTTGTTCGATCTTTCATCACTACAAGGATCACTATAGTGACGATCATCACATTATGTGATGCAAATACAGAAATAAACCTATTAACTCAATGAATTTAAGGTAATTATTCACTGGGTCGATTATTTGCATATTCAGACTACTCCGGGTTTTCCAATGTTAAATCTCCGGTTCTTCACAAGTCTATCCACAGAAAAGGTGAATAAAACCGGGCAGGCGAGGGGACGTCTGTTTATAACTTTGCCGATAATTGTGAGTTATTCAAATGTTATCCGTTTGTTCCGTCGTAATTGAGTGGTTTACCGTTTTCCACGAGTGTGAAACAATCGATTAATTCAGGTTTATTTTGAGGTAGTCCGGTGATTGATGACGATGGCTACCGCCCAAATGTGGGTATCGTAATCTGTAATCGACAGGGCCAGGTCATGTGGGCCAGACGCTTCGGGCAGCACTCCTGGCAGTTTCCCCAGGGGGGAATCAACCCAGGCGAGTCTCCGGAGCAGGCGATGTTCAGGGAGCTGTTCGAGGAAGTAGGCTTAAATCGTAAAGATGTTCGAATCCTTGCTTCTACCCGTAACTGGTTGCGTTACAAGTTACCGAAACGTTTGGTGCGTTGGGATACAAAGCCGGTCTGTATCGGCCAGAAACAAAAATGGTTTCTTCTGCAATTGGTCAGCAGTGATGCTGATGTCAATATGCAAACCAGTAGTACCCCTGAGTTTGATGGCTGGCGCTGGGTGAGCTACTGGTATCCTGTTCGTCAGGTAGTGTCGTTCAAACGCGATGTCTACCGACGGGTGATGAAAGAGTTTGCAGGGGCCGTGATGGCGCTTCAGGAGATTCCGCCTAAGCCACAAAGTGCACCTGCCTGGCGACGTAAAAGAGGTTAAGCCACGCACATTATGCTCACCCGCTTGCGAGAAATCGTTGAAAAAGTTGCCAGCGCGCCGCGACTGAACGAAGCGCTGGAAATACTGGTCACAGATATTTGCGAGGCGATGGAGACGGAAGTTTGCTCCGTCTACCTCGCAGACCATGACCGGCGTTGTTATTACCTAATGGCGACTCGCGGTTTAAAAAAGCCGCGCGGGCGTACGGTCACTCTCGCATTTGATCAAGGTATCGTCGGCCTGGTAGGCAGGCTGGCGGAACCTATTAACCTTGCTGATGCGCAAAAACACCCCAGTTTTAAATACATCCCTGCCGTAAAAGAAGAGCGTTTTCGCGCTTTTCTCGGCGTGCCGATTATTCAGCGTCGTCAGCTTCTCGGTGTTCTGGTTGTTCAGCAACGTGAACTGCGCCAGTACGATGAAAGCGAAGAATCCTTCCTGGTGACGCTGGCTACCCAAATGGCGGCCATTCTCTCTCAGTCGCAGCTAACCGCGCTGTTTGGTCAGTATCGCCAGACGCGTATTCGCGCGCTTCCTGCGTCATCCGGCGTGGCCATTGCCGAAGGCTGGATGGATGAAACGCTGCCGTTGATGGAACAGGTTTATGAAGCCTCGACCCTCAACACAACGCTTGAACGGGAAAGGCTGACCAGCGCGCTGGAAGAGGCGGCGGGTGAGTTTC
This sequence comes from Citrobacter sp. UYEF32, assembly GCF_040546205.1. NCBI lineage: Bacteria > Pseudomonadati > Pseudomonadota > Gammaproteobacteria > Enterobacterales > Enterobacteriaceae > Citrobacter > Citrobacter sp. UYEF32. Next base: position 182,254 of record NZ_JBEPNI010000004.1, on the reverse strand, counting down.
GTCGTTATAGCAAGCGCTTTTCTGCGGGTGCGCAAAAAGAGACGGCGGCGATTTTCGATCTTTACTCGCATCTGCTTTCCGATGCGCGTCTGCGCCGTGAGCTGTTTGCCGAGGTAGATAAAGGTCTGGTCGCTGAATGGGCGGTCAAAACGGTTATTGAACGATTCGCCGAGCAGTTTGCGGCATTGAGTGACGGTTATCTGAAAGAACGCTCTGGCGATTTACGCACGCTCGGCCAGCGCTTGCTGTTCCATCTCGATGATAATATTCAGGGCCCCAATACCTGGCCGGAACGTTTTATTCTTGTTGCCGATGAATTATCTGCGACAACGCTGGCGGAGCTTCCGCATGACAGGCTCGCGGGTGTTGTAGTACGCGATGGCGCATCCAACTCCCATGCGGCAATCATGGTTCGTGCGCTCGGGATCCCGACGGTTATGGGGGCGGATATTCAGCCTTCTGTGCTGCATCGTCGCACGCTGGTGGTGGACGGCTATCGCGGTGAGCTGCTGGTGGATCCAGAGCCTGTTCTGTTGCAGGAATACCAGCGACTTATCACCGAAGAGAATGAATTAACCCGGCTTGCCGAAGATGATGTGAACCTCGCCGCGCAGCTTAAAAGCGGTGAGCGCATCAGGGTGATGCTCAACGCGGGGCTCAGTCCGGAGCATGAAGAGAAGCTCGGTAGTCGTATTGACGGCATCGGGCTTTATCGCACCGAAATTCCCTTTATGTTGCAAAGTGGTTTCCCGTCGGAGGAAGAGCAGGTCGCACAGTACCAAGGCATGCTGCAGATGTTTAACGATAAGCCGGTGACCCTGCGTACGCTGGATATCGGCGCGGATAAACAGTTGCCGTATATGCCGATAAGCGAAGAGAACCCGTGCCTGGGTTGGCGTGGCATCCGGATTACGCTCGATCAGCCGGAAATCTTTCTTGTGCAGGTGCGCGCAATGCTGCGTGCGAACGCGGCTACCGGAAATCTCAGCATCCTGCTGCCGATGATCACCAGTATTGATGAGGTAGATGAAGCAAAACGGCTGATTGAACGTGCCGGGCGTGAAGTCGAAGAGATGATTGGTTACGCCATTCCGAAACCGCGTATTGGCGTGATGATTGAAGTGCCATCAATGGTGTTTATGCTCTCGCACCTGGCGAATCGGGTCGACTTTATCTCTATCGGCACTAATGATCTTACTCAGTATATTCTGGCGGTTGATCGTAACAATACGCGTGTGGCCAGTATGTATGACAGCCTGCATCCTGCCGTGTTGCGCGCGCTGGCGATGATTGCCAGAGAAGCCGAACAGGCGGGCGTCGATCTGCGTCTGTGCGGTGAAATGGCGGGAGATCCCATGTGTGTGGCGGTGCTGATTGGGCTTGGTTTTAGCCATCTGTCGATGAACGGTAAGTCGGTAGCGCGTATTAAATATCTGCTACGGCGTATTGATTTTGCTGAGGCGCAAACGCTGGCCAACCGTACGCTTGAGGCGCAACTGGCGACCGAAGTACGACATCAGGTCGCGGCATTTATGGAGCGACGCGGTCTGGGTGGTCTTATTCGCGGTGGGTTGTAGAGGCAAGTTCCCTGGATCATAGACAACTCTGTGACCGGGGCGCGCTGGGGAAGCCAACGTGTCTGCGGCGTAAAGGATGGCGGGTATACATATCTTTTACAACTTCGCCGCATCCAGCCTGACCTCCTTATGCTATCATTCGCGCCTTTGGAGCGCCCGCCAGAACGGGCGCGCATCTATACCGCTGTCCACTTTCGGCGGAATAACAACATGTTGTGGTGACAGATGAATAGTGGCTATCTGCGTTTTCCTGAATTTGATCCAGTAATTTTTTCCATTGGGCCGGTTTCTCTTCACTGGTACGGGTTGATGTACCTTGTTGGCTTTGTCTTTGCCATGTGGCTCGCAACCCGTCGTGCTGGCCGTCCTGGCAGTGGCTGGACGAAAAATGAAGTTGAAAATCTGCTCTACGCAGGCTTTCTTGGGGTGTTCCTGGGCGGGCGTATTGGCTACGTTCTGTTCTATAACTTCCCGATCTTCCTCAACGATCCGCTGTATTTATTCCGCGTCTGGGACGGCGGCATGTCTTTCCACGGCGGCTTGATCGGCGTTATCGTCGTGATGATCGTCTTTGCCAAACGCACCAAACGTAACTTTTTCCAGGTTGCAGATTTTATTGCCCCGCTGATTCCTTTTGGTCTGGGTGCCGGACGTCTGGGTAACTTTATCAACGGCGAACTGTGGGGCCGTGTCGATCCGAGCTTCCCGCTGGCAATGCTCTTCCCGGGGTCGCGCGCAGAAGATGCCGCATTACTGCCGTCTCATCCGCAGTGGCAATCCATTTTTGACACTTACGGCGTTCTGCCTCGTCATCCTTCCCAGTTGTATGAGCTGGTGCTGGAAGGCATCGTGTTATTCATTATCCTGAATCTCTATATCCGCAAACCTCGCCCGATGGGGGCTGTGTCTGGCCTGTTCCTGATTGGCTATGGCGCGTTTCGTATCATCGTTGAGTTCTTCCGCCAGCCGGATGCACAATTTACGGGGACGTGGGTGCAATACATCAGCATGGGGCAGATCCTCTCCATCCCGATGATTGTTGCGGGTATTATCATGATGGTTTGGGCGTATCGTCGTCGTGCGCCGCAACACGTTTCCTGAGGAACCATGAAACAGTATTTAGAACTGATGCAAAAGGTGCTCAATGAGGGCACCCCGAAAAACGACCGTACAGGGACGGGCACGCTCTCTATTTTTGGCCATCAGATGCGCTTTAATCTGCAGGACGGTTTTCCGCTGGTGACCACCAAGCGTTGCCATTTGCGCTCCATTATTCATGAGCTGCTGTGGTTCCTGCAGGGCGATACCAACATCGCTTACCTGAAAGAGAACAAGGTCTCTATCTGGGATGAATGGGCTGATGAGCAGGGTAACCTCGGGCCAGTTTATGGCAAACAGTGGCGCGCCTGGCCAACGCCGGATGGTCGTCATATTGACCAGATCTCGACCGTACTGAACCAGTTGAAAAACGATCCGGATTCACGCCGTATCATCGTGTCAGCCTGGAACGTGGGCGAACTGGATAAAATGGCTCTTGCGCCGTGCCACGCGTTTTTCCAGTTCTATGTCGCGGACGGCAAGCTCTCCTGCCAGCTCTACCAGCGCTCTTGCGATATCTTCCTTGGTCTGCCTTTTAATATCGCCAGCTACGCATTACTGGTGCATATGATGGCGCAACAGTGTGACCTGGAACCTGGAGATTTTGTCTGGACCGGTGGCGATACTCACCTGTACAGCAACCACCTGGAACAAACGCGCCTGCAACTGAGCCGCGAACCGCGTGCGCTGCCCACGCTCAAAATCAAGCGTAAACCCGCATCGCTGTTTGATTACTGCTTCGATGATTTTGAAATCGAAGGCTACGATCCGCACCCGGCGATTAAAGCCCCGGTCGCTATCTGACCGAACGCAGCATCGCATAACCGGCGCCACAGAGCGCCGGTTTTTTTATCCTCATTACGTATTCTTCGGCATATCTTCCAGACCGTTTGTAACCCGCTGCAAACCCGCCAGTTTGTTTCGTGACGTCTCGTAAAACGGGCGCTGGCCGCTCGCCATTATGACGATGCTGCGCCAGACTGCCGCCATGAAAAACGAACACGGATTTACTCTGATTGAGACGATGGTTGCGGTGGTGCTGATCGTTATTCTGAGCGGCATCGGGATTACCGGCTGGCGTACCTGGCAGGCCCAGCAGCGCTTATGGCAAACCGCGTTACAGGTACGGCATTTCCTGGAGATGCTGCGCGATGATGCCAACTGGCATAACCAGGAGCGGCTTATTCTGGCATCTCGTTCTGAGGATGTCTGGTGCCTGCATACCCAGGAGCTGCAAACAGGCTGCTCGATCGATTCCCCGTATCTTATTCGCCCTGTGTGGCCTGAGGTTAACCTCGTGGAAATTACACCTTCATTAGGTTTCTATGGCCTGCGTAATACGGCATGGGGAGGGCATATTCGGGTCGCAAGTGATGCGGGTGAGTGGCGGATCGTGGTGTCGGGCTGGGGGAGGATACGGATGTGTCAACGTGCGGCGGACGAATCATGTTAGACCGGCAACAGGGGTTTTCCTTGCTGGAGACCTTACTGGCGATGGCGATAGGGAGCGTTATTCTGCTGGCGGCGGCGCGCTTTCTTCCCGCGTTACAGTTTGCTGTGCTGCAACAGACTCGTCATCAGATGCTTGAAGATGAACTCTGGCAGCGCCTGTATACCGTTGCCAGGCACATTCAGCGTGCCGGATATTGCAACGGTGAATGTGTGGGGCAAGCGTTGACTATCGGGCGTAATGGGAGTTGCGTGGTGGTGCAATGGGATGCTAACAGCAACGGACGATGGGAAACATCGCCGGCCAGCGATGCCGACCAGACGGGGTTTCGTCTGCAAAACGGCGTGCTGGAAACCTTGCGCGGCGCAACATCCTGCGAGGGAAAGGGCTGGGATAAAATGACGGATCCCAATACGGTAGATATCACCCTGTTTACGGTAACCCGGCAGCAAATCACTGGCTTTGCGCCTGTCTTTACCATCAGTCTTGCAGGCCAAATCAAAGAGCAGAACACGCAACATATTTCGGCTGCCTTTAGCGTGAGTGGTTTTAACTTGTGAACCGTGAGCGCGGGATGTCTTCACTGGCACTGGTGCTGCTTATGCTCATACTCGGTAGCCTGATGCTTAATGGGTTAAACCAGCAATTGAAGACCCATATACGCCGGGTGAGCACGGAGAGCGAGCACCTTCGCCAGTATGCGCAGGTGCAGTCGGCGATGATGTGGGCGCAAAGGCACCCGTGGCTCAGGGAGCCCGCGTTGCAATGTCTGCAACACCCAACTGAACCCTGGCAGGCATGCCTGCGTGTGCTCACAGACCAGGCCGTGTTATTAACCGTGGGAAGTGGCAAACAGCGTTTATGGCGAGGCGGGCATGTTGAGCGTAACAATGTGGTGTTTTCCGCACACGGCTGGAGTGATTTTTGCCCAAGTAAGGAAACGGCGCTATGTCAGATTCCATAAGACAGCGCGGATTTAGCCTGCCCGAAGTGCTGCTGGCTATGGTTTTGCTGGTGATGGTGGTTACCGCGCTGGGAGGCTATCATCGGGCGCTTGCCTCCGGTTTTCACGCATGGAGCCAGTACCGACTTTTGTGGCGCCACGCCTGGCAGCAGGCGCAAATGTATCCGCCGCCGCTACCCGCAGGGTGGCAGGTACAGAAGGAGCAGACAAGCGACCAGGGATGTGTCAGCATCAGGGTTATTATCATTTCGCCAGTGGGCAGAAAAGGGCAAATGACGCGAACATTTTGCCCAAACAGCCAGTAGTCAGGAGCACGTATGCTAAGGGTTTATCACTCCAATCATTTGGATGTGCTGGAAGCATTGATGGAGTTTATCGTTGAACGCGACCACCTCAGCGATCCTTTTGAACCCGAAGTGGTGCTGGTTCAGAGCACGGGTATGGCGCAATGGCTGCAAATGACGCTGGCGCAGAAGTTTGGCATTGCCGCCAATATCGACTTTCCGCTCCCTGCCAGTTTTATCTGGGATATGTTTGTGCGTGTCCTGCCGGACATCCCAAAAGAGAGCACATTTAATAAACAGAGTATGAGCTGGAAACTGATGTCGCTGCTACCAGAGATGCTGGAGCAGGACGAATTTGTTATGTTGCGCCACTATCTGAGCGATGACGACGACAAGCGCAAGCTGTTTCAGCTTTCCTCCCGTATTGCGGATCTTTTCGATCAATACCTTGTCTATCGTTGGGAGTGGCTCACCCTCTGGGAAGCCGGGAAAAAAGTGGATGGCCTTGATGAGGCGCAAATCTGGCAGGCGCCGCTATGGCGTCGTCTGGTGGAGCATACAGCCGAGCTTGGACAGCCGCACTGGCACCGCGCCAATCTTTATCAGCGCTTTATCAATGTGCTTGAATCGGCTGAGCAGTGCCCGCCTGGGTTACCGTCGCGCGTATTTATATGTGGCATTTCAGCGCTGCCGCCAGTCTACCTACAGGCGTTACAGGCGCTGGGTAAGCATATTGATGTACACCTGCTCTTTACCAACCCTTGCCGCTACTACTGGGGTGATATTAAAGACCCGGCATTTTTAGCCAAACTGCTGACCCGCCAGCGCCGACATCATCGCGACGAGCGAACGCTGCCTCTTTTTCGTGATGCGAGCGCTGTACAAGGCTTGTTTAACAGCGATGGTGAGCAAAATTTACCGAACCCACTGCTTGCCTCGTGGGGCAAACTGGGGCGCGATTATGTGCACCTGCTTGCCGGGCTGGAGAATTACCAGGACCTGGATGCGTTTGTCGATGTTACGCCTGGGCACATTCTACAGAACCTGCAATACGACATGTTGGAACTGCAAAATAGCGCCGTCGCAGGAGTGAATGCCGAAGAGTATGAGCGCAGCGATAAAAAGCGCCTGCTTGAGCCCGACGACCGTAGTGTGACGGTGCATATCTGTCATAGCCCACAGCGGGAAGTGGAAGTATTACATGACAATCTGCTGGCGATGCTGGAGGCCGATCCGTCGCTAACGCCAAGAGACATTGTGGTGATGGTGGCTGATATCGACAGCTACAGTCCGTATATCCAGTCTGTTTTTGGTAGCGCTGTGGGTGAGCGTTACATTCCTTACGCCATTTCTGATCGCCGTGCACGTCAGGCGCATCCGGCGCTACAGGCATTTATTAGTTTGCTGTCATTACCCGATAGCCGCTTTGTTTCGGAAGACGTACTGGCGCTGCTGGATGTCCCCGTGCTGGCGGCGCGTTTCAATATTGATGAAGAGGGATTGCGTTACCTGCGCCAGTGGGTCAATGAGTCGGGCATTCGCTGGGGAATGGATGACGATAATGTCCGTGAACTGGAACTCCCGGCGACCGGACAACATACCTGGCAATTTGGTTTAACCCGCATGCTGCTGGGATACGCGATGGAAAGTCGTCAGGGGGAATGGCAATCCATTCTGCCTTATGATGAATCCAGCGGGCTGATTGCTGAGCTGGTCGGTCATCTCGCTTCCTTGCTCATGCAGCTTAATACCTGGCGGCAGGGACTGGCGCAGGCGCGTCCGCTTGAAGAGTGGCTGCCGGTCTGTCGGGAGATGCTCAATGACTTTTTCCTGCCCGATCAGGACACAGAAGCCGCGCTGGCGCTCATCGAACAGCAGTGGCAGGCGATAATTGCACAGGGTATTGATGCAGCGTACGGCGAAGATATCCCACTTTCCGTCTTACGCGACGAACTGGCGCAGCGTCTCGATCAGGAGCGCATCAGCCAGCGCTTTCTGGCCGGGCCGGTGAACATCTGTACCCTGATGCCAATGCGTTCTATCCCTTTTAAAGTGGTATGCCTGTTGGGTATGAATGACGGCGTCTATCCGCGAACCCTTGCACCGCTGGGGTTCGATCTGATGAGCCATCAATCCCAGCGCGGTGACCGTAGCCGTCGTGATGATGACCGCTACCTGTTCCTTGAGGCATTGATTTCCGCGCAGGAAAAACTCTACATCAGCTATATCGGTCGCTCGATTCAGGATAACAGCGAACGTTTTCCGTCTGTGCTCGTGCAGGAGTTACTTGATTATATTGGGCAAAGCCACTGCCTGCCGGGTGATGAAGCGCTAAATTGCGATGAGAGTGAAAAGCGCGTTAAAGAACATATTTGCTATCTGCATCCTCGTATGCCGTTTGATGCTGCCAATTTCCGCCCTGGCGAATGGCAAAGTTTTGCCAGCGACTGGTTGCCCGCGGCAAGCCAGCAGGGCGCGGCGCACCCTGAATTTATTCAGCAACTTTCCCCGCTTGCGCTGGAATCGCTCACGCTTGAGCAACTGTTGCGTTTCTGGGCACACCCGGTACGCGCCTTCTTCCAGATGCGACTGCGCGTCAATTTCCGTCCGGAAGAGAGCGATATCCCCGATGCCGAACCTTTTATTCTGGAAGGGTTAAGTCGCTACCAGCTCAACCAGGAACTGCTCAATGCGCTGGTGGACCAACAGGACGTTGAAAAGCTTTTTCGTCACTATCGTGCGGCAGGAGCATTGCCCTATGGCGCGTTTGGCGAGATTATCTGGGAAGCCCAGCAGCTTGAAATGCAGGAGCTGGCAGACCGGGTGATCGCGCAGCGCCAGCCCGGTCAAAGCATGGAGGTCGATCTGGAATGCGCAGGCGTGCATCTGAGCGGATGGCTGGCGCATGTACAGCCCGATGGCCTGTTACGCTGGCGACCATCGAAACTCAGCGTTACCCAAGGCTTGCAACTTTGGCTTGAGCATCTTGTCTACTGTGCTAGCGGCGGGGTTGGGGAGAGTCGTTTATTTGTCCGCAGTGGTGGCGAATGGCGTTTCCCTGCGATGAAGCCGGACGACGCATTGCAACATTTGGCGCTCATGATTGAAGGCTATCGCGAAGGGATGGCAAAACCATTGCTGCTGCTACCAGAAAGCGGTGGCGCATGGATAAAAGCCTGTTACGACGCAGCAATTGATGCCATGTTATCGGATGAGACAACGCTGCAAAAAGCGCAGAGTAAATTCTTGCAAGCGTATGAAGGCGGTTTGTTTTCAACCGGCGAAGGTGAAGATATCTGGTATCAGAGGCTGTGGAGAACCCTCACCCCTGAGCATTACCTGCAGATAACGACACTTTCGCAGCGTTACCTGTTACCGCTGTATCGATTTAATCAGTCCAAATGACTGTATAAAAATTGCGCAAATAAGAGCCATCCTTTATTATGCGCGACGGGTCACGGACTGATATACCAAGAGTTCGGCATGCTGCCGACGCACGTTTTGCCCCGAACGTTTCAGCAAGGCTGGAAAGCGAGGGGATTGTTAATGATGAGGTTCGTGAATGCCCCGCAGCACCTGGTTAAAAGCTTTCGTTGTGTTCTTTGCCCTCTGGGCGTCGTACAGTCAGGCAGATAATGGTTGGCAGCCGATACAGGAAACTATCCGTAAGAGCGATAAAGATACCCGCCAGTATCAGGCGATTCGTCTCGACAACGGCATGGTAGTACTGCTGGTTTCCGATTCCCAGGCGGTAAAATCCCTTTCTGCACTTGTCGTCCCGGTAGGTTCCCTTGAAGACCCTGCCGCGCATCCCGGCCTTGCCCATTATCTTGAGCATATGTCTCTGATGGGCTCGAAAAAATACCCGCAGCCGGATAGCCTCTCCGAATTTCTGAAAATGCACGGTGGTAGCCATAACGCCAGCACCGCGCCCTATCGCACCGCGTTTTATCTGGAAGTGGAAAACAACGCGCTGGAAGGGGCCGTTGACCGACTGGCTGATGCGATTGCCGCGCCGTTGCTTGAGAAAAAATATGCCGATCGCGAGCGTAACGCTGTCAATGCAGAGTTGACCATGGCGCGTACCCGTGACGGGATGCGTATGGCGCAGGTGAGCGCGGAGACCATCAACCCGGCGCACCCTGGCGCGCGCTTCTCTGGTGGTAACCTCGAAACGCTGAGTGATAAGCCCGGTAGTCCGGTGCACGAAGCGCTGCTCGCGTTTCACGAAAAATACTATTCTGCCAATCTGATGAAAGCGGTGATTTACAGTAATCGCCCTTTGCCTGAGCTGGCGAAAATTGCGGTTGATACCTTTGGCCGGGTGCCGAATAAAAACATTGAACGTCCAGCTATCGATGTTCCGGTAGTTACCGATGCGCAAAAAGGCATCATTATTCACTATGTTCCGGCGGTGCCGCGCAAGGTGCTGCGCGTTGAATTTCGCATTGATAACAACACCGCGCAATTTCGTAGCAAAACGGATGAGCTGATCACCTATCTTATCGGTAACCGTAGCCCGGGAACGCTTTCTGACTGGCTGCAAAAACAGGGGCTGGCAGAAGGTATCCGGGCAGATTCTGACCCGGTCGTGAACGGAAATAGCGGTGTGCTGGCTATCTCTGCGACCCTGACGGATAAAGGCCAGGCCAACCGTGATAAGGTGGTGGCGGCTATTTTTAGCTATCTCACTATGCTGCGCGAGAAGGGCGTGGATAAACGCTATTTTGACGAACTGGCGCACATTCTGGATCTCGATTTTCGCTACCCGTCGATTACGCGTGATATGGGATACGTGGAATGGCTGGCGGACACTATGATCCGCGTGCCGGTGGCGCATACGCTGGATTCGGTAAATATTGCCGACCAGTACGACGCCAAAGCCGTGCAGGCACGTCTGGATGAAATGACGCCGCAAAATGCCCGTATCTGGTATATCAGCCCTACTGAGCCACATGACAAAACAGCATATTTTGTCGATGCGCCGTATCAGGTGAATAAAATCACCCCACAACTGTTTGCACAGTGGCAGCAGCAGTCGGCCGAAATTACGCTGAAAACTCCCGAACTTAATCCGTATATTCCGGATGACTTTACGCTGATCAAACCGGCGAAAGAGTACACTAATCCGGAGCTGATCGTTGACGAGCCAAACCTGCGGGTGGTCTACATGCCGAGCCGCTATTTCGCGAACGAACCGAAAGCGGATGTGAGCGTGGTGCTGCGTAATCCAAAAGCGATGGATAGCGCGAAAAACCAGGTAATGTTCGCCCTGAACGACTATCTGGCGGGGATCGCGCTGGACCAGTTAAGTAATCAGGCGGCGGCAGGCGGCATCAGTTTCTCGACCAATGCCAATAATGGTCTGATGCTCAACGCCAACGGGTATACCCAGCGTTTGCCACAGTTGTTCCAGGCGTTGCTGGCGGGATATTTCAGCTATACGCCGACCGCAGAGCAACTTGAACAGGCGAAATCCTGGTATGCGCAAATGATGGACTCCGCGGATAAAGGCAAAGCATTTGATCAGGCTATCATGCCCGTCCAGATGCTCTCTCAGGTGCCATACTTCCAGCGAGAAGACCGTCGTGCGCTGCTGCCGTCAATCACACTGGATGACATTCTTGCTTATCGTGATGCACTGAAAACCAATGCGCGTCCTGAATTTCTGGTGGTGGGGAACCTTACCGACCAGCAGGCTAAAGACCTGGCGCACGGCGTTCAGGAGCAATTGAGCGCGAAAGGCAGCGAATGGTGTCGCAACAAAGAGGTACTGATCGACAAACCGCAGTCAGTGATATTCGAAAAAGCAGGCAACAGCACCGATTCCGCGTTGGCCGCCGTGTTTGTTCCGTCAGGGTTCGATGAGTACACCAGCTCGGCTTATAGCGCAATGCTCGGGCAGATCATCCAGCCGTGGTTTTATAACCAGTTGCGTACCGAAGAGCAGCTTGGTTATGCGGTGTTCGCCTTCCCAATGAGCATTGGCCGTCAGTGGGGAATGGGTTTCTTATTACAGAGTAACAGCAAGCAGCCTGCCTGGTTGTGGGAGCGTTATAAGGCCTTCTTCCCCACTGCGGAAGCGAAGCTGCGTGCCATGAAGCCGGAAGAATTTGCGCAAATCCAACAAGGGGTTATCGCGCAAATCCAGCAGGCGCCGCAGACTCTGGGCGAAGAAGCCTCAAAACTCAGTAAAGATTTTGATCGGGGCAATATGCGCTTCGATTCACGTGATAAAGTAGTGGCTCAGATAAAACTGCTGACGCCGCAGAAACTTGCCGATTTCTTCCATCAGGCGGTGGTTGAGCCGCAGGGCATGGCGGTATTGTCACAGATTTCCGGAAGCCAAAGTGGGAAAGCGGAGTACGCGCAGCCCGAAGGGTGGAAAGTCTGGGACAGCGTCAGCGCGTTGCAGCAATCTTTACCCCTGATGAGCGAGAAAAATGAGTGAAACCGCTGAGACCCTTGATCCACTCCGCTTGCCGCTAACCGGCGAGCGCCTGATTGAAGCCTCTGCGGGCACCGGTAAGACTTTCACCATCGCCGCACTTTACCTGCGGCTGCTACTTGGTTTAGGCGGCAATGCCGCCTTTCCACGCCCTTTAAACGTCGAAGAGCTGTTGGTGGTGACCTTTACCGAGGCCGCCACCGAAGAACTTCGCGGTCGCATTCGCAGCAATATCCATGAACTTCGCATCGCCTGTTTGCGCGAAACAACGGACAACCCGTTATATGCCAGCCTGTTGCGCGAGATCACCGATAAACAACAGGCCGCGCAGTGGCTGATGCTCGCTGAACGGCAGATGGATGAAGCAGCCGTCTTTACTATCCACGGCTTTTGCCAGCGCATGCTTAGTCTCAATGCCTTTGAATCCGGCATGCTGTTTGAACAGCAACTGATCGAAGACGAGTCACTGCTGCGCTACCAGGCCTGCGCAGACTTCTGGCGCCGCCACTGTTACCCCTTGCCGCGTGACCTGGCACAGGTGGTTCACGAGTCGTGGAAAGGCCCGCATGATTTGCTCAAAGCCATCGACCGCTATTTGCAGGGTGAAGCGCCGCAAATCAAAGCCGCACCGCCAGCGGATGAAACGCTGGAGAGTCGCCATCAGAAAATCATTGAGCAGATCGATGGCGTTAAGCGGCAGTGGGTTGCCTCCGTGGACGAACTGGGGCCGCTAATTGAAAGCTCCGGGATCATGCGGCAAAAATTCAATCGTACCAACCAGGCCCGCTGGATCGAGAAGATCAGCGCCTGGGCCAATGAGACGACCTGTAGTTATCAGTTACCGGAAGCGCTGGAAAAGTTTGCGCAATCGTTCCTGCGTGAGCGGACCAAAGAGGGCGGTGTGGTACCGGAACATGCGGTTTTCGAGGCGATTGAAACCTTACTGAATGCACCGCTGACGCTCAACGATTTGATGCTAACCAGCGCGATGCGCGAAATCCGTGAAGCGGTGGCCAGAGAAAAGCGTCGCCGTGGCGAACTCGGTTTTGACGACATGTTGAGTCGGCTGGACAGCGCCTTGCAAAGCGCGAGTGGCGAGGCGCTGGCAACGGCGATCCGTACCCGTTTCCCGGTCGCCATGATTGATGAATTTCAGGATACCGACCCCCAGCAGTATCGTATTTTCCGTCGTATCTGGCACCACCAGCCGGAAAGCGGGCTACTTCTGATAGGCGATCCGAAACAGGCTATTTACGCGTTTCGCGGGGCCGATATTTTTACCTACATGAAAGCGCGCGATGAAGTAAACGCCCGCTATACGCTTGATACCAACTGGCGTTCCGCGCCGGGAATGGTGGAGAGTGTTAATCAGCTTTTCAGCCAGACCGACAACGCCTTTATGTTTCGGCAAATTCCTTTCCAGCCAGTGAAATCAGCGGCGAAGAACCACTCGCTGCGGTTTACGATAAAAGGAGAAAAACAGCCAGCAATGGCGATGTGGCTGATGGAAAGCGAGGGTGTCGGCGTCGGGGATTATCAAACCTTTATGGCTGAACTCTGCGCGACGCAAATCCGCGACTGGCTGATAGCCGGGCAGAAGGGGGAGGCGTTGCTGCATGAGGGAAAAACGACTCGTCCTGTAAAAGCTTCTGATATTACCGTGCTGATTCGTAGCCGCCATGAGGCGTCACTGATTCGCGATGCGTTGGGTCTTCTTAATATTCCCTCGGTTTATCTTTCTAACCGTGACAGCGTGTTTGATACCCCGGAGGCGCAGGAGCTGCTCTGGCTATTACAGGCGGTGCTGGCGCCGGAACGTGAAAACACGTTACGTAGCGCGCTGGCGACCTCCATGCTCGGTTTGAGTGCGCTGGATATCGAAACGCTTAACCAGGACGAAGCCGCCTGGGATGCGATAGTAGAAGAGTTTGCTGGCTGGCGGGACATGTGGCTTAAGCGCGGCGTTATGCCAATGCTGCGTGCATTGATGAGTGCGCGCCATGTGGCGGAAAACCTGCTGGCGACGCCGGGTGGCGAACGCCGTCTGACGGACATTTTGCACCTGAGTGAATTACTGCAGGAAGCAGGCACACAGGTAGAGAGCGAACATGCGCTGGTGCGTTGGCTGGCACAGCATATCGCCGAACCGGATGCGAATTCGTCGAGTGAACAGTTGCGTCTGGAAAGCGACAAACATCTGGTGAAAATCGTCACCATCCATAAATCGAAAGGGCTGGAATACCCGCTGGTCTGGCTGCCTTTTATCGCCAATTTCCGCGTTCAGGATCAGGCGTTTTACCATGACCGCACGTCGTTTGCGCCAGTGCTGGACCTCAGCAAAGCCGAGGAGAGCATAGAACTGGCGGAGACGGAACGCCTGGCGGAAGATCTGCGTCTGCTGTATGTGGCGCTGACGCGCTCGGTCTGGCATTGCAGTCTGGGAATTGCCCCTATTTCTCGTCGTCGCGGCGAGAAAACGGGTGACAGCGATTTCCATCTCAACGCATTGGGGCGGCTTATTCAGCAGGGACAACCTCGCGATGCGCAGGGGCTTCGGGCCTGCGTCGAGGCGCTGTGTAACGATAATATCGCCCTTTGTATGCCCGATGTACCGGACAACGTTCGCTGGCAGGCGCCGCAAGACGTGGTGCAGGCGTTAACAGCCCGCCAGATGACGCGAACCATACGTGATGACTGGCGCGTGACCAGTTATTCCGGGCTGCAACAGCGTGCGCATGGCATTGCGCAGGATTTATTGCCGCGTCTGGACCTTGATGCCGCCGGGGAGCGAGATCTGCTGGCTGAGCCAATGCTGACGCCGCATCAGTTCCCACGTGGCGCCTCGCCGGGGACGTTCTTACACAGCCTGTTTGAAGATCTGGATTTCACCCAGCCGATTGCCCCAGCCTGGGTGGCAGAGAAACTCCAGCGCGGCGGTTTTGAAGAGCACTGGCAGCCGGTTATTAGCGAATGGATCGACACGATCCTTCACGTTCCTCTGGCCGATACGGGGGCGTCGTTGCATCAGTTAACGGCAAAGGAAAAGCAGGTAGAGATGGAGTTCTATATCCCGATTGCCCAAAATCTGCGCGCCGGGACGCTCGATGCGCTGATACGCCAGTACGATCCGTTGTCTGCCGGCTGTCCGCCGCTGGATTTTCGCGAGGTGCGCGGCATGCTAAAAGGGTTTATTGACCTGGTATTCCGCCACGAAGGGCGTTACTACCTGTTGGATTATAAATCGAACTGGCTGGGAGAATCCGCCGAGGCCTATACCCGTGAGGCAATGGCTGCCGCCATGCAATCTCACCGTTACGATTTGCAGTATCAGCTTTATACACTTGCCCTTCATCGTTACCTGCGCCACCGCATCGCCGGGTACGATTATGAGCGCCACTTTGGTGGCGTTATTTACCTCTTCCTGCGTGGCGTCGAGGCCGATAATTCGCAGCAGGGGATCTTTACCACCCGGCCTGACGCGGCACTGATAAGCCAGATGGATGCCCTGTTTGCCGGGGAAACTCTGGAGGTGGCGCAATGAGACTGCGTACGTTACTGCAACACGCTGTAGAGCTAAAAATCTTGCGTCCGCTGGATGTGCAATTTGCCCTGGCCGTGGCCAGCGATGATGAACCGGCGGTAATGCTGGCAGCGGCAATGCTGAGCTTTGATGCCGGAGAAGGGCATGTCTGCTTGCCCCTTTCCCGTTTAGCGCCGGAAAACCTGCCCGCCAGAGCGCATCCGCTGCTGGCCTCTCTTTATGAAGAAGCCGGTTATCCGGCGGACTGGCGAAAAACGTTACTGGCCTCGCCTGCGGTGAGTGAGGGTGAGGTGGCAACGCCGATGATCCTCGTTGGTGAGCGACTGTATCTGAACCGTATGTGGTGCAACGAATGCAGTATTGCCGACTTTTTTGCCAGGGTTAATCAACCGTTGGAGGTAGATGAAAACCGTCTGCGGCAGGCGCTGGACGACCTGTTTCAGCCTTCGGATGACATTAACTGGCAGAAGGTGGCAGCGGCGGTTGCGCTTACCCGCCGCGTATCGGTGATCTCGGGCGGCCCTGGCACCGGGAAAACCACGACGGTGGCGAAACTGCTTGCCGCGCTGGTGCAAATGGCTGATGGCGCACGCTGTCGCATTTGTCTTGCCGCACCAACCGGAAAAGCAGCCGCTCGCCTGACGGAATCTTTGGGAGCGGCGCTTCGCCAGTTGCCGTTGACTGACAAACAAAAGGCGACGCTGCCTGATGAAGCCAGTACCCTGCATCGTCTTCTGGGTGCGCTGCCCGGTAGCCAACGGCTGCGTTATCACGCTGGCAATCCACTACATCTGGATGTGCTGGTGGTGGATGAAGCTTCGATGATTGACCTGCCGATGATGTCGCGGCTGATTGATGCACTGCCGCAACATGCTCGGGTGATATTCCTCGGAGACCGAGACCAGTTGGCGTCCGTAGAGGCCGGTGCGGTACTCGGAGACATTTGCGCCTGGGTCAATAAAGGGTTTACGCCAGAGCGTGCCGCGCAGCTCTCGCGGATAACAGGAACAACCGTACCCGCAGGAGAAGGCACTTCGGCCAGTGCGCTACGTGACAGCCTGTGCCTGCTGCAAAAAAGTTACCGCTTCGGCAGCGATTCGGGTATCGGGCAACTGGCGGCGGCGGTTAACCGTGGTGATAAAACGGCGGCAAGCGCAGTGCTGAGCCAGGGCTTTAGCGATATCGAAAACAAGCACCTGCAAAGCGCAGAAGACTATCAGAGCATGATTGATGATGCGCTGGCAGGCTATGGTCATTTTCTTGGGCTGGTACGCGATGGCGCGCAGCCGCAAGAGGTCCTCGCCGCTTTTGGCGAATATCAACTGCTGTGCGCATTGCGTGAAGGGCCATTTGGCGTGAGTGGGCTGAACGATCGTATTGAGCAGGCGCTGGTCCGGCAGCGACGGATTACCCGCCCGGCGCATGCGCGCTGGTATCACGGCAGGCCGGTCATGATCACGCGTAATGACGCCTCGCTGGGGTTGTTTAACGGCGATATTGGGATTGCGCTCGATCAGGGGCAGGGCATTCGTGTCTGGTTCCCGTTACCTGACGGTAGTCTGAAATCGGTGCAGCCCAGTCGTTTACCGGAACATGATACCGCCTGGGCGATGACGGTGCATAAATCGCAGGGCTCGGAGTTTGATCATGCGGCACTGATTTTGCCAGGCCAGATTGTGCCGGTGGTAACAAGAGAGTTGGTTTATACCGCGATTACCCGTGCGAAAAAACGCCTGTCGCTGTATGCCGATGAACGCATACTGGCGCAGGCCATTGCCACGCGTACCGAACGGCGAAGCGGGCTGAACGCCATTTTTGAAACGCTGTAGAACATCGCCCTCACCCGGCGGTGAGGGCGATGGTGCAACTTAGCCCAAATCTGCCATCAGCACTTTTGAACGCCGCTGATAGTTGTACATCTCTTTTTTACTTTCCGGCAGGGAATCGATGTCCACCGGGGTAAAGCCACGTTCCTGGAACCAGTGGATGCTGCGGGTGGTGAGGACAAAGAGTTTGCTCAGACCCATCTGTCTTGCCTGGGCCGCAATGCGCTCAAGCAACACCTCGCCGCGCGATGAACTGCGATAGTCCGGATGTACCGCTACGCAGGCCATTTCGCCGATTTTTTCTTCCTGGAACGGATAGAGCGCCGCACAGGCGATGGTCAGATTATCGCGCTGAATGATGGTGAATTTATCGATCTCCATCTCCAGTTGTTCGCGCGAACGACGCACCAGAATACCTTGCTGCTCCAGTGGACGAATCAGCTCAAGAATGCCGCCGATATCGTTAATGGTGGCACGACGGATCTGTTCCGCGCTCTCCATCACAATCTGCGTACCGATACCGTCGCGAGAGAATAGCTCCTGCAATAAGGCGCCATCTTCCTGATAACTGATCAGGTGGCTGCGGCGAACGCCACTGCGACAGGCTTTCATCGCGCCACGCAGGAAACGTACTGTTCCGGAGTGGTAATCGCCTTGCTCTTCCAGCGATTCGACCCGCGACTGGGCTTCGTTCGGGAACATCTCGGAGACAATCTGCCCATCTTCGTTGTAGACGCCCTGCGATGAACAAAAGCCAATCATCTTTTCTGCTTTCAGTTTGATGGCCAGTTGTGTCGCAATCTCTTCCGAGGTGAGGTTAAAGCTTTCGCCAGTGACGGACACCGCAACAGGGCCGAGCAGCACGATAGCGCCGCTGTCTAACTGACGGTGGATGGCTTCTTCATCGATACGACGGATACGTCCGCTATGGCAATAGTCAACGCCATCGTCCACGCCCAGCGGTTGGGCGATGATGAAGTTGCCGCTCACCACGTTAATGTGCGCGCCCTGCAATGGCGTATTGTTCAGACTCATGGAGAGGCGAGCGGTAATATCCAGTTGCAGCAGACCGGCGGCCTGTTTCACCAGTTCAAGCGTTTTGGCGTCTGTCACACGGGTATGTTTGTGATACACCGGTTCGTGATTATGCGCAGCAAGATTGGCATCAATCTGCGGACGTGCGCCATACACCACCACCAGGCGAATGCCGAGGCTGTGGAGTAAGCCTATGTCGCTGACAATGCTGGAAAAGTTTTCATGTTCAATGGCTTCGCCACCCAACATGATGACAAACGTTTTTCCCCGATGGGTATTAATATAGGGAACAGAATGGCGAAATCCCTGTACCAGTTCGGTTCTGCGTTCCTTTACCACGGCCAACCCTCACTGCATGATTATTCGTAAATTGTGTATTTTTATTCTTTTATGGCGCTGGGTGCAAGCCATAAATTCGCCTTAGACAAAGAATAATTCCTGCGTGCCATTGCATGGATTGTGTATGTTTACCCTTTTATAGATGACAGTTTATGCGTCATTCGTTAAAGTTTTCGGTCAAATCTGACGTTTACTTAGTATTTCATCTTTTTTGCTCGGGAGAAGCATGTCGGGAAGTCAATCAAGGCTGAGCCGCCGCCGATTGTTACAAGGGGCGGGCGCTATGTGGTTATTGAGCGTGAGTCAGGTCGGTCTTGCCGCCGTCAGTCAGGTGGTGGCGGTGCGCGTCTGGCCTGCGTCAACCTATACTCGCGTGACCGTTGAGTCTAACCGTGTGCTGAAATATCGCCAGTTTGCGCTCAGCAATCCGGATCGGCTGGTTGTTGATATTGAAGACGTTAACCTGAACTCCGTTTTGAAAGGGATGGGGAGTCAAATTCGCGGCGATGATCCTTTTATCAAATCTGCGCGCGTTGGGCAGTTTGATCCAAAAACGGTGCGTATGGTGTTTGAGCTTAAGCAGGATATTAAACCGCAGCTCTTCGCCCTTGCGCCGGTGGCAGGGTTTAAAGAACGTCTGGTAATGGATCTTTATCCGGCGAATGCGAAAGATGTTCAGGATCCGCTGCTCGCGCTTCTGGAAGAGTACAACCAGGGCGACCTGGAAAAACAGGTGCCGCCTGCGCAAAGCGGGCCACAACCGGGCAAAGCGGGGCGGGATCGGCCGATCGTTATTATGCTGGATCCTGGCCATGGCGGTGAGGATCCGGGCGCTATCGGGAAATACCGGACCCGCGAAAAAGATGTGGTGCTGCAAATTGCCCGTCGCCTGCGCGCGCTGATTGAGCAGGAAGGCAATATGAAAGCCTACATGACACGCAATGAAGATGTGTTTATCCCCTTGAAAGTGCGTGTTGCCAAAGCGCAAAAGCAGCGCGCCGACCTGTTTGTTTCCATTCATGCGGACGCCTTTAGCAGCCGCCAGCCTAGCGGTTCGTCGGTCTTTGCCCTCTCAACCAAAGGGGCGACCAGTACGGCGGCGAAATACCTTGCGGAAACGCAGAATGCCTCCGACTTAATCGGTGGGGTTAGCAAGAGCGGCGATCGTTATCTCGACCATACGATGTTCGATATGGTGCAGTCATTAACCATTAATGACAGCCTGAAATTTGGCAAAGCGGTGCTCAACAAGCTGGGTAATGTTAACAACCTGCATAAAAACAGTGTCGAGCAGGCCGGGTTCGCGGTACTGAAAGCACCGGATATTCCGTCGATTCTGGTCGAAACGGCGTTTATCAGTAACGTGGAAGAAGAGCGTAAGCTTAAGACGGCGAAATTCCAGCAAGAGGTGGCGGAGTCGATTCTTGCAGGGATTAAGGCGTATTTTGCCGATGGCGCAACGCTGGCAAGAAGAGGTTAGTGTTTTAGTCAGGATTTTATTCGAGGCGGCAACGGAATGAATCCCCGGGAGCGTACAAAGGTACGTGACTGGGGTGAATGAGGGCAGCCAACAATGGCACAGCGTGAAGGGTGAAATCAGGATTTTTATTCGAAACATTCAGGTTGTGCCGAGGCGGCAACGGAATGAATCCCCGGGAGCGTACAAAGGTACGTGACTGGGGTGAATGAGGGCAGCCAACATTGGCACAGCGTGAAGGGTGAAGAATAAAAACAAAAAAACACCCTTGAGGGTGCTTATGAAATTGGTTGCGGGGGCCGGATTTGAACCGACGACCTTCGGGTTATGAGCCCGACGAGCTACCAGGCTGCTCCACCCCGCGTCCGTCTTTACTCTTCATTGAGTAAACTTGCATCAGATTGTAATTGGTTGCGGGGGCCGGATTTGAACCGACGACCTTCGGGTTATGAGCCCGACGAGCTACCAGGCTGCTCCACCCCGCGTCCGCGTTTACTCTTCCATCGAGTAAATTTACTTCTGATTTTAATTGGTTGCGGGGGCCGGATTTGAACCGACGACCTTCGGGTTATGAGCCCGACGAGCTACCAGGCTGCTCCACCCCGCGTCCGTGGATGCGCACTATACTCCGCTAACATTTTGATGCAACCCTTTTTTAACGGAATAGCTTATTAGCGCGACATTTGTATAAAAACAGTACGATAAGGGTGTTTTTTGTACTGCATTTGCGGCAGGTTGCGCAATCGCATTTCATTCGCAGGGGCGGTTTGTTATCTTCATCACGCTCCGGATTAACCAGAAGATGAGAGAAATGAAAGGACGTTGGGCAAAATATCTACTCGCAGGCGCAATGGCAGCACTTCTCGCCGCCTGTACTTCAAAGCCGACCGATCGCGGTCAACAATATAAGGACGGGAAATTCTCCCAGCCTTTCTCTCTGGTAAACCAGCCTGATGCGACTGGCGCGCCGATTAACGCGGGCGACTTTGCCGAGCAGGTAAATCAAATCCGCAGCGCTTCTCCGCGCCTCTATTCAGGACAGAGCAACGTTTATAACGCGGTACAGCAGTGGCTGCGTGCCGGAGGCGATACGCGCATGATGCGTCAGTACGGTATTGATGCCTGGCAGATGGAAGGGGCGGATAATTACGGTAACGTCCAGTTCACCGGTTATTACACGCCGGTTGTGCAGGCGCGCCATACCCGCCAGGGCGAGTTCCAGTATCCAATTTATCGCATGCCGTCCAAACGCGGTCGTCTGCCTTCCCGCGCAGAGATTTACGCGGGCGCATTGAGCGACAGCTACGTGCTGGCCTATAGCAACTCGCTGATGGATAACTTCATTATGGACGTTCAGGGGAGCGGCTATATTGATTTTGGCGACGGTAGCCCGCTGAACTTCTTTAGTTATGCTGGCAAAAATGGTCATCCCTACCGCAGTATCGGTAAGGTGCTGATCGACCGGGGCGAGTATAAAAAAGAAGACATGTCGATGCAGGCAATCCGCCACTGGGGGGAAACCCACAGTGAAGCGGAAGTGCGTGCCTTACTGGAAGAAAACCCGTCATTTGTCTTCTTTAAACCGCAATCCTACGCACCGGTGAAAGGGGCGAGTGCGGTACCGCTGATTGGCCGCGCATCCGTTGCGTCTGACCGCAGTATTATCCCGGCGGGCACCACGCTGTTGGCAGAAGTGCCGCTGCTTGATGCGAATGGCAAATTTACCGGTCAGTATGAGTTACGGCTGATGGTGGCGCTGGATGTTGGCGGCGCCATTAAAGGCCAGCACTTCGATATCTATCAGGGGATTGGCCCGGATGCCGGTCACCGTGCCGGATGGTACAACCATTATGGTCGCGTGTGGGTGCTGAAAACCGCGCCGGGGACGGGTAACGTCTTTAGCGGCTGAGTGTGATACGCTAAAATTGGTTTTTAAAAAATAATGGATTTATGGAGTGGCGTCGCCCCGAATGGCGGCGCAAGTGCCTGACCCGGTCTACGGTCTTGTAGCCCCGGTAAGCGAAACGCCACCGGGGAGTTCCCCTAACTTCATCGCTCCAGGGTTGTCAGCAATATCATGGGTGAGGGATAAACCTCACCCTTTTTACATCTGAGGTCTTATGTCTGTGGTAATCAGCGATGCCTGGCGTCAGCGTTTTGGCGGCACGGCGCGTTTATACGGTGAAAAAGCGCTACAACTGTTTGCCGATTCGCATATCTGCGTCGTTGGCATCGGCGGAGTCGGTTCATGGGTTGCCGAAGCGCTGGCGCGCACAGGAATTGGCGCTATTACATTGATCGATATGGATGATGTCTGCGTGACCAATACCAACCGGCAGATTCACGCCCTGCGTGACAACGTTGGTCTGGCAAAAGCGGAAGTGATGGCGCAGCGTATTTCGCTGATTAACCCGGAGTGTCGCGTCACAGTGATTGACGATTTCGTGACGGCCGATAACGTCGCCCAGTACATGGCGGCCGATTACAGCTACGTGATTGACGCCATCGACAGCGTGCGCCCGAAAGCGGCGCTGATCGCCTGGTGCCGCCGCAATAAAATCCCGTTGGTGACCACAGGCGGTGCAGGCGGACAGATCGATCCGACGCAAATCCAGGTGGCCGATCTGGCAAAAACCATTCAGGATCCGCTGGCGGCAAAACTGCGTGAGCGCCTCAAAAGCGATTTTGGCGTGGTCAAAAACAGCAAAGGCAAACTGGGCGTGGATTGTGTTTTTTCCACCGAAGCGCTGGTTTACCCGCAGGCAGATGGCTCAGTGTGCGCGATGAAAAGCACGGCAGAAGGGCCAAAACGGATGGATTGTGCGTCAGGTTTTGGCGCCGCGACCATGGTGACCGCCACCTTTGGTTTTGTGGCGGTGTCCCATGCACTGAAAAAAATGATGGCAAAAGCGGATCGTCAGGCAAGCGCCTGACGTGCGGCATCCTGCACGGCGGCCGCCAGGGCCGCCAGCCCCTGATTACGTGAAGCACTTAGCTCCGCGCGCAATCCCAGTTCGTCAAAGAGTGCCAGCGGATCGCCTGCCAGCAAGACCTGTGGCAATTTGCCTTCGATGGCCGTCAGCAGCACGGCCAGCATACCGCGAACGATTCGCCCCTCGCTGTCGCCAAAAAAGTGCAGCGCGCCGTTTTCTGCGGCTGTACACCCCAGCCAGACACGGTTTTCACAGCCTGCGATTTCTCGCGCCTGCGCTTTCAGTTCGTCGGAAAGCGAGGGTAACTGTTTGCCCAGCAAAATTAGCTGACGGTATTTATCTTCCCACTGTTTAAGAGGAAGAAAGGTCTGGCGTAGCGTCTCTTCGGTAATGGAATGGCCAAAGGGATGCCCGGCAAATGCGGCATTAATCATCAATCCACCAGTAAATCTAAGGCGCGGTCAACGGCGTCAACCAGCGCGTCCACATCATGTTGGGTATTATAGGGTGCAAAAGAGGCGCGAAGCGTCCCTTTTACCCCAAGCGCCGCCAGCAGCGGTTGTGCGCAATGTTGCCCGGCCCGCAGGGCAATGCCATAACCCGCCAACAGAGTGACCATATCGCTGTGGTGTACACCTTCAAAATCGAAGGCCAGCAGGCTGGAATCCTGGCAGCGGAAAGAGCGAAAGCCCGCCCGTTTTGCGAGCGCGTCTTCGGCAAGCGTCGCCAGGCCACGGCTGTAGCTTTCCGCCTGGGCGATATCAACACCGTTAAGCCACTCCAGCGCCGCGCCGAGGCCAATCACCCCGGCCACGTTTGGCGTACCGGCCTCAAGTTTGTACGGCACAGGCTGCGTCTGAAAACCGTCAAATGTCACTTCGGTAATCATTTTGCCGCCGCCTAACCACGGTGACATGGCATCCAGCAGATGCGATTTACCGTACAGCGCGCCGATGCCCGTTGGGCCATACAGCTTATGGCCGGAAAAGGCATAAAAGTCGATGTCCAGACGCTGAACGTCAGCCGGGAAATGCACGACCCCCTGTGCGCCATCCACCACCACGACCATGCCAGCCTCATGCGCAATAGCGATAGCCTGCTCCAGGTTCGGACACCCGCCGGTGACGTTCGACATCTGCCCCAGAGCGAGAATGCGGCTTCGTGGAGTAATGAGCTGTGGTAATTGACTGATATCCGGCAGGTTATCCACTCCCAGCGGCAGCTTAATCACGCGTGCGCCGGTCTGTTCTGCGACCATTAGCCACGGTACCAGGTTGGCATGGTGCTCGGCTTCGCTGACGATGATTTCATCCCCGGCATTCAGGCGAGGGCGTGCGTAGCTTTGCGCCACCATATTGATGGCTTCGGTGGTGCCACGCGTCCAGACGATGTTCTTACCCGACGGAGCATTAAGCAGCGTCGCCACCTGATCGCGGGCAGACTCGTAACGCGCTGTCAGTTTTTGCGCTTCGGCAAACTGGCTGCGGTGAACGTTACCGGCGCTCAGGCTATAAAATTGCTGCGTTGCATCGATGACCGCCTGCGGTTTTAACGCTGTGGCGGCGCTGTCCAGATAAATACCGGCATCGGCGAGCGCGGGAAACTGGGCGCGAAACTGCGCCGGGTTGAAAGCGTTCATGGTATTCCTCGTATCAATCTGTTGATCGTCGCGCAAATTCATCCCCGGAGCAAGGAGGTTGATAACCATCGGAATTGTCTGTTTGTCCAGGCAACCTTCTGTAAGCAGGTTATGCTAATTACTGTTAGATGGATGTTTAAGCCTGTCAGTTATTGAGGTTTATTTAGCATTAATTGCTATGAGGAGAAAGAAGATGAAAAAGACTGCTGCAATTATTTCTGCCTGTTTGTTTACTTTTGCACTGAGCGCCTGTTCCGGTCCTAACTACGCCTTACATACCAATGACGGGCGTACGATTGTCTCCGACGGGAAACCGAAAACTGACGATCAAACCGGTATGATTTCGTATAAAGATGCCAACGGCAATGAACAGCAAATCAACCGTAGCGATGTGAAAGAGATGGTTGCGCTGGAGAAGAAATAACGCCGTTTTTCGGGCAAAAAAAAGCACCGCAATCTTGCGGTGCTACATTAATCACTATGGACAGACAGGGTAAATGTACAGGAAGTGAAAAAGGGTAGTCTCGCTACCGTGGCCTGAATTTCAGACCAATTGCAAACACAACAACACAACATCACAACCGTAAGCCAAAAGCCCTTCAGAACACGCATTCCAAAAAAAGCTTCTCGTTCCGGCTCAGGAAGTGCCGCCACTATAGGTATTTGCTGGTAGAAGCTCAACGGACAAATTATAATGGCTCAGATAAAAAAAACTAATAGGTTACGCATTGTTTCCTGTTTGTTAAAACGCCTTAACATCTAAGCCTGATAACCATGTCCAAGCGATTACCACCCCTTAATGCATTACGTGTTTTTGATGCTGCGGCGCGCCATTTAAGTTTCACGCGCGCGGCAGATGAGTTATTTGTGACGCAGGCCGCAGTAAGCCACCAAATCAAGTCTCTCGAGGATTTTCTGGGGCTCAAATTGTTTCGTCGGCGTAATCGTTCTCTGCTATTAACCGAGGAAGGGCAGAGTTATTTTCAGGATATTAAAGAGATATTTTCCCAACTGACCGAAGCGACGCGTAAACTCCAGGCCCGCAGTGCTAAAGGGGCGTTGACGGTCAGTTTGCTGCCCAGTTTTGCCATTCAATGGATGGTACCCCGCCTCTCTAGCTTTAACTCAGCTTATCCGGGAATCGACGTTCGAATCCAGGCTGTAGATCGCCAGGAAGACAAACTGGCGGATGACGTCGACGTGGCTATTTTTTATGGTCGCGGCAACTGGCCGGGATTGCGTGTTGAAAAATTGTACGCGGAATATCTGTTGCCGGTCTGTTCACCGTTATTATTAACCGGTGATAAGCCCTTGAAAACGCCAGCGGATTTGGCTCAGCACACCCTGTTGCACGATGCGTCTCGCCGGGACTGGCAAACTTATACGCGGCAATTGGGTCTTAACCTTAACGTTCAGCAGGGACCTATTTTTAGCCATAGCGCGATGGTGCTACAGGCGGCAATCCATGGACAGGGGATCGCACTGGCCAACAATGTGATGGCACAGTCCGAAATTGAAGCAGGCCGTCTGGTCTGCCCTTTTAATGATGTTCTGGTCAGTAAGAACGCGTTTTATCTGGTTTGTCATGACAGCCAGGCAGAACTGGGTAAAATAGCCGCCTTTCGACAGTGGATCCTGGCAAAAGCGGCAAGCGAGCAGGAAAAATTTCGTTTCCGCTACGAACAATAATTGTACGCGCGGTAAGCGCATGACTTTAGGGTACGCACATGACCAGCCGTTTCATGTTGATTTTCGCCGCAGTGAGCGGTTTTGTTTATGTTGCGCTGGGAGCATTCGGCGCACATGTTTTAAGTAAATCGATGGGCGTTGTTGAGATGGGCTGGATCCAAACCGGCCTCAACTATCAGGCATTCCATACGCTGGCGGTTCTGGGGCTGGCGGTGGCGATGCAGCGTCGTATCAGCATCTGGTTTTACTGGAGTAGTGTATTTCTGGCCCTGGGCACGGTGTTATTTAGCGGCAGTCTGTATTGCCTGGCGCTTTCGCATCTGCGCCTGTGGGCGTTTGTCACCCCTGTTGGCGGCGTCTGCTTCCTGGCAGGATGGGTGTTAATGTTTATTGGTGCAATCCGTCTGAAACGTAAGGGCGTTGTTCATGAATAAAGTTGTTTTACTGTGCCGCCCTGGTTTCGAGAAAGAGTGTGCCGCAGAAATTACCGACAAAGCCGGGCGCCGCGAGGTGTTTGGCTTTGCCCGCGTCAAAGAGAACGCGGGCTATGTCATTTTCGAATGTTATCAGCCTGAAGACGCAGACAAGCTGGCGCGTGAACTGCCGTTCAGCTCGCTCATCTTCGCCCGTCAGATGTTTGTGGTCGGCGAGTTATTACAGAATCTGCCGCCAGAAGATCGCATTACTCCGATCGTGGGGATGTTGCAGGGTGTCGTGGAGAAAGGCGGTGACTTACGCGTTGAAGTGGCTGACACCAACGAAAGCAAAGAGCTGATGAAGTTCTGCCGCAAATTCACCGTGCCGCTGCGTGCGGCGCTGCGTGAGGCGGGCATTCTGGTGAACTACGAGACGCCGAAGCGCCCGGTGGTGCATGTGTTCTTTATCGCGCCGGGCTGTTGCTATACCGGGTACTCTTACACAACCAATAATTCACCGTTTTATATGGGCATCCCGCGTCTCAAGTTCCCTTCTGATGCGCCGAGCCGCTCAACGCTGAAACTGGAAGAAGCTTTCCATGTGTTTATCCCGGCCGATGAGTGGGACGAGCGCCTGGCGAACGGTATGCACGCGGTGGATCTGGGGGCTTGCCCTGGCGGCTGGACCTATCAACTGGTCAAACGCAATATGTGGGTTGTCTCCGTGGATAATGGTCCGATGGCGCAAAGCCTGATGGATACCGGCCAGGTGACCTGGCTGCCGGAAGATGGCTTCCGCTACCGTCCAAACCGCAACAACATTTCGTGGATGGTCTGCGACATGGTGGAAAAACCAGCTAAAGTGGCCGCGCTGATGGCGCAATGGCTGGTTAACGGCTGGTGCCGTGAAACCATTTTTAATCTCAAGTTGCCAATGAAAAAGCGCTACGAAGAGGTGCAGCAGAACCTGGCGTATATTCAGGAACAGCTTCAGGCGCACGGCATCAATGCCGAGATCCAGGCGCGCCAGCTTTACCATGACCGCGAAGAGGTGACGGTTCACGTCCGTCGCTGGTGGGCTGCGGTGGGTGGGCGTCGCGACGAGCGCTAAGCGTTTCCCATATAACTGACCTGCCTGGCAGGTCAGTTTACTTTCCCGCTTTTACAGACTAAACGCCGGTTGATGGTTACCGGGAAAGACGCAACTGCTGTAAGTTGCCATCAATATGAATATCCGTTTGCAGGCGCGAGATATCGCGGCAGACAAAGGCCATCTCTTTATGCTCTTCGAGCTTCCTGCGCCACTTCTCCGGCACCTCATCCAGACGGGCATACAGACCCTCCAGATCCTGAAAGTCGGTCAGCAACTGGGCCGCGCTTTTCGGGCCAATCCCCGCGACCCCCGGTATTTTTGAACTGCTGATACCCGCAAGCCCCCAGTAGTCGGGGAGCTGTTGAGGTGAAACGCCGAACTCGCTGGCGATAAAGGGGGCATCCAGCCAGCGCTTTTGAAAATAGTCACGAATGCGGATGCCCGGCTCCAGAAGCTGGCAGTAGCCTTTATCCGTGGAGACAATGGTGGCCTGATGTCCTGCATTTGCTACTTTGCAGGCGAGCGTAGCGGCCAGATCGTCAGCTTCGTTACCCGGCGACACCCAACTTTGTACGCCGCGCTGGGCAAAAGCGGCACGCAGGTCCGGCATCTCATCATGCAGGGTTTCCGGCATTGGCGGCCTTCCGGCTTTGTAATCGGGCAGCATCTGGTGCCGCCAGCTTTGGTTGCGGGCCTCATCGTCAAACACGGCGACCGCGTGGGTAGGCTGGCTGTGGAGTATCAGCTGATCCAGCGCGTGCTGGCAGGTGTTGACGCAGGGCGAACCCTGAACCGCGTGAATACGTCGAATAAGGTTGAGTGCGTCAACAATAAGCAGATGGATAGCCACCGTTCCCTCCAGGCCATGATACAGGCGTTCAGGGTAACATTGACGGGGCTGGGAGACTATCCGCAGCACGGGATTCGGGAAGACGCCTCGCAAAACGAGGCGCCGGATGATTAATCGCAGGCGACGATTTTCATCGCCAGACCACCACGCGAGGTTTCGCGATATTTGGCATTCATATCCTTGCCCGTTTCGTACATTGTCTCGATAACTTTATCCAGGCAAACACGCGGCTCGCTGGTTCGGCGCAGCGCCATCCGCGCGGCGTTGACCGCTTTTACCGAGGCGATGGCGTTACGCTCGATGCAGGGCACCTGCACTTGTCCGGCCACAGGATCGCAGGTCAGGCCAAGGTTATGCTCCATGCCGATTTCTGCGGCGATACATACCTGGGCAGGGCTTCCACCGAGCAGTTCAGCCAGCCCGGCGGCGGCCATGGAGCAGGCGACGCCAACTTCGCCCTGGCAACCCACTTCCGCGCCGGAAATTGAGGCGTTCATTTTATAGAGCGAGCCAATGGCACTGGCGGTCAGCAGATAGCGCGCCAGCGAATTGGCGTTGACCTCACGGATAAACTTGTCGTAGTAGACCAGTACCGCCGGGACAATGCCGCAGGCACCGTTGGTTGGGGCCGTCACCACGCGCCCGCCTGCCGCGTTTTCTTCATTAACAGCCAGCGCGAACATGTTAATCCAGTCGACCACCGCCATCGGGTCGCTGGTGGTTTTATCGCTGCTTACCAGCAGACGGCGCAATGCCGCCGCCCGGCGCGGAACACGCAGTTTGCCTGGCAGCACACCTTCGGTGGTGATGCCGCGTTCAATTCCACCGCGCATGACGTCCCAGACGGCGGAAAGATGCGCCTCCAGCTCTGCCTTGCTGTGCAGCGCCAGCTCGTTTTGCATCATCAGGCCGGAAAGAGAGAGTCCGCTTTCGCGGCAGTGTTGTTGGAGGTCCGCAGCCGATTTGTACGGGTAAGGTACGGCGACAGGGGCGTCATTGCTCTGACCAAAGTGAGCTTCATCAACAATAAAGCCGCCGCCGATAGAGTAATAAGTCTGGCTGTACAGCACGTTTTCACCGTTCAGGGCGGTGATGCGCATCCCGTTTTCATGCAACGATAAATTATCTGCATGGAAATTCATGCACTTATCAACCGGGAACTCCACTTCATGGGCGCCGTTTGCCAGTAGCAGCCGTCCGTGGGTATTAACGTCCTGAATAAACTCAGGAATGGCGTCGATATCCACCGTGTCCGGCAGATTTCCCGCCAGCCCCATAATGATGGCGATATCCGTATGGTGACCTTTCCCGGTCAGTGAGAGGGAACCGTAAACGTCCACCACAACGCGGGTAACGTTTTGCAGCATGTCGCGTGCGATCAGGTCGTCCGTGAACTGCTTACCGGCTTTCATTGGCCCAACGGTGTGGGAGCTGGAAGGGCCAATACCGATTTTAAAAATATCGAATACGCTGATCATGATGCAGTATCCATGGCTAAAAAGATCAGGGAAAAGCGCCGCCGTGCTGACGGCGCTAAGGGATTAGCTGAACAGAGAGAAGAAGATGGCGGAGATAGCGATAAGACCCATTACAACAACAAAGATGTTGCTGATATGGCCGCTGTATTTACGCATAGCCGGTACTTTATGAATAGCGTACATCGGCATCAGGAACAGAATCATCGCGATAATCGGGCCGCCCATGGTTTCGATCATGCCGAGAATGCTCGGGTTCAGCGTCGCAACGGCCCAGGTGGTTACCAGCATAAACAGCGCGGTAATTTTGTTCAGTTTGTTGATTTCGATGGATTTACCTTTACCGCGCAGGGATTTAATCACCATCCCGTTAAAGCCTTCACGCGCACCCAGATAGTGGCCGAGGAAGGATTTGGTAATGGCGATAATCGCGATAATCGGTGCCATCCAGGCGATGATCGGTGCGTTAAAGTGGTTTGCCAGGTATGACAGAATGGAGATGTTCTGTGCTTTTGCCGCCGCCAGGTCTGCCGGGGAGAGGCTCAGCACACAACTGAACACGAAGAACATCACGGTCAGTACCATCATGATGTGCGCGTAAGAGAGAATGCGCGAACATTTACGTTCAGCTTCCACGCCATACTCTTCACGTTTTGCGACTGCGAAAGAGGAGATAATCGGCGAATGGTTAAAGGAGAAGACCATTACCGGAATCGCCAGCCACAGCGTCATCCACAGCCCGTTGCCTGACGCACTTGCGCTGCTCAAAGAGAGAGTATCCAGCGCGCTGGTGCTCCACTGTGGAATCAGGTACAGCGCCAGCATCATCAGTGCCACCACGAACGGGAACACCAGAATACTCATCGCTTTGACAATCATTTGCTCACCGAAACGTACGATGGTCATCATGCCGACGATCAGAATCAGCGACAGGATTGCGCGCGGCGGCGGGGTTAAGGCCAACTGGTGGGTCATAAAGCTTTCCACCGTATTGGTAATCGCCACGCTGTAGACCAACAGGATTGGGTAGATAGCAAAGAAATAGAGCAGGGTAATCAGCTTACCGGCGCCTTTGCCGAAATGTTCTTCTACAACTTCGGTGATGTCTTCCCCTGGGTTTTTACCTGAGAGGACGAAACGGGTCAGGCCGCGGTGGGCGAAGAAGGTCATTGGGAAGGCGAGAATCGCCATAATAATCAGCGGGATCATCCCACCTACGCCCGCGTTAATGGGCAGGAACAGAACCCCTGCGCCAATGGCGGTGCCATACAGTCCGAGCATCCACATGGTGTCCGTTTTACGCCATGCGCTTCGGGTCTCGATTGAAGCAACGGTGCCGGTTTGAGTCGTTTCCATCTAATATCTCCAGGGAAAGTAAATGCCGCTTTTTGGTCAAATCCAATGCCAAAGAACGCGGCGGTAATACGAAATTCTGCGCTTTTACGGTTTTTTTTATAATTTCATCTCGTAACTATTGGCGGGCGGCACGATACATTTATGTTATGGATGGATCAGTGATCCCGATCGCAAATGCAATAATCCACTTTTTATACGGTTATTGTTGGGGTAAAGCTCTGCGAACAGATCGCCGCATGAAATTTATGGGCGCGAAGGCTATCATTGGCGGGATTCACAAGCAAAGTATGTAAGTTAAAACGCGATAAAAGGCCTGCCTGATTTGCGTGTTTTAGCGTTTTATCAGCATTAATATAGGTTTTATGAATATTTATATATGGCGTCAGAGCGACGCAAACGATTGGCTGGCCAGGAAAAAGAGAGGGCGACATAGGCCGCCCTTATGGTTCAGGTGCAGATTTCGTAGCAAGGAATGTAGGCCGAGCCCGGCAGCTTCATACGGTGCTGAGCGACGAAGCCTTGCAGTAAATCATCCATACGACGCATCATGTCGCGGTCGCCATGGATTTTGTACGGGCCGTATTTTTCAATGGCCTGGATACCCATTTCCTTCACGTTACCGGTGACGATGCCCGAGAAGGCCCTGCGCAAATCGGCTGCCAGAACTTCCACGGGTTGGTCAGGATACAGTTTCAGGTTCGCCATGTTTTCGTGCGTCGGTTCGAACGGTACCTGCAGATCCGGCGCTATGCGAATTGACCAGTTGAAGCTGTAAGCATCGCCGGTTTCGCGACGATTCTCTTTCACCTGCGGCATGGCTTTTTTCATCAGGCGGGCCACTTCGGCAGCGTCGTTAATGACGATACGATAGTGGCGACGTGCGCTTTCCCCCAGCGTATTGACGATAAACTCATCCAGCACGCGGAAATAGTCGGCGCTCTCTTTCGGCCCGGTAAGGATCAGCGGCAACACCTGATCTTTGTTGGCCGGGTTCATCAAAATACCCAGCAGATAAAGCAGCTCTTCTGCTGTACCCACCCCACCCGGGAAGATAATGATGCCGTGGGCGATGCGGACAAAGGCTTCCAGACGTTTTTCAATGTCCGGCATGATGATCAGTTCGTTGACCAGCGGGTTAGGCGGCTCAGCAGCAATGATCGAGGGTTCGGTCATCCCGATAAAACGCCCGTCTTTATAGCGTTGCTGCGCGTGTCCCACCGCCGCGCCTTTCATCGGCGCTTCCATCGCACCTGGACCGCAACCGGTGCAGATGTTCAGTTCGCGCAAACCCAACTGGGTGCCGACGCGGCGCGCATACAGGTATTCCGTTTCGTTGATGGAGTGACCGCCCCAGCACACGACCATGTTCGGCGCTTCGCCAACGTGCAGCGCGCGGGCATTGCGCAAAATGGAGAAGACCAGGTTGGTGATATGAATTGAATCTTCAAGATTCAGATGCTGGAGTCGCCCGGCGCTGTGAATTTGTCCATTCACAAACAAAATATCGCGCAGGACGGCGAAGAGGTTTGCCTGCAACGCGCGAATAATACGCCCGTCGACAAACGCATCTTCTGGCGGGTTAATAAGCTCCAGTTTTACGCCGCGTTCACGGCGTAAAACGTTGATATCAAAACTTTCATAACGAGAGAGCAGCTCTTTGCTGTTATCAGTCAGACTTCCGGAGTTAAGTACTGCGAGTGAACAGTTACGAAACAGTTGATACAGGTCGCTACTGGCCGTGCGTTTCAGCATGTCGACTTCCAGTTGCGACAACATATCCATCGAGCCAAGCGGGCTAATATGTGTAATCAAGTGAACTCCTTACGGGATGAAAATTGTATCTTCCCTGATGATTACAATAGCCTCGGGTTATGACGTTTAACAACCTGCCGCGATGAATCTCCCTCGCAGATAGCAAAAAATTGTGTGTTTACTGGCGAACCAGACGCCCGGTTGCGGGAATAAACCGGGTATTTGTGCGCCACGGGTTGATATCCAGCCCACCACGTCGGGTGTAACGGGCGTAAACGCTTAAGCTTTCTGGCTGACAAAAACGCTGAATGTCGGTAAAGATGCGCTCGACGCACTGCTCATGGAATTCATTATGATGACGGAAGGAGACCAGATAACGCAGCAGCTTTTCCCGGTCGATTTTCGGACCACGATACTGGATTTGCACGGAGCCCCAGTCGGGTTGGTGGGTGATCAGACAGTTCGATTTGAGCAGATGGCTAACCAGCGTCTCTTCCACCACTTTGCCGCTCGCCGCGTTAGTCAACAGTGCCGCGTCGAAGTCGTAGTTATCAATCACGATATCCTGGTCATCGATGCAGGTGCCGTGGAAGTGGGCAATAGGCTGGCCTTCAATTTCATCGAGCCGGTATAGCGCGACGGAAACCTCGCCTTGTGCGCAGGCGCTAAG
Source organism: Citrobacter sp. UYEF32 (assembly GCF_040546205.1). Classification (NCBI taxonomy): domain Bacteria; kingdom Pseudomonadati; phylum Pseudomonadota; class Gammaproteobacteria; order Enterobacterales; family Enterobacteriaceae; genus Citrobacter; species Citrobacter sp. UYEF32. The sequence goes on along the minus strand of NZ_JBEPNI010000004.1, from coordinate 148,342 downwards.
ATCGCGCTCAAGCGTCTCACGTACCTCGTCCCAGCTCGCGAAACGGGTCTGGTTAAAACTGTTAAGGTAAAGTTTAAAACTTTTTGACTCCACCAGATTGATGCTGGCGTAGTTTAACTCCACATGGCCGACCGCCACCTGCGGCAGACCGTTGGCGTTAAGCCAGGAGAGTTCATAGAGCGTCCAGATATCTTCGCCCTGGAAGGGGAGAGTCTCTGCTTTTAATCCCAGCGGATCGCGGTTCAGGCTGCGGGGAACACCTTGCAGCAGGCTGGCGTCGTAGCGATCGCGGTAGTCGGTGGTTTTGCCAAGCGTCAGGCCAGACAGCGCCTGGTGGTTATCATAGGAAGACATGTTTCATCGCCATATTTACGGGTACACTAATAGGCAAAGTGTATCCTGGCTTAGATAAAGAGAGAAAGCGGTGGAAAAAGAGATAGCCCTTGCCCTGAAAGCGTTTACTACGCGCTATTGCGATGCATGGCAGCAGTCGTACGGTACCTGGCCGCAAAGTGAAGAGCTGTATGGCGTGCCTTCACCGTGCATTATCTCCTCGACCGATACCCTCGTCACGTGGCAGCCGCAGCCGTTTTTACCGGAGCAAAATGTAAACGCGATTGAACGCGCGCTGGATATTATGGTACAACCTGCGCTTCGCGTGTTTTACACCACACAATTTGCCGGGGATATGCAAGCGACCTTCCGTGGGGAAACGCTTACACTACTGCAAACCTGGAGCGCTGACGATTTCCAGCGAGTTCAGGAGAACCTGATTGGCCACCTGGTCACCCAGAAAAGACTTAAGCTTTCGCCTACACTTTTTATTGCTACTCTGGACAGCGACATTGATGTGATTTCGCTGTGTAACTTGAGCGGTGAAGTCATTAAAGAAACATTGGGCACCCGCCAGCGTACGGTTCTTTCCTCAGATCTTGCGGACTTCCTCAATCAACTTGAGCCTGTTCTGTAATCTTTATTGCTATTCCTCTTGTGAGAGATCTCTTACAAAGCTTGTGAGAGATCGCCTGCTTGCTTTCCTATGGTCTACGTCTCTTTATTAGTTTTTTATAATAAAATCAATAAATTGAAAATAATAACCTTAGTTAAATTATAGTTAGCAGGGGAAATATTTGCCTTAGGCGCACTTGTAAGACGAAGAGGAATGGGTAATTCTATCTGCGTCGACAAGGAGTCGCACACTGAAACGAACATCAGGATGATGTTGTTTCGAGACGGGATACACCAGGATGGTGCTTCACGGACAGGCTTCTGGATGAAGTAAAAGGGAAAATGCAGGAACGCATTAAAGGACACCTCCAGGAGGGAGAACGAGAGCCGGTCAGGATGTTCGGTGGATCAGGAAGATCAAGGACACGCTTTACGGATGAGGCTAATCCACATCGGGGTGGTGTGGGCAGGATGCGCTAGTTTAAGGATGAACAAGGGTCAGGAGACCCGCAGGAAAAGTTGTCAAGGATGAGCAGGGAGCACGAAAAGTAGCTGGATTGCTGCGAAACGAACCGGGAGCACTGTTTTTACAGTGCTCCCTTTTTTTATTTCTCGCTACAGATGCTATCCTGCGCGCCAGTTCGTTTGTTATCGAGGTTTTCATGACGCTTCCTTCCCGCGTGCGCCAGCAATTACAGCTTATCGAGGCGCTGTTACGTGAGCATAACCAATGGCAGTCCGTTGCGCCGGATGCCAGAGTGTTCAACAGTACTCAACCTTTCTGTATGGATACCCTCGAACCGTACGAGTGGCTGCAATGGGTGTTGATTCCCCGCATGCACGCCTTGCTGGACGGTGAGCATCCGCTGCCTGAATCCTTCGCCATTGCGCCTTACTATGAAATTGCGCTCGAGGCGACGCATCCCGCGCGTGATGTCATTCTTGTGCAATTGCAAGAGCTCGACGCGCTCTTCTCAAATGATGATGCCTGATGCTTGAGATTATCTATCAGGACGAATGGCTGGTTGCGGTGAATAAACCCTCAGGCTGGTTGGTACATCGAAGCTGGCTTGATCGGGATGAAAAAGTGGTGGTGATGCAAACCGTCCGCGACCAGATAGGCCAGCATGTCTTTACTGCGCATCGTCTCGACAGACCAACCTCCGGTGTATTGCTGATGGGGCTGTCGAGCGAGGCGGGGCGTCTTCTGGCGCAGCAATTTGAGCAGCACCAAATTCAGAAGCGCTACCATGCGATCGTGCGCGGCTGGCTGATGGACGAGGCGGTGCTGGATTATCCGCTGGTTGAAGAGCTGGATAAAATCGCGGACAAATTTGCCCGGGAAGATAAAGGCCCACAGCCAGCGGTGACGCATTATCGCGGGATGGCGGCGACCGAAATGCCGGTGGCGACCAGTAAATTTCCGACCACACGTTACGGCCTGGTGGAACTGCTCCCACAAACCGGGCGTAAGCATCAGCTCCGTCGCCATCTCGCCCATTTACGCCACCCGATTATCGGCGACAGCAAACACGGTGATTTGCGTCAGAACCGCAGTGCGGCAGAACATTTTGGCTGTAACCGACTGATGCTCCATGCAAGTCAGTTAACGCTCACTCACCCCTTTACCGGCGAACCGCTGACGCTGCATGCCGGGCTGGATGATGTCTGGATGCGGGCGTTGTCGCAGTTTGGCTGGCAGGGGCTTCTCCCTGACAATGAAAGGGTTGAGTTTGTCTCGCCGTGCGGTCAGGATGGCGGGATTCACATTTAACGCAAGGAGTGAGCACCATGGCGGAAGTCGGAATTTTCGTTGGCACCATGTACGGCAATGCGCTGCTGGTGGCCGAAGAGGCACAAACGATTCTGGGCGAACAGGGGCACAGCGCTACGGTATTTGAAGATCCGGAACCTGCGGACTGGGATGCTTATAAAGATAAGTATGCGCTGGTGGTGACATCAACGACCGGGCAGGGTGATTTGCCGGACAGTATTGTGCCGTTGTTTCAGTACATTCGTGACAAAATCGGCTATCAGCCAGCGCTGCGTTATTGTGTGATTGCCCTGGGCGACAGCACCTATACAAATTTCTGCGGTGGCGGAAAACAGTTTGACGCGTTATTGCAGGAACAAAGTGCGCAGCGCGTGGGAGACGTTTTGCTGATCGATGCCAGCGAGGATCCCGAGCCTGAGTCGGTTTCTAACCCGTGGGTGGAACACTGGGCGACATTGTTAAAATGAGGTTTTGCCCTCCCCCTACAGGAGGGCAACCCACTTATCTGGCGGTAAGCGGTAAAATAGCGACGCGGCACATTATGCGGCAACTGAATCGAGTAAGCATTGGGCGTTTGCCAGTAAAAACCCTCTTCTCCTGAGGGGTTAAAAGTGCATTTACACTGCGTCAAGCGATGCGTTTCACATTATTCAAAACAGGCTGACTTTTAACCAAATGTTAGCGCCTCAACTTTTCATTTCCGTGAGTTAGTCCCCATCCCCCTGGGCTTTTGCAAGAAACCTTCATGCCGTGACCACACAATGTTGTGTTGTTGCACGGTGAGTGTTCAGGTACCCCTTTTTATACTTTTCCCGCAAGTTAAAAAAACGCAGTACGCAGGGAATAGCGACCCGGCAGTAAAACTGCAAAAAACACAAATACATCATTCGGTTCACCCCTACAGGTTGTCCTGTTCCGGATGAATGTACATGAACATTTATGCTTCGGGAGTACAACAATGAGTACATTAAGCCAAGCAGCGAGCAGCGCTGAAAAGCGTACCAATGCTCGCTACTGGATAGTGGTGATGTTGTTTATCGTCACATCCTTCAACTACGGTGACCGCGCCACGCTGTCAATCGCCGGGTCAGAAATGGCCAAAGATATCGGCCTTGATCCAATCGGTATGGGTTATGTTTTCTCCGCGTTTTCCTGGGCCTATGTTATAGGGCAGATTCCGGGTGGGTGGCTGCTTGACCGCTTCGGTTCCAAACGTGTTTATTTCTGGTCCATTTTCATTTGGTCCCTGTTTACCCTGCTGCAAGGGTTTGTCGATGTATTCAGTGGCTTCGGTATCATCGTTGCGCTGTTCACCCTGCGCTTCCTGGTAGGGCTGGCCGAATCGCCATCCTTCCCTGGTAACAGTCGCATCGTCGCGGCCTGGTTCCCGGCACAGGAAAGGGGGACGGCAGTCGCGATTTTCAACTCCGCACAGTACTTCGCAACGGTAATTTTCGCCCCGATTATGGGTTGGTTAACCCATGAGGTGGGTTGGTCGCACGTGTTCTTCTTTATGGGTGGTCTGGGTATCGTTATCAGCTTCATTTGGCTGAAAGTGATTTACGAACCGAACCAGCATCCGAAGGTGAACAAGAAAGAGCTCGAATACATCGCAGAAGGCGGCGCACTGATCAACATGGATCAGAAAAGCGGGAAAGCGAAAGTCCCGTTCAGCGAAAAATGGGGTCAGATCAAGCAACTGCTTGGCTCCCGTATGATGATTGGTGTTTACCTGGGTCAGTATTGCATCAACGCCCTGACATACTTCTTTATCACCTGGTTCCCGGTTTACCTGGTTCAGGCTCGCGGTATGTCTATTTTGAAAGCGGGCTTTATCGCGTCCATCCCGGCAATTTGCGGCTTTGCGGGTGGGGTGCTCGGCGGGATTATCTCTGACTGGTTAATGCGTCGCACGGGTTCTCTGAATATTGCACGTAAAACACCCATCGTACTTGGCATGTTGCTCTCCATGGTGATGGTGTTCTGTAACTACACCGACGTTGAATGGATGATTATCGGTTTCATGTCCATGGCGTTCTTCGGTAAAGGCATCGGTGCGTTGGGCTGGGCTGTTATGGCCGACACGGCGCCGAAGGAAATCAGCGGTCTGAGCGGTGGTCTGTTCAATATGTTCGGTAACATCTCCGGTATCGTTACCCCGATTGCTATCGGTTACATCGTTGGGACTACAGGCTCGTTTAACGGCGCGCTGATCTACGTTGGTATCCATGCCCTGGTGGCAGTACTGAGCTACCTGGTATTGGTGGGAGATATCAAACGTATCGAATTGAAACCTGTCACAGGACGATAATTATGAGTACGCAAGCAAGCCCCGTCATTACAGATATGAAAGTCATTCCGGTTGCCGGTCATGACAGCATGTTAATGAACATTGGCGGTGCGCATAACGCTTATTTCACACGTAACATCGTGGTACTGACAGACAACGCCGGTAACACCGGCGTTGGCGAAGCACCGGGTGGGGAAGTGATTTACCAGACGCTGGTGGATGCTATTCCGATGGTGCTGGGGCAGGAGGTGGCGCGGCTGAACAAAGTAGTTCAGCGCGTTCATAAGGGTAATCAGGCGAGCGATTTCGATAATTTTGGCAAAGGCGCATGGACGTTTGAACTGCGCGTTAATGCCGTAGCCGCACTTGAAGCCGCACTGCTCGACCTGTTAGGTAAAGCGCTGAACGTGCCGGTCTGCGAGCTGCTGGGGCCGGGCAAACAGCGTGATGCCGTAACCGTCCTGGGGTATCTGTTCTATATCGGCGACCGCACCAAAACCGACCTGCCATACCTTGATAAAACCGACGGCAATCACGACTGGTACCGTCTGCGTCATCAGGAAGCGATGAACAGCGACGCGGTTGTGCGTCTGGCCGAGGCGTCTCAGGACCGTTACGGTTTTAAAGACTTCAAACTGAAAGGCGGCGTGCTGCCGGGCGAGCAGGAAATTGACGCGGTCCGCGCCCTGAAAAAACGCTTCCCGGATGCGCGTATCACCGTGGACCCGAATGGCGCCTGGCTACTTGATGAAGCCATTGAACTGTGCAAAGACCTCCAGGATGTATTGACCTACGCGGAAGATCCGTGTGGCGCAGAGCAGGGCTTCTCCGGGCGTGAAGTGATGGCGGAATTCCGTCGCGCCACCGGTCTGCCCGTTGCCACCAACATGATCGCCACTAACTGGCGTGAAATGGGCCACTCTGTAATGCTGAATGCGGTAGACATCCCTCTTGCGGACCCGCACTTCTGGACGCTCTCCGGGGCGGTACGTGTGGCGCAACTGTGTGATGACTGGGGTCTGACCTGGGGTTGCCACTCCAATAACCACTTCGATATTTCACTGGCGATGTTCACCCACGTTGGCGCGGCGGCGCCGGGTAATCCGACGGCCATCGATACCCACTGGATCTGGCAGGAAGGCGAGGCGCGCCTGACGAAACAGCCGCTGGAAATCAAAGGCGGGCAGATTGCGGTACCGGATGCGCCGGGGCTCGGCGTGGAGATTGACTGGGCGCAGATTGAAAAAGCCCATGCCATCTACAAAAGCCTGCCAGGCGGTGCGCGTAACGACGCTGGTCCGATGCAATACCTGATCCCCGGCTGGAAATTTGACAGAAAACGCCCGGTATTTGGACGTCAGTGACAGAGTAAAAGGATAAAATATGAGCGCTCAAAGTTCGACTCCTGTTGTTACGTCAGTGAAGGTCATCCCGGTCGCCGGGCATGACAGCATGCTGATGAACCTGAGCGGTGCGCATGCGCCGTTCTTCACCCGTAACATCGTTATCATCACCGACAACGCCGGCAACACCGGCGTCGGCGAAGTCCCCGGCGGCGAAAAAATCCGCCAGACTCTGGAAGACGCGACGCCGCTGATTATCGGCAAAACCCTCGGCGCCTACAAAAATGTCCTCAATGAGGTGCGCAGCGCCTTTGCTGACCGCGACGCCGCGGGCCGCGGCCTGCAGACTTTTGACCTGCGCACCACCATCCACGTGGTCACCGCCATTGAATCCGCGATGCTCGACCTGCTGGGCAAACACCTGGGCGTCAACGTCGCCTCCCTGCTCGGTGACGGCCAGCAGCGCAGCGAAGTGGAAATGCTCGGCTACCTTTTCTTCGTCGGCAACCGTAAGGCGACGCCGCTGCCCTATCAGAGCCAGCCGGATGACAAATGCGACTGGTACCGCCTGCGTCATGACGAGGCGATGACCCCGGATGCCGTGGTGCGTCTGGCGGAAGCCGCGTATGAAAAATACGGCTTCAATGACTTCAAACTGAAAGGCGGCGTGCTGGCCGGTGAAGAAGAAGCGGAATCCATTGTCGCCCTGGCGAAGCGCTTCCCGCAGGCCCGCGTCACCCTCGACCCGAACGGCGCCTGGTCCCTGAACGAAGCCATCAAAATCGGTAAGTACCTGAAAGGCTCGCTGGCCTATGCGGAAGACCCGTGTGGCGCGGAGCAGGGCTTCTCCGGGCGTGAAGTGATGGCGGAGTTCCGCCGTGCCACCGGCCTGCCGACCGCCACCAACATGATTGCCACCGACTGGCGTCAGATGGGGCACACGCTCTCCCTGCAGTCGGTGGATATCCCGCTGGCGGACCCGCACTTCTGGACCATGCAGGGCTCCGTGCGTGTGGCGCAGATGTGCCACGAGTTTGGCCTGACCTGGGGCTCCCACTCGAACAACCACTTCGACATCTCGCTGGCGATGTTCACCCACGTGGCGGCCGCGGCGCCGGGTAAAATCACCGCCATCGACACCCACTGGATCTGGCAGGAGGGCAACCAGCGTCTGACCCGAGAGCCGTTTGAGATTAAAGGCGGGATGGTGCAGGTGCCGACAACGCCGGGTCTGGGCGTGGAGCTGGATATGGATCAGGTGATGAAGGCGCACGAGCTGTATCAGAAACACGGTCTGGGCGCGCGCGACGATGCAATGGGGATGCAGTACCTTATCCCCGGCTGGACGTTCGACAACAAACGTCCTTGCATGGTGCGTTAATGGAATTGCCAGCCCATGCCCGGGCTGGCATTTTCCAGAAGCTTCCGGGTATATGCTTGCGGCAGTGAATATGCGTAAGGATGGCTTATGAAAATAGTTATCGCACCTGACTCTTATAAAGAAAGTTTGAGTGCTCTGGATGTGGCGACCGCGATTGAAAGCGGGTTTCGCGAAATTTTCCCGACGGCTGAATATGTAAAATTGCCGGTTGCGGATGGCGGAGAAGGGACGGTTGAAGCCATGGTTGCCGCGACCTGCGGGCGCATCGTTTCGGTTACAGTCAAAGGCCCGCTTGGCGAACACGTCGACGGATTTTATGGCCTGTCAGGCGACGAAAAATGTGCGTTTATCGAGATGGCGGCGGCCAGCGGCCTTGAACTGGTGCCACCCGCGCAACGCGATCCGCTTGTCACCACCTCATGGGGAACCGGCGAGCTGATTCGCCATGCGCTGGACGCAGGCGTAAAGCATATCATCATCGGGATTGGCGGCAGCGCCACCAACGACGGTGGAGCGGGGATGGTGCAGGCGCTGGGGGCGAAATTGCTGGATAACGAAGACCAGCAGATTGGCCCGGGCGGTGCGGCACTGGAAACGCTCGCCAGGATCGATATTCGTGAGCTGGACAAACGTCTTGCGCAGTGCCGCATTGAAGTGGCCTGCGATGTGACTAACCCGCTGACGGGTAAAGAGGGAGCTTCGGCAATCTTCGGTCCGCAAAAAGGCGCGACACCGAAAATGATCGCCCGGCTGGATCAGGCGCTGGGGCACTATGCGAAGATCATTGCCCGCGATCTGGATCAGGATGTGCTGAACCTTGCAGGAGGTGGCGCGGCAGGGGGAATGGGTGCTGCGCTGTACGCATTCTGCGGCGCGGAACTGCGTCAGGGCATTGAAATCGTGACCGATGCGTTAGCGCTGGATAAACATGTTGCTGATGCCGACCTGGTGATCACTGGCGAAGGTCGTATTGATAGCCAGACGGTGCACGGCAAAGTGCCGGTCGGCGTTGCGAAAGTGGCGAAACGCTATAACGTGCCGGTTATTGGCATTGCGGGTAGTTTGACGGCGGATGTGGGTGTTGTGCACGATCACGGTATTGATGCGGTTTTCAGCGTGATTTATAAGATTTGTACGCTGGAAGATGCGCTGACCAACGCCGGTGAAAACGTGCGTATGACCGCGCGTAACGTGGCGGCTGTACTGAAAATTGGGCAGGGCAGATAAAACGCTTTGTCCTGGTTATTACCCTCTCTTGTGGGAGAGGGTATCAGGATTATCCCATCATTTTACGGGCATCGCGGGTGACGTTGTCCATCTCATCAAGCAGTTCCAGAAACTCCGGTTCCAGTTCCTCAGCAGGCACACCGCTGCGTAACTGATGCTCAATAAGCTGACAGAGGTTTTTCAGCCGCGGTACGCCGCTGTAACCACAGCTTCCGTGTAGCTTGTGAATCAGATCCAGCAACCCTTCTGGCGCCTCGCCAACCAGTTGTTCTTCCACTTTGTTGCGAATCTCAGGCAGGAAAGCCACCAGCATTTGCAGCATCTCGCGCGCCAGATCCGGTTTTCCCGCCGCCTGACGCAGCGCCAGTTGCCAGTCCAGCGTCACGTCCGCCGGCACGTCGGGTTCGACAGGCTCCGGCGCTGCAACAACATTACTGGCCAGCGCGCCGGGCTTGTAGCGCAGCAGCAAATTGTAAAGCTTGTCTTCTTCAATCGGCTTTGCCAGATAGTCATTCATGCCTGCGCTCAGCAGCTTCTCTTTCTGCCCCGCCATAGCATGGGCAGTCACCGCAATCACCGGCGTTTGCTGTTGATGCGGAAGCTGGTGAATCAACTCACAGGCGCGGATACCGTCCATGCCTGGCATCTGAATATCCATCAAAATGAGATCGAACTGCATCTGCCTGGCCCTTTCCACCGCCTGAGGTCCGCTGTCGCACAATTCAACCTGTTGCACCTGATCTTCCAGCAGCGCGCCGATCAATTTCAGGTTGGCAGGGTTGTCATCCACCGCCATCACCGTCATCGGCAGCTTGCTCATATCTACCGAGTCCATCTGACGGGTTGAACAGCAATACTCTGTCAGGGCGGGCAGCAGTCGCGTTGAGGTTAACGGTTTGAGCAGACAAGCCGCCGCGCCATCTTGTTTCAGCGCTTCGGCGTTAATCTGGGCGTGGCAGGGCAGCGCCAGCAGCAGATGATCGGTCATCGCCGCGGCGGCAGCGAGTTTCTCATGCTGCATGGTCAGCGGTTCATGGAAGGTGACCGGAACAGACAACAGCAGAATGTCATAGTGATCCGGCGGCAGCGCTGAGAACGACGGACTGTAAATTACCTCAAGTGGTGTGGTGCTCAGTACATCCAGCGTGCTTTGTGCCGCGGCGGCGTTCGGTTCGATATAGGCAAGGCGTTTACCCGCCAGACAACCGGTAACAGGGCCTTCGGAAACCGCGTTCGGGTTCAGGTCCAGGTTGATATGGAACCAGAAGGTAGAACCGCGATTAGGCTGGCTGTGGAAGGAGATGTCGCCGCCCATTTCGTTGACCAGCCGCTGGGTGATAACCAGCCCCAGGCCGGTACCACCGTGGCGACGTGAAATACTGGCATCGGCCTGGCGGAATGCCTGGAACAGGCGCGACTGATCCCGCTCCGGAATACCAATCCCGGTATCGCGGATTTGCACCTCAATTTGCACTTTATTGTTACTTATCGAGCGCCGTTCAACGTGGATATCGATATTACCGTTTTCGGTGAATTTGATGGCATTGCCCACCAGATTGGTGATCACCTGTTGCAGGCGCAGCGGGTCGCCAATGACGTTATCCGGCACATCATTTTTGATATTTAGCGTCAGCTCCAGTCCCTTATCGTGAGCGGAGTGCGCCAGCAACGTCACCACATCATCCAGCGCGCTGCGTAACGGGAATGGGATACTCTCCAGAATCAGTTTCCCGGCTTCAAGTTTCGAAAAATCGAGCACATCGTTGATGATAGCCAGCAGGTTGTTGGCCGAACGTTCGATGGTCAGCATATGGTCGCGCTGTGTGGGATTCAGCTCCGATTTCAGCGTCAGGCGGGTAAAACCGATAACCCCGTTAAGCGGCGTACGCAGCTCGTGCGACATATTAGCCAGAAACTCAGATTTAATACGCGCCGCTTCCTGGGCGCGCTTTTTCGCCAGGTCCAGTTCAACGTTCTGGATCTCCATCTGCTCCAGGGTTTCGCGCAGATCCGAGGTGGACTGATCGATATTGTGCTGCATCTCTTCGTGATAGGCCGCCAGCGACATTGCCATCGAGTTAATGCCGTTCTTAAGCATGTCCAGCTCGCCGAGCATAAACCCCTCCACCCGGCTGTCCAGTTGGCCGCGGCGGATACGGTCAACCGTGTTAACCATATTGCGAATCGGCCCGGTGACATCGCGCATGAGTCGCCAGCCGAAAATGAGCGCAATACCGATACAGAACAAAATCATCAGGCTTGAGATGAAAATTTCTTTGTACTGTTGCAGACGAACGGATTTGAGATCCAGTTCCAGCGCCACATACCCCAGCATATTACCGGCGGGCTTGGCGTCGGATATGGCGGACTCATCCGGCGAGTAACCCTCCGAGATGATTGGCGTGCGCAGGATCATCAGGTCTCCCTTACGCGTTACGCTTAATCGCCGGGGGAGTGCAGACCCGTCTGCGAGGCGTAACTCACCCGGATCGAGCTGAAAATTTGAGGTGACGAACAGATGATTTTGCTCATCGTAAATGGAAATGCCGCGCACGATTTCGGAATGGCGACGGTGCAATACGCTAATCAGTTGCCCAATAGCCTCACGGTCCTGCAACGTCATGCTGTATTCGCTGGAGACGGCGAGCGGTTCAATGATACTGGCACCTGCGTCTTCCAGTTGACGCTGTAAGTCGTTATAGCGGTGAACGACGAAGAAGATACTCAACAGCACACCGATCAATACGGTCGGGGCGAGGATCAGGATCATCATGCGCGCACGCAGGCTGTAGTTGGTCATGGGGTTCCGTTATGGGAGAATGTGGTCATTATCTGTAATTGAGAAAATTCTCGGCAATGGCGCAATTCTACTCTGCAAAACGGCGCGTGACGACGCGTCAGATCATAACTGTCACAGTAAACGACCTCGATCCCTTTGGGCAGGGGGTTGCGCGACATAATGGTAAGGCGTTGTTTATCCCCGGATTGTTGCCGCAAGAAACGGCGGAAATTACCCTGATTGAAGACAAGCGACAGTTTGCACGCGGTGAAGTAAAACGCCGTCTGAACGACAGTCCTGACCGTGTTGCGCCGGTATGTCCTCATTTCGGGGTCTGCGGCGGCTGCCAGCAGCAGCATGCGAGCGTGGCCCTGCAACAGCGCAGTAAAAGCGCCGCCCTTGCCCGTTTAATGAAGCACGATGTCGAAGAGGTTATCTGCGCGTCGCCCTGGGCCTATCGGCGTCGGGCGCGCCTGAGTCTAAGCTGGCAGCCTAAAACTCAGCGTCTGGAGATGGGGTTTCGTAAGGCAAATGCCAGCGACATCATTAACGTCTCACGTTGCCCGGTCCTGGTGCCCCGTCTTGAGGCATTACTTGCGCCCTTGCACACCTGTCTGGCGAGCCTAAAAGCGGTGCGCCATTTGGGGCATGTTGAACTGGTGTTGGCGGATAATGGTCCGCTGATGGTTTTGCGCCATACCGCGCCGCTGAGTGCTGCTGACCGGGAAAAACTGGAACGCTTTTCGCATTCCGAGGGACTGGCGCTTTTTCTGGCGCCCGAAAGCGAGATACTTGAACAGGTTACAGGAGAATCTCCCTGGTATAACTCTGACGGGCTACGCTTAACGTTCAGCCCGCGGGATTTTATTCAGGTCAATGACGGCGTAAATCAGCAAATGGTTGCCCGTGCGCTGGCATGGCTGGATGTGCAGCCGGACGAGCGCGTACTGGATCTTTTCTGTGGAATGGGCAATTTTACCTTGCCGCTGGCAAAAAGGGCGGCAAGCGTGGTGGGTGTTGAAGGGGTTGGCGAACTGGTCGCGAAAGGGCGTGAAAATGCCCGACAAAATGGTTTGCAGAACGTGACCTTTTTTCACGAAAATCTGGAAGAAGATGTCACAAAGCAGCCGTGGGCGCGTCAGGGTTTTGATAAAATACTTCTTGATCCCGCGCGTGCGGGTGCCGCTGGTGTTATGCAATACATTGTAAAATTAGCGCCCGGCAAAGTAGTGTATGTTTCCTGTAATCCGGCGACGCTCGCGCGTGACAGCGAAGCGTTAGTCAATGCGGGTTACCAGATTAAGCGGCTGGCGATGCTGGATATGTTCCCGCACACTGGGCATCTGGAATCCATGGTGTTATTCGAGCACAAGTGATTAATTTCGGCTTGTCGAGTTCGACAGGCTCGGTCCCTTAAAGGAGAGGACAATGGTTGCGGTAAGAAGTGCGCATTTGAACAAAGCGGGTGAATTCGATCCTAAGAAGTGGATCGCCAGTCTGGGTATCTCCAGCCAGCCGTCGTGTGAACGCTTAGCCGAAACCTGGGAATATTGTCTGCGACAAACACAGGGACATCCTCACGCCGATCTGCTGTTATGGCGCGGTGTTGAGATGGTGGAAATCCTCTCCATGCTCAGTATGGATCTCGATACGCTGCGAGCGGCGCTGCTGTTCCCGCTGGCAGATGCCGATGTCGTCAGTGAAGATACCCTGCGTGAAAGCGTGGGCAAATCGATTGTCGAGCTTATCCATGGCGTCCGGGATATGGCGGCTATTCGGCAGTTGAAAGCCACCCATACCGATTCCGTCTCCTCTGAGCAGGTGGATAACGTGCGGCGTATGCTGCTGGCGATGGTGGACGATTTCCGCTGTGTCGTCATCAAGATTGCCGAACGTATTGCCCATCTGCGTGAAGTGAAAGAAGCGCCGGAAGACGAACGCGTGCTGGCGGCGAAAGAGTGTACAAACATCTACGCGCCGCTGGCCAACCGCTTAGGGATCGGCCAGCTCAAATGGGAACTGGAAGATTACTGCTTCCGCTATCTGCATCCGGCGGAATACAAACGCATCGCCAAATTGCTGCATGAGCGCCGTATCGACCGCGAACACTACATCGAAGAGTTTGTTGGGCACCTGCGTTCAGAAATGAAAGAAGAGGGCGTAAAAGCCGAGGTTTATGGCCGTCCCAAGCATATCTACAGCATCTGGCGCAAAATGCAGAAGAAGCATCTCGCCTTCGATGAACTGTTTGATGTCCGGGCGGTGCGCATCGTTGCCGAGCGTCTGCAGGATTGCTATGCCGCGCTCGGTATCGTCCACACCCATTATCGCCACCTGCCGGATGAGTTCGATGATTATGTCGCGAATCCGAAACCGAACGGCTACCAGTCTATCCATACGGTAGTTTTAGGGCCGGGGGGCAAAACCGTAGAAATCCAGATTCGTACCCGGCAGATGCATGAAGACGCCGAGCTGGGCGTGGCCGCGCACTGGAAGTACAAAGAGGGCGCAACGACAGGCACCAACAGCGGCGGGCGTGGTTATGAAGACCGCATCGCGTGGCTGCGTAAACTGATTGCCTGGCAAGAAGAGATGGCCGATTCGGGCGAAATGCTCGACGAGGTACGCAGCCAGGTGTTCGACGATCGGGTCTATGTGTTTACGCCGAAAGGCGATGTGGTGGACTTGCCTGCCGGCTCCACGCCGCTCGACTTCGCTTACCATATCCACAGCGATGTGGGGCACCGTTGCATTGGGGCGAAAATCAGCGGACGTATCGTACCGTTCACCTATCAGTTGCAGATGGGCGATCAGATAGAAATCATCACCCAGAAGCAGCCGAACCCGAGTCGTGACTGGCTGAACCCGAACCTGGGGTACGTTACTACCAGCCGTGGCCGTTCCAAAATCCACGCCTGGTTCCGTAAGCAGGATCGGGATAAAAACGTCCTGGCAGGGCGTCAGATTCTTGATGACGAGCTGGCACATCTCGGTATCAGCCTGAAAGAGGCGGAAAAACAGCTACTGCCGCGTTACAACTTTAACGATCTGGAAGAACTGCTGGCGGCGATTGGCGGCGGCGATATACGCCTCAACCAGATGGTCAACTTCCTGCAGTCGCAGTTCAACAAGCCGAGCGCGGAAGAGCAGGATGCCGCGGCACTGAAACAGTTGCAGCAGAAAACCTACGCGCCGCAAAACCGTAGCAAAGATAATGGCCGGGTAGTGGTGGAAGGGGTGGGTAACCTGATGCATCACATTGCACGCTGCTGCCAGCCGATCCCCGGTGATGACATTGTTGGTTTTATCACCCAGGGCCGTGGGATTTCTATTCACCGGGCGGACTGCGACCAACTCGAAGAGCTGCGCACCCACGCGCCTGAGCGCATCGTCGATGCAGTGTGGGGGGAAAGCTACTCGGCAGGTTACTCGCTGGTGGTGCGTGTGACCGCCAACGATCGCAGCGGATTGCTGCGCGATATCACGACCATTCTCGCTAACGAGAAAGTTAACGTTCTGGGCGTCGCCAGCCGCAGTGATACCAAAGAGCAACTGGCCACTATCGATATGAATATTGAAATCTACAACCTGCAGGTGCTGGGCCGTGTGCTTGGTAAACTGAACCAGGTGCCGGACGTTATCGACGCGCGTCGATTGCACGGCGGTTAAATCCACTCTTCTGTAGGCCGGGTAAGGCGACGCCGCCACCCGGCATTTTTTTTCATCAGGACAGAACTATGACTCAAATCACCCGCCTGCTGGGCATCATGCAACGTCTGCGCGACCCGGAAAATGGCTGTCCGTGGGATAAAGAACAGACCTTTGCCACCATCGCACCCTATACCCTGGAAGAGACGTATGAAGTGCTGGATGCTATTTCCCGTGAGGATTTCGACGATTTACGCGGCGAATTAGGCGATTTACTGTTCCAGGTGGTGTTTTATGCACAAATGGCCCAGGAGCAAAATCTGTTCAACTTCGACGATGTGTGTGCGGCCATCAGTGACAAGCTGGAGCGCCGTCATCCGCATATTTTTGGTGACGCGCAGGCGGAAAACAGCAGTGAAGTGCTGGCCCGCTGGGAGCAGATTAAAAGCGCTGAACGCGCCGAAAAGTCACAGCATTCCGCGCTCGATGACATTCCTCATAGCCTCCCGGCATTGATGCGTGCCCACAAAATCCAGAAGCGCTGCGCAACCGTGGGCTTTGACTGGACCTCTCTGGGGCCGGTGCTGGACAAAGTCTACGAAGAAATCGACGAAGTGATGGATGAGGCAAAACAGGCTGTCGTGGATGAGGCGAAACTGGAAGAAGAGATGGGTGATTTGTTGTTCGCAACGGTCAATCTTTCGCGTCATTTGGGGGTAAAAGCGGAAGTCGCCTTGCAAAAAGCGAACCTGAAATTTGAACGTCGTTTCCGCGAAGTTGAGCGGATCGTTGCCGCTCGCGGCCTGGAAATGAGCGGAATCGACCTGGAAGCGATGGAAGAGGTATGGCAGCAGGTAAAACGCCAGGAAACTGATATCTAAAGATATTGTGCTTTCAAGTGCGATTTGTATGATTTTTTAAATAACAAGCGCTTGATTTACGTCAAAATCATTTTGCTGAAAGTGGCTATTTTCTCACTCCTTATTACAGGTGAGGTTAGGGATAAGGGGTGAGAATGAAAGTTTGTGAGGCACGCCCTGTTCAGGTATACTACTTTCCCGTCCTGGTTATTCCATCGTTTCACCCTAACTTCTCAGGTTCAGCATGACAACGAACTATATTTTTGTGACCGGCGGGGTCGTATCCTCTCTGGGTAAAGGCATTGCCGCAGCCTCCCTCGCAGCCATTCTTGAAGCCCGTGGCCTCAATGTGACCATGATGAAACTGGATCCGTATATTAACGTCGATCCGGGTACCATGAGCCCAATCCAACACGGGGAAGTGTTCGTTACCGAAGACGGCGCTGAAACCGATCTGGACCTGGGTCACTATGAGCGTTTCATCCGCACCAAGATGACCCGTCGTAACAACTTCACGACTGGCCGTATCTATTCCGAAGTGCTGCGCAAAGAGCGCCGTGGCGACTACCTGGGCGCGACCGTTCAGGTTATTCCGCACATCACCAATGCTATCAAAGAGCGCATCATCGAAGGCGGTGAAGGCCATGACGTGGTGCTGGTGGAAATCGGCGGTACCGTAGGCGATATCGAATCGCTGCCGTTCCTCGAAGCGATTCGCCAGATGGCCGTTGAAGTGGGTCGCGAACGCACACTGTATATGCACCTGACGCTGGTGCCTTACATGGCCGCTTCGGGTGAAGTCAAAACCAAGCCGACTCAGCACTCAGTAAAAGAGCTGCTTTCTATCGGTATTCAGCCTGACATTCTGATTTGTCGTTCCGATCGTGCTGTGCCGGCAAACGAGCGTGCAAAGATTGCTTTGTTCTGTAATGTTCCGGAAAAGGCGGTTATCTCCCTTAAAGACGTCGATTCCATTTATAAAATTCCGGGCCTGTTGAAATCGCAGGGGCTGGACGATTATATTTGTAAACGATTCAGCTTGAACTGCCCGGAAGCAAATCTGGCCGAATGGGAACAGGTTATTTACCAGCAGGCGAACCCGGTAGACGAAGTCACCATCGGTATGGTCGGTAAGTACATTGAACTGCCGGATGCCTATAAGTCAGTTATCGAAGCGCTGAAACACGGTGGCCTGAAAAATCGTGTTACCGTCAACATCAAACTGATCGATTCGCAAGATGTTGAAACACGTGGTGTCGAAATTCTGAAAGGTCTGGATGCTATCCTGATCCCTGGCGGTTTCGGTTATCGCGGTGTGGAAGGTAAGATCGCCACTGCACGCTACGCGCGTGAAAACAATATTCCTTATCTGGGCATCTGCCTGGGGATGCAGGTTGCGCTGATCGAGTTTGCTCGCAACGTTGCAGGTATGGAGAACGCCAACTCGACGGAATTTGTGCCAGACTGTAAGTACCCGGTTGTGGCGCTCATTACCGAATGGCGTGATGAAGAAGGCAAGATTGAAGTACGTTCGGAAAAGAGCGATCTCGGTGGCACCATGCGCCTCGGCGCACAGCAGTGCCAGCTTGGCGACGACAGCCTGGTCCGTCAACTGTATGGCGAGCCGACCATTGTCGAACGCCATCGCCATCGCTATGAAGTGAACAATCTGCTGTTGAAACAAATTGAAGCTGCGGGTCTGCGTGTTGCAGGCCGTTCCGGCGATGATCAGTTGGTCGAGATCATCGAGGTGCCAAATCATCCGTGGTTTGTCGCTTGTCAGTTCCACCCGGAATTTACTTCTACGCCGCGTGACGGGCACCCACTGTTTGCAGGCTTCGTGAAAGCCGCCAGTGAGTACCAGAAGCGTCAGGCGAAGTAAGAGTTAGAACGGCAGTGCACCCAAATGGGTGCACTGTTTGTCTGGAGTTTTAGTTTAACTTGTACTGAGGAAATCCTAATGTCCAAAATCGTTAAAGTCATCGGTCGTGAAATCATCGACTCCCGTGGTAACCCGACTGTTGAAGCCGAAGTACACCTGGAAGGTGGTTTCGTTGGTCTGGCAGCTGCTCCGTCAGGTGCTTCTACCGGTTCCCGCGAAGCGCTGGAACTGCGTGATGGCGACAAATCCCGCTTCATGGGTAAAGGCGTACTGAAAGCGGTTGGCGCGGTTAACGGCCCGATCGCTCAGGCAATCCTGGGCAAAGATGCCAAAGATCAGGCTGGCATTGACAAGATCATGATCGACCTGGACGGTACTGAAAACAAATCTAACTTCGGTGCTAACGCAATCCTGGCTGTTTCTCTGGCGACTGCTAAAGCTGCTGCTGCCTCTAAAGGCCTGCCGCTGTACGCACACATCGCTGAACTGAACGGCACCCCGGGCAAATACTCCATGCCGGTTCCGATGATGAACATCATCAACGGTGGTGAGCACGCTGACAACAACGTAGACATTCAGGAATTCATGATTCAGCCGGTTGGCGCGAAATCCCTGAAAGAAGCGGTACGTATGGGTTCAGAAGTGTTCCATAACCTGGCTAAAGTTCTGAAATCCAAAGGTATGAACACGGCTGTTGGTGACGAAGGCGGCTATGCGCCGAACTTGGGTTCTAACGCTGAAGCGCTGGCTGTTATCGCAGAAGCTGTTAAAGCTGCGGGTTACGAGCTGGGCAAAGACATCACTCTGGCGATGGACTGCGCGGCTTCTGAATTCTACAAAGACGGTAAATACGTTCTGGCTGGCGAAGGCAACAAAGCATTCACCTCCGAAGAATTCACTCACTTCCTGGAAGACCTGACCAAACAGTACCCGATCGTGTCCATCGAAGATGGTCTGGACGAGTCTGACTGGGCTGGCTTTGCTTATCAGACCAAAGTTCTGGGCGACAAAATCCAGTTGGTTGGTGACGACCTGTTCGTAACTAACACCAAAATCCTGAAAGAAGGCATCGAAAAAGGCATCGTTAACTCCATCCTGATCAAATTCAACCAGATCGGTTCTCTGACCGAAACTCTGGCTGCGATCAAAATGGCGAAAGACGCTGGCTACACTGCTGTCATCTCTCACCGTTCTGGCGAAACTGAAGACGCTACCATCGCTGACCTGGCTGTTGGTACCGCTGCTGGCCAGATCAAAACTGGCTCTATGAGCCGTTCTGACCGCGTTGCTAAATACAACCAGTTGATTCGTATCGAAGAAGCTCTGGGTGAACAAGCGCCGTACAACGGTCGTAAAGAGATCAAAGGTCAGGCATAAGCCTTTCTTTCTCTGAAATGAAAATGCCAGCCCTCGGGCTGGCATTTTTTTTTACCTGCAATAGCCGTTATTTAAAATCGACAGCCATTTGCTGCGGAATGGAAAGTCCGCGGGTGGTCTGTACGCACTGAGCGATATAATCGGTAAAGCGTGGCGGCTTCGGCATGCCCAGCTCTATGAGCTTGTCATTGCTAAAGCGGACATTCAGCATGGCGAACGCACCGTACAAACGCATGGCTTTAAGCATCAGGCGCTCGTTGCAGGGGCCGAAGATGTTTTTCAATTCACGGCGCATCTTCACCAGCGTCTCGTAGCTAACCTGCGTGTAGACATCTTTAACCGGCACCGTTTCCAGCGCGGACGCCATCGCGGCATCAATATCAGAAAACTTCACGCTGTTCTCTTCGCCTGCGGAAATATGGATGACCTCACCCGCCGGGATGTCGCTTTTCAGCATCATGATCAACGCGTCGGCGCAATAGTCCACCGGCACCACATCAATACGGTCTTCCAGTGAGCACATGAATTTTTGCAGCATCAGCGCCATGCTGAATACCCAGAAGATACTGCTGGAGGGCTGGCAGCCGTAATGCGTATGCCCCACCACGATAGACGGACGTGCGATAACCAGCGGCAGAGCCGGATAGGTTTTGCGCATCAGGTGTTCGATGGTGGACTTGGAGTGGGTGTACTCCACCAGATGCTCGGCGTTTTCTTTGAATTCCTGGCTCTCATAGACCAGCGAATCGGCTTCTGGCGCACACGACATAGCGGTGCCGACATGCAGGAAACGCTTTAGCCCCTGTACTTTCGCCATACGTCCGGCAAAGGCCAGAGTGCCTTCCACGTTCACTTTCCAGATGAGCGGGTTGTTGCCAAAAGAGGCGACGGCTGCGCAGTTCAGCACGTGGGTGACACTGTCCAGACGCGGGTCGTCCAGAAATTGCTCCGGCGTACCCAGATCACCGATGATGATATGTTCGCAGGTCAGACGGGAGAGGATAGATTCGCTGATGTTGAATTTGCGCATGTTTTCTTTTACGCGCTCAACGCCAGCCTGGCTATCCGTTGCCCTGACTAAAAGTAAATAGTTGATTTGACTATCATCATTAAGTATTTTCTCAAACACTGCACCACCGAGGAATCCGGTGACGCCGGTGATCAGTAGAGTTTTCATGATCGCATGCTCATTGTTGTTAATTCGCGGATTGTATTCAGCGAAAATTAAACAATGCTTAAATAAGAGAGGCGGAAATAAATCGATTTCTTAAGGTGATTTTAAGCTTTAAATGCGGAACAAGTTTAATTGGACAGGCAAACGCAGAAATAAATTCATTAAAAATAAAAATATTTATAACTATTTGAAATAGAAACATTTTTATTCTTTGCTTTAGCGTTTTATTTTAATGGTTTTCTTATATAAATGAGCGTTGCTGAAATAATTAATTACAAATAAAATGATGCTAAGCCTGCTATCCATTGTCCATTTTTTTGCTTTATTTCGATGACAATCACGCAACATTTACCCCTGCCTCAACTCGCCCTCAAGAGCGAAATCTGTAATAATTAATGTTTTCCCCGATCAGAGTTGATTATGCAGTACCCGATTAATGAGATGTTCCAGACCTTGCAAGGCGAGGGCTATTTTACCGGCGTTCCCGCCATTTTTATTCGTTTACAGGGATGCCCGGTTGGCTGCGCCTGGTGCGACACCAAACACACCTGGGATAAGCTTGAAGATCGGGAAGTCTCCCTCTACAGCATTCTGGCCAAGACCAAAGAGAGCGATAAATGGGGCGCGGCGAGCAGTGAAGATCTGCTGGCAATTATTGAGCGTCAGGGCTGGACTGCGCGCCATGTGGTGATCACCGGCGGCGAACCTTGTATCCACGATCTGATTCCGTTGACTCATCTTCTGGAAAAACAGGGGTTCAGTTGCCAGATTGAGACCAGCGGTACCCATGAAGTGCGCACGTCTCATGCGACCTGGGTCACCGTGTCACCGAAGGTAAATATGCGCGGAGGCTATGACATCCTCCAGCAGGCGCTGGAACGCGCCGATGAGATCAAACACCCGGTTGGACGTACCCGAGACATTGAGGCGCTTGATGAGCTTCTGACGCAACTGACCGATGACAAACACCGGGTCATTGCACTGCAGCCTATCAGCCAAAAAGACGACGCCACCCGCTTGTGCATTGAAACCTGTATCGCCCGCAACTGGCGGCTGTCAATGCAAACGCATAAGTATCTGAATATTGCCTGATTCGGTTTCTGCTGGTGTTATTGCACCGACAAGACAGGTATTACCTGAGCGCCCGGCCTTATGGCCGGGCGTTTTCGTTTACCTGCCGGCGGGCAGGATATAGATTTGTGAAATAACGCTGTTCGGTGAAATCAGATTTTACCTGCGGTGTGTTTTTATTTTGATTAATAATCAACGGGTTAATGATTCAGCTTGCGTCGATAAAATCGGTGGAATTTGAGCTGTGATAAATGATTCTATAATTCAATGGGTTATATTTAGAGTGTTCCCCGCGCGAGCGGGGATAAACCGCTCCTTGAGCGGGAGTTCACCTCTGAGAACGGCGTGTTCCCCGCGCGAGCGGGGATAAACCGGAGGCGGAGGACGATAATGACGAACCGCCAGCGTGTTCCCCGCGCGAGCGGGGATGGCGGAAACCACTCGTACGTGTTCCCCGCGCGAGCGGGGATAAACCGCAGCTTAACTACGTGCGGGATGAACTGACATCGTGTTCCCCGCGCGAGCGGGGATAAACCGTGCCATAAAATCAGCGCACTCAGGTGCGCTGACGACACAGAAGCAAAATTACTCGCCGCGGTAGATACACCCTGCGGTGCAGGTCTCTTTGATCATCACGGCGCTCAGCAGCGGAACGATGGGTTTCAACTGATCCCAAATCCATTTTGCCAGTACTTCGCTGGTCGGGTTCTCAAGGCCCGGAATATCGTTAAGATAGTAGTGATCCAGACGATCATAGGTCGGTTTGAACGCCGCCTTAAGCTCTGCAAAATCCATGATCCAGCCCGTATGCGGATCCACCTCGCCGGTGATCTCCAGACGCACCATAAATGAGTGACCATGAAGACGACCGCATTTATGCCCGGCTGGAACATGTGGCAAACGGTGAGCGGCTTCAAACATGAAATCTTTAAATAACGTGGTGGACATTCTGAACTCTCTGACTGGCTAGAAAAACCGCGGCATGGTAGCCGAAATGACCTTTTTTATCATTAACTAAAATCGGCAAAAGCGATTAACCGTTACGCTTTGCCTGATGACCTGTATTTTTCCATTATAAATCAATATATTAATTAATCTGTTTTACTGTTATAAACTATGAATAAAACAGGTTAGTTCTTTTGGTTATTTATTATTTCCAACCTTTCTTTAATTGTTATTATCCCCGCCGTTAACCTTACTTTCTCTTCTGCTTTTATGGCGCTGACAGGGCGTATAAGCAGCTTTTGCTTACTGGAACATAACGACGCATGACGACTCAGGTCCCACCTTCCGCTTTGCTTCCGCTGAACCCGGAGCAACTGGCACGCCTTCAGGCGGTCACAACCGATTTAACTCCCACCCAGCTTGCCTGGGTTTCCGGCTATTTTTGGGGCGTGCTGAACCAGCAACCCGGTGCGGCAGTTGCAACGGCAGCACCTGCGGCGACCGAGACCCCGACCATTACGCTACTTTCCGCCTCGCAAACCGGTAATGCCCGTCGCGTTGCGGAAGCACTGCGTGACGATCTGCTGGCGGCGAAACTCAACGTCAAACTGGTGAGCGCGGGCGACTATAAATTCAAACAAATCGCTAACGAAAAACTGCTGGTTGTTGTTGCTTCCACACAAGGGGAAGGTGAGCCACCGGAAGAGGCCGTTGCGTTACATAAGTTCCTGTTCTCGAAAAAAGCGCCGAAGCTTGATGGCACTGCTTTCGCCGTGCTGGGGCTTGGCGACACGTCTTATGAATTTTTCTGCCAGGCAGGCAAAGATTTTGACAGCAAACTGGCTGAACTGGGTGCCGAGCGCCTGCTGGATCGCGTCGACGCAGACGTTGAGTTCCAGGCTGCCGCCGCTGAATGGCGCGCGCGTGTAGTTGAAGTACTGAAAGCACGAGTCCCGAAAGAGACGCCGGCCCAGGCCGCTGTGACGGCAACGGGTGCGGTGAATGAGGTTTTCTCCAGCCCTTATACGAAAGAAGAACCGCTGACCGCGACGCTCTCAGTGAATCAAAAAATCACGGGCCGTGACTCAGAAAAAGACGTGCGTCATATCGAAATCGATCTGGGCGATTCCGGCCTGCGCTATCAGCCGGGCGACGCGCTGGGCGTCTGGTATCAGAACGATCCGGCACTGGTGAAAGAGCTGGTTGAGCTGCTGTGGCTTAAAGGCGATGAACCGGTCAGCGTCGACGGCAAAACCCTGCCGCTGTCCGAAGCGCTGCAGTGGCATTTCGAATTGACGGTCAACACCGGCAATATCGTGGAAAACTATGCCACTCTGACCCGCAGCGAATCATTGTTGCCGCTGGTGGGCGATAAGGCCAAATTACAGCACTATGCGGCGACCACGCCGATTGTGGATATGGTGCGTTTCTCCCCGGCACAACTGGATGCCACTGCGCTGATTGGCCTGCTGCGTCCGCTGACACCGCGTCTTTACTCCATCGCCTCTTCGCAGGCGGAAGTGGAAACCGAAGTGCACGTCACTGTCGGTGTGGTGCGCTATGACATTGAAGGCCGCGCGCGTGCGGGTGGGGCGTCGAGCTTCCTCGCCGATCGCGTGGAAGAAGAGGGCGAAGTGCGTGTGTTCATCGAACATAACGATAATTTCCGTCTGCCTGCCAACCCGGAAACGCCGGTCATCATGATTGGGCCGGGTACCGGTATCGCGCCGTTCCGCGCCTTTATGCAGCAGCGAGCGGCAGACGGGGCAGAAGGCAAAAACTGGTTGTTCTTCGGCAACCCGCACTTTACGGAAGATTTCCTCTACCAGGTTGAGTGGCAGCGTTACGTCAAAGAAGGCGTGCTGAACCGTATCGATCTGGCCTGGTCGCGTGACCAAAAAGAAAAAGTATACGTACAAGACAAACTGCGTCAGCAAGGCGCGGAACTGTGGCGCTGGATTAATGACGGTGCGCACATTTATGTCTGCGGCGACGCGAATCGCATGGCGAAGGACGTTGAGCAGGCTTTACTGGACGTGATTGCCGAATTTGGCGCGATGGACGCCGAAGCGGCGGACGAATATTTAAGTGAGCTGCGCGTAGAGCGCCGTTACCAGCGAGATGTCTACTAATGAGTGAAAAACATCCAGGCCCACTGGTGGTCGAAGGTAAACTGACAGACGCCGAGCGCATGAAGCTGGAAAGCAACTATCTGCGCGGGACCATTGCGGAAGATCTTAACGACGGGCTGACCGGCGGCTTTAAAGGCGACAACTTTCTGCTGATCCGTTTCCACGGCATGTACCAGCAGGATGATCGTGATATTCGCGCTGAGCGTGCTGCACAGAAGCTGGAGCCGCGTCATGCGATGCTGCTGCGCTGCCGCCTGCCGGGAGGCGTGATCACCACCAAACAGTGGCAGGCGATTGATAAGTTCGCCGCTGAGAACACCATTTACGGCAGTATCCGCCTGACCAACCGTCAGACGTTCCAGTTCCACGGCATTCTGAAAAAGAACGTGAAACCGGTACACCAGATGCTGCACTCCGTTGGTCTGGACGCCCTGGCGACCGCTAACGACATGAACCGTAACGTGTTGTGTACCTCCAACCCGTACGAGTCAGAATTGCACGCCGAAGCCTATGAGTGGGCGAAGAAGATCTCTGAACATCTGCTGCCGCGTACCCGCGCTTACGCAGAGATCTGGCTCGATCAGGAAAAAGTAGCGACCACCGATGAAGAGCCGATCCTCGGTCAGACCTATCTGCCGCGTAAATTTAAAACTACGGTCGTGATCCCGCCGCAGAACGATATCGATCTGCACGCCAACGACATGAACTTTGTCGCGGTCGCGGAAAACGGCAAGCTGGTGGGCTTTAACCTGCTGGTGGGCGGCGGTCTGTCCATCGAGCACGGTAATAAGAAAACCTATGCCCGCACGGCGAGCGAGTTTGGGTATCTGCCGGTTGAGCATACGCTGGCGGTTGCCGAAGCCGTTGTCACCACTCAGCGTGACTGGGGTAACCGTACCGACCGTAAAAACGCGAAAACCAAATATACGCTGGAGCGTGTGGGTGTTGAGACCTTCAAAGCGGAAGTTGAGCGTCGTGCAGGTATCAAGTTCGAACCGATTCGTCCGTATGAATTTACCGGGCGCGGCGATCGCATTGGCTGGGTGAAAGGGATCGATAATAAATGGCATCTGACGCTGTTTATCGAAAACGGTCGTATTCTCGATTATCCGGGGCGTCCGCTGAAAACGGGTCTGCTGGAGATCGCGAAGATCCATAAAGGCGAGTTCCGTATTACGGCAAACCAGAACCTGATCATTGCCGGTGTGCCGGATAGCCAGAAGGCGAAAATCGAAAAAATCGCGCGCCAGAGCGGCCTGATGGATGCCGTAACGCCACAGCGTGAAAATTCGATGGCCTGTGTGTCATTCCCGACCTGTCCGCTGGCGATGGCCGAAGCAGAGCGCTTCCTGCCGTCGTTTATCGATAAAGTGGAAGAGGTGATGGCGAAGCATGGTTTGAGTGATGAGCATATCGTGACGCGCGTGACGGGTTGCCCGAACGGCTGTGGCCGCGCGATGCTGGCGGAAGTGGGCCTGGTGGGGAAAGCGCCTGGTCGCTATAACCTGCATCTGGGCGGTAACCGCATCGGTACGCGCATCCCGCGCATGTTCAAAGAGAACATTACCGAGCCGGAAATCATTGCCTCGCTCGATGAACTGGTAGGGCGCTGGGCGAAAGAACGCGAAGCGGGTGAAGGGTTCGGTGATTTCACCATCCGTGCGGGCATTATCCGCCCGGTGCTCGACCCGGCGCGCGATCTCTGGGATTAAGCTTCCTTGCCTTCCCCCTCTCCTTAGGGAGGGGTGAAGGAAGTAAACATACGAGAGGTAATTATGTCCGTACTCGATCTATCTGCCCTGAATGCTCTGTCGAAAGACGACCGCACGCTGGCGCTGGCGGAGGCTAACGCCCAACTGGAAGCGCAAACCGCAGAGGAACGCGTGGCCTGGGCGCTGGAAAATCTGCCGGGTGAGTATGTGCTGTCGTCCAGTTTTGGTATCCAGGCGGCGGTGAGCCTGCATCTGGTGAATCAGGTGCGCCCGAACATTCCGGTTATCCTGACGGACACTGGTTATCTGTTCCCGGAAACCTATCAGTTTATTGATGAGCTGACCGAGAAGCTCGGCCTGAATCTGCAGATTTACCGTGCGCCGCAAAGCCCAGCCTGGCAGGAAGCACGCTACGGCAAGCTGTGGGAGCAGGGCGTTGAGGGTATTGAAAAATACAACGACATCAACAAAGTTGAGCCGATGAACCGGGCGCTGAAAGAACTGAACGCCCGGACATGGTTTGCAGGCCTGCGTCGTGAGCAGTCCAGTAGTCGTGCCAACCTGCCTGTGCTGGATATTCAGCGCGGTGTTTTCAAAGTGCTGCCGATTATCGACTGGGATAACCGTACGGTGTATCA
The DNA here is from genome assembly GCF_040546205.1 of Citrobacter sp. UYEF32. NCBI lineage: Bacteria > Pseudomonadati > Pseudomonadota > Gammaproteobacteria > Enterobacterales > Enterobacteriaceae > Citrobacter > Citrobacter sp. UYEF32. The sequence goes on along the minus strand of NZ_JBEPNI010000004.1, from coordinate 121,161 downwards.
GTATCTGCAAAAACACGGCCTGAAATATCATCCGCTGTGGGATGAAGGCTACCTGTCTGTGGGCGATACGCACACCACCCGTAAATGGGAGCCAGGCATGGCAGAAGAGGACACCCGCTTCTTCGGCCTGAAACGCGAGTGCGGCCTGCACGAAGGCTGATTTTTGGCTTTTCAATAAATAGATAAGATAAGCGCCCGGCTAACCACCGGGCGTTTTTTATGGGTTATACGTTGGTGAAATGAGAGTTTGTACATGGTGTGGTTTTCTTTAATAAGTAAAATCAAACAATTACCGATCTTAAAAAAGACGGAAATGTTGGTAGAATTTTGGGAGTGGTAATTGCTGTTTAAATTTAATGAGTTACGTTTAGAGTGTTCCCTGCGCGAGCGGGGATAAACCGTTCGCCGTCGCGCTTCGCGTCGGCTTCCGTGAGTGTTCCCCGCGCGAGCAGGGATAAACCGCCCAGGCGGTAGCGAATATCAACGGCAACCTGGTGTTCCCCGCGCCAGCGGGGATAAACCGTTCACTCCCCCGCGTCTAAAGTGATGCCAGCGGTGTTCCCTGCGCCCCAAACCCCATCTCCATGTCCGATTCCGGACATATTCCCACGCACGGATTCTGCTATTGTATTGGCGCCATTTGGGATGGCGTTAATTTAATCACTCAGGGATATGACAATGAAAAAGATCGCGCTGGCGGCGCTGCTGATGGGGATGTGCACTGCGTCTTATGCGGAAACCGAAACCTGCAAACAATACTTCGCTGAAATGGACAGCTTCATTAAAGAAGCGTCAAAACATGAAGAAGCGAAAGCGCAGGTGGACATGCTGAAAACCCAGCTCGCGGAAGGCAGAAAACAGCTTGAGACTTACAGCGTAGAGCAGCAGGATGCAGGCTGTAAGCAGGGACTGGCGGCAGTAAAACAACTTAATGCCTCACTAGGCATCAAATAACAAAAAGGGAGCCGATGCTCCCTTTTTTCGTTTTTACGAACGGCAGATTTACTTTGTCCCCGCCTTTGCCAGTTCTTTGATCAACGGCAGCATAATACGCACTACATCGCGGCTGCGTCGGTCGATACGCCCCGGCAGGGCCTGATCGATATGCTGGACGTTATCGAGCTTAATGTTATGCCAGCTCACGCCATCCGGGAAGGATTTCGATTTCGCGCGCTGCTGATAGCCATCCTTTTTCCCCAAATTCCAGTTGGTGGCCTCAACGGATAGCACCGGAATACCGGCATTATCAAAGACTTCTGCATCATTGCAGCAGCTTGTTCCCTGAGGATAGTCAGGATTAAGGCCCGGATTGGAGGTCGCGCTAATCCCCAGAGAGCGTGCGATAGCCAGCGCCCTGTCACGGGTGAGCTTACGCACCGATGCGGGGGTTTTCTTACCGCTGTTGAAATAGAGATTATCGCCGACAATAAGGTTATCGAGATTAATCACCAGCAGCGTTTGCTTCTTCTCGTGCTCACTCATGCGTTTGAGGAAATTCTCAGCCCCGAGGTTGCCTTGCTCTTCACCGCTGGTCGCCACAAAGCGAATAGTGTATTCCGTTGGCACCGATTTCAGTTGTTCCGCCAGCTCCAGCATCGCCCCCACTCCTGAGGCGTTATCATCGAGCCCCTGTAGCGTCAGACCCCCCAGATTATTGTCGGTATCCGCATCGCTGCGCGGCGCGTAGGTATCCAGATGCGCCACAATAATGATCTGCTGTGGGTGCTTGCCTTCATGCGCGGCAATAACGGTGCTGCCGGTGACGTTCTGCCAGTTGTGCTGATTACTACGAGAAGCCCAACTGTAGCGGCTGTTGAATTTGCGGATGTCACTCTGATAGCCCATCTGCGCAAACTGCTGGCGTATATAATCCGCTGCGAGCATTTCAGCCGGCGAGCCGGTCATGCGGCCGGGAAAATAGGTGGCAATATGGCGCGCCTGATTACTTGCAAATTCACCGGGATGAGGTGCTCGTGCCTGAGCAGAAAAAATAAAGCATACGCCGAGCGCCAGGGCAGCGGTACGGTGGCGCAATGCGGAGAGCATAGAGAGTCCTTTTACGACAAAAATTTTATCGCGCTTAGTATGAAACTGTGACCCGGTTTACACAATTTCATTTGTTCTTAACTCTGCAAAAATGTGGTGGTTAAGCACTTTTTGGCATTTGCTTTTTTATCTCGTTATTCCTTTGCGGAACTACTCATTCCAATTCGTAATTTCATTCACTCTACTCTCCCCCCTATAGTCCCACTATTACTGGTTGCGAGTGAGTTGTTGCCCTGTGGATTACCTTCCTTTATTTGCTGACGTCAAAGACCGCCACGTGTTGGTTGTCGGTGGTGGCGACGTTGCCGCTCGTAAGATTGCTTTTTTACGCCGCGCGGGGGCACGCGTGCTGGTGGTGACAAAACATCTCGAACCCTCACTACAACAGTTAGTGGATGAGCAAGAGATCCACCTGCTGGCGGATACGTTCGATGAAGCGCAACTCGACAACGTCTTTCTGGTGATTGCGGCAACGGATGACGGGGACGTCAATCGTCGTGTCTTTGACGCCGCAAATGCCCGCCATCGTCTTGTCAACGTGGTAGATGACCAGCCGCTGTGCTCATTTATCTTCCCGTCGATTGTTGACCGCTCGCCGCTGCTGGTGGCGATCTCTTCCGGCGGCAACGCACCGGTACTGGCGCGATTGCTGCGTGAAAAAATTGAAGCGTTGTTGCCCGCGAACTTAGGCCGTATGGCTGAGGTGGCCGGGCGCTGGCGCACGCGCATTAAAGCATTTCGTAAAACCACCGATGAACGTCGTCGTTTCTGGGAGAGCGCCTTTCGTGGCCGCTTTGCCAGCCTGATGGCGGCGGGCAAAGAACAGGCCGCGGAACAGGTGCTGGCTGATGAACTCGCGAAACCGGGCAGTAGCACCGGCGAAATCATTCTGGTTGGTGCCGGACCGGGTGATGCCGGGCTGCTAACGTTGCGTGGTTTGCAGGTTATCCAGCAGGCTGACGTGGTGTTTTACGATCATCTGGTAACCGATGGCGTGCTGGAACTCGTACGCCGCGATGCGGAACTGATCAGCGTGGGTAAACGCGCTGGCTCGCACCTGGTTGCGCAGCATGACACCAATCGCATGCTGGTTGAGGCCGCGCAGGCGGGCAAAACTGTGGTGCGGTTGAAAGGCGGCGACCCGTTTATCTTTGGTCGCGGTGGCGAAGAGTTACAGGCGGCTGCGGCAGCAGGTATCCCCTTCCAGGTGGTGCCCGGCGTGACGGCGGCATCCGGCGCGACGGCTTACGCAGGCATTCCGCTGACACACCGCGACTACGCACAAAGTGCCACCTTTGTTACCGGACATTACAAAGCCGACAGCGCACCGTTTGACTGGTCGCAACTGGCGCAAAGTCGCCAGACGCTGGCTATCTATATGGGTACGATGAAAGCGGCAGAAATTGGCGAACAACTCATCGCTCACGGGCGAGAGGCACAGACACCGGTCGCGGTGATTTCGCGCGGCACACGGGCTGACCAGCAGGTCAGAACCGGCACATTACAACAACTTGAGGAACTGGCGAAAGATGCGCCAATGCCCGCCCTGCTGGTCGTGGGCGAGGTGGTACAACTGCATCATGAACTCGCCTGGTTTCAACACACGACAGGCCCGGAAGCGTTTGACGCCTCCGTGGTGAATCTGGCTTAAGGAACGGTTATGGATCAAAAACGACTCACTCACCTGCGACAACTGGAAGCCGAAAGCATCCATATCATTCGCGAGGTGGCCGCCGAATTCTCCAATCCGGTGATGATGTATTCCATCGGTAAAGACTCCAGCGTGATGCTGCATCTGGCGCGTAAAGCCTTCTATCCTGGCACGCTGCCATTCCCGCTGTTGCATGTGGACACCGGCTGGAAATTCCGTGAGATGTATGAGTTCCGTGACCGCACAGCGAAAGCGTATGGCTGTGAGCTGCTGGTGCACAAAAACCCGGAAGGGGTGGCGATGGGCATTAACCCATTCGTCCACGGCAGCGCCAAGCACACCGATATCATGAAAACCGAAGGGCTTAAGCAGGCGCTGAACAAATACGGTTTTGATGCGGCCTTCGGCGGCGCACGCCGTGACGAAGAGAAGTCCCGCGCCAAAGAGCGAATCTACTCTTTCCGCGATCGCTTCCACCGCTGGGACCCGAAAAATCAGCGTCCTGAACTGTGGCACAACTACAACGGCCAGATTAACAAAGGCGAGAGCATCCGCGTGTTCCCGCTCTCAAACTGGACCGAGCTGGATATCTGGCAGTATATCTACCTGGAAAATATCGAAATTGTTCCGCTGTATCTGGCCGCAGAGCGCCCGGTGCTGGAGCGCGACGGCATGCTGATGATGATCGACGACGATCGTATCGACCTGCAACCTGGCGAAGTGATCGAACAGCGGATGGTGCGTTTCCGTACGCTTGGCTGCTGGCCGCTGACCGGCGCTGTGGAGTCCGAAGCGCAGACGCTGCCGGAAATTATCGAAGAGATGCTGGTTTCCACCACCAGTGAACGTCAGGGCCGCGTGATTGACCGCGACCAGGCAGGCTCCATGGAGCTGAAAAAACGTCAGGGATACTTCTAAGGAGCCGCCATGAATACCACTATTGCCCAACAAATTGCCAACGAAGGCGGCGTCGAAGCGTACCTGCACGCACAGCAGCACAAAAGCCTGCTGCGTTTTCTGACCTGCGGCAGCGTCGATGACGGGAAAAGCACCCTGATTGGCCGCCTGCTGCATGACACGCGCCAGATTTATGAAGATCAGCTCTCTACGCTGCACAATGACAGCAAACGTCACGGCACTCAGGGGGAAAAACTCGACCTGGCCCTGTTGGTCGACGGCCTGCAGGCGGAACGTGAGCAGGGTATCACCATCGACGTGGCGTACCGTTACTTCTCAACCGAGAAGCGTAAATTTATCATTGCCGACACCCCCGGGCACGAACAGTACACCCGTAATATGGCTACCGGTGCGTCAACCTGTGATCTCGCGATCCTGTTGATTGACGCCCGTAAAGGCGTGCTGGATCAGACCCGTCGCCACAGCTTTATCTCCACCCTGCTGGGCATTAAACACCTGGTAGTTGCGGTCAATAAAATGGATCTGGTCGGCTTTAGCGAAGAGACCTTTGAGAACATTCGTCAAGAGTACCTGACCTTTGCTGAACAGCTACCGGGAAATCTGGACATTCGCTTTGTACCGCTGTCGGCGCTGGAAGGGGATAACGTCGCCAGCCAGAGCGCCAACATTCCGTGGTACAGCGGCCCGACGCTGCTGGAAGTCCTCGAAACCGTCGAAATTCAGCGCGTTGTGGATACCCAGCCGATGCGTTTCCCGGTGCAGTACGTTAACCGCCCGAACCTCGATTTCCGTGGCTTCTCCGGTACGCTGGCCTCGGGCAGCGTGAAAGTTGGCCAGCGCATCAAAGCACTTCCGTCTGGGGTGGAATCCACCGTTGCGCGCATCGTGACCTTTGATGGCGACCTACAGGAAGCCCATGCGGGTGAAGCGATTACCCTGGTACTTAAGGACGAGATCGACATCAGCCGTGGCGATCTGATCCTGGATGCCCAGGAGAGCGTGCCTGCGGTGCAGAGCGCGTCCCTCGACGTAGTATGGATGGCTGAGCAGCCGCTGGCGCCAGGACAGAGCTTTGACATCAAAGTGGCCGGTAAAAAGACCCGCGCCCGCGTCGATGCCATTCAATATCAGGTAGATATTAACAATCTCACCCAGCGTCAGGTGGATACGCTGCCGTTAAACGGTATCGGTCTGGTCGATTTGACCTTTGATGAGCCGCTGACCCTGGATGCGTATCAACAAAACCCGGTGACTGGCGGTGTTATCTTTATCGACCGCCTGAGCAACGTGACCGTAGGCGCCGGCATGGTGCGTGAAGTGCATCAGCAGGAGACGACTGTACCGTCGCAGTTCAGCGCCTTTGAGCTGGAGTTGAATCAGCTTATCCGTAAACATTTCCCACACTGGGGCGCGCGTGATTTGCTGGGAGGTAAGTAATGGCCGCTCATGATGAGAACGTCGTCTGGCATCCTCATCCGGTGACCGTTGCGCAGCGTGAGCAACTCCACGGCCACCGTGGGGTTGTGCTGTGGTTTACCGGGCTGTCTGGTTCCGGTAAATCGACGGTAGCGGGGGCGCTGGAAGAGGCATTACATCAGCAGGGTGTCAGTACTTACCTGCTCGATGGTGATAATGTGCGTCACGGCCTGTGTAGCGATCTGGGCTTTAGCGATGAAGACCGCAAAGAGAACATTCGCCGGGTCGGGGAAGTCGCCAGCCTGATGGCTGATGCCGGGCTGGTGGTGCTGACCGCGTTTATCTCCCCGCACCGTGCTGAGCGGCAGATGGTGCGTGAGCGCGTGGGGGAAGGGCGTTTTATTGAAGTTTTCGTGGATACGCCGCTGGCGATTTGCGAAGCACGCGACCCGAAGGGACTTTATAAAAAAGCGCGCGCGGGGGAGTTACGCAACTTCACCGGCATCGACGCCGTTTACGAAGCGCCTGAAACACCCGAAGTTCACCTGCAAGGTGAACAATTGGTAACAAATTTGGTGAGCCAATTATTAGACCTCATGAGACGGGACGATATGATCAGATCCTGAGACAGTGCCGGGGATACGCAGAACGTGGGGCGTATCCTGTTTCGTCGGCCAGTCAGTTAATGGGATCAGATATGCGTAATAGTCAGAACATCACCATCTCAAGGTCGGATACCATCACGACCAGCGAAGAGACCACCTGGTCCCTGCCTGGGGCCGCAGTGGGCTTTGTCGCGTGGCTGTTGGCGCTGGCTATCCCTTTTCTGATTTACGGTCCTAACACGCTGTTCTTCCTCCTCTACACCTGGCCTTTCTTCCTTGCGCTGATGCCCGTTTCGGTTGTGGTGGGCATCGCCCTGCATTCCATCGTCAATGGCAAGCTGCTCTACAGCATTGTCCTCACCGCGCTCACGGTTGTGGCCATGTTTGGCGCGTTGTTTATGTGGCTGATGGGCTAAAGCCATCCATACTTCAAACCGTAACTCACATTAAGACGATGTGTCCTGGGGACAACCCTACGGAAAGGTGCGTAAATATGTTACATTCTGTCGCGGTGACTCGTTATCACCCGGCCCCGGTGTGGAGTCTGAGAAAAAGTTATGGGATGATGATGCCGTTTTTCAGGGGGCAGGATGGGTAAACTAACGCTGCTATTGCTGGCTTTGCTGGTCTGGCTACAGTATTCACTGTGGTTTGGCAAAAATGGTCTTCACGACTATAGCCGTGTCAGCGAAGATGTGGGTGCACAGCAGGCGACAAACGCCAAATTAAAAGCGCGAAACGATCAACTCTTTGCTGAAATTGACGATCTCAATGGCGGCCAGGAAGCGATTGAGGAACGCGCTCGCAACGAATTAACGATGACCAAACCGGGCGAAACCTTTTATCGTCTGGTGCCGGACGCGTCCAAACGCAACCAGGGGTCAGTACAGAACACACAAAATAATCGATAAACAATCCCGGGTTTACGACATGTCTGTAATTATTCCGGACGTTTGTGCGGTGGTGCCGGCTGCCGGTTTTGGCCGCCGCATGCAAACGGAATGTCCCAAGCAATATCTTTCCATTGGCGATAAAACGATCCTCGAACACGCGGTGGCGGCCTTGCTGGTCAACCCAAACGTGGGGCGTGTCATTATCGCCGTCAGCCCCGGTGATGAGCGTTTTGCCCGCTTGCCGCTGGCGCAACATCCCGCCATTACCGTTGTGGCTGGTGGCGCTGAACGTGCGGACTCCGTACTGGCGGGGCTGAAAGCCGCGCAAGGGGCTCAGTGGGTACTGGTGCATGACGCCGCCCGTCCTTGCCTGCATCAGGATGATTTAAATCGCCTGCTACAACTGCGTGAAACCAGCCGGGTCGGTGGTATTCTTGCCGCGCCGGTTCGCGACACCATGAAGCGTGCTGAACCTGGTAAAACGGCTATTGCCCACACCGTTGAGCGTAACGATTTATGGCATGCGCTCACGCCGCAATTTTTCCCTCTGGAACTCCTCCACGACTGCCTGACGCGCGCGCTCAACGAAGGCGCGACCATCACCGATGAAGCCTCGGCACTCGAATATTGTGGATTCCACCCGGAACTGGTCGCCGGACGCGCGGATAATATTAAGGTGACGCGTCCTGAGGATCTGAAACTTGCAGAATTTTATCTCACCCATTCTTAACACCAGGAGAAGGCATAATGCGCATTGGACACGGTTTTGACGTACACGCATTTGGCGGCGATGGCCCCATTATTATCGGTGGCGTTCGCATTCCCTGGGAGAAAGGCCTGCTGGCGCACTCCGATGGCGACGTCGCGTTACATGCGCTGACCGATGCCCTGTTAGGCGCGGCGGCGTTGGGGGATATTGGTAAGCTGTTCCCGGATACCGATCCGTCGTTCAAAGGGGCAGACAGCCGTGCGCTGCTGCGCGAGGCATGGCGTCGCATCCAGGCCAAAGGCTACGTGATTGGCAATGTGGACGTTACTATCATCGCGCAGGCACCGAAAATGTTGCCGCATATCCCGCAGATGCGCGTGTTTATCGCCGAAGATTTGGGCTGCCACATGGACGACGTGAACGTGAAAGCAACCACAACCGAGAAACTCGGTTTTACCGGACGTGGCGAAGGTATTGCCTGTGAGGCGGTGGCGCTCCTGCTTAAGGCGGCGAAATGACCGGCTTCGACCAGCTAACCTATTTGCACGGTAAACCTGCGGCTAGCGGTTTACTGAAAGCCAATCCGGAAGATTTCGTGGTTATCGAGGACTTAGGCTTCGAACCCGACGGTGAAGGTGAACATATTCTGGTGCGAATTCTGAAAAACGGCTGCAATACGCGCTTTGTTGCCGACGCGCTGGCGAAGTTCCTTAAAATACACGCCCGTGAAGTCAGCTTTGCCGGGCAGAAAGATAAACACGCGGTGACCGAGCAATGGCTGTGCGCGCGCGTGCCGGGTAAAGAGATGCCGGACCTGAGCGCGTTTCAGCCGGAAGGCTGTAAAGTGCTGGAATATGCCCGCCATAAGCGCAAACTGCGTTTAGGCGCGCTTAAAGGCAACAGTTTCACCCTTGTGCTGCGCGAAATCAGCAACCGGGACGACGTGGAATCCCGCCTACAGGCAATCCGCGAGGGCGGCGTACCGAACTATTTTGGTGCGCAACGTTTTGGCATCGGCGGCAGCAATCTTCAGGGGGCGCTACGTTGGGCACAGAGCGATGCCCCGGTGCGCGATCGTAATAAGCGCAGTTTTTGGTTGTCGGCGGCACGCAGTGCATTGTTTAATCAGATTGTTAGCGAGCGCCTGAAAAAAACAGACTTTAATCAAGTTGTTGACGGCGATGCGCTACAATTATCGGGGCGCGGAAGTTGGTTTGTGGCGACCGCAGAAGAGCGTGCTGAGCTGCAGACGCGCGTTGATGATAAAGCGCTGATGATTACCGCCTCAATGCCGGGAAGCGGCGAATGGGGAACGCAGGGCGAAGCGCTGTCATTTGAGCAGGCCGCCGTTGCCGATGCGCCGGAACTGCAGGCGTTGCTGGTGCGTGAAAAGGTTGAGGCGTCGCGCCGCGCAATGTTGCTCTTTCCGCAACAATTAAGCTGGAACTGGTGGGATGACGTGACCGTCGAGTTACGCTTCTGGCTGCCGGCAGGTAGCTTCGCCACCAGTGTGGTAAGGGAAATTATCAATACTTTGGGTGATTATGCGAATATTGCTGAGTAACGATGACGGGATTCATGCGCCAGGTATTCAGACGCTGGCAAAGGCCCTGCGGGAGTTTGCCGACGTACAGGTCGTGGCTCCCGATCGTAACCGTAGCGGCGCATCCAACTCGTTAACGCTGGAATCCTCCCTCCGAACTTTCACCTTCGAAAACGGCGACATTGCGGTGCAGATGGGCACCCCGACCGACTGTGTCTATCTGGGCGTCAACGCGCTGATGCGCCCGCGCCCGGACGTTGTCGTCTCTGGCATTAACGCCGGGCCGAACCTCGGGGATGATGTTATCTATTCTGGTACTGTCGCGGCAGCGATGGAAGGACGCCATCTGGGCTTTCCGGCCCTGGCGGTGTCATTAAACGGCCAGACGCATTACGAGACAGCCGCGGCTGTCACCTGCTCCATTCTGCGCGCGCTGTCGCGCGAGCCGTTACGTACCGGGCGTATTCTGAATATTAATGTCCCGGACTTGCCGCTCAGTGAAATCAAGGGTATTCGTGTTACCCGCTGCGGTAGTCGTCATCCTGCGGATAAGGTCATTCCGCAGCAGGATCCACGAGGCAACACGCTTTACTGGATTGGACCTCCGGGCGAGAAATACGACGCCGGGCCGGATACCGATTTTGCCGCCATCGATGAGGGTTTTGTTTCTGTCACCCCGCTACACGTGGATTTAACCGCGCATAGCGCGCATGATGTGGTTTCGGGCTGGCTGGATCGCGCCGGAGTGACTGAACGATGGTGAACAGACGCGTACAAACACTGCTTGATCAATTACGCGCGCAGGGCATTACCGATGAGCATGTGCTGGAAGCCATCTCTCTGGTACCGCGCGAGAAATTTATCGATGAGGCGTTTGAACATAAGGCTTGGGATAACGTGGCGCTGCCTATCGGCCAGGGCCAGACTATCTCTCAGCCTTATATGGTGGCGCGGATGACGGCTTTACTCGAGCTGACACCGCAATCCAGGGTGCTGGAAATTGGCACGGGGTCTGGTTATCAGACTGCGATACTGGCGCATCTGGTGCATCACGTTTGTACGGTTGAACGCATTAAAAGTCTGCAATGGCACGCACGACGTCGCCTTAAACAACTTGATTTACATAATGTTTCAACTCGACATGGCGATGGCTGGCAGGGTTGGCAGGCACGGGGTCCATTTGATGCCATTATTGTCACCGCCGCACCGCCAGAAATTCCGGCGGCGTTGATGTCGCAACTGGATGAAGGCGGGATTCTCGTTTTACCTGTGGGCGACGAGCAGCAACTTCTTAAACGTGTTCGTCGGCGGGGAGGCGAATTTGTAATCGATACCGTGGAAGCCGTGCGCTTTGTGCCGCTGGTTAAAGGCGAACTGGCCTGATAAACAGATTTTTCCTGATGTTTTCATGCCGCATCAGCGTATGGTGGGCAAATTTGCCGAAACCGTTCACGGTTAATTTTAAGTCATTGGTAGCTAACACATTCCTGGGGGATAAATGAGCACGGGAAGCCCTAAATTCACCGTAAGCCGTGTTGCGGCACTATCACTGGTTTCTATCTGGCTGGCAGGCTGTACAAGCTCCAGCAACGCACCCGCTCCGGTCAGTTCGGTGGGTGGCAACACCAGCTCCAGCAGCAATTCCGGAATGTTAATCACTCCGCCACCAAAAATCGGTACCGCGTCACAGCCGCAAATTCAGCCCGTACAGCCCGTTCAGCGCCCGGTACAGACCGCGCCTGTTCAGTCTGTTCCGGAACAGCCTGTTCAGACTGTTAATGGCAAAATCATCTATAACCGTCAGTATGGGAACATTCCGAAAGGGAGCTATACCGGCGGCAGTACCTATACCGTAAAACGCGGTGATACTTTATTTTATATTGCGTGGATAACCGGGAACGATTTCCGCGATCTTGCCCAGCGCAACCATGTTGCTGCACCCTATGGCTTGACAGTGGGTCAAACCTTGCAAGTGGGTAATGCATCAGGTACGCCAATAACGGGCGGAAACGCGATAACTCAGGCAGATGCGAGCGCACAAGGAATTGTCTCAAAACCTGCACAAAATTCCACCGTAGCTGTTGCTTCAAAACCAACAATTACGTATTCTGAGGATTCAGGTGAACAAAGTGCTAACAAAATGTTGCCGAACAACAAGCCTGCGACCCCTGTCACAGCGCCTGTTACGGCTCCAACTGTCAGCACGACCGAACCGACCATCAGCAGCACGTCAACCAGTACGCCGATTGCTTCCTGGCGCTGGCCGACAGATGGCAAAGTTATCGACAACTTCTCTGCTACCGAAGGTGGCAACAAAGGTGTTGATATCGCAGGTAGCAAAGGACAGGCAATCGTCGCGACCGCAGATGGGCGCGTCGTCTATGCCGGTAACGCGCTTCGCGGTTACGGTAATCTTATTATCATCAAACATAACGATGATTACCTGAGTGCCTACGCCCATAACGATACGATGCTGGTCCGGGAACAACAAGAAGTTAAGGCGGGGCAAAAAATCGCTACCATGGGTAGCTCCGGAACCAGTTCTACACGCTTGCATTTTGAAATTCGTTACAAGGGGAAATCCGTAAACCCGCTGCGCTATTTGCCGCAGCGATAAATCGGCAAAGTGGTTGAACCGTTCCTCATTGTTGTCGTTGCAGCGCGCGCAGATGCCGCTGCAATGGTCAGTAATGAAGTGCTTTTCAGGTGCTTTGTCCAGGGATCACGGGTAGGAGCCACCTTATGAGTCAGAATACGCTGAAAGTTCATGATTTAAATGAAGATGCGGAATTTGATGAGAACGGAGTAGAGGCTTTTGATGAGAAAGCCTTAGTTGAAGAGGAACCCAGTGATAACGACCTGGCCGAAGAGGAATTGTTATCGCAGGGCGCTACCCAGCGTGTGCTGGATGCGACTCAGCTTTATCTTGGGGAAATTGGTTATTCCCCACTGCTAACGGCCGAAGAAGAAGTTTATTTTGCACGTCGCGCTTTGCGTGGTGACGTTGCTTCTCGCCGCCGCATGATCGAAAGTAACCTGCGTCTGGTAGTGAAAATTGCCCGTCGTTATAGCAATCGTGGCCTGGCGTTGCTGGACCTGATTGAAGAGGGGAACCTGGGCCTGATCCGTGCGGTTGAAAAATTCGACCCGGAACGTGGTTTCCGTTTCTCCACCTATGCGACCTGGTGGATTCGTCAGACTATTGAACGGGCGATTATGAATCAAACCCGTACTATCCGTCTGCCAATCCATATTGTTAAAGAGCTGAACGTCTATCTGCGTACCGCGCGTGAGTTGTCCCATAAACTGGACCACGAACCGAGTGCGGAAGAGATTGCCGAACAACTCGACAAGCCGGTCGATGATGTGAGTCGCATGCTGCGCCTCAACGAGCGTATCACCTCGGTGGATACACCGCTGGGCGGTGATTCCGAGAAAGCGCTGCTGGATATCCTGGCCGATGAAAAAGAAAACGGCCCGGAAGACACAACGCAAGATGACGATATGAAACAGAGCATCGTCAAATGGCTGTTCGAACTGAACGCCAAACAGCGTGAAGTGCTGGCACGTCGTTTCGGTCTGCTGGGATATGAAGCAGCAACGCTGGAAGATGTGGGTCGTGAAATCGGTCTGACACGCGAGCGCGTACGTCAGATTCAGGTTGAAGGTCTGCGCCGTCTGCGTGAAATCCTGCAGGCGCAAGGGCTGAATATCGAAGCGCTTTTCCGCGAATAAGTATTGAACATCAAAAGGCCGGTCAAATGACCGGCCTTTTTCTTGCGCGCTTTCCGGCTTAACGCTTATCTGCCGCCAGCAGCGGTGGGATCGTTGGCACCTGCGGCGCGTCATCAATATCTTTTTGCGTCATACGAAACGCCTCCGGATAGTGTTCGCGGCTGGTGCGGCGTAGTGGCTCGGTATCGCGCCAGGTATACAGACAATGCTGGCACTGATAAACGGTCCAGATACCTTTCACCGGTGAGGTTGCCATCACCTCAATGTGTTCATCGGCACAACGTGGACAAATCATTCTCTTCTCCTTATTTACGTGCGGCCAGCATGGCGGTCAGTTTTTCAACCCACTCTTTGGTTTCAGGGAGATCCTGTACCGGTTGGCTGTAGTGACCGCGCGTATCCGGTGCGACCGGCGTCGTCGCGTCGATAATCAGTTTGTCGGTAATGCCTGCCGGGCTTGAGCCTGGGTCCAGCTCCAGTACCGACATATTCGGTAACTGCACAAGATCGCCTGCCGGGTTCACTTTTGACGACAGCGCCCACATCACCTGCGGCAGGTTGAACGGATCAACGTCTTCATCGACCATAATGACCATTTTTACATAGCCCAGGCCATGCGGCGTGGTCATGGCGCGCAGGCCCACCGCGCGGGCAAAACCGCCGTAGCGTTTTTTGGTGGAGATGATGGCCAGCAGGCCGTGGGTGTACATGGCATTCACAGCCTGCACTTCCGGGAACTCCGCTTTTAACTGTTGATACAGGGGGACGCAGGTCGCCGGGCCAATCAGGTAGTCGATTTCAGTCCACGGCATACCCAGGTAAAGCGATTCAAAAATCGGTTTTGTGCGATAAGAGACTTTATCGATACGCACGACCGTCATATTGCGTCCACCGGAATAGTGACCGGTAAATTCGCCGAAGGGGCCTTCGATTTCGCGTTTACGCCCCTCGATAACCCCTTCGAGGATCACTTCCGAGCCCCACGGTACATCAAAACCGGTGAGCGGCGCGGTGGCGATGGGGTAAGGACTTTCGCGCAGCGCCCCGGCCATTTCGTATTCAGACTGATCGTATTTCAGCGGCGTGGCACCCATCAGGGTGATGATTGGATCGTTCCCGAGCGTGATCGCAACCGGTAAGTCTTCGCCACGCTCCTCCGCTTTATGCAGATGTAGCGCAATGTCGTGCATCGGCACCGGCTGCAGGCCCAGTTTGCGTTTGCCTTTCACTTCCATACGGTAGATGCCGACGTTTTGCTTACCAAAATGGTCAGGATCGACCGGATCGCGGGAGACAACGCACGCTTTATCAAGATAGAAACCGCCATCACCATCGTTCAGACGAAACAGCGGCAGGATGTCGAACAGGTTAATCTCTTCACCATCGACAGTATTTTCCGCCCAAAGCGGATTTGCACGGCGCTCCGGTGCGACAGGGAAGGTATCCCAGCGGCGGATAAACTCGTCAATCTGCTTTTTAACTGGCGTGTTCGATGGCAACCCCATAGAGATCGCATGATTCTGCCAGGAACCAATGGTGTTCATTGCCACGCGCGCATCGGTAAAGCCGCGAATATTATCGAACCACAGTGCAGGCGCGCCGTCGCCGATACGCCCGGTGGCATTGGCCGCCGCCGCAATATCTGGCTCGGCGTTAACCTCTTCACTGATTTTCAGCAGTTGCCCCTGATCATCAAGGGTCTGCAAGAAGCTTCGTAAATCATCAAAAGCCATATTCTTTCTCCTGTGAAAAATGCTGTGCCGCCTGCAGGCCCTCCCAACGGCGTGCTCTGCTGTGCTCCAGACCAAACTGATCGAGCACGCGGGCCACGATATGCTGGGTAATGTCATCAACAGTCTGCGGATGGTTGTAATACGCGGGCATGGGAGGGACCATCGCCACCCCCATGCGGGAAAGCGCTAACATATTTTCTAAATGAATGGTGCTAAGCGGCATTTCACGCGGGACGAGCACCAGTTTGCGGCCCTCTTTGAGCACCACATCGGCGGCGCGACCGACCAGCCCTTCGGCGTAGCCCGCACGGATACCTGCCAGCGTTTTCATGCTGCAGGGAATAATTATCATGCCGTCGGTGCGAAACGAGCCTGAGGAGATAGTGGCTGCCTGATCGGCCGGGTTATGAGTGACATCAGCCAGTGCCGCCACTTCGCGGGCAGTCCAGGGCGTTTCCAGTTCAATAGTGGTTTTCGCCCACTTCGACATCACCAGATGAGTTTCAACCTCTGGCATCTCCTGTAGCGCCTGCAATAACGCCACGCCTAATGGTGCGCCGGTTGCCCCCGTCATCCCGATTATCAGTTTCATTCACCACCTCAATCATTGTTCGTATGCGAACGTTTTGAAATAACCTACTCCTGAGGATCGTCACAGACAAGATTGTTCGTATACATGCGCATTTTTTGCTAAAAAAAGTCGCGTTAAAATTCGGCAAGTTAATGGCTATCATAGGGAGGAGAAACCCATAACGGAGCATTCATGGAGTTAAGAAAAGAGGCCTTTCACCTGCTACGTCAGCTATTTCAGCAGCACACGGCGCGCTGGCAACAGGTACTGCCGGAACTGACCAAACCACAATATGCGGTGATGCGTTCTATTGCCGAAAATCCCGGTATTGAACAGGTCGCCCTGACGGAGGTGGCGGTCAGCACGAAAGCGACCCTCGCGGAAATGCTCAGCCGTATGGAGACGCGTGGTCTGGTCCGCCGTGAGCACGATCCGGACGATAAACGACGCCGTTTTTTATTTTTGACCGAGGAAGGTGAAGCGGTGCTGAAAGCGAGCATCCCGGTGGGTAATGGCGTGGACGCAGAGTTTCTTGGCAAGTTAAGCGAGGAAGAACGTGAGCAATTCACGCAGCTTGTTCGTCGGATGATGCGCTGAGTCAGTAGGGAAGGGCAGGAAACAAACCGGACGGAGTGTTTCCTGCAAAATACGACGTATTAGTTCAGCGTGTATTCCAGCGAGATTTCCGCATTTAATACTTTCGATACCGGACAACCGGCTTTGGCTTTCTGAATGGCTTCATCAAATTTAGCAGGGTCGGCACCCGGTACTTTTACCGCACTTTTCAGGGCGACTTTGGTAATCGCGAACCCGCCGTCAACCTGGTCCAGCGTGACGGTTGCCGTTGTGTCGATACTATCTGCCGTGTAGCCTACTTCGCCCAGAATGAGCGAAAGCGCCATTGAGAAACAGGCCGCATGTGCCGCGCCGATCAGCTCTTCCGGGTTAGTCCCCTGAACGCCTTCGAAACGGGTGTTGAAGCCATAAGGAAGTTCTTTAAGGGCACCGCTTTCTGTTGAAACAGTCCCTTTCCCACGTTTCAGATCACCTTCCCAGTGAGCCTGCCCTTTCTTGTGAATTGCCATAGCATGGTTCCTTTTCATTATTGAGAGAAATCAGTCGAGACAAATAAAAAGTATAGAAGCCGATATCGGGCTTGCCTGGCATTCGGGGAAATTATTCGATAAAGCATGGCCCGCAAGGTCATTGCGGGCCGGGGGAGTTAGACGAGGCTTTTCAGGCGGTAAATCCACTCAAGCGCCTGACGCGGCGTGAGGGAATCGGGGTCCAGATTTTCCAGCGCTTCCATTGCCGGGCTGGTCTCTTCCGGTATGGCTAACAGTGACATCTGCGTACCATCAATCTGCGTGGCGCCGGCACTCGGCGACAGGCTTTCCAGCTCGCGCAATTTTCCACGCGCGCGCTTGATCACCTCTTTAGGAACACCTGCCAGTGCGGCAACCGCCAGACCATAGCTTTTGCTCGCCGCACCATCCTGCACGCTGTGCATAAAGGCGATGGTGTCGCCATGTTCCAGTGCGTCAAGATGGACATTGGCCACGCCTTCCATTTTTTCTGGCAACTGGGTCAGTTCGAAATAGTGGGTGGCGAACAACGTCAATGCTTTGATTTTATTGGCCAGATTCTCTGCACAGGCCCAGGCCAGCGACAGACCGTCGTAGGTAGAGGTGCCGCGACCAATTTCATCCATCAGCACCAGGCTGTTTTCCGTAGCGTTATGCAGGATATTGGCCGTTTCGGTCATCTCCACCATAAAGGTCGACCGCCCGCTTGCCAGATCATCTGCCGCGCCCACACGCGTAAAGATGCGATCAATAGGGCCAATTTCCACCTTCTGCGCCGGAACGTAGCTGCCAATATAGGCCAGCAACGCGATCAGCGCCGTCTGGCGCATGTAGGTACTTTTACCACCCATATTCGGCCCGGTAATGATTAGCATCCTGCGCTGGGGCGAAAGGTTCAAGGGGTTGGCGATAAACGGCTCATTGAGCACACGCTCCACGACCGGGTGACGGCCTTCAACAATACGGATACCCGGTTTATCGCTGAATGTCGGACAGCAGTAGTTCAGCGTGTCCGCACGCTCTGCCAGGTTGACCAGCACGTCCAGCTCTGCCAGCGCCGTGGCGCTCTGCTGCAAATCGCCAAGGTGTGGAAGCAATTTGTCGAACAGTTCATCATAAAGCTGTTTTTCCAGCGCCAGCGCTTTGCCTTTTGAGGTCAGAACCTTGTCTTCATACTCTTTCAGTTCAGGAATAATGTAGCGCTCAGCATTTTTAAGCGTCTGACGGCGAACATAGTGAATGGGGGCAAGATGGCTCTGCCCGCGGCTAATCTGAATGTAATAGCCGTGTACGGCGTTATAGCCGACTTTAAGGGTATCGAGACCGAGCTTTTCGCGCTCGCGAATTTCCAGCCTGTCGAGGTAGTCCGTTGCGCCGTCTGCCAGCGCTCGCCACTCATCGAGCTCGGCGTTGTACCCCGGCGCGATAACGCCGCCATCGCGCACCAGCACCGGCGGGGCATCAATGATGGCGCGTTCCAGCAGTTCACGTAGCTCCGTAAACTCACCCATTTTTTCCCGCAGGTTTTGCACCGGTTCGCTCTTTACCTGCGCCAGTTGGGCGCGCAGCTCCGGCAGTTGCTGGAACGCATGGCGCATGCGCGCGAGGTCGCGGGGTCTGGCGGTTCGCAGTGCCAGACGGGCAAGAATACGTTCCAGATCGCCAACCTGACGCAGTACTGGCTGCAATTCGCCGGTGTTTTCCTGCAATGCGCCAATGGTCTGCTGACGTTCCAGAAGGGTTTTGGTATCGCGTACCGGCATATGCAGCCAGCGTTTGAGCATACGGCTGCCCATCGGCGTGACCGTGCAGTCGAGCACGGATGCGAGGGTGTTTTCGATACCGCCTGCCAGGTTCTGGGTAATTTCCAGATTGCGGCGCGTGGCGGCATCCATAATGATGCTGTCCTGCTGGCGCTCCATGGTGATGGAACGAATGTGGGGCAGGGCGGTGCGCTGGGTATCTTTGACATACTGCAACAGACAACCCGCAGCGCAGAGGCCGCGCGGGGCATTTTCCACACCAAAGCCAACCAGATCGCGGGTACCAAATTGCAGATTGAGCTGCTGGCGTGCGGTGTCGATTTCAAATTCCCATAGTGGGCGACGACGCAGGCCACGACGACCTTCAATCAGCGATGTTTCGGCGAAGTCTTCGGCATAGAGCAGCTCAGCGGGGTTAGTGCGCTGCAGTTCTGCCGCCATGGTTTCACGGTCGGCGGGTTCACTGACGCGAAAACGCCCGGAGCTAATATCCAGCGTGGCATAGCCAAACCCTTTGCTGTCCTGCCAGATGGCCGCCAGCAAGTTATCCTGACGCTCCTGCAATAACGCTTCGTCGCTGATGGTGCCGGGGGTGACGATACGCACCACTTTGCGCTCAACTGGTCCTTTGCTAGTGGCCGGATCGCCGATTTGCTCGCAAATGGCGACCGATTCACCCAGGCTGACCAGTTTTGCCAGATAGTTCTCTACCGCGTGATGCGGCACCCCGGCCATCGGGATGGGTTCACCTGCGGAAGCGCCGCGTTTCGTCAACGAGATGTCCATCAACTGAGATGCGCGTTTCGCATCGTCATAAAACAGCTCGTAAAAGTCGCCCATGCGATAGAAGAGCAGGATATCCGGATGCTGCGCTTTCAGTTTCAGATACTGCTGCATCATTGGCGTATGTGCGTCGAAATTCTCTAGTGTACTCATCAGTTTAGGATGTCCATTTTCTTAAATTTTAATGAGTTAGTGATATTTGTTGTTCTCATTGAGTTTCACTTTGTCTCATTGGATCTCATGAAATCCTACATTTAAATGTAGGTTAAAGTGTAGCTTGCCAACCTATAGCCTGGTAAAATGTGGCTACTTACAGCACAACCTACATTTTTTTCATAAATGCGTAGGGAGCATGATAACGGAGTCTTTATGGCAGGAAAACAAGAGGCAAAGCCACTGTCGTTTAAAGCGATAGAAATGATGAAACCAGGTGACAAAGATAAAGCTGATATTGGCGAAAATCGTGGTTTACGTGTCTCCTGTGGTGCTACTGGTGTTAAGTCTTTTTTCTACCGTTACACGAGCCCTGTGACAGGAAAACTTGCTCAGGTCAAAATTGGCAACTTCCCGCAGACTTCTCTCGCCGCTGCACGTCTTAAACTCAACGAATTAAAGCTCCTCCGTCAGGAAGGTCGGTGTCCTGCATCAGAACTTAAACAGGAAAAGCAACTCCGTGCAATCGAAGCTGAACAGGCCAAAGTACCTGAATTAACTGTGCAGGGATTAGTTGAGCTCTACCTGACTGAGCGCATTGAGGATCGCAAAACTAAGGATGGCAAAATCATTCCGGGGGCCCGGAAGAAGAAAGGCCAGTATGAAGTGCGCAGAACACTGTATGCCGATGCGGTAGATAAGCTGGGCGATCGTAATGCCGCTGAAATCACACGCAATGACGTGATTACGCTAATCAATGGCATTGTCGCCAGAGGAGCAAAAGTGCAAGCCGGTAACGTTCTACGGGAGCTCTCATTGGCCTACGAGTTCGCTATTGGTCTGGGGCGTTTTGATGCCAGTTTTGCTAATCCCGCGCTGTTGGCAAAGTCCAGCCTCCGTCAGACTCGAATCAAGCTTACCAATAATCGTGGTACGCGTGTGCTGAGTGAAGCTGAGCTTAAAAAGTTTCTCCAGTGGCTTCCGGGTTCTGCCTTTTCACCGACAATCAAAAACGTGCTTCGTCTGACCTTGTGGACAGGTTGCCGCACCGGTGAGGTCTGTAACATGGCGTGGAAGGATGTTGATCTGGAGAAGGGTACGATACACCTGAGAGAGACTAAAACAGGCGTGGAACGTTACGTTCAGCTATCTACACAGGCTATAGATTTTCTAAAAGTGCTCCGCCTCAACTCGGACACCTACCTTTTTCCGTCTACACGAACAAGACGACCAATCCAGCAAAAGTATCTGACAGAGAATGCCTGGCGCTTACGTGAATCCGGTCAAATGTTAGATATACCGAGCTGGACACCGCATGATTTACGGCGGACTGTACGTACCGGGCTATCGCGGCTTCAATGTCCTAACGAAGTGGCTGAGGCTATTCTGGGGCATACAAAAGGCGGTGTGGAAGGGATTTATAACCTCTACAAGTATGATGCAGAGTGTAAAAAATGGCTGCAGATTTGGGCTGATTATCTTGAAAGCTGAATCGCCGCAGGTTTAACAGACACCTCAGAGTCAACGGCTCAGAAGTGTCTAGATTATCCGTGGCGATTTAATTATATCATTGGGAGCGACACTTCTCTGACGGCCTGTATCACTGTTGCAATTTTAGCGGCAGCCTCTCCTCGCACATGTAAACCAAGTTCAAGTGAGTATGCGAATGACCATTGATTCATATTGGACGACCCCACATAGGCCGCCGAGTCATCTGCTAAAATAACCTTGGCATGGAATGTCTCGTTTCCTATTGCATCAGAGCGATCTAAGTGGAAATTAACCACCGATACTCCGAGCCTAGATAGCTCCTCTCCGACAGTTGCTAAAGCAGATGGGGGTTCACCGTACCTATTAGTTCGCAATATCAAATACTTATCAGGGGCTTGTGTAAGTTTGAATAGGTTTAAAACTATTTGTGCTCCAACGTTATCAATAAATGGAGTCATCACCCCAAAAGATTTACGTGCCGACTCAGCAATTACTGGTAATAGTTGCTTGGTATCTCTAAAGCTCCGATAATTTTGAAACATATTTTCGAGTTGTTCCGAAATATGGCTTGGTGATGGAGGCCTGGTCAACACGACATCAACGATGTTTGCATCTTGATGAACGCGAGAACAATACAGCTTCGTTCCCATAAGTAAAGGTGCTACTTCTTGTGCAAGAGCTCGTTTTTTTACTCTCCAAGTGAGAAAAGTCGCTTTTTCGAAAAGCCCACAGCTTTGTCCTGCAATTAAAGCGCGCTCAAGGTCGGCAGAACGCGCCAGTGGTAAATCAAGCAGCGTACATAAAGCATGCAGCTCTATTGGATTATCTAGCGCGCCTAGACCTGCCTCTTCACATAGTCTTGCGCTCACTTCGCAGTAAGGAGCCAGCATGTCGAACACGTTCAACAGTTCAACCTGCATTGTTTTCATTTACTACCTCAAGAAAACCGGGAATTCTCCTGCCCTTATGTGTTGCATCCTCACGCGGCGGCGGTCCCCCTCTCAGGACTGCGCGAGACAACAATTGATTCTGTGCTAGGCAAGATGTCTCAGGGATCATGATACAATCAGGGCAAGCCCCACCAGCTGTATCACACAGTCGCCCTGAATTGCAGCGATGGGATGAAGCCTCAAGTAAGCGCGATAGAAACCTGTTATTTTCATTACGCCAGAGCGAAGAAAGGTTACCCAAATCCATTGTCGTACCATTGCGATATACAACAAATGCCAAATCAAGAGGAAAAATATACTCACCCATAGAGCCAAGATCTATACCAGAGAGTTCAGCAACATTCTTCATGAACATATGGGCGTAACTATGTAGTAAGGTATATACATAGCGGTATGTAGTTGCATCTCCTGATTTTAAAAGGGAGAAATAACGCCCGAAAGGTTGTGCAACTTCCAATATTTTTCCACCAAGTTTGACTTTTTCTCTTTCGTCCCATTCAGGCAAGTCCACAACCCCGACAGCACTTAACCATTTATATACTGCACTTTGGTCTAAACGTACATACAACGCCTCGTTGGCCTGCGTTACGACGTAAATGGGCCGCTTGCCGTTACGTAGCGGCTCAAATAATCTCAAGCGAACTGGCATGAGTTGGTTACGTTTCTCCATTGTCGGGGTTGCACTTACTCTTGTATAGCCATGGGTGAATCGACACAGGTCGAATTCACGAATCAACCCAAGATCGATAATGCCAAGCTTGGACATTAAATTTTGAGTTTCAGCCTCTTGAGTTGCCTTATGATTAATGTCTTTTGGTGCCAAATCATTGTCTAAATGATTAAAGCGTACAAATTTCGCTCGCCCACCATGTGATGGGGCTGAGAGCTTACTCCGATTTAGAGCTTCATGCTCTATCGTTAGTACGAAAGGATCGAAGCGACTGGTATACTCGTCGCGCATGGCAAGTTGTGAAATAACCATAGGTGGCAAGTCAACATGCGGCCGTATGAGTGGTGGAGTGCTGGATAACCACCGGTCAACGAGCTTCTTAAGTTCTTTTTCTGCTATATCCTGTAAACCCTTGTCACTCAAGCTTTGAGCTTGGTCACGCAGTCTCGAAAAAGTTTCATATGATTCCCATTCGCCAACTTTTCCTGCCGCCAGTAAAGATGCCTTCATTTCCGCAGGAGACAGTTCCTCTCCTTCAAACCGAAAATGCTTGCCGATAAAAGCAGATAGTTCAGAGTGTCGTTGTGGTTCTAACATCTCGATTAGTTGGTGCTCCGACTCGGGAAAAAGAACGAATTGTTCTGATTGTGCATAGAAAGTCGAAGAAGCTCGGTATGAAATAGGTTCCATACGACGCTCACTCATTCGATTTCCGGCTGAGTCTCTGAACACCTCTGTGGTGAATCTATCATTCTGCCGCCATTCATCAGATCCCTTATGACCACATTTCGGGTTAGCGCAATAGAAATGCCATTGCCCGATTCTAGGAGAGTCAGTATTAAGCTTGAAATCTCCCTTGCCACATAGGCTGCATTGCTCGCCGGAGAGCCTCAATTCTTTCTTGTTATCATCCCATTCCCATCGACCAGGGGTGGCAGGCATCCATTCACCCGACCAGTGTACGAAGACAACGTCAAGCTGCCTCCACTGGCACGGCCTTTTGTCATCAGCTGCGGTGCAAATGCAATTATGCAGACGGCCAATGTTCTGTGATAAGTCGTGCACTGATTCGAAGCGCCTAAAAAGGTGACATTTATTACAAACAAAGGTCAATGGTGCTGGAGCGTAACCCATACGAAGCGGGCTAAGAAATGCCAATCGGTCTACGCCTAGAGGAGCTATGGTAGCACCTCTGAGTAGAGCTTCATCGATGCATTGGCGAGGTTCGATTTGTCTATCATTTGTACCCACCTCGTAGGCCCGCGCGAACCAACTTTGCCAAACCTCCTGAAGTCTCAGAAGGATTTGTGACTTAGTAACTGTATGAATAGGTGCGTCATCGACTGTCGCCGAAAAGTCAGGCAATGAAATGCACGCACCTAGCCCACCTTCGAATGTAAAAAAAGAACCTGGCGCATATGCGGAACCGAGTTGTCCTCGGGAGCGTGTCATCATCGGTGCGCTGAGTGTTTTTTCTTCATCTTCATTGCTCAAGAAATTTCTTCGAATTGCCATATCAATTCCCCACCTGAGCGTTATTTGAACCTTCATTTTTGGCCACACCGTGACGGATAAGATCCATTATCTGCTGAACTTCAGAAGAAGTTTGGGTTTTCCCGCCTTCGTCACGAATGGAAGCCTGGATGACCCCTCCCTGATCAACATCACGCAGTGATGTCATAGGTTTGAGCATCAGATCCGTCTGAGCGTTAAAGTAACCTTCCATATAACCGTTTCCCCAAACCGGACTACTCCACGTATTAGCAATAAGTTCATGGACTTTGTGATCAATTCGGGCACGATAATACTCCTCTCCCTCGGGCGAAAATGTGCCCTGCAATCCGATGGCTAACTCAATAAACTGATCTATTTCCGCGATGAACGCATCACCTCTAGCCATATATTCCTTACGTACATTAGGTATGTAACTAAAGTCAGGTGTATGGTCTTTCTTATCTTCAGGTAGCTGAATCAGCTTGCAACTAGGTACTACACCTAACAAGTAGGCCTGCAGAAGGCTAGGGAAAACCCGTTCGACAGCTCGCTCTGCCCATCGATCGATAGCTGCTGGTTGTACCATTCGTTCTAGGAATCGGTGGAATATATCGAATATTTGCACTATGTGGCGGTCGCGACGACGTTGGGGGGTTGGTACCAAAACCACAAAACCGATATGTGTACGGCCAACGCGTGATGAGGCTTGGATATACTCCGCAATATCAGAAGGCATACCTGCAAAAAACATGGAGTTAAACTCATCGACATCAACACCATGGGAAATGGCTGATGTAGCTATTACTGAGCGCAGTTGCTCTCGAATCGGTGGAAACGGTTGGCCGGGAGCCACGCGGTGTTGCGCTGTATCTACGACAGCTTGGATCTCCCCCTGCTCCACTGACCCAGTGATAAGACGGGTATCGAGCCCTCTCAGTTCAATACTCTCGTTGAGATGGCGCTTGCGGGTCTCTTCGGCTTCAGCTGCCATAATTTGATCTCCGCCCTTTTTATTAGTGACGTAGGTAAGAGCGATTCTATGCAGGTCAATTAATGTGGCTAGCTGGGAAGCATTTGCTGCCAATAAAGCTTGTTTGTGAAGTTGCTCAAGCGGCCCTTTCGAAATATGGTCTATCAAGCTCTGTTGAGCTGACTGGAATTGGGTAGGGCTACCATTCACCAAGCTATCAAAAAGCCTAGTGATTGTAAGATGAAACCCAGACAGCACTGCTACACTGGTGGAAGTATGCGGCTTCCCGTTGGTCATAAAGGCGGTATATACCCGTGCTTGTTGGCTCGCCACTTCGATATCTGGATGATTTTTGCGTTGCTCTTCGTTTGATCGTGCAGGTTTTGCATAGAAGGACTCGTACAAGGACGGCCCCGGCTCTGGGAATTGAGTGGCTGGAATCGAACGTTGGTAAAGATGTTCAAGTTGCCTTTCGGGGGCAGATACAGTTGCTGATGCTGCAATGATCTTAGCTCGGCGTCTTTGGCCTCGCTTATCTACCGACACCTGATCTTTAAGTGGTTTGGCTAAATATTTGAAGACTGTGTCTAACGTGGACTCGAACAAACCCGCAAACGTCCCGAGTGATTCGTCTAGTAGGTGAGCTTCATCCTGAATAATGAGACTCGGGAATGGGTCTTGAAAGATTTGCTTACCTGTCTCGTATGCAGGGTACACACCTTCCATGTTTTTAGCAGCAGGTCCAGCCACGAGTTCACGGTTATCCTTTGGTATATATAACCGTCCGTTGATGGGGTTTACCCATGGAGCAGCCCCAAACATGCCATAGATCCTACGAATTGTATGATTTGAATGCCCGATTAGTGCTAGTTTATCGACTGTGCCGAGTAACACTGAGGGGGACAAGTCATAGATGTCCTCATCAACGATGTAAAAAGGCAGCGGTTTCCACTGTCCAGCGTTGGAATCGCACTGAATATTTGTACAGACATGTCCTAGAGTCTGGTCTCGGTATTCCAAAAATAAACGAAGAGCAGTTTCCCCTCCACAGAATGGGCATCTAGGTAATTTGCGCCAAGCACGCATGGATGCCATATATTTGCTATCGTTCTCGCGTAGCAATAACTCATCCTGAATAGAGGGAGATACCTCTGATACCGAAGGAATACTTTTCACCCCTTTAGCATTATGTCTGTTAGGCGAGCCTCCGCTACCAACCCAAAAACCGATTGAAAATTTGTCTCCGCCATAAGAATAGCGATTGCGCATACGCTCACTATGTGCCAGCACTCGAGCACAGCGTTGTGCTTGTTGAATCGTCAACAGCCTCAATGGATAACGAATAAGAGCTGTTACGCCTCTGAGCTTACCGCGCAGACGATCGAGCATCAGATTGAAGACCAGAAGCCCAAAAAACGCCTCAGATTTGCCACCACCAGTTGCAAAATATAATAACGTAACTGCATCATCACGACGCTCGTCATAGAAGTGAGAGAACTCTTGTATACGTGAAGCAATTGCTGGAACGTTGGCAATGATGAAGGCTATTTGGAAAAGACGCCATTCATTATCATCCTTTTGAAAGCGATCCATCATAAAGTTTGCCATCGCTTCATTCATGGCTAACCAAGCCTCGTATACTATTGCTCTCCGATCTTCCTGACTGCCACGTTTTCGCCATGTGTCACGTGACTCGCGAAGACACTGTAAGCCAACTTCGATAGCCTTCATCTCAGATGTCCACTTTTGATGGTCTTTCTGGAAGGCATTCTTTTCGCGAACGATACTCGCTGTATCGGATGAATCTAGCCCTTCATCTAGAGTGACTTGAGAGGGGATTTTCTCCAGCCACTCTTGCATAGCGAGGACAAGATGTGACAAACCATCTAGCCCGTCAGGTTGAGCAAGCGAGCGCATTTTTCTCTGAACGTCACTAATACTTGTAGGTATAATTCTCGGCTGTGTATAGCGAGGCGTCCAGGTTGTCTCGAATAATCGCTGCGAAGAATCAGACTGTCTTTCAATAACACCACAGTTATGGCCCATTGCAGGATAGGTTAAATACTTATTATACCGATATGACGGATCAATGCGCTCGAGCTTGAGTGGATGATGAAGTGATTTTGGTAATTGCACTTGAAGTGACACAAGAAATATTGATTCTTCAGTCTCTTCGCCAAAATGCTGCGGCATTTTGCTGATATTTTCTAGCGCTATGAAAAAGCTGCGTTTCGAAGGTTCTAACCAGTCAGGTAATAATTCAAGATTCCACATTAGCTCTATTTGTGGCATCGCAATATGTGAATTAGAATTACGAGCCAAATCGAGGAAAGATGCCCAGTTGTGATATTGACTTGCCGGAACCATCAGATTATGGCGATAGCCCCATGCTTTCCCCCCCATATTAGGTTCGCCACTTTGAGCCCATTCTTGAAGCCTTTTGGCTACAGCTTCGTTCATTTGTGCAGCATGGTCATTGAGATCATGCTGGAGTTCATCGCGGCTCTTGGCGGTATCAAGAGATAGCATAGGGAGTTGCATCTCAAGCCTCATCCATTTATGTGGAATGGAGAGTGGTTGAAAGTGCTCGTCTTTAATAGGAAGCTCACCGCTTGCTTGGACGAGGATCCCTTCCATCACGCTCTCGCCTGCAATGTCAGCATCTTCGTTTATGGCATCCCCAATATCAGTACCTTTTTGTGTACCGTCTGTAGTCAGAAGATTCCGGGGGATCCCTTTAGCTACATATACATCATCAATGACTTTGGCTCTAATACTTGTCCAATCAGGGTGCTTCCATTTCGAGGTACATGTTCCTTTAACTTTTTCCCATTCATCATCAAGCCGCTGATTACGTTCCTTCTTGATTTCTTCGACTATTGACCGACGCAACAAGAAAACTGGTCTACAATTCGGACGTTTAAGGTCTTCGGTATTGGGCAGTACGCGCACATAGAGGCTTAGCTGGGGTTGAATCTTAATTACCGTTGAGGTTACGGTATTAAGTTGCATTTGTAATCCATGTGACGAAATCCAAATAGGCGAAGTTACTTCATCATCGCCAGTTATATTACGTTGTGGTAACAAAAAACCGGAGTTAAGCAGTGCCCTCGGTCGAGCTCCAAAAAGATACTTTCCTGTAGGCCCCTGACCGCTAAGCTGCGCATAAGTTTGATTTAGCAAGCTGTCAACTACGGCCTCTTTTAGCGTAGAGGAGATTTCGTCGGGATTTGCTGGGTCGGTACGCAAGACGGACATGCTCATCAGCTTAACTCCTTTATTGGACTAATATGCTCTATAGTGGCCACGCTCTCACGTGCCATTGCGAACAACTTATTAATGGTATGCCGTTTGATACCCGAATGAACCATCGCTGACTCAGGTTGTAAGAGCATATAGGCATAGATATCGGAGACATGTCGCCCATCCAGTCGGCGAGAAGTTCGCACAGCAGTGATTACTCGCTGCCATTGATACGCAGCTTCCAATTCAGAAAAGCCAAGTACCTGAGCGAATGCTCTGAAGACTGCTTCTTCTCTTGGTGCTTGCGGCCTCAGCTTCTCAAATGGTGTCTCTGGGGAATGCCCGAGATCAATCCAATGACGCATAGACTGCTCATCGGGTAATCGACCTTCCAAGCCCCCATCAAATATCAGCATTTCCTCGCGAATAGCACGAACTTTATCAGCTACAGTAAGTTGTGCGAATCGCTGCTCAAGGCATCTTTGTACCCGTTCATGGTAGCTGCGGAGAGCTGATTCGAACGTCTTGTCAGATTGAATAGCTATCCCGGCATCTTGTAGGGTCTGTTCAACAACCTCTCGTAACTCTGCTGACATGACGAAGACTTTATCACCGATATTCAGAAAACGAACTGGACTAGATCTAAATCCTGCATCTGTAGCATATTGCGAAGCCGGATCGTAGACATATACTTCAGATGTATCACGGCGGTAATGCGTCACCTCGTTATCGAAACGGATGATCCACGAATGGGGTGATATCGAATGCTCGTTCGATGAGAGCTCAGACGATAACTCAATTCGAAAGGTGGGCAGCATGTAGTTGCCAGTAGAAAGAATAGAGGCATCTTCAGGCAAATCATTTAGTTGTGATAATATGGATTTAATACGTGGGCTGTAGCCTTGGAATTCTAACATCTCTTCAACAATTGGCTTGAGTGTTGCACGAAGATATTGACCTGCCCGAAGTGTCAAAAGGAGTAAAAGGCGCTCGGGAATTCGATTATCAGTCAGCAGTAAGCGAAGAGAATCCTCGTTGAGTCCAGCAAAAACAATCGTGGAGCTTTGCAGATTTTCTAGTTGTTCTTCTAGCTTAGTTGCAGGTATTAAACATATACGTTTGCGCAACTGCTCATAAGTGACGCCAGATGGAAATTGGTCATAATCTACAAAGAAACGCTCAGCCAAGCGCAAATAAAGTGCATTGGTGAATACTATCGCTATGTTTTGATTGTTAGTAGTTACATTCGCAATAATTGCAGCTAGCTTATGAGCAAAAGGAGTTGCGTTGTAATAATTTCCAAAGAGCTTAGTACCGTGGTTAAGATTTTCCATTAAAACATGGTGATTACCTACAACACCGAAACTACGATCGAATTCTTGAACAGCAGCCATATGCATCGGCCAGTCGAAGGCTTTCCGAGTACGTTCCGAAATATCTTGGCCAGCAAGATACTCGGACATGTGCCTAACACCGCAAGGTAATGCGGCAAGACGTGAGATAAAGGAGGCTGCTTCAAAAAGTGGCTTAGCCTCATTCCTTCCGACAGACAATTTACTAGCGATACGAAAAAGCTTGTTAGCTACCTTAGCTGCATCTGCATCCACAATGCAGATATCAAATTCACGGAAGGTAGGATAAACGCTCTCGGAGCATCCTGGTGGAAGGAGCCCGTCAGCGCCAACAGCGCTAGGAATACCGATGACCTTGAATTCGAATGGAGTATGCCACCGGTATTTCGGGGCACTTTTTTTGTTCCTTTCCCATAGTTCGTTCTTTAAACGATATGCAGCATGCGGTTCGTCTGTAACGACGACAATTCCCGGACAAGGTTCTAAAACCTCTTCGAGCATAAGGCAAAAGCGGGCTAAGCGAGCCTTCCAATTTGATGCTTCGTTACGTACATTTCGCGTGGCTTGAACCATAACCACTTCCGGCTTACCCAACTTAGCAAGCTGTTGACAGGCCTTACGGAGCTCTTTCTCCGACATCCTCCCATCCAAGGAGAAAAGCGCGTCAGGTGCAGTGCCCGGATCACCGATAACCGAACAATTCATTTTTAATGCATTAGCGTGTGATCGTCTAGTAAGCTTCGCTCGTATAAAAGCAAGAAGTCGTGAGTCGCAGGCTTCCCAGCGGGTACTCATGGGAGTGGCCATAAACAATGGTAGTAATTCACCAATAGCTGGATTGAAAGGCTTTGGCGATTCCTGTTGAAAACATCGGTCATTTAATGAAAATAGAAACGCATCCTTGTCTGGCATTGAATGCGTGACTTTCGGATTGTCTTTGTTCTCAGCCAAATTTCTGGCAATATTTAACAGGGATAATCGGTCGAAGTGGAGATGGTTGAGTCGATGGAATACATTATTTTTTATAGGGAATAGAAGACCCCGAACTCCTTGTTTATCTCCCTCATGCCAGCGAGCGAGGGTGGCTAGGGCATGAATAAGAGTCAGGTTATTGAACGATGCAGGCCATACCATTGCTATGTGGCGTGAGCGGTATTGTGCAGCATGTAGATATAAATCTGAGAGAGCAATCAAAGCAGACGAAATATCACTCTCCTGTATATCACCGTCTTGATATATAGGAATTAGTGCAGCACGTGAGCGCTGCTCGATGGTTGTCGGCTCTAAAGCTTGTAGATAAGAAACAGACTCTGGCTGTGGTAGAAGAGTCTCAGGCTTGTTAGTAGTTTTTGAACATGTAACCCTTTTTCGATTATCAAATCCCGCAAGTTTTTCTCGCCTGGTTCTTTGTTTTTCCAGGAGCTCGCTGAGTCGTCTTCTAGTTTCCTTGAATCTTGGCTTCAAAACTACTCCCCCTGAGTTATTTCAGAAGAAAACAGATAATTTATTTATCTTGAAGAGCTTTATGCACAGCGCTTTGCATATCAAGCCCTTGCCCAAGGAAGCTTTTGAGCCGTTTGGGGTCGGGTAGCAGAAGTTGGCTAAGTTCAAAAATGGAAACATTATTCGCTCCGGAAATACAGCGAAAATAGCGATCCACTGCGGGCGTAGTGAGTAATTGAACCAATAGCTCTGGCGTCAATACCGGATCAGGAGTTACCTGCTCAAGAATGACAGTGTGATTCTCGCCGACAAACCCACCATATGTATCAAATAGTAACTTAGGCACTGCTGCGGCAATTAGTCGTCGATGTTGGTCGTTGGACGTCACACGCTGTAGCAAAACACTAGGTCTCCGTATGATCGAACGATGATTTTTTACTCCCATATTTACAAAACAGTGTTCTTGGTTAGCTTTAGTAGAACCAGTAAAACGCAGTTGGCCATTTGGGGCAATGTCGCTCGACCAGAGCAGGGGCACAACAGTACCTTCGTTTGCTTGGTCTATTTTACTTGCTGATGGATAAGTAATGCGCGTATCTCTATTCCATACGAATGCACCGATACGAGCCACGTATCCGTAATCAGTAAGAGTAGCACTTGATACTGCTGCGTTTTTGAGCAAGGCTACATCACTTTCCATACGCGGAATTGGCCATGTAAATCCAGAGTGAGGGAGAGAGCAGCAACCAATATCAAGATAATAGCCACTACGATCGACGACCGAAACCCTTGTTTGATTTGTGTGAATACCGTTGGCATTTTCACGGCGTACTATAGTTAATGCTGTCTCCTGTTCGACATCGATAAACACACCGGAACGTTCAGAGACCATACCGATGCTAAGAACAGTGGTTTGCTTCGTAAGGAACGAGCGAAGTTTCGAGAAGTTCCGTCCAGAGAGGAAGCTGGTTGGTGTCACTAGTGCACAGATACCATCATATGCCATCAGCTTGACGCACAGTGCGATAAACAAGGCATACAAATTCGGTTGCGCTTCAATAATATCGACGAAACTGTCGCCGTAGTGCGCTATTTCTGTTAATGGAACCTTTCTAAATGGTGGGTTACACACAATAATATCAAGTGTTCCAAATAGGTGTTTAGCCTTCAATAATGAATCACCTTGATAAATCTGGAAACTAGGTTTTTTCCCCGTTGTGACAACTTCATCATGGAGAGTCATTAACAGAAAATGTTTCGAAAGCTCACAAAGGACTCTATCTTTATCAAATCCAAGCAAGTTTTCCTGCACATGCTCGATAATTTGTTCAGGTTTCACTTCTTGCTCGCGCAGAGAATCGCGCATGCGTATTGCAATTGGCACTAAGAATGCTGCTCCACCGCAAGCCGGGTCACAAAACTTTCGAACGGAGAAATCCACTCCGCTTTCTGATATGTCATCCAATAGACGCATAGTTAGAGATGGTGGTGTGAAAAACATCGCCAACTGTTTGCGGCGCTCTTTACTGGAAAGTTGGGCGTAGGCCGAAGAAAGCCAATAAGTTGCCTCCAGAAAGTTTTGAACTTTAATAAACTCGACGAATTTTTTCACTGATGGATGAGACTGTAACTGAGAGTTTACTTTGAGGCCACAGCCCGGCACTCCACTGAATGACTCTTTACACCAATAATCCAAAATACTGCCAATAAGTTCGTCAGACTCAACTTCCGAGTCTTGCATGGCGAGACGAAGAGTGTGCATAAGGCGAAGAAAATAGGTTTTGGTGACCGTTATCATCTGCTTTTAGTTGTTGGTTATGATCATTGTAATGACCCACAGCTATCACGATAAGATAAAAGGTAAAGCTAGGATCGTTTTATGACAAATTTTTTCTGCGGCGATCAAAAATTGCTTATATAGCATTGGCAGCAAATTGATAAAACGCTAGTGAGATATTGAAGCCAACGCTTGTAGAAAGGCTACCATACATATTTTTTTGGTGATAGATAAGATTTAATTTGACCAACTCCCTCGTGGTTAACACAGCGCGAAGTTAGTGATGTCTTCATCAGCAATGTAAAGACATCCACATGAAGGCACCTTTTTTCTAAGAACTGATTATCAGCATTCTTCGCGAAGCCGAAGTGCTTCCCTGGAGATATACCGCAAGCATGCTATCTCCGATATCACAGTCTAGACATGATGTAAAAAGTTAGGGGTATTGACATGTCGGCAGTAAAGCGTCTAAAGACTTTTGAAGCCGAGAACTCCAGCCTGAAAAAGCAATGGGCAAAAGATGTGCTTACAAAGAAGCGTTGGAGGCAGTGCTGAGCCGAAAATATTGACGACAGACCAGAAGCGAGAAACCGCGGCATTTATGTGTGCTGGCAAAAAGTCTAGCCTGCAGAATGACAGGTTTGTTCCTGTCGACCAGCATCACCGATCTACCACTGAAAAACCGACACTTTGGTAAGCGGCGCATCTTGCTGCTTCTGTGGCGTGAAGGTCTTTGCATTAATCACAAGTGATTTACCCCATTTATCATCTTAAGGGACTGGCAATTGAAAAGCTTCCCTTCCAACACTAACTATGACATGGTCGATGGATTTTGTCATGGATGCGCTCGCTATTAGGTGCCGGATTAAGTGCCTCACCTGTACGGATTATTTTACGAAGGAGTTCCTGAAGTTCACTGCCGCATAGGGATTTCGGACCTTCAGATATAGTGGATATTTGACAGTATTGCCTTGCCTCGTGGCTATCCGGGACCGATAATAATCGGCTAGGTTCGTGAATTTACCTGCTGTGCTCTTCAGCCATGGACTTTTGAACATGGCGTGGAGCTGCGACTAATCTGTCGCATAAGCCGACACGTAAGAACGTGTTTAAAGAAATTTTTAACGGTCATCTTCATGATGAATGCTTGAATGAACAATAGTTCAGGCATTCATCATATCTGAAAATTATTAATGACTGACAATAAGACTATAACGAGTGCAGACCTCATTCTGCACTCAATTATCAGCTATATCAGAACTTGCAGCACGATGGCTAAACGGTGAAACTATAAACAAACCGACATTACTGGCTGATCGTTGTATCTAATACTGGGGGCAGGTCAAATAATAACGCATGGGATAGTGCTCGGAAGCCAAAAATTGGGCACTGTCACTGTTGTTACTTATATGAAACATGGCCATTTGGGCTGTTCTGCGCATCTCAAATAATCTTGTTTACCGATCCAGCTCTCTAAAGAACCTCTCCATATCACCTTATATTCTCTATAGTTTAAATATTATAAGCCATACACATTTATATAAAATTGTCCCTTGCCATCCTCTGTTTTCTGCACCCGATACGTAATAGGCAACGAGTCCTTCATGTTTGGTTTGGCGAAAGTTAGATCAGCAGCACACTGATAAACGTCAAGACCTGACTCATGGCTTACCGTCCGGACATTTTCTACAGAAATACGTACATCCTTATCCAGCGTCATTCCTTTCTCTATCGTTTTCCGTGCTATATCAACGACCAGATTCTTGGCGTCATCGCTATTGCATTTTGGTGTCCTATCGCCGCAGCCTACTATTAAACCCGCTGCAATCAGTACCAGAAGTATATTTATTTTCATTTGTTATTTTCCTTCAAATCAAAGTGCCGTTTTATTATTTTTTGCTGTATTGACCATCCATTGCGCCTGCTGCCGAAGCCTCGCAGTATCCTCCGCAACCACGAGTCATTACGCTGGTTTTTCCATTATTCATTTCACTGAGCACAGCAACACACTGGCTGGAACTGTCATTCCAGATCCAACGGCGTTTCTGATTCTCACCAGCAGCTATTTGTTGTGCTGTACCTTCCATGTTGCAGATCCCTGAGCCATCTTTGGTTGATGCGTTGATGCTGAACTCTGCATTACCGTTCATTGGCTTTAGCGTTAAAACTGCACCGGGCTTAGCGTATTGAGCTGCGATTGTCGGGAAGGCTAAGGCTGTCAGTACTAATGCAGTAACAATTCTCTTCATCATTAAATATCCTGTTAGCTAATACGAATGTTTTTGGTGATTTTACCCAGTGCCAGCGGCCTGCGTTTTTCCACAAAGAAATACACAACGTTGAAAGCTGATTTACGGTGATTCCCCCGACCCAGGGAGGGCCAGTTACGGAAAGATTCGATCTGTTCTTCTGAATAGGGCGTGTCAGAGAAGTCAAACAGTACAAGCAGGGCTTTACCGTCGTGCTTCATTAACTTCTTCACTTCCGTGCTGTTTACGGTTGCTGAGAGATTGGAACGAGCTGCTGTTGGCTTACGGACTGCAAACTCAACGGCCACATCGTCAATCACAAAGTCAATGAAACCATGCCCGGATACCGTTCCAGGTAGCCTGCTTTTAACTTCTGGCGAGACGTTATCCGCAAACCAACCCAGTAAATAGCAACGTACTAATGGCAGTAATTCCCGCTCGCTACATTCATTCAGACGTAGTGTTTTGACAAATTCACGCCGATAAAGGGAGCTGAAAAAGTACTCAAAGCAATCCGTTATCTCAGTAATGGTGGTTGCCACAATGTTCCCCTTTCTGTCCACCTTTGTTCTAAGGCTCACCTGCTGGTCACTCAGCTCGTCAGTCCTAGTCTTGTTTGTTCTATAAGTGAGTATTTATTGGATTTTAAGGTCATTAGTGATGTTCATGCAAGAGTAAAAAAGACCCAAACTTCCGCTTATGGACGGACGGGAGAATAAATGATGGTTAAACTGGTGGCAGATTCAGCTGATAAGCTGGTAGGACAGCGTATTCAGAGCAGACGTAAAGAAGCCGGGTTAACCGCAGCTGAACTTGCAGAAATTATCGATATATCTCAGCAACAACTTTCCCGCTATGAACGAGGAACGAATAAGATAAATATTGCGCATTTAGTTAAAATTGCAGTGTCTCTAAAGACACCAATAAGTTGGTTCTTTATTGATTGCATGGATGATCTGAATGTTTCTAATATCCCGTCTGACTATCTATCTGGGCTTGATAAAGAATTAAAACAACGCCTCGATCAAATCTGGAACAAATTGGATTACGGCAAAAGGAAAAACCTTCTCCTTTTTTTAGATGAATTCATAAAATAAATTTAAAATTAGTTTCTTTGTGAAATTATTTGCTTTGAAAGTATATTCCTGGTAAAATATCATTACTGGATAGTGTCATATTATTCAGTGGCTGATACATAAACTAATAGCCAACTTAGCGTTTCATTTTATATCCCTTCTGGCGGGAGGACGTCCATCGTCTGAAAATTCAGTATGGGTTAGGTTTAATTAGTATTTGTGTCATCAACCCAAACGCATATTTACCGGAATAAATACAATGAATATTATCCGTCAGGAAGGGCTGTCCATGCCCGTAAGTCAGGAACTCATTAATATTATACTGGCTGAGCTCAGTAAAAAGCCGCCTGTGAAGCCTAATATCCGTGCTGTTACATTGCTGTTCAAAGATATCAATTACAGCGCTGAAAATGGTGGGTTTCATCCGGTGGAAATAAGGCTTATTTCCCGCAACGATGAATGGTATTTCGATTACATCACTGACTTCAAATATATGGGGACAGACCCGGAGCTCGAAAAGGAAATCGATATCAGCTGGAGCCAGCGCTATGTCTTCCTGTCTTATGCCGGTGATTTACCCCCAGAGGAAGGGCGTGACATTTTTGCACTCTGGCAGAGAAACTTCGTTCATTACCACTTCCTGAATATCTACACCCTCACCGTTATGTGGGAAAGCTAATCCCGCCACACTGACAGCTAATTATTGATGGAGACATTAACTGTGACTGCTAACAGAGGGATACACGCGTCTGTACAGGGAGAACTTGACTGTCTTTGCGGCGCGTACTGTGTGGTGAATATGCTGAGCTGGCTGTATGACGGTCGGGTGAAGCGAAAACCACTCATGAACCGACTTCTTCAGGCCTATCAGCAACGCTGGCCTTTGCATGAATGGCTGACCGAAGGGATAGATGAAAACCGGCTCGACTGGCTGATTACTCAGGTACTCCGGAAAGGTCACTACCACCGCCAGTTTCCGGTCCAAATCAGCAAACCTTTCGACGGAATTCGCGGTCTTGTGGAAGGGCGGGTTTTCAGTGAAATGAGGCGGTTTCTGGCGGTCACAGACCACTCCCGCCTGATTATGCTCAGCGACCAGTTTCACTGGTCCCTTATCACCAGAATGGACGAAGAAACGCTCTGGTTTTTCGACAGCAACGGGCGAACCTCCATGCCCCGTAAGGCCTTCTCCTTACGTGCTGGCGCGACCCGGCGCCAGTTGTTTCCCGAAGCCATTTACTTCATCGAACGGGAGTTCTGAACATGACGACGTTTACCCTGCGTGAAACCCGCATCCTCGACCAGGCCCGCGATATTATCAGCCGGTGCTACCAGCGTGGCGTTCAGCTTTGCTCTCCTGATGATGTACGACGGTGCGTAATGTATGAAATGGCCCTGCTGGAGCATGAGGAGTTTGGCATTATCCTGCTCGATAACCAGCACCAGTTTCTGCATCGGGAAATGCTGTTCCGGGGCTCGTTAAATACGGTCAGCGTTCATCCCCGGGAGGTAATCAAGCGGGTACTCAGGCATAACGCCGCCGCAGTCATCCTTGTGCATAACCACCCCAGCGGCGAGGCTGAACCCAGCAAGTGCGATATCCAGATAACTAAGCGGCTGCAGGAGCTACTGCAAATGCTGGATGTGCGGTTGCTGGACCACTTTATTGTGGCCGGGGCTGAGACGGTGTCACTGGCTGAACGAGGGCTGGTGTGATGCAGACAGTTACCTGGTTTAATACATGTTATAGCAGGTTAAACGCATGAGCAGGGCTGCGCTGCGTCAGGTCGCGCCGGTGGTGGAAACCACCGTGCTGGACGCCTATATCAGCGGTCTTGCCCCGTCGGGACGGAGGGGTATCACCAGCCTGTTAAACCGCAGTGCCAGCATACTTAAACGCGGTGCGGATGCAGCCAGCTACCCCTGGGAGCAACTTAGCTTCGCCGCTGTCGCTAAAGTACGTGCGGCACTGCTGGATGACGGTTACGCCGTGTCGTCGGTTAACATGGCGTTGTCAGCACTCCGGGGCATAGCGCAGACGGCCTTTAACCTCAATTGCCTGGAGGCGGACACCCTTGCCCGTATACGGGCAGTCAGGCGTGTCAGTGGCGATAACCAGCGTAAGGGGAGGGCACTCAGCCGGGAGGAGGTTCGAGCACTCGTTCAGGCCGCTAAACGGCATCCGCAACGTATCCGCTGCTGTCGTGATGTCGCCATTGTTATGGCCCTTTGCGGTGCAGGTTTGCGGGCCGGGGAACTGGTCAGCCTTGAGCACCGGGACTATAACAATGGCATTCTTACAGTGAGGCAAGGGAAGGGGCGTAAATACCGGGAGATACACGTGGCGGCAGCGGTAGATAAAGCCATCCGCGCATGGATTAAAGCCAGTGGAGTGAAAGAGGCCGGGGATGCATTGTTTAACCGTGTTCAGCGCAACGGCAGGGTTGTCAGCCAGCCGATGACAACGACCGGTTTAACCGGCATCCTGGCGCAGTTACAGCATGATGCAGGCATAGCGCGTTTTACTCCTCACGATATGCGCAGGACCTTCATTACGCGCTTGTTA
The DNA here is from genome assembly GCF_040546205.1 of Citrobacter sp. UYEF32. Taxonomy (NCBI): domain Bacteria; kingdom Pseudomonadati; phylum Pseudomonadota; class Gammaproteobacteria; order Enterobacterales; family Enterobacteriaceae; genus Citrobacter; species Citrobacter sp. UYEF32. The sequence goes on along the minus strand of NZ_JBEPNI010000004.1, from coordinate 82,276 downwards.
GAGCAGGGCGTGGATATTAACACTGTGCGCCAGCTAGCAGGCCATAGCGACATATCCACAACTACCCGTTATGACTGCCGTGGTGAGAGCATAAAGGTTAACGCAAGCAGACGTATATTCGACTAATTCTGTCGTCAAATATTGCGTTGGCGAAAGAAACGTGGTGGTTTATTCCGGTATTGGTTATGTTTAACTTCTTCTAAAAACTTGGCACCAATAATCGCTGGTACTGCAATAATGAACAATGAATACAAGCCAAGCCCCCAATCACTGGGAATGTTCAGATTAAAGTGTGAATTCAGAAAATTTGGCACACCAAAATTAAGTACACCACCCACTATTGCCCCAAATAATCCGCCAACTTTCCTGGCTTCCAAAACTTCATACTTCGTGGCCTGATAAGCTACTTCAGCCTGGCAACCCGTACATACCATCTGCCCTTCGGCAACAAAGGTATTGCAATGACCACGTGGCCACCCCCTAAGATTAATATCCTGAACAGGTAAATTTCCGCCCTCAAGTTCATGCCTTATTCTGCACTCTGTTTCACTTTTCCAACTACGAATGGCATGTTCTGTGTAGGTCAGCTCATCACTGTCAATGAGTTTTGCGCAATTCTGGCAGAGCCAGATTCCATTTGAAATGTGTTTTCTTTCTTCGTTTGAAAGAGATGGGTTAAATCTGGGGCCATTCGGAGCAGCGGCAGTTATATGCGCTGCAACGCCTATGCGAGTTGCTTTTTCAGCATCGTAATTAGGCCCGGATGTCAGACAATTACATCCGGGGTTGGAGCAACGATTAGCAACCCTTTCCTGTAAAATCTTTTTCGTTTTTTCGGGGAACTCATCACGTGTGTAAGTCACGGCGCACCATTTTTTAGTTAGTTTTTGTTGAGGCTTTCCAGTGTGTTGATCACCCAGCGATGATCATCCAGCTTGTCAATTTCTGATGATTTCCATTTACTCTCGCTAAGTGTGAGTGCCCCCTTTTCTAACTGCGTTGGGCTTGGGTATTCTGAGGAGAGTGTTTTAATTCGATCTTTCTTTTTTATAGCATCAATTACCCGTAATTTATAATTTTCCTGGTATAAATTATAAAGTGTTTTGGCTGATTTTGTTTTGGCTTCAAAGATATTATCAATGTAAAAAATGTTAATAAGATCGTTTACCGCTTTCCTGTAAATATAGCCAAGCCCACGTTTTTTCTCAGCATAATCTTCTCCCTCTAAAACCTCTGCGATTCCGCGTAGTCGCTCACGTGCGTCTTCATGTACGTTCATTTCCATACTAGGGCCAAAAGCTTCGGCAAATTTTGCCCGACTTTTCATTTTAATGGCGCTTTGATCAGGTTCATTTTTTGAAGGGGACTGTGCTTTCGTGTTGTGGCGGTTCGGCATCTTTTTTCTCTTAGTCAATGGTGTGTAATTCATAATATGACTGTCATAATTATGACTGTCAAGATTTGAACATCGAAACACCCTCAAAAGTGTTCCTGTGTGACGGTCATCTTAGCTATGAGGGTTTTATGACTGTCATAGGTGGCGGGATTTCTTCAAATTCATGGTTGTAAAAGCCTGTTCGCATCAGCCGATGCGTAACTTAAGCAGGTGAGTTATGACCACAATTCGTATCATCAAAGTCCCGGAAGTACTTGAACGTTGTGCCATTAGCCGGGCGTCGCTCTACAGAATGCTCCAGCGTAACGAATTTCCACGGCAGGTTCGTATTGGTATCCGCTCGATAGGTTTCTATGAGCACGAAGTTAACCAGTGGCTGACTGAGCGTCAGCGTGTTCAGTAAATATATGTGCGTCTAACAGCACGTTATAAGCGCACTTAAAAGCATGAACAGAGAACATATCAGCCAACACTGACGCTGGGTTAATTAAACCAACAGTAAAGAACAGTTATCAACAATAACTGTACGGGAAGCTATTGCTCTCTGTTCCCCACCAGGTTAATGCCTGAGAGGAACAACAATGACTAAAAATAATAGCTGGCTTAACAGAAAGAATGTTGAGCTCAACGTATCAACTGAAATCTGCAGTAGTAGCTATGGGCACCGAATGACAATGCGAGCTGATGGTATTACGTCAGTTTCTCGCTTCCATAGTGAGGAAGAGAAAGAGGAGTTCTTGCAGAAGCTTGAGAGCATTCTAGGGAAGAAATGGAAGCAGTATCGTGTTGAACGCAAATCAACGCAGAATAAAGCAGGTAAGCCTCATCCCTATAAATATGGGCTGTCAGTATATCGGAAGGATGATGACTCACCCATGCTTCTGCACATAAACTGGGGACCTCGCCGCGCCAATACAGGTGGGATACGCTTCGAGTTCCGGCCGCAGCATATGGATGCAAAAGCGATGGATCACATGCTGGGATGGCTGAGCGACCGATTCGGTGCCATTTTCTACCGTCTGTTAGCGAGGTCTTGGGTAACCCGCATTGATGTCGCTCTGGATGTATATGGTTGCAAACTCAATGACTATGTCTGGGATTTAAAGGGAATATCTGCCTTCAAGGACCACATTAATTTTAAGGGGTTACCTGGTCTGAACTTAGGCGGGAAGCGGTCTGAGCTACGGTTTAACCTTTATGAGAAGGTATATGCAGGTGTGCTGAATTCGATGGGGTTTAACCAGCGTAGTGAGGTTGTATTAAAGGACGGCAAGGCCAGGCAGGAACAGTTTATTGAGATCAACCAGGAGGAGTTTGAAAGTTTTCTGCGCATAGAAGCGCGTATCATGCCAGGTCGGCGTGCTGGTTCATGGTCGGTCATGCTGGCGAAGCTCGCTGAACTGAAAAACCCGTTCGGGCGCATTGTGGTTTATAAAGGAAGGCTTAAATCGGTTCTGGTTAATGACTTCATTGAGTCATCGCGGCCAAAGAGTAACAGCGCCAAAGCCTGGGCTAAGCACGCCATGGGTGATGTAAACAGCCGTATGTCACGCCGGTTGAAAAGGGCACTAGTGACGAATGAAACGGAGCTATTCAACAAGGGTGAAGTCTGGGCGTATTGGTCCTCTTGTGTGGCTGCACTGGGTGAGATAATCGCAAAGTTGAAGCCAGAGAAAGCAACGAAGAAGGAGATGGCTGTAAGCCAGTTCGTTGAGTCGAAGCCGAGTAGAAAGCGTAATTCCCGGCGATTAACAAGGCGCGAACAGGCACGTCCGAAGCGTAAACGTCGGGGTTGAACTGGTGTGATGGCGGTCTTATGGCTGCCATCAGATAATGGATTACCGGAATGTAGTGGTCGATAAAATTTGGCCACGCTATGAGAGCTTTTAGAACCACTAAATGTCTGCTTCTGGCCCAGAGCCGCCATCTGATACACCACAGGCAGCTATGAGCGAGTTGCGGAAGTGTGCACTTATTCTGCATGCTGAAGGCGTTTGTACTAGCAACTTCGATGGTTATTTAGCATGCAAAAAACAGAGAAGTTTCCAGCAGTACGGACGATAATCAATAGCAATCTTGCTTTTACTACTTAAACAAATGGCACTAGAAACGATTTACCGGCATTTTCACAAAGTTTGGAAGGATACGCCGCATGGACCTCTGAGTGATGCTCAACTTGCCGGGATCGCCCTAAATTGTGGTCGTGATGAAATTGCCGCAATTCACTTCGGTTTGAAACTATTCAAGTCAGAGCTTATTGGTTGCCCTGATTGGGATTTCGATATGAAATATCAGTTGTGGAGGGCTATCGATACTTTTAAGCGCCTGCTGACGCAAATAGAACAGTTGCGCAAACGATAATCACGGGTCATTTGACCTGCTCCACGTAGACTGACATACGATGATGTAATCAACGCCCGTTCCTGGCACACAGCGGTCATGGCTGACTGAGCTGAAGGTCCACTCAGAGCGAGGAACGGACATTGCTAACAGCATTCTGTGCGAATCAACAGGGAGCAGGTCAAGGCTCCCCTCAACATAGCCCCTCTCGAAGGGGCTTGAGACTGTTGACATTTTCTAAAATTACAAAATTACAACCTAGAGTTCATTCGAGTAGACGTAGACAGAGCAAAGAGCACCGCAACCTCCACCACCCAATCAACAAATACGATAATTTGGCAAATAACAGGTAGTTTACTAAGCTAAAATAGGTTAATTTATATTAGGACTGTACTTACAGAAAATTAAGATAGCATAAAGGAGAAGAGCTATGCACAGTGATTTAAATAACGCAACTACACCAAAGACTGATTCTGCAGGAGAGGTTTTAACTCGTGAGGTGTTGAAGTTGAGCGAGCTAGACTCTGAATTATTGTCCGATGTATCAAATATGTTCGGTAAGTGGTTTGAAGCTGATCATTGCGATAAAGACATCAGCTAATTTTTTATCGAATGCTTCAATCCCTGCATGTTATATCAGGCTTGGTTCGAAGAAGCTCTGGTGAGACAATCTTTATCGATGCCCTTAAAGCTCTGGGCATCGATTTAAGTTTTAATAGTCTGTACGATAAAAACCTATTAACGAATACCTTAGAACATCTTGTCGTTGTGGTTATTTTGCCTATTTTGGGTGATAACGACCTAACGGATGAAGTGCGTAATGGCATTGCAAAGATCACTTCTCTTGATAGTTATCGGAAGTGCAGCATTGTAGTTGTCGCTCAAGGCGATCGCCATGAATCCGATGAGTTCGTTACGCGTGATACTCCATTCAGCATCAAAGTTCGTCACTTGTTTAGTTGTTTCGGAAACTTCGAGTTGTTGGAAAAAAAACTGGATCAATTTACTGCAACTGCCCTTGCTAGCGAAATTTATGATTATGGCAATGCAACGAACATTCGCGATGTATTTGAACTAAACAGACTTACTCAAATTTTATCTAGGGCACCGAAATGGTTAGTGCGCAAGCGCCTGCTTGATTTTTACGATCCATACTCTGGTGTTAGTCTGTTGAAACATATTGATCGAGCCGAACTCAACTGCATCGCAGCGCATATTCAAACAATCAGCCCACAGATTTTGAAGATAACTCATGCTGCTTTAAATGATAGTGCGTTAGATGAGCTGGGTGATGCACTCAATGCTAATGTGCTTGATCTTGGGAGTAACAATTTTTCATGGGATAGGCTTCTTCCGCAACTGAGCCAATGTCGCTGGCTTAACTTGGCAGCGAACAGCCTTACTCAAATTCAGCTACCGCTTCTTTCACAAAATATTGAGCAACTCTATTTGCACAAAAATGATATTTGTGAATTTACCGCAACGCTCGGTCATGTAGAAAGGCTAAAGTCACTGAGTATATATCGAAATCAAGTAGAGATTTTCGATTGGCCAGCAGGGCAAACGATGCTTGAGAACCTAAATCTTGGAGCAAACCCTATCACATCTCTACCCGATACACTAAGTGACTGTGTCACCTTGAGACGTTTGGGGTTGGCCAGAACTCGGCTTTCAACTTTGCCTGAATGGCTCTTTTCTATGCCAAACTTACATGAAATAGATATTAGTTATATAGAAAATCAGATACCGGCAACACAGCTCTCTCACTTACGCGCTCAGCGCGTTTCGTTAATTACTCGACCTGGTTTAATTTTGTAATGAGTGAAAACAACAATTCTCTTTTGCAGTTCCTGTTAGGTGATATACCTTCACAGTATTTTTTCAGTGAAATTTATAATAAGCGCCCGCTTCACGTTTCAGGGGCGTCGAGTAAGTTTTCTCATCTTTTTTCACTGGATGTCCTAAATGCAATTCTGAACTTTTCATCGTTGCAATATCCCCGTATTCGCGTTACGGATCATTTTAATACAATTCATAAATACGACCTGATAGATGACAAGGATCGCTACAGCAACAACCTTAACAATGAATTGAATCGTAAAAAGATTCTGTTCGCTATTGCGCGTGGTGGGACCCTTGTATATGACCGTATCCAAGAATTCCACTTGCCACTTGAGAGATTTATCGATCAACTCAGCGAGGAAATTAACACTCGCATGAGTATCAACGGTTACTATACTGCGCGGCAAACAAAAGGTGTCAATGTTCACTTCGACCGACACGATGTATTTGCCATCCAAATCCATGGAAGTAAACGTTGGTTCTATCGAGAAGACTCTCATGTATTATCAAGAGCGATGCGCCACCAAGCTGTTCCACCTGTGGATGAAAGTTTTACTGGGTGGCAGTCAGTACTATTGAAGCAGGGTGACGTATTTTATTGCCCACGCGGGCTCTGGCATTTTACCCATACAGAAGACGAACATTCCGCTCATTTGGCAGTCGGTTTGTATCCGTTGACACTCGGGGATTGGCTGAAGAAATTAGAGTCGCACCCTGAAATTGGCGAACTACTGGAGGAGTACGTGCATCAACCCGGCATGAAAACAACTACCGTTCAAAACACCCACGCACTCGACAAATTTATTGATGTCTTGCTTACTGAAGCAAAGCGCCCAATCTCCCCGCTAACTCAGCCACGACCGTATATAGAGCTTGAATGATGGAACAGTTTTATTTCATTATCACCGAACGCTGCAATCTAACGTGTTCACATTGCATCCGAGACTCTTCACCTAAGCGCAATGAAACTGCGGAAGCTAGCATGATCAAAGAGGCTCTAACACAGATAGCCCGTAGTCATCCAGACAGTTTAGTCTTGTTGAGTGGTGGAGAGCCCACGCTACATCGTCATTTCCGAGAGTTACTCGATTTTGGCCTTCATCTTGGGCTAACCATGACGATAAATACAAATGGTGTAACTTCGTTCTTTAAAGATTCAACGTTGAAGGAACTGTCTCAGCATTCTCGTCTATCTGTTCAGGTGTCTCTAGATGGCGATGAAGCGATGCATGATGCAATTCGAGGCCCTAATTCCTATCGTAAAGCGTTGAGAACTTTGAGGCGGCTTGTGGAGAATGGAGTTCGCTGCAGTGTCTCAACGACGGTCGTAGATGTCGACTTCATGACTCGTGCCGATACTTTTATTGCATCTCTGGATACTATTGGGCTGGCGCACATTGCCATCAAACGAGCTACATATGCAGGCAGAGCAGCGAGCGGCATCGATGTAAATGGTAAAAAATGGAACGAACACGTTTATCGCTTGCGAGCACTGCCGACAAAAACTCTTCTAAAAATAGCACCGATGTATGATTTTAATCGACTCGATGCACTTTCTGATGATGCACTGAATTCACTTGAATTACCTCCGTCGGCCACAAATTGTGGAGCAGGTACAGCCAAGGTATATGTATATACCAACGGGGACGTATGCCCATGCACCTGCTTCAAAGATCAGCCTATGGGAAATTTGCATCTATCAGACCTCGATACGATTCTCACAAAGCCGCCAAGTTTTCAAGTCAAACATCCAGTTTGTAACGCATGTCGCTATTTTAAACTATGCCGTGGAGGCTGCTTGGGGAGCGGTTATCAAACAACCGGAACAATAGGAATGCCCGACCCGCGATGCCCCAAAGTAGCCATTGTGGATAGAGAACTCGAAACAATTGCATATTTTCAGCGTTTTTAACACAAAGGAGATATCGTAAGTTCTCATTTTTTTAACTTCGGTTAAGCGCTGAACGCTTATGTAACAGCGCTACCTAAGGATTTTTTCTGGCCACCCATTTATAAACAGAGAGCCATCTGCCCTCAGGCGAACTTCAAGATTACGTTCAACCTTTCCACTACTCTCAATACTCATATCGTAACGCCCTGTCAGGTAATTAAATTTCTGGTTCAAGGAGCCTGCCCATCGGCGACTATTGTCTGGCAAATCTGAGTCATAAGGCCCATCGACCAAAACATCCGTATATTTAAGTAGTCGATCCGTCCCTGGTAAACACAACTCATCAAGTTCTTTTAGTGTATATCCACTAAATACCATCACCGAAAGTCCCAGCGACTGGGCTCCTTGTGCAACGAAAGCTAAACCTTGAGCTTGCAACATGGGCTCGCCACCGAGAAAGGTCACCCCTTCAAGATCAAATGCTTGGTGTGCATTCTCCAACCATTCGAGAACGGATTCAGCCGAAACAAGATCACGTTCAACTAGCTGCAAATATCCTGGGTTGCAGCAGCCATGGCAACGCTTGTTGCAACCTTGCACCCACAATGCAGCCCTCCGCCCTGGCCCTTCGGCTTCTGTGAAAGGAAGGCGAGAGGCTAAATTCAACCAATGCATCATGTCACTCCAACTCGAATATCAAATTACCACCAGCAATATGAACTTCAATTACCTTGCCCCGAATATGACCAGGAGTGGCCATTTGTTCAAATAGAAAATCAGCCAATGGGTCAATCAGTTTATTGGTAAAAGCGTTGGGGACACCGCGCCCGCCTGTTCCGCGGTCTACATCCTTGATCAGCAATTCCAGCACTTCAGTTTCCTTAATCAGCTTCAAATCGGAAACACCCCATTTATCCTTCAGTCCTTTTCGTAACGGCTCCAGTTTGGCGCGAGCGATGTCAATTAAGAAGCTATCGTCACGCATAAAGTTGAAAGGAATGATGTTGGCCTCACCAATTCGCCCCAACAACTCTGGGCGCTTTAGCTCGTGCACGAAGTGCTGCCGTACCTTTTGGATGAATTCATTTCGCACATCCTGGCTTTCATAGCTAACCTCGGCAGCGCCAATATTTGAAGTGAATACGATGACAGTATCTGAAAACATCACTGTTTCACCCTTGCCGTCCGTTAAGCGCCCATCTTCAAGAATCTGTAAAAACTTGTCGAGAATGCGCGGGTGCGCCTTCTCGATTTCGTCAAACAGCAACAAGGAAAATGGCCTTTGTTTGACCGCATTAGTCAACTGTCCGCCAGCTTCGTAACCCACATATCCTGGAGGTGCACCCACCAACCTCTGATCGGCATGTTCGTGATTAAACTCTGACATGTCGAAGCGAAGACATGCTTCTTCGTCGCCAAAGAGGAATTCGGCAATGGACTTTGCCAGTTCGGTTTTACCGACACCAGTTGGGCCAACAAAAAACAACACGCCCTTGGGAGTGCGTTGCCTGTAGGAGTGTTGAAGCCCCGACAGCCCCGTGAAGGCACGCACGAGGATGCGCCGTACCGATTCAATCGCTTCCCCTTGACCTTTAACCCGACGCCCCAGGGTTTCGACAATGGTCTGAAGTTTTTTGTGATCCAGTTGTTCCCAAGGACTGTGTCTGCGTCCGTGGCGATAAAGATTGAGTAATGACAAGGCACTCGAGACTTCAGTTTCCTGTCGCGAAAGTCGTGCGAGATTGTGAATATCTCGGATACTCTGGCCTTCCAAACCGTCCACAAAATCAGCCAATTCACGCCTTCCTTGCTGCAAAGTAGGCTGCAACCGAAACACTTCTTTCAAACTCAATACAGCAGACTCTCGAATCTGCCTTGTCGGCAGCGGAATTGCTATTTCCTTAAATAGTGGATTGTTAAGATAGAGCGATGGTGGCAATACGTTCAAGCCCCCGCACAGAAGCACCAGCAGTGATTGAGGTTGGTTAATGCTTTGAGTATTAAGAACTACAGCTGCATCTCGGGTAGCTTGCCCTAAGCGCAGAAGCCATCCACGCTCGCTTTCACTCAATGAATTGACGCTACCAAACAAATATTGCGTCCAGTCCAGAACAAAAGCTACAGGTTGTCCCCCGCGCGGTTGCCGAAGCAATTGCTCAGCGACAACCAGAAAGTCGTCCGGGCTTGCCGAAATGCAACTGGATGTATAACTCGTTACGGATGTAGGCGGCAATTCACCCATGTCATAGGCGCTCACCTCGGAGCTGCTGTCTTTCACGGCATGCGTTGTAACGGAGCTTTGCAATTCCGCCCAAGTCCTCGCATCAACGCCGCTAACACCGTTTACCCGGTTCCAAAAAACTACATGCTGATAGCCTCGCTGACGTAGCAGGTTCATTAATGCTGGAGGCAAAGCAATCCATTGCCCTGGCGCTTCGGGATCGGAGGTCAAATCACCCGTATTACCGTGTAATATCAATCCGCGTCGTATTCCGCATTCGCGGCGAAAGTCTTCCTGCCAAGGTAACAAAGCTGACTTCATTTTCTTCTCTCCTGTGTTGCATCAGGGTAAGGCCGAGCATCCTGATCTTGGTCGTCAGGATTGACCCAAATCACGCGCTTGTCACTTAGACTAATACCGTAAGCATCTTGCAGCGTTGCCATAACGGGGGCGACATCTTTCTCGCACGTTTTGCCTTTGTATTGATGAAATTTGTAGCTGAGGTGCCCGCTCAGGTTGACGCGAAAATCTGCCTGCGCGCCAGCTGGACGACGAGCGCGAATCAGCACTTCATCTTGCCCTTGTGATGTGAAATGCTCGGGACCATCCACGACAAAGCCAGCTTGTTGTAGTGACAGATAAACCGCTCGCACAACTTCACGACGCTGGCTTTCGTCTACAGCAGCTTCATCCTGCTCTTGTACAAGTTGGCTCAAAGCTTCAATCTGCTCTTCAGGAGCAAGTCCTGTCGCATGAGCCAACGCGTCGCGCAACTTGGCGGCGCGCTCACCGACGTTCTTATTCGCTTCCTGCTCCAACTGCTCTCTTTGCAGCGTAAGAACATCGGTAACAGCTTCACGCTGGGCACGATTTTTCATTTCCTGCAACTGACGTTCAGCATCCCCTTCATACCGCAGCCGAACTTCGCGTAAAGCGGCTGAAATTTGCGCCGAGGTCGTGTTGCTGGCGACATCACCAAGTAGTCGCGCCCGTAATTGCTGCAACTCAGTAATTGCGGCGTTGAGTGCGACAGGAGTATTCCAGCCACTCAAGCCCTCGCGCCATGCTTCCTCAAGTTCAGTCCTCATTTGCAACTGTTGTTCAGCCTCAGCTTGCTGCGCTTTGCGGAATGCTTCGGCGGCCGCTAGCTCGGCATCTTGACGGGAACGGCGCTGCTCACGCGCAAATCTTGGTAATCCGTGAAATCGCCCCCCCAGAGAACGGCTCATATCTCTGGCAGTAAACGGGTCTGAGTCCAACAAAGTCTCCATTCGGTCAAGTGCGAAGCTCAACTCACGAAACTCTTCCGGAACTACGGCATCTAGTCCTTGACCGATGACATCATTCAATACGCTGCGGTAGCGCTCAAGGAACGGGCGCGTTGTTTCGCGCACACGCTGTCGATCAAGTTCTTGCTTACGTTGCCGTTGAATTTGGTAGCGATATTCGTCTGCCCGACTCATAGTTTATTTCCTTCTTTTTCTGTTATTTTGCTTGCGTGGATGCATTTTTGGAGAGTTAGTGGGCACAAGCCTCGAAGGTGCATATATATTGGAGTCCTGCGTTTTCAATCCAAGCGAATTCGCTTTGTTGCGTAAGTTGATGTCATTACTTACAAACAAAACGTCATTCAGCCGGAAGAACAACGCAGTTGAAAGAATGGCATGGTCGGGCTGTTTGACATCCCACTCTACAGGCAGTAAGGCTGCGTATTCCGTTTCATGGCGGATGCGGGATGAGTTTGCATCCAACTGGCGAATAGCTTCTCGGGCTTTAGCTGCCCGATCTCCATCTTCGCTGCTCTTTAAGCCATCCAACTCGCTCAGAACCCGATGGGAAACAACCGGAATATCATCTGAACGAAGATCTTGGAAAAGTTCAGGGCTTTCCATCAGAGCGCTGGTATCGAACACTACAATTCGGCGCCCATTCTCAACCGGAGCTAGCTTGTCCTGCGCCAGAAGATTCCAACTTTCCACTGTTTTACTCAACGCATCCCAGAGGGAGGATGGTGTATTTAATGCGTGGAAATGCTCAGCTGCTTTACGCCAAGCGCGCACGGCATTTAATGCACCTGGGGTCAGGGTGCGCACATCCATTTGGCCATTACCCGCCGCCTTCAACGCCTGATCGCCAATACTCCGGTAAATATCCTGGATTGCTTTCTCAATAACTTGCATTGGTTGCTGCATGGCGTGTGGGCCATACAGCTTTAACTCTTTGCGCTGCAATGCGTTCTCCAGCCACACTTGACGCAATTCGCTGGAAAGCAATTCTTCAGGAATCTCTGTGGTGGAAGGCAAAGCCGATCGCAACTTTGCCATTGATTCCATGGTGCGAATGGGAGCTGCATGGCGTAGCAGCGCACCTTGTAGAGGCGCAGCCTTATCAGAAGACAACACCTGATAAATCTGAGCTAAAAGAGAGACGACCTCTTCTGGTTCCAGTTGATTGGGCGTATGCCTCAAGGACTCATCAATTACTTTTGCCAGACACTCTTCCCAAGCAGATTTCCAGTCTTTCCTATCAGGCCGCCACAATCCAATTGCTTGTGTAGCTGGCTCGACCAGCGCCATCAGATCATCCAATGGCCTCTCAGCACGCATAGCAAGCCAAGGCCAAACTATTTCACCGAGTTCATCTGAACTCCGCCATGCAACGGGCATCAATGCAATTCGCGGATCATCGGATGACTCACAAGAAATCTCTAATTCTTGGCGTAGCGTTGCCCAAAGCGCGGTTGCAGCTTGGTCGTTCAAAGTTACCGCCAGGCCGCACGATCGCGGTTGTCCATCCCAATAGAGGCGGAAGCTACCTGTTACTTCTACTCGAATGCTCGCTCCGTTGTTCTGGGGCAGAGACAAGCTACGAAATCCTGTCATAATTCCTGCTGGTGCGGGCACGAGCAGTGTGAATGCGGTCAGTTGTTTGCCATTGGCAACCAGTTCTGGTGCGTCCACTTCTGACGATAAAACGATACTAGGTGTTGTTGCATCCGGTGCTGTAACCCCTTGCGCAACGATGCAGAACCGCGCCCTAACTGTCGTACCTTTAGTTGCGGCAATAGGGTGGGCAGTGCGGGCATCTCGTAAAACAGCAGAGTCAACGCTGGGCAGCAAGGAATCCGGCTCGCTTGTCAGAGCATCAGCAAGCAAAATTTCCCATACTAGTTCGGGTTGCGCTTGCTCCAGCCAACACTGCAATGCTGCATCACGCGGAGCGCTCGCAGACAGTGCACCGTCCTCGCTGCACGATAACTCGAATCGGCGCTCTCCCGATCCTACTGGCTGCACCATGGGCACAATGAGGTCTATAACTGTCGCAGGGTTTTTCCAGACATACGTTTCCTGCGCTATGGCACGCTCAACCTGCGGCATTGGATTTTGCGGCCTCAAAGCCTGATCTGCGAGACGGACGCGACTGAAATCACTTTGGCTGAGACGCGCTCCATCATTTTGTGAGGGTTTAATTTTGTCGCTGATGGGATCATAGTGGTGCCAGACCTTAACCGTTCGCGAGCGCACCGGCAGGCTGTCGCTACGCAAAAATTGCAAGCCTTCGGGAGTCAATTTAAGCTCAGTTAAAGGCATCTCAAGCCTATCCTGAGCGTAACTTTTGGGCAGAGCTCCTAAAGCGGAAAGTTCAGATACGCAGCCTTCCAGCAGTTCACGCACATCACCTGCACCCAGTTGATCGCGGAAAACACCCAGCAAAGACAAATTCTGTTTGTCTGGCAAATGAAATCCAGGATCACACAGCCGCAACACCATCCGTTCAAATACTGTGGGCTTTCGCTCGGTGTGATAGGTCACATCGGATTCAATGCGATACAAGGGTAAGGGAACGGAAATTTCTGCTAGCTTCATGATCGGCCTCCCCGGCTACCATACTTGTCGTTTTTGGGCGCAGCCGTCCGATGAGTCGGTGCACTAGATCTGCCGCGCTGTTGTTGCTGTTGGGGTAGCATGTCAGGCGACATCAATTGCCTTGCCTGAACCAGCCGTGCATCGCGCTCCAATTGATCCAGGATGTCTTTGTAAACAGTTCGCTTCACGCTGCCTGCGCTGTCCATGCGCGGCAAGTTCACCTCGTAAGAGGCATACATACTTTTTGCACCAAAGACGATTAGTAGCTCCTGCGCGCGCGAAAATGCCACATTAATAAATTCAAACCGCGCAACATTGGCCTTGCTGGAACGACGTCGGGGCTGAGTGCCTGATCGCAAGGGGTCATATCCATCATGGCGCACCATGCTAACCAGCACGATGGACTTTTCTTTACCCTGATAGCGAATCACGGTATTGACTTCGACATCTAGGCAATCAAACCGCCCGTTTGACTCTTTTGGCCTGCGGCGGCGTATGGCGGTACGAATTTCTCGGCATTGGTTGGAATAAAAAGACACCACGCCGACTTTGCGTTTGTTTGTTCGTGAGTAGCCTTGCGCAGCGGATTGCTGTTCGATTTGTTCTAGCGTTTCGGCAATCAACTCAGCTTCCAGCTTATTGGTGCGCCGTGGCTGGTTGCCGTCCATATCTTCACGGTGAATCTGATTGTTTAAGTTGTAGGTTGTGTCCACCCACAACGCGTGGTCACCTGGAGAGAGTAAAGGTGAACCACCGTCAACATTCTTCAATGTCAGTCCGTGAACACGGCGAAGCTTAGGGTCTGGGTCATCATCAGGCCGAAGGAGGCCACATTCCAACTGCCCTTCGTAAAAATGGTTTACCATCGCCATGATTTGCGGATGCATACGGAACTGCACATTGAGGCGTGCACGGTTAGAATCGTCCGCCATCTCGAAATGTGACTTGAACAACGAGGCTGTGACCATCTTTTCGAAGCGGTGCAAGTTATCGCGGGTCAGCAAAGATTGCACCTCTGCAATATTGGCTGATCCATTCTCTTCAGTGTTGGCTTCGTTTTCCTCTACTTCATCCATGAAGCTTCGAGCTTCGTCGCCTTCCTGAAACAGTGGAGGCAACTGCCGGTGGTCGCCGACCAGCACAGCGCGACGTGCACGCATCAAGGGCATCAGCAATTCCAGAGGAGTAGCTTTGCTCACCTCATCAATGATTGCGACATCAAAACTCGTCTGCCCGGCTTCGTCGAGTGTGCGCTCGTTTTCATTGCAAGTAATGGCCACTACATTGCAACTTGCCAGAAAATCCGCGCCTTGGTTCTCCCAGTCTTCCTGCCCAGCATTGCTACGGCTCAAATCGTGCATCCAATCTTCCAGTAACCGTCCCCATGTCTGGCGTTCATATTGTTGGTTAGCCTGACGTTGTTCCAATGCCTTAATTACTTGGTCAACGCTTCCGATGCGCTGTGACAAAGTTGCGGCAGGTTCAGTAGGCAAGCGGTTGCCTTGCGTGATGGCATCATCCTGCAACAGGGATTTAACCTTCTGCTCATGCTGCACACGCTGCTCTTCCCAGTTGTCCAGCTTGCTTTGGGCGCTGCGTTCTTGGCTCCTCGCTGTTTGCACAATGCCATTGTTCGGAGCTTCAGGCACTGGCTGGGCCAGCTGTGTCAGCAAGGATTGGCTTAAGCTTTCCGTGGCCTGTTCGATGACCGGTAGCACACTCTCCAGCGCACGCAGGCTCGCATCTATGTCGTTAGCTAGTTGAGTAGCGTTTTTAATCGGGGCGCACCATTCAGCAGCTTGGCGAAACAGGCCGTCATAACGGGTGCGATCCAAGCCAACGCCAACCTGCTCCAACTCTTTAAGCTCATTGCGCTTAGCTCTCCAAGCGCGTAGGTAAGCGTCGTCCTTCTCCATCTTTTCCATCAAGGCGTTAACCTCATTTCGGAGCGATTCAATGCGTAGCCGGGTCTTTGCATCCTGAATGGGGCCATCTGCTGATTCACGTAGGCGCCGGATATCCGCAGCAATCGCATCTCGCACATTCGTGAAACGCCGCCACACGTCCAGCATGTGCGCTAGCATAGCCCCCCGACTTCCTGGGAGAGCAAGCCAATCATCCATAGAAAATTTCAAGAGCAGCCCTGCCGCCTCGCAAGCGACAAGGCTTTGCGCCAACTTTTTGGCTTGCATCTCTACATCCCGAAGATCGCCGTGCAGAGCATCAGCTTCACCGCGCAAGAAGAGCTGAACACTTTGCAGGCGAGAACGTTTAGCCTTGTCTTCGTCCAGCATCGTGCATTCAGCGTCATACGCCTGCAGTGCTTGCGTTGCCTGACTGCGAGCTGATGCCAAATCCATTTCAAATTGCCCGCGTTTGGCGTTCAACTCGCTCTCATCTTGCAACACAAAGGCCGCACGCTCACGCCACGTCTGTAATATTCGTAAGTCCTCATCAACACGCTTCCACACTGCAAGCCGATCTTTTGTTTGTGTTGCCAACGCCGTGTAGTAACGCTGCAAAGATGCCGGCCCCGCGAAGGCAGCACCATCTTCGGTTACTTTGCGTTCATTCCTTGCCAAACGCACTACGCGCAAGGAACCGTCATGACTCAGCCTGTCCAGTGCGTTGTCTACCGCAGTATGAGCCTGCGATGCCAGCAACACCCGTTGCCCGCGCCGAGCCAGTTGGACGATGGCCTCAGCAATCACAGTGGTCTTGCCTGTACCCGGCGGCCCTTGAACCAAGCACAAATCCGGCGCAGAAAGAATCTTGACCACGGCTTCTTTTTGGGCTTGGTTAAGTTTGTCATTGGACCAATGCGCTACAGGCTCCAGACGCTGAGGAACAGAGACCTGCGCAGCCTCGAACAGATAGTCCGCTAGGTATGGCGCATAACCACCCTGTTCCTGCAGTTGTCGCAGCGCCTGTTGATGCCGTTTGATCAGACTCATATCGCCTGCAGTTGAAATCGACAGAAAGCCGGATTCCGGAATTTGATTGAGAATGCGCTTACGCACTACTTCTGGCTCGTCGGCATTAGCAAGATCGTTCGCGTTGTCTTCAGTCAGCGAGATAATCAGCTCGGCAAACACTGGCGTAGGCCAAGGGCATTCTGGCAAGTTTTCGTCTTTGGGTAATTTGCTATCTTTCGCCAACGGTGCGGGCACCGAGAGTTTGCCCGCCTGACCCAGTCGAGGAAGGCGACGCTCTTCCCTTTCAGGTAATCCGAACACCCAGGGATCTTTGGATTGCCCAACCTGAAACGCCACTAGCTCATCTCGCCCCAAGGCCTTTCGGTCTTTTTGCATGACCTGAGTGTTCTGCGAGATCAAGGAAAACACTAAATGTTCGTCACGCCACTCGCGGCTGATGTAGCGCAAACCCCGCGCCTTGTGGCGAATGAGGCTTTCTTTCCATCGAAGAAATTCGCTCCACTCGGTCAACTGATTTTCGGTTTGCTGTGTGATTGGCGGCAAGTCGGCCAGCAATTGCGGCGTGAGCAGGTTATTGACGCGCTGAATGCGCTGCTGGCCCGGCGCGTATTGCAAGCTGTCATGCACTGCAAATGCGGTGAATTCACGCTCGAAAGAGCGCTCAGGCAGGTCAGCAGTTTCGATAAACCCGTTAATCAAGAAAAGTGGTGAAGATGATTCGGTGGGCCAGCTTCCCGTGGCTATAAAGGAACATCCCTCCCGAAAGGGCCATTCTTTCCCAGCAGCGTTAATTCGAACCGCCATCTGTGCGTACTTTGGATTCGACTTGTCCCGCTGCCGATTGGAAACATAACCCGCAATAGGCATGTTGTTTGGGAAAAGTAATTCATACAACACTTCCACGCCATTACGTCCATCACACAAATTTCTAAATTCTTGGTGCCTCTTTAATATATCAGACAAAGTCCGCTCAATTTTACTAATATTAGAATGGTCGAGGGAAAGATAAAGATTCATTGAACAGATAATCCATTAAAAAATTTGACTAAATCCAATACTGTAGAGTTACCAACGTAATATCGCTACAATTTAAAGCATACAAAAAGTTCATTTTTTATTAGATCTTGATGCTATCAAAATCATGTAGCATTGACCAACATAATGAGTTTTGGACTGACCCCACAACAGTAGACATTTCCTGTCCTCACGACGAGGCCTGTTCAAAGGCCTCCGGACTGACGCCGCCGAGGTGGCTGTGACGCCGGGCCCGGTTGTAGAAGACTTCAATGTAATCGAAGATATCGGCCCGGGCCAGATCCCGGGTTTTATAGATACGTTTTCTGATCCGTTCTTTTTTCAGCGAACTGAAGAACGATTCGGCCACCGCATTATCCCAGCAGTTGCCACGCCGGCTCATGCTCGGTGCCAGGTTATTGGCCCGGCAGAAGCGCTGCCAGTCGTCACTGCCGTACTGGCTGCCCTGATCGCTATGTACGATAACCTCGCCGTCCGGTTTTCGACGCCACACGGCCATCATCAGAGCGTCCAGCGCGAGTTCGCGAGAGAGAGTGGGCTTCATCGACCAGCCAACCACGTTACGGGCGAAGAGATCGATAACCACCGCCAGATACAGCCAGCCCTGCCAGGTGCGGATATAAGTAATATCGGTGACCCAGACCTGATTGGCCCGGACAGCGGTAAACTGCCGCTGCACACGATTAGGCGCAACCACTGAAGGTCGGCCAGCGATACGACGCGGAGCTTTATAGCCGCGCACGGCTTTAATCCGGTTCAGTTGCATAATACGGCCCACCCGGTTTTTGCCGCAGGTTTCACCGATCTCATTCAGATCGCCATGAACCCGACGATAGCCATAGACGCCACCGCTCAGGGAATATTAATCACGGATGAGCGTCAGCAGACGCTGGTTATCTTTATCCCGCGCAGAGACCGGATTATGCAGCCACGCATAAAACCCGGCCCGGGCAACGCACAACACCCGACACATCGTCATGACACCCCATACAGTGCTGTGCTCATTGATAAAGCGGTACTTCAGTCGGGCTCCCTTGCAAAGTACCGCGCGGCCTTTTTCAGAATATCCCGTTCTTCCTCAGTGCGCTTCAGCTGTGCCCTGAGCTTCAGGATCTCGCTTTTAGCTTCCAGTAAATCCCGGGCATGCTGTTCGCTGTTATCAGGCTTGATAGCCCGTAGCCACTTGTAGAGGCTGTGCGCAGAAACGCCCAGACGGTCGGATACTTCAGCAACAGAATAACCGCGCTCCGTTATCTGACGGACGGCTTCTTCCTTAAATTCAGGTGTAAATCGTGGTGTGCCCATACGCTCCTCCTATACTCAAACTATAGGGCAGGATCGTCTACCGGGGTGGGGTCAGTCCAACTATAGGGCAGGATCGTCTACCGGGGTGGGGTCAGTCCAACTATAGGGCAGGATCGTCTACCGGGGTGGGGTCAGTCCACACTGCTGAATTGTGATGTGCTAAAGCAGGAACCCCCTCTTTGCCAGCAACTCTTGCTCGCCTTATGTCTTTTCGCTGCGAAAAACGGTGACCATGAACTGGTCTCTCAATGTGAGCATGAGTTGGAGCTGATCAGGGAGTTCGCACTAACAAAGTAATGCCGTTGATAGATAAACAGAGGTAACGTTTCAATTAAGTTGTCACTACCATTTAGGGAAAGCTCCATATCAAGGAGCTTTCTTGTACCAGAATTAAGCTTAATTCAGCATTTTATCCAGTAGCTATATGTCAAAAATTCTTTTATTTCGGTTGATTACGATAATGAAATCATAAATAAATCCGGCCCTGGCATACCATGTATGAACCGATAAAATATATTTTATATAGCGTCTATATATTCACAACTATTGATAATCCGGTGAAGTAAAAAAGGAAACAAGAAGATTTTCAGCTATTTTCCATAAGGCCTGTAGATACGGAGGTTCGAATCAAAATGATGTTGGAAAAGTATTATGTTACATGTTTTATCAGTAAGGTTAATTGCAGCACAATTGCTTTTAAAAACCACAGATGGAACAATTTTACAAGTGAACGTATACGTTCACTGCCTGTGTCTTTGTGCTTCTTAAATTTTAATGTGAGAATTTTATTCTGCATTTGTGTCTTAATATAGCGTGTAGTTATTAATTATTTTTTTTTATTGGTTTTTTTTCTTGATTATCATAAGTTAATATGGCTAACATTAAAAGGTAATGTTCTCGAATATAGGCTTGATAAATAGGCTGAATATACGAGGTGAATATTCATTTCATCAAAGGAATGGTTCTTGGCAGAAATGCAGTATCCCTTACCTTCATTAGATGATGATGCAATATTTAGTTAATGGTTTCATATATGTATCGCTGATAAGGATTATTCAAGAAACTTAAGAAATATAAGTATTTATTTGTCAATATCTCCAACTTCCGCTCCTGGCACTCAGCAGACATTCATAGCATTTACATGCTATACACAGAAAGATTTTTGAAGGACATGAAGTAAGAAGTGGGCCTGCAAGATCTGCTACGAGTGATCAAAAAACCGAAAACTATGGGCATCTGGTATTCACTATTTGCATATACTATAGGTTGAATTGTAGGTTTGAATTAAAAATCAATAAATATCTATATTAATCAAATATAAAACACCAATGCATCATTGGGGTATGGGCGTCGAAATTCTCTAGTGTACTCATCAGTTTATGATGTCCATTTTCTTAAATTTTAATGAGTTAGTGATGTTTGTTGTTCTCATTGAGTTTCACGTCTCATTGATTTTTATGAATGCCGGGGCATTTCATAAATGCGCAGATTGCATGATAACGGAGTCTGTGAGGGAGGAAAACCAGAGGGAAGGCCGCTGTTGTTTAAAACGAGAGAAATGATGAGGTCTGGTGACAAAGCTAAGGCTATCTGTTCTTTGCTATAACGGGTCTTTTTCATGGCGAGATGCCTCTCTGTAAGATGGAAGAGAGGGTGGCGATTTCAGTTTAGACTGGCACTGTTTCCATGGAGAAGCGCATTCCCTCAGTTCGGTGATAGCCGGGTCAGCATCAGAATAAAGGGAATGGTCACCGCTGCCAGCACCGTTTGCACGGAAATAATCCCAGCGGAAAGCCGATGATCACCACCGAGAAGTTTAGTCATAATATAGGCAGAAGGCGTACAAGGCAGGGCATTAAATAAGACGACGGTGGCCAGTACCGGCCCTGAAATGCCCAATTCAACGCCAATAAAGAGTGTGATAACCGGCACCAGTAATAGTTTCACAAATGACGACTGTAATACTGGCCCGTGCGCCGAGCGTGCGGCTTGCAGATCGAGCCCCGCGCCTACCGCCAGTAAGCCCAGAGGCAGCGACGCGCCGCCGAGAATATGCAGAATATTGCCGATCACATCAGGAAGTTTGAGCGTACTGACATTAAACGCCAGCCCTGCAACCACTGAGATAATCACCGGATTACGTACCAATGCTCTGACAATCTGCCCTACGCCTGGCCTTTTCCCCTGCCCATAATGCATCAAGATAATGATAGAAGCGACATTCAGCAGGGGAATAGCCACGGCGATACTGATAGATGTGACCGTCAACCCGGTACTGCCGTAAGTGGACGCAGCCGCTGCAACACCAATATAGGTGTTAGGGCGTAGCGCACCCTGAATGACGGAAGAAAAGACGGTTCCCGACTGGCTTCGCCATATCCGCCACAACCAGAGTGAAATTGCGGCAATCACCACTGCGCCCAGAATCGACCACGCTATTGGCCTGACCGGAAAATCATTCAGGCTCGCCGTCGCCACCTGAGAAAACATCAGCGCCGGAAACAGCCAGAAATAATTAAGCTTTTCGCAAGGCAACCAGAACTGATGATCAAGCAGGTTTTTGGCCCGCAGTACAAATCCCATGACGATCAGGAACATCACCGGAGCAAGCGAATACAACGTTGTCATCATTTCTCAAATGTATCCTTCCGTTAGTACCGCCAGACCGTAAACGGCGCTAACAAGTAAAACTGCCATGTTCATACTCCCTGTAAATGGATATGTGTTTTATGACAGTTTTTTGACACTCTTTTAAATGATAATTTTTACTTTTATATATCATTTAATTATTTATAAGAGTTTATATTATATTGTTTCTTGCCCGCACCTTCATGACTGCTTTTCCTGACGCCAATAATTAGAATTCAGAAATAAAGCTAATTTGGAGCGTGGTAAATAACCATTTTGTCCAAGGCTGATATGAAGGTAATTTATTGGGAAGTTTTTTATTTCTGATTCTGGTCAAGAGAACATGAGAGTCAAAACCCTATTTTATGGCCAGGTTAATTATTGCCTCATTTGAATTTATGAGCTTGTCAGTGATTAAAATGCGTTTCTTCTCTTTGATAAAATGACCAGATTTTCTTGAATATTGCCCCAGTTTGCTATCTGTTGGGTGATAAGAACAGTATCGGCTTCATCTGTAACTTTCCCTGCAAAAGGAGTTATTTTCTTTTAGAAATCTTCCGACATAGTGGTTATTTCCTCGGAGGAGATAGCCATGCGTAAAGCCCGATTTACCGAACATGAGATCATTGCCGTTCTGAGGTGCGTCGAGGTCAGCTATTACAACTGGAAAGTAAAGTACGGCGCTATGCAAGCCACTGATATCAAATAGATAAAAGATCGGAAGGATGAAAACCGTCGCCTCAAAACTAACATTGCTGTGTATTAATTAACGGGGCGGATCAACGCGAATACCAAACGCGCTTTGCCCGCACCCGCCCGCTGGGTAACGATGGTGATTTTCACCCTGCCAGGAGTCGACATCAGGGCGATAACAGCGCTGACAGCCGTTTCACCGCCGCATGTGCTTCTTGCGCACTGGTAAAATTGGTAAATCCCATCAATAGCCCGTTTTGCGGCGGGGTGCCTGCATCCCATTCACTGAGCGCCTTGACGCCCAGCCCTGCCGCCAGCGCCGCCGTTGCCAGTGCTTTATCGGATTGATGTTCATTCAGGTAAGCCAGAACCTGTATTCCCCCGGCCTGTGGCTGGATATGCAGAGATGAGCCGAAAACACGTTCAAGTGCCTCTACAAGATAACCGCGCCTGATGGCGTACAACTGACGCATTTTGCGCAAATGGCGGGCAAAATGCCCCTGTTGCATAAACGCTGCCACCATCGCTTGCGGCAGAATCGATCCCGGCCCTGGCCAGTGATTAACGGCCTCGTCAAAGGTCAATTGCAAAGAGGGGGGCACCACCACGTAGGCCAGACGTAAGCCGGGAAAAAGAACCTTACTAAAGGTGCCGGTATAAAGCACACGTTGCTCATGGTCGAGGCTTTTCAGGGCCGGGAGTGGGTGGCCGTGGTAGCGGAACTCACTGTCGTAGTCATCCTCTATGATCCAGGCGTCTTTTTGGTTCGCCCACGCCAGCAATGCCAGGCGTCGGGGTAAGGACAGCGCGACGCCTGTGGGGCTTTGGTGAGAAGGGGTAACGACAGCAAAACGGGCGTTCGGTGCCAGTTGCTCCCCGGTGGCAACCTGTATCCCCTCTTTATCTACCGGAACGGGTGTCAGTGTCATGCCCATTTGCTGCAAAAAATATCTGCCGGGAAAATAGCCGGGGTTTTCATACCAGCCTTCGTCACCGCTCCGTAAAACGGTGCGACACAGCAGTTCAAGCGCCCCCTGATAGCCGATGGTAATAAAGACCTGCTCCGGCGTGCAGGCGATACCGCGAGAGATGCCCAGGTAGGTGGCGATGGCTTCCCGAAGCGGCGCGTATCCGGCCGGATCGGGCTGAGTCATCACCGTTGACTCAATCAGGCGCAGTGTTTGTGCTGACAGGCGAGACCATATTTTCCGTGGGAACGCGTCCAGCGCCGGAACACCTGGCTGAAACGGTAAAATATTCCCCGTCAGGCGCGTCTGATACGCCTGTGCCTCAGAGGTTTTGCGTCCCCGCGGCGGACTTCCGGCGTTCGGCAGCCTCGCCAGTTGGGGGGAAACCTGGGTACCTGCCGCTCCCTTCGTCACAAGATAGCCTTCGCTCACCAGCATCTGATAAGCCATTTCCACCGTTCCCCGCGCCACGTGAAGCTCGCTGGCGAGATTACGTATTGATGGCACACGTTCCCCTGGACGTAACCGACCGGCAGTGATGGCGTCGCGATATCGCTGATAAAGCTGCAAATAGAGCGGTGTGTCCGGCTGCCAGGTGGCTTCAGGCATCAGTGCTTTCACGGTCTTTGTCCTGGTCATTTAGATAATTCTTGTCACTGTAGCATAGGTCATTGCGGCGATATATTGCAGCCATCAGACAGGAGAAACGTATGGCGACATTTGAAGTACATAAGGTGGAAAGTGAACGGGCGCTCCATGCCGCGTACCTGGTGATGCGGGAGTTGCGACCACACCTGACCGATGCAGAGAACTTTATCACTCGCGTTCATCGCCAGGCTGAGAAGGGGTATTGCCTGCTGGGCGTCTGGCAGGAGCAAGAGCTACTGGCTCTGGCGGGCTACCGGATCTCTGAAAATTTGCTGTACGGGCGTTTTCTGTATGTGGATGACCTTGTGACAGCGCCCCATGCCCGCAGCCTCGGTCTGGGCGCGATATTAATCGATGCTCTGCGTGAAGAGGCGCGCGCTCAGACTTGTACTCACCTGGTGCTGGATACCGGTTTAGGTAATGCGCTGGGCCAACGTTTCTACTATCGACAAGGCTTGCTGGCGGTAGGTATGCACTTTCGCCAGTCCTTAATATGACGTTTTTTTAATAACCGGAGATAACCTGATGAGCACCCCACAACGTTTACCCTATTACACCCTTTCCGCGGAAGCGTATAACGGCTTTACTGCGACCAAAAAGGCGCTCAGTAAGAGCAGCCTCGGGAAAGCGCTGATTGAGTTAGTCTGGCTGCGCATCTCGCAGATTAACGGCTGCGCATTTTGTCTTGAGATGCACGCCAAAGCCCTGCGTGCCGACGGTGAAAGCGCTGCGCGACTGGACAGCCTGGCAGGCTGGCGGGTCAGCGAATTATTTAGTGAACGTGAACGTGCTGCCCTCGCATGGACGGAGTCGCTGACGCATGTCGATAAAACGCATGCTCCTGACGAAGACTATACCCCTCTGGCGGCCCATTTCAGCGAAGCTGAAATTTCCGATCTGACCTTTGCGATTGCACTGATGAGCGCATTTAACCGCCTGGCGATCGGCATGCGTCAGTAATTCGTATGTCCGGCTCAGGGACGTGCCGGAATGCGTACTCTGCATCTCAAATACAGCCCCCGACTCCCTGAGTCCGCTATTTTCGCCTGGCCAATCTCCCGGATACCTGTTGTTCTCCTTTGAAAATCATATCTGCGATATGAAGCGGTTCCAGCCGCAAGCATGATCGCGTTGAGATGCTTGTTGCACGGCCATGTTGAGTGGCTTATGATTGCAATTGCAACGATTGTATTTGCAATACAATCACACAATAAGGATAAACATGACACAGGTAACCCGCGACCTCGCTTTTTATACGGCGGATACGCCAAACGGGCAAAAAGTCAGCATTTTTCTGAAAGAAGCCGGCCTGGCGTATGAGCAGTTCGATCTTGATCTTGGCAAGGGGGATCAGCATCAACCCGATTTCCTTAAGATCAACCCGAATGGCAAGATCCCCGCGATTGTTGATCGGCAAACCGGCCTGCGCATTTTTGAGTCGGGTGCCATCCTTTCCTGGCTCTCATCGAAAACGGGGTGTTTGCTGCCCGCGACAGAAGCGGAAAACATTGCCGTGCAGCAGTGGCTATTTTTCCAGGTCGGCAGTATCGGCCCAATGCTGGGGCAGTTGTGGTGGTTTTTGCATGGCGCCAAAACGGTCAATGACGAGGCAATAGCGCGATACCAGGCGCAATCACTGCGCCTGTACCAGGTTGTGGATACGCGGCTCAGTGAGTCTGCTTTCCTCGCTGGTGAAAACTACAGCATTGCTGATATTGCCGCATTCACCTGGCTGCGAACCTGGGACGAGCTGAGGCTGAACATTACGCCTTACCCGCACCTCAAGCGGTGGCTTCATGTGATCGCCGCGCGACCGGCAGTACAAGCGGGACTTCATGCGAGTAAGCCGACTTCCAGAGCAACGAGGCAACGATCAACCTCCAGTGAGGAGTAAGTCTATGGCGTGGACCTATTTGTTTCTTGCCGCAGCCCTTGAGATCGTGATGGGCGTTTCCCTCAAATTAAACGCGGGGTGGACCCGGCTCGGGGCAAGTATCATCGCCGTTATGGCTGGGCTGGGCAGTATTTACTTGCTTGCATTGGCGCTGCGTTCCCTGCCTGTTGGAATGGCTTATGCCATGTGGACCGGCACAGGAACGATTGGGCTGGTGCTGGCGGGTATGCTGATTTTTCAGGATGAGATGAGCTGGCCCCGGATGTGTTTTATGGGGCTGGCTTTTATTGGCATTATCGGATTACGTTTCTGCGAAACAACGGGGTAAGCACATCATTGGCCCGGCTGGCGGTAGTGCCTCTACGTTAATGACACAGTGGCTTAACAGGCCGCTGTGCTAAAACAGAGAATAGAGGCAGGAGCATTTACCCCTTATTTTATCGGTAATAACGCAGATCTTATCTTCCCCTGGCTTTTTCACCGGTCAGCGTTAACACCGTACTTGTGATAATGGCGACGACTTTACCGTCCTCGCGCGCTATTTCGCACCGGTAGTGGCTGATCATTTTACCGCGATGTTCCACCCTGGCGGTAGCCAACAAACGTGAACGCCATACGGGGCGCAGGAACGTGGTTTTAATGTCGATGCTGGTAAAACTTTCATCCTTTTTCATTAAGGTAGAATGCGCCGTTCCAATCGCCGCGTCCGCCAGTTCGCATAATAGCCCGCCGTGGACGGTACCTTGCTGATTTCCGTGAAGTGCCGGATCGGCATCAAGCGCAAGGGTCGCTGTCGCTTCCCCGACATCCACAATACTGAAACCAAGTAGTCGTGAGATGGCAGTGGGATAATTCATATGTGTTGTCATTGTCTCGTCCAGTGTTCCTTGCAACTGGCGCTGCAAAAACTCCAGAACGGGGATATAAACAGGCTTTTCTTTCATCATAACCCTCTGTACGGATAAAGACCGCCGCTATGGAAATAACGCAGGACATTTGTCATTTCCCGGAATAACCAGAAACGCCCGATGGGTATTATGTTGATGGAAATTTTCGGGAATAAATTAATATTCTCTCTCAACACTATGCCCGTTATCTGCAAACCGATTTGCCTCCGTATCCCTGGAGGCTTATAAAAACTATTGCAACAGCCCAGGCTTTCTACCGGGAATGATTTCTACTTTCGCACCGCGACTATCATTTCCAGCTCAACAGGCGCGCCCCGAGGGAGTTCAGCGACACCTACCGAGGTTCGGGTATGGGAGCCCCTTGCCCCAAGCCTTGCGACGAGTTGATCGGAAGCTCCGTTCATCACCTGGCTTTGCTGGGTAAAACCAGGCGCAGAAGCAATATACCCAACCACTTTAAGCACCTGGATAATATTCTCCTCACCGCCTGCGGCCTCACTCACTGCCGCAATACAGAGGTCTGCACAAAAAGCAGCAGCCTGTTGGGCATCAGGGAGATCAATGTCCATTCCCACTTTTCCTGAATAAAGTAGAGTTTCACCTTTACGCGGAAGCTGCCCGCTCACATAAGCCAGCCCGTCATGGATAATAACGGGTACATAATTCCCACCCGGCTTATTCGTTATATGTTCAGTCATCATCTCACCTGTATTTACCGTTGCTGCATCCAAAAAAACGTATTCACGCACGGGTCAGAATACACGCTGACAACCCTGTTTGAGCGGGAATTATTTTCATATTCCAGGCTTGATGATTTGCCCTGGGAAATCCTCACTCAGGTATCACAAGGGGACCACAATGGCTGTCGGTAATGAATGCGGCCAGCAATTCGGCGGGTTCACTCTTACAGACGTTTTCGGCAAAAAGGTGTAACGCGCCTGGCGGTTCGAACCATGTCTGAGCGGGTGAACGCCTTCATGCCAAAGGCATACGGGCGTTATTCTGTGGCGCTGTTAACGCAGCGCCTTTTGTGCGCGGGCCGCAGCAGCGACCTGGTCCAGCGCGGCAGAAAAGGTGCTCTGCTCATCGGTACTGAACTGGTTCAGAAAAAGTTCTGCCACCGCACTTTCATAGACTTTCCACATCTTCTTGCGTAGCGCACGCCCTTCCTTAGTGATGGTGGCATACGCCGCACGACCGTCATCGGGCGAACGGGTGCGCTCGACCAGCCCTTCCTGTTCCAGGCGGTCTACCAGACGCGTGAGATTGTAGCGCTCTATCGCCAGCGCATCGGCCAGTTCATGCATCCGACGGGTGCCGCCTTGCCCACTTTCCAGCCCCCAAAGTACGTCGTACCAGGCATAGGCGGGCAGTTTCGCGGCTGCCAGACGGCTCTCCACTTCACGAATCATCAAGCGATGAGCGCGTACAAACGAAAACCAGAGATCCGTTTGATTCTTCTCCATGGCGGGCTCCTTTCATTTTTTTTAGTTGCAATTGCAATTATACCTGACTTAGCATTGCGAACGCGAGGATTGCATTTGCAATTCATAATTCGGGCGAGATGGCCTCTCTTCCTACCCACACCCCCGTTTGATGCCCGACTTCTGGCAATTCCCGACGGTATCGATGGGGCCTGGCCCGTTGACTGCGGTCTATCAGGCCCGGTTTATGCGCTATCTCGAGTATCGTGGAATGCTGGAACATCAGGGGCGCAAAGTGTGGGCGTTTCTGGGCGATGGCGAAATGGATCAGCCTGAATCGCTGGCAGCTATCTCGGTTGCAGGGCGAGAAAGGCTTGACAACGTCATCTTATTGACCATGGCGACCCGCTAACGCTACTGGCTGATTGCAGGCTCGATGCATCGGGTATCGCTACAGCGATTCGAACGCGTTTTCAGCTCCCCTTACCTGAAACACAATGAAGCCCTTAACCACCCCAGCGCCCGCAGTCCGGGGAGGGTTAAACGCTAAGCGGTGCAATAGCGCTTGACAGTATTTCAGTAATCGGTAATCTCATTTATGGGAATAAATTCTCACATAAGAGATGTGTCATGAACAATGAAGATTACAGAGCACGATTAGCCGCACGCCTGGCGGCGCTGCGCTTACAACATAACTGGTCGCTTGAGGAGCTTTCCGCTGCGTCAGGCATCAGCAGGGCATCTTTGTCACGCATTGAACGCAGTGAAGTCAGCCCGACAGCAGAGGTCCTCAACCAACTCTGTATTGTATACGGAATGACGATGTCCCGGCTTATTAGCGAGGTTGAACAGGCTGCGGATAATCTGTTCCGGGTTGACCAACAAACCCTGTGGCAGGATGAGCTTAATGGGTTTGAGCGACGCATGTTAATACCTCCTTCGAATCAATTCAGATGCGAGGTGATTGAAGGAAAATTACGTCCTGGTGCTTTCATTGAATATTCCAACCCTCCCGTTCAGGGGCTTGAACAATATATATGGTTATCTTCCGGTGAATTAACCATTGCGATGAACAGTGAACACTGGACCTTGAAAGAAGGTGACAGTTTACGTTTTCATTTATCAGGCTCTTCATCTTTTAGCGCGCATGAAAGCCTCGGTGCCCATTACATTTTGGTGGTATGTAAATCATGATTGAATATGAAATTCTCAGTGCTACACAGGCGCATCAATGCTTACCGGAATTAGGTGACGTATTACAGGCTTGTGTAAAGGATGGGGCAAGCGTAGGTTTTACCGATCCCAATGATCGTCGGGCAATTGATAGCTTCTGGAAAGATAAAATTTATAGTCTTGCCAGTCTCGACTGTGAGTTATTTATCGCCCGCGATAACGGGTTTTTAGCCGCAACCGTTTTCATTAATTATTGCCGAACGCCTAATGGGCGTCATCGTGCTGAAATATCCAAACTGCTCGTTCACCCGCAGGCGCGTCGTCAGGGGATTGCCAGAGAGTTAATGAATAGGGCAGAGGCTATGGCCTGGGAAAAAGAGATTTCATTGCTTGTTCTTGATACACGCAGTGGCGATGTCGCCAGCGATTTATATCTTTCCCTGGGCTGGCAGATTGCCGGGACAATCCCCTGTTACGCAAGGTCTATCGATAATACGCTTCAGACGACAACGTTTATGTACAAAATTAATAATCCAACGCACTGATTACCGCTAAAAATAAAAGCCGTGGGCAATGATACTGTCTGTATCAGCAGGCGGGCATCATTGCTCGCTCGCGGAATGCCTTGCGCCATTGCGTTGGCGTCGTTTTAAATCGCCGTCTGAAATGATGGCGCAGCGTTTCAGGTGAGCCGAACCCGGCCTGCTCTGCAACATGATCGATGCTTAACCTTTCGCTTTCCAGAAGAGTACAGGCTTTTTCAAGGCGAACGTTGAGCATCCACTCTCCCGGTGAGGTACCGGTGGCGTCATAAAATCGACGTATAAAGGTTCGACGGCTCATCCCCACTTTGCGAGCCAGTTGTTCAATTACCATGGGCGTATTGAGGTGATTGCGCAAATCGTCCAACAATGGCGCGAGGCTTTTGGCCTGACGTTGCGGGACGGGTTGTTGGATTAACTGCGCCTGGCTGCCTTCCCGCAGGGGCGGGGTAATCATTCGGCGCGCACAGCGATTGGCGACTTCAATACCGTAATCGCGCCGGATAAGGTGCAGGCATAAATCGACACCCGCAGCGCCGCCCGCCGAGGTGACGATATTGCCTTCATCAACGTAGATCATGCTATGTTCCACCTGCACCTCAGGAAACCTCTGTGCAAGAATTTCTGTGCTGTTCCAGTGGGCAGTCGCGCGTTTGCCGTTCAGTAATCCCGTCTCTGCGAGTATAAAACTCCCGGCACAAATCGCGACAAGCCGTGTGCCTTTCTGGTAGGCCTTTTGTAATGCCGCGATAAGCTTTTCCGGGGCCGATTCATAGACGTTGCGCCAGCCGGGAATGACAATGGTTCCGGCATCTTCCAGTAGTTCCAGTCCGCCATCAACCACCATTAGAACACCCCCCTGTGCGCCAAAAGCACCGTCTTCTAACGACGCCACGCGCAGATCATAAAGCGGTTGACCCAGCACCTCATCAACGCGTCCAAACGCTTCGGCGGCAATACCAAATTCAAACGTGCAGAGGCATTCATATGCCAGCAGCACCATGCGCCGGTTTTTAAGCGTAAAAGAAGGGCGGTGAAGGGGGGAGGCGATCTGCATAGAAACCTTGTTGTTGAAAATGGCACGATCTTGACGATAACTGACACGGACATGGATTTCTACTGCCACGTAAATCTTTCATGCTGGCGCCCTGTTAACGTTTCACAGGAACTGAGTATGAAGAACATATTAGCGCTGATGGCGGTGTGTCTGGCCGCATTAATGTCGGGACTGGAAATATCCAGTGTTCCGGTTATTTTGCCGGTGCTGGAAAAGCAGATGCAGGCCAATTTTCGCGAGCTGCAGTGGATCATGAATGCCTATACCCTCTCATGCACGGCGGTATTAATGGCGACCGGCACATTAGCGGATAGATATGGGCGTAAACGCATTTTTATTATCAGCATCATTGGCTTTGGCCTGACCTCGGTAATATGCGGCATGGCTGAAAGCGCATTCTGGCTTATCGTTGGGCGTTTCTTGCAAGGATTAAGCGGCGGCGCGATGTTAACCAGCCTGATCGCCATACTGTCGTTCCAGTTTCCACAAGGAAAAGCACGTAGCCGGGCGTTTGCCGCTTGGGGGATCACCTTTGGATTTGGGCTTGGATTCGGCCCCATTATTGGCGGGATGTTAGTGGCGTGGTTTAGCTGGCAATGGGTATTTTTGGTGCATGGCGTTATTGCTTTACTCACCCTGGTTCTGGCGCTGAACAACGTCGTGGAATCACGTGATAACACGACAAAAAAACTCGATGTTGCTGGTTTAATGACCCTGACGATGAGCGTTGTTGGCGTCACCTGGCTTATTACTCAGGGCGGGAGTATCGGCTGGAGTAGCCTGGAAGTGCGATTAATTTTTCTTGCCACCTTAATCAGTTCTGCACTCTTTGTCATTATTGAGACACGGCATTCACACCCCATGTTTGATTTCTCTGTGTTTCGCATAAGGCCTTTTTCCGGTGCGCTTATGGGGGCGATTGGCATGAATTTCAGCTTCTGGCCGCTGATGATTTATCTGCCGGTTTATTATCAAAGTGGGCTTGGGTACAGCAGTATGGCGACCGGTATGGCGCTTCTGGCCTACACGCTGCCGACATTATTAATGCCGCCATTGGGGGAAAAATTAGCGCTGCGATTCAACGCTTCGCGCGTCATTCCGCTGGGGCTATTTTGTATAGGCCTGGGTTTTGCGCTGATGGCGCTGGCAGTCACATATCAGCTCAGTTTGCTGCCTGGAGCGCTGCTCTCAGGGATCGCTTTGGGATTGACCAATACGCCTGTCACTAACGCTACCACGGGATCCGTCGAGCCTGACCGCGTTGGAATGGCATCCGGGATTGATATCAGCGCGCGCTTCATCACGCTTTCCATCAATATTGCCCTCATGGGGAGTCTACTGGTCTCGGGGATAGCCGAAAGTTTGCAAAACCATATGAACACCGTGAGCGACAAGTCTGTACTGGCAGAACGCATAGCCGGTGGGGCTGAGGTTTCGCTGAGCCGCGATATCATTACAGCAGTGCTTACCGAAGGCTTTTCCGGTGTGCTGATATACGGGGCCGTGGGGGTAGGTTGCCTGTCTCTGGCAAGCTATTTACTGTTTAACCTGAAAACGAAGGCGGCGTGCGGACGAGTAACCTCATGCCCTGATTAAGCAAGTGTAGCCCCGGATAAGGTGCCTGCACCGCCATCCGGGAAAACCATGATGGCAATACCGTAACAGGCGAAACTGACACTGCCCGCTTATTCCTCCTTTAGCGACTACCGTCTATCCGCGCGGGTGGAGGGTTGGCAGTAATTTTAATGTAATGTTTCACGGCCACAGAACGCGAAACACCACGTGGATCGCCGGTAAAAGGCACTTTCACAAAGGGTGACGGTGGGATTTCAATCCGCCATGTTGTCTCACCGATAAAGCTAAACTCAACGGCATTCGGCGCTATATGCAGGTCTGTAAACGATCCTGTCAGGTACGCGCCACCCAGCGTCAGTATCTCTTTCACCCCATCATCCAGATCAATCAGCGCAATATTAAGCATTTCCTCGAAGGGCGTATCATCAGTAAGGAATAACAACAGCCGTTTGTCATCCACCTGAACAGCAGCCTCCAGTATCTGAACCGGAACGGTAATACCTGTCCTGTTTTCAGCAATCAGCACCTCGTATTTACCCATCGCTGTCGTGGTGGGTTCTTCTCTGATTTGAAGCGTAACGTTATCGAGCTGCCTGAACATCATTAATCCTGGTATCCGCTTATTTCCCGTGCTGCTATTGTGCTGCCAGCATATACGCCTGTCACATCACTATACAAACCCGAAGCCGCATTGACATTACTGTGCGTCTGGAGATTCTCAACGCGTGGCAACGACACGACAGCTTAGAAATAAATACGACAGCGTCTCACCAGCTCCATTAACCAGGCTAAGTATTAATGTGTTGAACAATGAAGCACGATGGCAATATATCGCGAACGTTTCTGTGCATGAACGAAACCATGAATAAACGATGGCTGCGTACATCCTCTGTTCTCCTGGCCGGTCATTCAATTACGTTATTTCACTCGATGGCTAAGAGAATGCTTAATTGTGAGCAGTGTCGCAAAAAAATGTGGCAAGGTATTCAAATCCCCAGGAATCATCTGGCGTTCTCGCTTTTAGAGGTGAAAAGCGCTGAAATAAAATGTCGGTTTTGCCAGGTGCGTTCATCTGCCGCAGGTATTACTGGCGAATTACCAGTCAACATCGGGGTTGTGCGGCTTGTATAAGTCCTTTGTTCTAATGATCACACTAGTAAAAAAACATAATTACTTAATCCAAAAACGTAATGGATTTTGCGGGCTTACCTGTGTCAGAAAGTATTCCTCATTTATAAAATAAACCGGAGATGTGATTAAAATGAGTGAAAACTTAATACACAATCGACATGATGAGTATCATAAGTTAACTCGTGTGGAACGCATTGGTTATGGGATGGGCGACTTTGCCCAAAACCTTGTTTTTGGTACGATAGGTGGTTTCCTTGCTCTTCACATGCTCACTGTGAATACGATCAGTACAGCAACCGCAGGGTTTATATTTCTTTTTGTCCGTATCATCAATGTCATTTGGGACCCGATGGTAGGAACCTATGTTGACAAAAGAAGTTCAAAAGCTGGTAAATATCGCCCCTGGCTTTTAAGAGCAGGCATTCCTCTCGTTATTCTTTCTGCTTTACTCTTTGCCCCCATTCCTGGGGTGAGAGGTTCAGTTCCCTTTGCTTTTATTATTTACCTTGCTCTGGATTTAGTCTATTCCGTTGTAAATATCCCTTATGGTTCTCTTAATGCTTCATTAACAAGGGATCCTGAATCAATTGATAAGCTTACAAGTACACGAATGATGCTGGCCAACAGTGCTAATTTGCTTGTCTACACGCTGTTCCCCATGTTTGTGCAAATGGCTGCGCCAAAAGACAGAAGCCTCAAGGATACGGGTTTTTTTGGTCTGCATCTCAATCTGGGGAATTATACCGATCCTTCTGCTAACTACGCCTGGTTTGGTGTTTACTCTATTTATATGGTTATTGGGGCCGTTGCTCTTTTCCTCTGTTATAAATTAACCAAAGAACGCGTCGTCGCTACCGAAGAACAAACAGCTAACGTAAAAACGACAGACCTCTTCCTTGAACTCAAAAATAACCGACCGCTTGTTATTCTCGGATTGTTTTTCATGCTGGCCTTTACCTTCATGTTTGTCATGAACACGGCTAATGGCTTTTTCAATCAGTTTGTTGTCGGCCACTCAGAATGGATGGGGGCTGTGGGTCTGGTAGCTTCAATTCCAGGTATCTTATTCCCGGTTTTTTGGCCAAAACTTAAGAAGATTTTCGGTAAAAAAGGTTTTTTCCATCTTTTCCTTGGCATGTTTATTGTCGGTGAATTTCTCACTTACATTTGGTCACTCGACGGAATGCATGATGCCCTCTGGCTTGCGTACATCGCCACCTTTATTAAACAGTGGGGCTTAACATCGGCTACTGGCTTTATGTGGGCGCTTGTTCCGGAAGTGATTGCCTATGGCGAATTGAAATCAGGCAAGCGAAATGCCGCAATCATTAACGCGATTATGGGTATTTTCTTCAAGATAGGTTTTACGATTGGCGGTGCGCTTCCTCTGTGGTTACTGGCCGGTTATGGCTTTAACGAAACCAGTGTATATCAGCATGCCAATGCTATCGCCGGAATAAATATGACGGCTATCTGGATCCCGGTGGTGTTAGCCATTATGTCGATGGTTGCCATTCACTTCTATCCAATTTCAGATGACAATGTCAATGATATCAACCGTCAACTTGATGAGATTCGTGTATAGTTCAAAAATTAAAAATGATAATAAATACAAAATGGATAATTTAAAAAGGTAAACGATATGTCAGTTATTCAAAACCCTATATTACCTGGATTTAACCCAGACCCAAGTATTATCCGTGTAGATGACACGTACTATATTGCGAATTCCACATTTGAATGGTTCCCTGGCGTTCGTTTACATGAGTCAAAAGACCTGGAACACTGGAATCTTCTGCCGTCGCCATTATCAACAACCGCGCTGTTAGATATGAAAGGCAATCCTTCCTCTGGTGGGATTTGGGCTCCGGATCTCTCTTATGCTGACGGCAAATTCTGGTTAGTGTATACGGATGTCAAAGTCACAGAAGGTGCCTTTAAAGACATGACAAACTACCTGACCACCGCAACCGACATTCGCGGGCCCTGGACAGATCCCATTAAGCTTAATGGCGTGGGTTTTGACGCGTCACTTTTCCATGACGACGATGGCCGTAAATATTTAGTGCAACAAACCTGGGACCATAGGGAATACCATCACCCCTTTGACGGTATCACGTTGACTGAGTTTGATACCCGCACCCTAAAATTGAAACCAGAAACCGCGCGTACCCTTTATCGGGGCACTGCCGTTGCACTTGTTGAGGGGCCGCATCTCTACAAAATAAACGGATATTATTATCTCTTTGCCGCTCAGGGAGGCA
Source organism: Citrobacter sp. UYEF32 (assembly GCF_040546205.1). NCBI lineage: Bacteria > Pseudomonadati > Pseudomonadota > Gammaproteobacteria > Enterobacterales > Enterobacteriaceae > Citrobacter > Citrobacter sp. UYEF32. The sequence goes on along the minus strand of NZ_JBEPNI010000004.1, from coordinate 46,539 downwards.
CCGTTTTCACCCACCAGGAGGTGGTTGCGCGTTCGAAAACCCTGGACGCCAATAGTTTTGAAACAGAGCCCGGAGACGTTTTCTTAACGAACGTCGATACCCCGGACAGCTACATCCAAAAACAGGGGCATGGCGCGTTGGTTTCGACGCCCAAAGGTGAATGGTATTACGCCTCGCTCTGCGCTCGTCCATGGAATCGTGTCGGTGAGTCCGCCTATGATCCTCGCGGTTGGTCAACCCTGGGCCGGGAAACGTCTATCCAGAAAGTATTTTGGGATGAAGAGGGCTGGCCGCGTATCGATGGCGGCCACGGGGGGAAAACCTTTGTTGAAGGCCCCGTCGATGCCATTTACACCGAAAGCGCAAAAGACCATAGCCAGTATGACGAGTTTAAAACCGCAACGCTCGATCCCAACTGGAATACGCTCCGTGTCCCGTTCAGCGAAAAAATGGGCACCACGGGTAATGGGAAATTAACCTTAGTTGGGCAAGGTTCGTTAGCAAATACCCATGACCTCTCGCTTATTGCCCGACGCTGGCAGGCTTTTTATTTTGATGCTCAAGTTAAAGTAAAATTTAACCCGTTTAATTATCAACAAATGGCAGGGTTAACGAATTACTATAATGATCGTCACTGGAGCTTTGTTTTCATCACCTGGAATGAAATTAATGGATCAGTGATCGAAATAGCTGAGAATAATCGCGGGAAATATACCTCGTATCTGAAAGATGAGGCCATCAAGATCCCGGAAGGCGTTGAGTATGTCTGGTTCCGCACCAAAGTTCGTAAGCAAAGTTATACCTATGAATACAGCTTTGATGGGGTGCAATTCACTGAAATCCCGGTCAAACTGGATGCCGCCATTCTCTCTGATGATTATGTTCTGCAAAGTTATGGTGGGTTCTTTACCGGGGCGTTCGTTGGTCTGGCGGTAGTAGATTACTCTGGCTATGGTGCCAGCGCAGAGTTTTACCATTTCGCTTACCAGGAACTGGGTGATTCGTTAGTTGCAAATGACACTTATAGCTGGAAGGGGAGCGAATCACGCTTTAGTTAATGGCTAAACGCAGATTCAGTTAAATCCCGAGAGCATTACTGCAAGGCAAAAAACGTTAGCGATGACCCTAAAAGGATTACTGGCCAGTAGGGGGCCGGTAATCCTTTTTTTGCAGGTAAACGGGTCGCTTATCGCTAATACAACAGGGTGTGGATGATGCTGCGCACCGCGATCCCGACAATCACACCGGGGATGACATAGCGGAAAAGCCTGACAAATCGGCTGGCGATCCCAAGGTAAATCCCGATACCTGGCAGGTCGAAGGTCTGGATCAGAAAGCCCGCCGAGGCGTTCATCTGTTCTGGCGTCACCAGCCCTTTTCGCAGAAGCTCTGACATCACCCCGAAGTAGGCTGTTCCACCCGCCAGACACTTGGTCAGCGTTGGCAGCACATACACCTCGGGAAGGCTGAAATAGGCCATCAGCGGCGAGAGTAGCCGGGTCAGAATGTCTATCGCTCCCGCTTCTTTTAGTATGCCGACGATGGTCAGCGAGAGCAGCAACATGGGGAGCGAGCCCAGCGCCAGGCGTATCGCATCTGCCCCCGCGCCATTAATGATACCGATCAGACTGGACGATGATTTATCGTTAAACGCTTCGGCAGGTGCCGCGTTCTGAACGGTGCTGGAAAGTTTTTTCCCGAACAGATGATAAGTGACCGCAGCGGCGACCAGCCCACCAAAAATCGAAATGATGATGGCGTTTCCCCAGTGCAGCCCGTAAGGGATCAACGGGTAGAAGACATTGCCCTGGCCCATCGCAAATAACATTGCCAGCGCGGCGGCAAGCTGGCGCTCTGAGGTGCCTCTTTTTTCCATAATGGCCAGGGCGGCAATGGGGGCGGCAAAGCTGACGAAATTGAGTTGTATCAGGGCGAAGATGGCGATCCCGGAAATACCAAAGGGCTTGAGCACTGGCGCGGTCAGCCGAACCACGGCATCGACAACGCCTTTTGCTTCCAGGTATTTCATCACGATGAGCATGACAACCATGACGGGAATAAGCGTGTAAAGCGCAACATCAACAGACGCCTTTCCTGCTGACATAATGACATCAATAATATTCATTAAGCTATCCAGTGAAGATCCACGCAAGGCAATCTACACCTCCACGACTGTAAGTAAAATCCATGTCGTGCTTTTATAATTTAGTCGGATGGAAGTGACGCTTTGTTGGCTGACGAACATAAGGATAACGTCTGACGCATTGGGGAATATCATGCCAAATGCGGTAATTCTGTAGCGTATTATTTTTATTATCCCGCTTAGTTTAAGATTTTTATCGTCCAATCTCCTTTAGTGTACTACGTTCAATAATGTCACTGTGGTGAGGAGAGCGGATGAAACCATTATCTCTATTGATGTTAACAAGCCTGGCGTTAGCGGGATGTGGGGCGAATAATTCGCCGCCGAAAACCCCCGTTCCCGGCGAAAAAACCTCTGCCCAAATGCGCACCCTCGAAACCGGTGCGCAAATGATTCAATCCCGCCCGCCAGTCGATGCGATAAGCGCCTACCTCGACGGGTTCCATTTCTATAACGGCGATAAAAATGGCCAGATGGAAGCCCATCACTATGTGACGGTGCTTAATGACGATGTCATGCAGGCCGTGATTTATGACAGCAACACCAAAGATGCACGGCTGATGGGCGTTGAGTACATCATTAGCGAACGTTTATTTAAGACCCTGCCGCCAGAAGAAAAAAAGCTTTGGCATAGCCACCAGTATGAAGTGAAGTCCGGGAGTCTCATTGCCCCTGGTTTACCGGCAGTGGCGGATAAGTCACTGATGAAAAAGATTGTGAATACGTACGGGAAAACCTGGCACACCTGGCATACCGATCGTGACAAGACCCTGCCGTTGGGTATTCCGGCGCTAATGATGGGCTTTACCGGGGAAGGGCAGCTTGATCCCCGGCTACTGGCAGACAGAGACCGTCGGTTTAATGTGCAAACGCAGGCTATCAAGCGTGAGCGTGAAGATCTGGTGGCCCACCCTGTCGTCGACGGCGCTAACGCATGGCAACGCGGCGAGGTAATTCAACTCAAGCGGACAACCGGCGGCGGTGAGCATGCACAGGGCGAAACCGCGCATTTTGGCGCATCCGAGCAAACCCTGCAGGCAAAGTGACTATGATCCGGAGGCCTAATGAAAATTCACCACCTCAACTGTGGTTGCATGTGCCCGTTTGGCGGCGCGTTTTATGATGGGTTCAGTAAAGGGCTTCACGCGCATCTGGTCTGCCACTGTTTGCTGATTGAAACGGACCGGGATGGGCTGATTCTGGTGGATACGGGGTTCGGTCGTGACGATATGCGCCACCCCGGTCAGCGTTTGTCTGGCTTTTTCCGCCTGATGAATAATATCCAACGGCGGCAAGAGCTGACGGCGCTTGCACGTATAGAAGCGCTCGGGTTTAACGCGGCGGATGTGCGGCATATTATTCTGACACATCTTGATTTTGACCATGCGGGTGGGCTTACCGACTTTCCTCACGCCCGGATACATCTGTTGCAACAAGAGATAGATACCGCGCATCAGCGCCACAGTTGGCTGGCGCGAGAACGCTATCGACCCGGACAGTGGGGCGGTACTTCCGGCTGGGTTGGCTATCAGCCAAAAGGGGAGAACTGGTATGGCTTCGAGGCGGTGACCGCGCTTGAAGGATTGCTGCCAGACATCCTGCTGGTCCCGCTGGCGGGTCATACGCTGGGGCATGCGGGGATTGCCATTCGCCAGCCGCAGGGCTGGCTGCTGCACGGTGGCGATGCATGGTTTTATCGTGGCGAAATGCGTCAACCAACGCGCCACTGTACGCCGGGCCTGCGTTTTTATCAGTGGATGATGGCAATGGATAATGATGCCAGACGCCATAACCAGCAGCGGCTTCGGGCGCTTTCCTGCCGCCACGGCGATGAAATTACCTTTTTCTGTAGCCACGATGCGCAAGAGTTGCAGACGTTAGCGGCCCCCGAACACTAAGCACGTCGGTCTAATCGCGACCCGTTTCAGGTCGCGATAACCGCATGAGTGGTCGTTTAAATCAGGTTGAAACGCTTATCCGGTACAGGCAATGGCGGCAGCGGACTTTGCCCGGTGATATCCATCAGATTGCGTTCTATCGTGGTGCAGATGGCGTTCAGCGCCAGGTTATTGGGGTGTGTACCAAACGGATGCTCCATCTCTTCGGCAATCGAATCCCATGACAGGAAAGCGTAAGAGATAAACGCTGAAACAAACGGTGTCATCAGGTGAAGGTCGGACACCAGCGCCAGCGGCAGAAGTGTACAAAACAGATAGACCGTACGCTGCAAAATCAACGCATAAGCAAAGGGAACCGGCGTGTTGGCGATACGCTCGCAGCCCCCCAGGCAACGCGACAGCTCGTTAAGATTCTCATCGATATTCTGCCAGACAAAATCATTGATCTTGCCTTCCCGGCGCAGGCTGGCGTACTCCTTGCCAATGAAAATCAGGATGCGATGACAGGCCGAAGTGCTTTTCATCACCTCGGCCGCCGCGTCCGCAGGCAGCAAACGTTGCATATCCTGGGTGGCATCTTGTTGGCGAAGCTGGTGGTTCAGACACCAACTGAACGCGGTCAGGTAGTGGGAAAGCTTCTGCTGGATTGCCGTATCGTCAGGCAGGGCGCTAACGGTCTGTCGCATCAGGCTGCGGGAGGTGATCGTCACCGAACCCCAGATCATTCTCGCTTCGGTGTAACGGCTGTAGCTGGCGTTGTTACGAAAGCCAAGAAATATGGCAATGGCGATACCCAGCAGGCTAAACGGGGCAACAGTCAGGTGAATGTTCAGATTTTCGTAGTACGGCCAGGCAATGATCGCCACGATAGACATGAACAGGTTCAGTCCCAGCCGGAAGATAATCATCGACAGCACGGAGCCATGCCAGTTAAAGAGCCGCACAAACCAGCTCTGAGGTGGACGTATGATCATACGGATTCCTTTACGGTCTTTTGTTTTATTGTTTGCAGGTGGCCGGTGTGAATCCGGCGCGGGAATTGTAGCCTGATCGGATTTTCCCGCAAGCTGATGCGAAAGGAGGAGGTAGAACGCAGGGCTTAGTAAGGCATCACGCACCCGCAGACCGGGTGCGAAACGATCGCCCGGAGGGGTTATGGCTGTCGGAACCGGTAGCCGATGCCACGCACGTTGAGCAGCACCTCTGTGATTCCGGCGGATTCGAGTTTCTTGCGCAGATTATAAATATGGGTATCCACAACACGCTCAAGAGCATCGCTTTCCGGGAGGCACTGTTCCAGTAATGAGAGGCGCGACCAGGCACGAACGGGTGAGCGCATAAGCAGGGTTAATAATGAAAATTCGGTGGGCGTCAGCTCAAGTAAAACCGGTTTTTGATGGTCGACCGTTACCGTGGCGGTCATTGCTGTGGTGTCGACTTCCAGACCTTGCCAGCGCAGGATCTCTTGCGATTCAGCCTGATGATGACAGCGTCTCAATACAGCCTGGACCCGCACAACCACCTCTTTGGGATCGTAGGGTTTGACGATGTAATCATCCGCACCGTAGCGCAGAGCGCCAATTTTATCGGGAAGATCGCCCATCGCCGAAATCATAATGACAGGCGTAAGCCCGTCGCGACGCACTGCGGCCAGCACCTCGCTGCCGTTCATTGACGGCAGCATGATATCAAGCAGAATAAGGTCCGGTTTCCACTGCCGCGCCATATCAAGCCCGATGCGTCCGTCGCCGCAAATCGCAATGTCGAAATTTTCCCGCTTAAGATAGGCCTCAAGAACGCCCGCCGCATCGGCATCATCTTCAATTATCAGCACCCGACGTTGACTCATCGCCTCTTCCTGTTGCACAGCACCTGTTAAGCATGATGATACCCTGGGCAACGGCTTTGCGATATCAGGGGCCACGGCGGTTTACTTAGCGAAAATCCTTAAGTTTTTTCAATTGCCGCCCCAGACCGTCGAAATTATTCTCTCTCAGCCAGGCTTTGATCGGGATCTCTAAATCGTGCCATTCGCTGGCGATGATTGAGAACAGCGCGAGGTCTTCCGAGTGGCCTTTAGTCACTTTTTTGTCCCGCAATATTCCTTCTTTGCGAAAGCCGAAGCGCTCGGCAGCTTTAATCGCCCCGTCATTGAAAATGTTTGTACGCCATTCACATCTGCGGTAGTGGAGCGCATCAATAAAATAAGCCAATACTAAATAGATCGCTTCGGTGCTGATGCGTGTCTTTTTTAACGCTGGCGTCCAGTTGATATCCGTAAGCTCGAACGTGCCGTGTAGTGGATTAATCCTTGTGATGCAGAAAATGCCCTTCACGGTGTCGTCATTTTTATCAATAACCGACATGTGCATGCCATTTTTTGCGCCGATAAGCTCGCGAAAATAGTTATAACACGCCTCTTTGGTGGCGGGTCGTTTTCCAGGTAAATAGGTCCAGTCACGATCATCATCAATACTTTGCCAGGCATGAAATAAATCTTCTGCATGATCGACAGATAGCGGTGTAACCATGCAATAATTTCCGCTAAGGGAGAATTTTTCAGGGGTGCTTCTGGGCGTCCAGTCTTGCATTTCCTGCCCCAGACACTGGCCGTAGCTGTTTCGGTATTGCATAACATTTCCCCTTAAATGAATGTAATTCTGACTGAATTAAAAACCATTGCATTGTAATGCTAATTATATCAATGGTTGCTTTTCGATAATACGATCGCGATCGTGTTTCCCGGCAATAAAATAATTTCGCGGTGCTATACGTAATTATTAAGAGGATGTTTATTTCGTCCATCTGGTATTTTTTTATTGACCATAAGAAAAATTTCCGTAATAAAAATATGGAAAAGCATACGAGTGAATATTTTCTTTGGAATGGGTTTTATCACTATTATTGTGCCAGTGTAGTGCTTGTTAACAATACCGGAAAGGGGAGGCAGAAGAGTGACCTCAGCGGCTTTCACCGCCGGGATCGAACAATATATTACTGACTGGTTAAATTCTGGCATTCCGCAGCGGCGTACTGTGCGGCGCTGAGCGGCACATTATCCAGTGCCTTTTTAATGGCGGAAGAGGAGGAGAACTGGTTGACCGCGTCCCTTTGCATGATCTCAAAACTTTTTTGAATATTCGTGGTGATGTCGTCGCAATTTGCCCCCTGATTCAGGCCGCCAATCACCACGTTATTGATGCGCTCGGACATTTCGGCCCCCATTTTTTGGCCCATTTTTGCCGGGTCTGCTTTGCCTTCTTCCGGCATGGCGCCGGTAAGTAGCGCAGACTTATACAGCGCCTGGCCCAGGGTGACTTTCGCTGCCGCGACTGTCTCTTCGTTCGATGTTGATGCCAGCGCGGACGTTGACGCTGAAAGCAAAAATAAGGTGCTAATGACTGCCAGTCTCATTGAGAAGCTCTTTGTTTATTACAGGTCTCGCCCAACTTAGCCCTGCGCCGGAAAAGGCGGCAACTGGCGGAAGGTGTTCACCAGGCCTTCCGACCAGGCTTTGCGGATACCGGTAAAATAGGGATCGTTTTCCGTGATGCGTCGCTGTTCGCTGGCATCATAGGTATTCGCGCGATAAATCATGACATCCAGCGGCATACCGACGGACAGGTTACTGCGTAACGTCGAATCGATGGAGATCAAGGCGCAGCACATAGCGTGCTCCAGAGGGGTATCGACCGTCAACACCCTGTCGATAATCGGCTTGCCGTATTTGCTCTCGCCAATCTGAAAGTAGGGGGTATCATTCGTCGCTTCAATGAAATTACCTTCGGGATAGATATGAAACAGGCGCGGAACCTCGTTGCCAATCTGCCCACCGAGCAGCATATTGCAGCCAAAATTGGTACTGCTGTTTTGCTGCGCCGCGCTGTCGCGGTGAATCACTTCGCGCACGGTCTCCCCGACCAGCGTGGCGGCGTCATACATCGTCCCCATCTGCATCAGGTTTGGCGTATGCTGGCCCTGTATCCGTTCGTTAAGCAGGCTGACAATACTCTGTGTTGTGGCCAGGTTCCCCGCCGACTGGATCACCAGCACCCGTTCCCCCTCCTTGCTGAACACATGGAGTTTTTTAAACGTTGCGATGTGGTCGACACCCGCATTGGTGCGGGAATCGGAAGCAAAAACCAGCCCGTCGGAAAGACGCATGGCCACACAGTAAGTCATTAAAATACCTTTATTAATTCATTGTTGCTGCTGCATCTGATGTTGTCGCTCAAACAGACTTACCTCAGCAGCGGAAAACATCTCTTCGCAGCCGCCGCCAAAACGGCTACCCCGCACCGGGCAGGCATCCAGATAATCCATTCCAATCGCCAGGCGAAGATGTTGGTTCAGATCACGCGTGTTATTAGTGATATCAAAACTTTGCCAGCGGCCATCAAGCCAGGCTTCTGCCCAGGCATGCATCGCCACATGCTCGGTATCCCGGCTATAAACATAACCACTGACGTAGCGCGCCGGAATGCGCAGGCTACGACAGCAGGCCAGGAAAACGTGCGTATGATCCTGGCACACCCCTTTTCCTTTGGCAAAAGCGACGGCGGCGGTGTCGTGAACCTGGGTGGCGCCGGGCGTATAAGGCATTTTCAGGCGCAATTCCGCCATCAATTCTCCCAGGCTGCCAACCGCATCCTCTTCGCGGTAATAACGCCGGGCAAATTCGCGGATCGGCGAGTCCGGGTCGGTTAACGGGGTCGTGCGCAGGAACACCAGCGGAGAGAGTGACTCGCTGATCTCTTCCTCTTCTTCTGCATTATCGGCGATCTCAACCACACCTTGAGCATGAATGATTATCTCTTGATGAGGGTGATCGAGGGTTAAGACATGCATCAGATTCCCGTATGCATCGGTCGTCGCTACCGCCGAGGCGGGCAACAGCAGGTTCCATTCCTTAATATACTGGCGACCAGAGGTTTGCGGCGTCAGACGCAGATACTGCGTACTGAACTTCACCTCTTCATCGTAGTGATAATGTGTCAGGTGATTAATGGTCAGTTTCATAACGCCTCCAGATAGGTCTGGCGGATACTGTCGGCCAGCTCATTGATTTTGGTAAGAAAACGGTTTAACCACTCCTGAAGATCGTCGGCCAGGGCATCATCAAGGGAGCCGAAACGCAGCTCCACATGCAACTGATGGGCAAGACGCAGCGGAACGCGCGCCCGCTCGCTGCCAATCATCTCCAGTTGTTGAACCAGGTCGCCGACGCAGGCATGCAGCGAGCGCGGCACGTCATTGCGAAACACCAGTAATTCGGTGACGGTCTCCCGGCTGATTGGCTGGCGATAAATGCTGTGGTAGGCCTCCCGGGCGCTTACCGCACGCAATAACGTATCAAGACGGTAATATTCGCGTACCGGATCCGGGTCATTGCTGAGTTGCTGATCTTTTAGCGCCAGCAACTGGGCGGTGGCGAACGCGCGCTCAATCAGGGTACCGATACGGATAAAACACTGGGCGTCGTTACGCAGCAGGGTGCCGAACATGGCGCCACGGAACAGATGCGCACGTTCTTTCACCCAGTCAAAAAAGGCGTCGATACCAATTTTATCCACCCCGGTCTGGCGCAGATTGCGGATATCGATACGGGTGGTATTGATGCACTCCCACACTTCCGATGAAAGACTGCCGCGCACGGCATGGGCGTTGTTCCAGGCCATTTCTATACAACTGTAGATACTGCTCGGGTTCTGCCCATCAAGGGCAAAGAAATTCAGCAGATTATTCATACTGAACCGGGCATAACGCTCCTGAAACAGCTCATGCCCGAACGTCAGATTGAGCGGCAGGGCTAAATCATGCTGTTGCTGGCTGTGGCGCGGCATCATTGATAATTTGTAGGTCACGTCAAGGACGCGGGCAAAGCTCTCTGCCCGTTCCAGATAACGGGCCATCCAGTACAGTTCGCTGGCGGTGCGGCTTAACATTATTCATCCTCCTCCATCACCCAGGTGTCTTTCGTGCCACCCCCTTGCGAGGAGTTCACCACCAGCGATCCTTCGGTCAGCGCCACGCGGGTCAGCCCGCCAGGCACCAGCCTGATCTCTTCGCCGTACAGCGCAAACGGACGCAGGTCAATGTGGCGTGGGGCCAGCCCTTCCTCGACAAAGGTCGGGCAGGTAGAGAGCGCCAGCGTGTTTTGTGCAATATAGTTGCCGGGGTTTGCCAGCAGCCGCTGACGGAACGCATCGATCTGCGCCCGGGTTGAGCGGGGGCCGACCAGCATGCCGTACCCGCCTGCGCCGTGGACCTCTTTCACCACCATCTCATCCAGATGGGCCAGCACGTAACTCAGGTCTTCGGCTTTACGGCACTGCCAGGTGGGGATATTGCCGAGGATAGGCTCCTCAGAAAGATAAAAGCGGATCATGTCCGGCACGTATGGATAGATAGATTTGTCATCCGCCACGCCGGTGCCAATCGCATTGGCCAGCACCACGCCACCTGAACGATAGACCGACAACAGGCCCGGTACACCCAACATTGAATCTGAGCGAAACGCCAGCGGGTCGAGGAAGGCATCGTCAATACGGCGATAGATAACATCGACCCGGCACGGGCCTTCGGTGGTGCGCATATAAACACCGCCTTCTTTGACGAACAGATCGGCGCTTTCTACCAGTTCTACCCCCATTTGCTGGGCAAGAAAACTGTGTTCAAAGTAGGCACTGTTAAAGCGACCAGGCGTCAGCACCACCACGCAGGGGTCATCAACGTACGTGCTTTCACGCAGGGTTTGTAACAAATAGCTGGGGTAACGTTCGACCGGCGCGATATGCGAACTGGCAAACAGATCCGGATACAGGCGCATCATCATCTTGCGATTTTCCAGCATATAAGAGACGCCGGATGGGGTGCGCAGATTATCCTCCAGCACGTAGTACCCGCCGTCACTGTCGCGGACCATATCAATGCCGGTGATATGGGCATAAATATTGTTGTGCAGATCGACGCCCTGCATACAGGGCTGATATTGCTCGTTAGCAAGCACTTGCTCACGGGGGACAATACCGGCATTGAGAATATGCTGGTGGTGGTAGATATCGTACAAGAAAGCGTTGAGCGCTTTTACCCGCTGGCGTATTCCTGCATCAAGCATCCGCCATTCGTGGGCCGGAATGATACGCGGCACGCTGTCGAACGGAATTAAACGCTCTGTTCCTCCTTCTTCACCGTAAACATTAAACGTAATGCCGACGCGGTGAAACAGCAGCTCTGCCTGCTCTTTCTTCTGGTGAATGGCATGCTGGTCAGTTTGCTGCAACCAGTGCCACCAGGCGTCATAATGCTGGCGCTGCTGACCTTCTGCGGTGAGCATTTCATCGTAGTAAGGCGCGCTCGGAAGCGTCATTTTTATCATTGTCATCCCCTGCATTCCGCTTGATGAAGATAGAGTTAAAATGCAGAAAACATGCCAGCGCACCAAAAGCGCGGCTTATCACGCTATGGCGAGGCGGTGTGCACCGTTATGAGGAGCAAGTGGCGAAAAAGCGCACCACAATGGCGTATAAGCGGCAGAAAAAGGGGAGTGACGGTGCAAATGTAAAGACGGCTGCACCAGCCGGAAAAGCGGTAATAAGTGTTCGCCTGTTCCCTTTAAAGGGGTAAAATAAATGCATCTTTAAAAGGGGGCTACGATGACGGGAAAACGCATTCGCCGCGAAAAACTGACCATTCGCTCTATGATTGCGCTTTACCAGCAGCGCTGTCCGCAGGCGCTGGCGGATGAAGCGCACTATCAGGCGTTGAATGATTACGCGGATAAACGGCTGGATAAATGTGTGTTTGGCGAAGAGAAACCGGCCTGCAAACAATGCCCTGTGCACTGTTACCAGCCAGCTAAACGTGAAGAGATGAAGCAGATTATGCGCTGGGCCGGGCCGAGGATGCTGTGGCGACATCCTGTGTTGACTATCCGTCATCTGATTGATGACAAACGCCCTGTTCCCGAACTGCCGGAAAAATACCGCCCTAAAAAATAACGCCGTGGCGGGCACGGCGTTATCTATTCTCAGGCGCGAGTGGCTATAAGAATGGACGATGCTTTAATCAGGGCAATGACGCGTTTCCCCGGTGTCAGTTGCAACGCCTCGCAGCTTTCGTTGGTCACTACCGCCACTATTTCAAAACCGGCGTCTGTGGCGACATGTACGGTTGCGTTTACCGCCCCTTCGGTCACGGCACTTACCGCTCCGGCAAACTGATTACGGGCGGAGAATTTCAGGCCGCAGTCCTCGGTTGCCAGCGTGATCCACGGCGCTTTAATCAGTGCGATGGCTTCTTTTTCGGGGTTCAAACCCAGCGCTTCCTTACTGCTGGATGTGACGATAGCGACAAGCTTCGCGCCTCCGGCGAGGGTTAATTCCACTTCATCGTTTACGGCACCGTGCGCGGTTGCGCTGACTTTACCGACAAGTTGGTTACGAGCTGAAACGGCCATGTTGCCTCCGGGATAATGAGAAAGAGTCAGTTATCTCAGGTCATTGTCTGTTTATCCATACCCATTTTCTTATCATGGGTATAGCTGTGCAGATCGATGCGGGCAACGTGGCGCTTCCACGCAGAGACAGCATCAGCAAATCCGCGGCAGGGGCTCGGCGTGCGGTAAGTCCAGAATACGCTTCACACCGTATAAGCCTGCCAGCCGCACCCCTTTACGCTCCACCACTTCGCCGATGATCGCGGCATCCTGGCCGAGCGGGTGGGCGCGTAACTGCGCCAGTACCTGCTCCGCCGACTGGCGCTGGACAGCAATCACCAGCTTGCCTTCGTTAGCAAAATTCAGCGCTTCCAGCCCTAATAGCTCGCACACGCCGCGCACCGCAGTTTTCACCGGCAGGTCACGTTCGTTAAGTTCGATACCATAACCGCTGGCGGCGGCAAACTCATGCACCACGGCGTTGACTCCGCCGCGCGTCGCATCGCGCAGCGCTTTCACGCCCGGAATATCGCGCAATTGTTGAATCAACGGGGTTAACACCGCACAGTCGCTGGTCAGTTCGCCGTCCAGCCCCAGTTGTTCGCGCAAATTGAGAATGGTCGCACCGTGATCGCCGAGCGTACCGCTGACCAGCAGCACATCACCGGCCTCAAGGGTGCTGGCGCCCCAGCGAATATTGGCCGGAATAGCGCCAATGCCCGCCGTATTGATAAACAGCTTATCCGCCGCGCCGCGCTGCACCACTTTAGTATCGCCGGTAACAATGGCGATATCCGCGCGGCGGGCGGTTTCCGCCATGCTGTTGACCACGGCTTTTAAGGTCTCCATCGGCAGGCCTTCTTCAAGAATAAACCCGCAGGAGAGATAGCGGGGAACGGCGCCGCTTACCGCCACATCGTTCGCCGTGCCGCAAATGGAGAGCTTACCGATATCGCCGCCGGGGAAGAACAGCGGGTCGATAACGTAGCTGTCGGTGGAAAAGGCCAGTCGGTCGCCGCTGGCGGCGAGAGTCGCAAGATCGAGACGCGCCTGATCTTCCTGTTCACTGAGCCACGGGTTCGCGAACGCGTCGATAAAAAGCTGGCTGATAAGCTGTTGCATCGCCTGTCCGCCGCTGCCGTGCGCCAGTTGGACTTCATTCATACTTCGCACTCCTGAGCACGATATTGATACCAGGCGGCGCAGGCGCCCTCAGATGAGACCATCAGTGCGCCAAACGCGGTTTGTGGGTTACAGGTATTGCCGAAAAGCGGGCACTGATGGGGCTTACATTTGCCGGTCAGTACTTCGCCGCAGCGTGCGCGTGGGTCATCGCAGGCTTGCTGCGGCGCAGGGTTAAAGTGGGCTTCGGCATCAAAGCGCTGATAGGGCGCGGTTAAGCGCACCCCGGAGTCGCCAATCATTCCCAGCCCGCGCCATTCGCTATCGCCCCGGACCTCAAACACCTCGCTAATGGCCTGTTGCGCGAGAGGGTTGCCTTCGTCCGGTACCACGCGACGGTACTGGTTTTCTACCTGATGACGGGCGCTGATTTTCTGTTCGACCAGCATCAATACGCCTTGCAGCAGGTCCAGTGGTTCAAACCCGGCCACCACCAGCGGGCGCTGGAACTCCCCGGCGATAAAACCGTAGGCATCGGTGCCGATCACCATGCTGACGTGGCCCGGCGCAAGAAACGCGTCGATACCGTTATCCGGCTCCTCCAGCAGGCTGCGCAGGGTCGGAATGATGGTGATGTGCTGGCAGAAAAAGAAAAAGTTACTCACATCCTGCAATTTTGCCTGTTGCAGCGTGATGGCGGTGGCGGGCATGGTGGTTTCGAAGCCGAGCCCAAAAAAGACCACCTTGCGCTGTGGGTTCTGCTTTGCCAGGGTCAACGCATCCAGCGGGGAGTAAACGATACGCACATCCGCGCCGCGCGCTTTCGCCTGCAACAGAGAGCCATTTTTCCCCGGTACACGCATCGCGTCGCCGAAGGTACAGAAGATCACTTCCGGATGGCTGGCGATCTCCACGCAGGTATCAATGCGCCCCATCGGCAGGACGCACACCGGGCAGCCTGGCCCGTGGATAAACTCAATGTTATCCGGCAACAACTGATCGAGGCCGAACTTAAAGATCGCATGGGTGTGGCCGCCACAGACTTCCATCACTCGTAGCGGGCGCTTCGCGGTATAGGTGAGCAGCGCGGCCCGCTCACCTAAGTGAGCGATAAGCTGCATGACCTGTTCCGGCGCGCGGTATTCATCCACAAAACGCATTATCTCTCCTCACCAAACAGCAGCGCGCCAACATCCGGCTCGACATCGTACATATTTTGTAGTGCCGCCAGTGTCTCGCGGGCCTCGTCTTCGTTTATCACGCTCATGGCGAAGCCCACATGCACCAGCACCCACTGCCCAAGGCGAGAATGCCCCGCTTCGTCCGTGCTGCCCACCAGCGTTAAGTCGACGTCGCGCTGAATACCGCAGACATCGACTTTCGCCTGATTACCATCAATGGCGCTAATTTGTCCCGGAACGCCTATGCACATCGTTGGGTCTCCAGCCAGTCCAGCCAGCGGTCCATACCTTCACCGCTGGTGGCAGAAACCAGAAAAATTTCGATAGAGGGGTTCACTTCGCGGGCACAGGCGAGGCATTTTTCGACATCAAATTTGAGGTAAGGCAGCAGGTCGATTTTATTGAGCAGCATGATGGAGGCCGCAGCAAACATGTGCGGGTATTTCAGCGGTTTGTCTTCGCCTTCGGTCACCGACAGCACGGCGACTTTGTGACGTTCGCCGAGATCAAAACTGGCCGGGCACACCAGGTTGCCGACGTTTTCGATAAACAGAATGCCATTGTCCGCCAGCGGCAGGCGCGGTGCGGCGTCGGCAATCATTTGCGCATCCAGATGACACCCCTTGCCGGTATTGACCTGAATCGCCGGGGTGCCGGTCTCGCGGATGCGCGCGGCATCGTTAACGGTCTGCTGATCCCCTTCGATTACCGCACAAGGCACACGGGCGTTGAGACGGGTCAGGGTTTCGGTCAGCAGGGTGGTTTTACCGGAACCGGGGCTGGAGACCAGGTTCAGCACTAACTGGTGTCTGGCGGCGAAGCGGGCGCGGTTATGCGCGGCGATGCGATTGTTTTTATCTAACACATCGATTTCCACTTCCAGCATCCGCCGCTGGCTCATCCCTGGCGCATGGGTTCCGGCTGCGCCGTGGCCGTAATGTAAATCACCATTTTCCGCCGCCGTCGGGCTGAAATTGTCGGTCTTGACGCCTGTGATTTTCATTGTCGGACGGGCAGCGGGAGCAAAAGGCGCGCTGCGAAACGCAGAATGGGGATTATGCTCGTCGCCCTCGATATAGAGGTTACCTTCCTGACAACCACATGTCGTACACATTGCTCACTCCTCGATTTCCAGCCGCTGAATCTGCATGCCGTCGTCTGCGACGATGTGCAAATTGTCGCTGTTGCATTGCGGGCAGCGACGCACGTGCTGGCTTAGTAAGGTCACGTATTGCTGGCAGCTTTCGCACCAGCACTCCGCCTGTTGTTCTTCGATGTGCAGTGTACAGCCCTCAGCCAGGGTGCCACGGCAGACCAGATCAAAACAAAACGTCAATGCGGCAGGTTCTACACAAGAAAATGCGCCAACTTTGATCCAGACCTCAGTTACGCGCCTGGCGGCGTGCTGTTTCGCCTGTTGTTCAATAATCTCCAGCGCACGCTGGCATAAGGTAATTTCATGCATACTGCCTCCTCATTAATCAGGCGCGTGTTGCAATTACAGTGCCAGGGTTATTCGCTTTATTGCGGTAAGGATCAAGGCGTTAATACATTGTTTTCCGGCAAAATAGCCGCCGCTGATAGCTTTGGGCATTCCATTGATGACGAAAATGACGATCGCGCATTTCCCGGACGTCAAAAATGACCAGGCGACAATCTATTGATCGGGTAAACACCACCATCAGGTGGCGAGGAGAGAACGTGACGGACGTATTGCTCTGTGTGGGGAACAGCATGATGGGTGACGATGGCGCTGGCCCGCTGCTGGCGGAGATGTGTGCGGCGACTCCACCCGGAAACTGGCAGGTGATTGACGGTGGCAGCGCGCCGGAAAACGACATCGTAGCGATCCGCGAGCTTCGCCCCGACAGGCTGTTGATTGTCGATGCGACAGACATGGGGCTTAACCCTGGCGAGATTCGTATTGTCGATCCAGACGATATTGCCGAGATGTTCCTGATGACCACCCATAATATGCCGCTTAATTACCTGATAGATCAGTTAAAAGAGGATGTGGGCGAGGTGATTTTCCTCGGTATTCAGCCGGATATCGTCGGCTTTTATTACCCGATGACGCCCCCGGTAAAAGAGGCCGTCGAAACTGTCTATGCACGCCTTGCCACCTGGCAGGGTAACGGTGGGTTTGCGCTGCTGGAAGCCGGGGAAGAGGAGTAGTTGGCCGCCCCGGATGGCGGCGCGAGCGCCTGGTCCGGGCTACGACCTTACACGCTGCGCTGCACCTAAAGGAACAGAGAAGTGAAAAGGATAATGTGGGCAGGCTTATCCCTGCTGGGTTATGCCACCTCTACCCTGGCGACCGGGTTTGTTAGCTATCTGCCGATGAGCAATGATGAATATGCTAAAAAACGCGCGCAGCGGCATTTGCTGACTATGCCTGCGCCGGGTGAGATAACCCCCGGCCAACGCTGGCATTTTCGCCAGGTCGGTGTGGCGGGTGCAACGCTAGAGCAGGCACCGGAAGAGGCGGATGAATGGCGCATTACCGGCAACGATCGAGCGGGGAAAACCTGGTCGGTGCCTCTGGAATATTTGCATAACGCGGCGGGCAACGCGCACATTTACCGCGCCGATCTGGATCGCAATGGAATTCAGGATCTGATTGTCTGGAAAGGTAACGCCGGCCTGGGGCTGGGGCCAACGGCAAAATTAATCATCATCACGTTTAAAACCGACGGGCGGCCCTGTGTATGGGAGTCCTGGGGGTTTTACACCGTCAGCGGTGCTGGCGTTGAGGATCTGCTCGACCTGCAAGGCAATGGCCGGGCGCAACTGCTGGACATGCAGTTTAGCGACGGTTACTGGGTAACCGATCTATACCAGGTTAAAGAGGCGCACTGGCAGCGCGTTAACGGCTGGTTCGGGCAGTTGCACTATCCGGCGTTGAGCCGTTTTACCTATCGCCCGAACCGCAAATGGGTGAAAAAACCTGGCGCGGGTCGTAACCCGGAAACGGGGGATCTGGCCGCGGGGCAGCGCTGTTTATAGTATCGGTTTTTGCTTGTAGCCCTGGTAAGCGAAGCGCCACCAGGAATGTCCCGGATGCGGCGCTGACGCACCTTATCGGGCTACAACATAACCGGCAGCGCTTAGTCCAAATCTGCCCCGTTGCTGGCAATCACTTTTTTGTACCACCAGAACGATTTTTTGCGCTTACGCTCCAGCGTACCGTTACCTGCGTCGTCACGGTCGACATAGATAAACCCGTAGCGTTTGCTCATCTCACCGGTGGAGGCCGCCACCAGGTCGATACATCCCCAGGTGGTGTAACCCATCACCGGAATACCGTCTTCAATGGCATCGCCCATGGCACGGATATGCTCGCGCAGATAGCTGATACGGTAATCGTCTTCTATTTCACCCTGGGCATTGAATTCATCTTTTGCACCCAGCCCGTTCTCCACCAGAAACAGCGGTTTCTGGTAACGGTCATACATCATATTCATTGTGATACGCAGGCCTAGCGGGTCAATGCCCCAGCCCCATTCGCTTACCTGAATATGCGGGTTACGCAGCGATTTGACGATATTAGCCGCCGAGGTATTTTGCGCATTCATTTCGGCAGAAGCACAGCGCGAGGCGTAATAGCTGAATGACACAAAATCGACGGTATTTTTCAGGATCTCGTCGTCGCCCGCTTCTTTTACAATGCTGACGCCTTTTTCGCGGAACACACGGGCCGCGTAGGCCGGATAGGCACCGCGCGCCTGCACATCAATAAAGAACAGGTTTTCCCGGTCTTTTTCCAGCGCCGTCCACACATCTTCCGGCTTGCAGGAGTAGGGATAGAAATTGCCGCCTGCCAGCATGCAGCCCACCTGATTTTCCGGGTTCACCTCATGGGCGATTTTGGTCGCCAGTGCGCTGGCAATCAGCTCGTGGTGCGCCGCCTGATATTTTACCTGGTCCTGATTTTCGCCCTCTTCAAACACCAGCCCGGCACCGGAGTAAGGGCTATGCAGCATGATGTTGATTTCATTAAAGGTCAGCCAGTATTTCACCAGACCATCAAAGGCTTCAAAGCAGGTGCGGGCGTAGCGGGTAAAAAACGCCACCATCTTGCGGTTACGCCAGGAACCGTATTCGGTAACCAGATGCATCGGCACATCAAAGTGGCACAGTGTCACCAGCGGTTCGATACCGTACTTTTTGCACTCTGCGAACATGTCGCGGTAAAACGCGATGCCCTCGGCGTTCGGCGTCAGCTCATCACCCTGCGGGTAAAGGCGGCTCCAGGCGATAGAGGTGCGAAAGACGGTGAAGCCCATCTCCGCCATCAGCGCGATATCTTCCTTGTAACGATGGTAGAAATCGATCGCCTGATGACTGGGGTAGTATTCGTCTTCACGCAAAGTGAAGCGTTTTTCCAGACCGAGTTTCACCGGCAGACGGTTCGCGCCATGGGGAATGGTGTCGACGGTGGTTAACCCTTTACCGCCTTCCAGATACGCCCCTTCGGCCTGGTTGGCGGCAATGGCGCCGCCCCATAAAAATCCTTTCGGAAATACAGACATGCGTTACCTCGCTTATTGCGCCCGGGCTTCATGAACAACGGCTGTGTTTGCCGCCTGCGGTTTCTGCGCCTCTGCTTCTACCGGGATATCTTCAAAACCGAGAAGCAACGTCAGAACAAAGGAGAGCACCACCGCCAGCGCCATCACGCCGAATACCCAGACAATGGTCATTGGATTAGCCGGATCGAAAAACTGTACGCTGGTAAACAGACCAGGCGCCGCCATGGAGTGGCTGGCAAGCCCGGCAATCCCCGCGACGGCGCCGCAGATAAAGCCGCTTATCAGGCTCGCAATCAGCGGACGTTTCAGGCGAACGGCCACGCCATACAGCGCCGGTTCAGAGATACCGGCCAGGATAGCCGAAGCCGCTGCCGCAAGGGCAGTCTGGCGCAGTTCCGGGTTTTTGGTTTTCCACGCCACCGCCAGCGACGAGCCGCCGAGCGACAGGTTAGCGCCAATCTCTGACGGCATTACCATGCCTTCTTTGCCTGTTTCGGCAATGGTTTGAATGATAGTGGGAGTAAATACGCGGTGCATCCCGGTCATCACCAGCAGCGGCCACAGGGCGCCCATAATGGCAACGGACAGCCAGCCCAGATAGCCATGAATGGTGTAGACCAGCGCGGAGATGGCGCTACCAATCCAGATCCCCAGCGGGCCAATCAGCACAATAGCCAGCGGTGCGGCAATCAGCACTATCAGCATCGGTTTCAGGAAGTTTTTCGTCACCGCCGGGGTAATTTTGTCGACCCAACGTTCGATATACGACAGACACCAGGTCATCACCAGCGCCGGAATCACGGTGTAGGTGTATTTCACCGCCGTCACCGGCACCAGCGCGAACTCCACATGCTCACCCTGCGCGGCTTTCGCCATCAGCTCGATAAAGCTTGGATGTACCAGCACGCCCGCAATGGCAATCGCCAGCGACATATTGGTTTTAAATTTCACGGCGGCAGACGCGGCCACCATCAGCGGCAGGAAGAAGAAGGCACCGTCGCCAATCACCGTCAGAATAGTCAGCGTTGAAGAACCTTTTGGCAGTAGGCCGGACATTTCCAGCACCATCGCCAGCAGTTTGACCATCGAGCCGCCGATGATCGCCGGGATCAGCGGTGACATGGTGCCGATCAGCGCATCGAGAATACCTGCGCCAATGCGCTTAAGGGTCAGCCTCTGTTTACCGACCGGCTGAGCGGGCTGCATATCGCCAGGCAGCAATGCCACCACTTCACGATAGGCATGCGACACCGTATTGCCGATGATGACCTGGCACTGGCTGTCGTTGCGTACCACGCCCATAACGCCGCTAATGCCTTTGAGCGTCGCGCTGTCAATTTTGGCGTCGTCTTTCACCACGAAGCGCAGACGCGTCATGCAATGGGTGATGGCAGCGATGTTATCAACACCACCTAACGCGTTCACCACCGAGCCGGCAAGCGCCGCATAATTCTTCGACATCGGGTTATATCCTGTTTTATCAATAAGGTACGGCTTCATTGCGCTGTTTTACGCAGGCAATGAAACATCAGATAGGAAACCGGTTCCACAAAATCATGATGAGTTTCATGTATGCAAACAAGATCAAAAATTCATCTTTATCTATTTTTGTGATGGTGATCGCTTAATATTTTTTGACCGCTTTTATCCCGTTGCGACATTCTTTAGTGGGTGAAGTACACTGCATGGCATCGAAATCAAACGGATAAGCAACATGACCACAATGCTTGAGGTGGCAAAGCGGGCAGGGGTGTCGAAGGCGACAGTCTCCCGTGTGCTATCGGGCAACGGCTACGTCAGCCAGGAGACCAAAGACCGGGTGTTTCAGGCGATCGAAGAGAGCGGATATCGCCCGAACCTGCTGGCGCGCAGTCTGGCGACGAACAAAACGCAAACGCTGGGGCTGGTGGTTACCAACACGTTGTATCACGGGGTCTATTTTAGCGAGCTGCTGTTTCATGCCGCGCGGATGACCGAAGATCAGGGCCGGCGTTTAATTCTGGCGGACGGTAAACACAGCGCTGAAGAAGAGCGCGAAGCGATTCAATATCTGCTCGATTTAAAATGCGATGCGATCATTATTTATCCGCGCTTTTTAAGCGTCGATGAAATGGACACTATCGTCAAAAGCCACAGTCAGCCCATTATGGTGCTTAATCGTCGATTACGTAAAAACAGCAGCCACTGTGTCTGGTGCGATCAAAAAGCCTCCAGCTTTAACGCGGTGGCGACATTAATTGCGATGGGGCATCAGGATATTGCATTTATTACCGGCTCGCTGGATTCCCCGACCGGTATTGAGCGGCTTTCTGGCTATAAAGACGCCCTGGCGCAGCACGGCATTGCGTTACGTAATGAGTTGATTGTACAAGGGAAGTGGTCACCGGAAAGCGGGGCGGCAGGCGTGGAAACGCTGCTGGTAAAGGGTGTCAGTTTTAGTGCGCTGGTGGCGAGCAATGATGATATGGCGATTGGCGCCATGAAGAGACTGGATGAGCGGGGAATCACTGTACCCACGCAGGTTTCGGTTATTGGATTTGATGACATTGCCATTGCCCCGTATGTTATTCCCGCACTCTCCAGCGTTAAAATCCCGGCCACGGAGATGATTAAAGAAACCATCGAGCGGTTAATTTTTATGCTTGATGGCGGTGAGTTTAATTACCACCAGCCATTTCTTGGCGAATTAATGTTACGTGATTCACTCATTCCAGGCCCCACACGCTAACCTCGTCAACTGTCATCGTCACTTCTGTCGATGACAGAATGTCATCTTATAAAATCTGATAAATAACAATAACATAATAACTGGCATGAAACGTGTATATCCGGCGTGATGAAACTCATTGCTGGAGAAGACGATGAACCGTTTTATTATGGCGGATGCCAGTAAATGTATTGGCTGTCGCACCTGTGAAGTTGCCTGTGTGGTCTCACATCAGGAACAACAGGACTGCGCGGCCCTTACCCCTGAAACCTTTTTACCCCGCATTCACGTTATCAAAGGCGTCAACGTATCGACGGCAACACTCTGCCGCCAGTGTGAAGACGCACCCTGCGCCAATGTCTGTCCTAATGGCGCCATCAGCCGCGACAAAGGGTTTGTCCATGTCATGCAGGAACGTTGCATTGGTTGCAAAACCTGCGTAGTTGCCTGTCCCTATGGCGCCATGGAGGTCGTGGTCCGCCCGGTCGTTCGCCATAACGGCATCGGCCTGACCATGTCCGGGCAGAAGGCCGAAGCCAACAAATGCGATTTATGCTACCAACACGAAAGTGGCCCGGCCTGTATTTCCGTATGTCCGACCAAGGCGCTGGTCTGCGTTGACCGGGAAATACTGGAACACATGAGCGAAGAGAAACGTCGTCGCACTGCGCTGGAAAGTGCCGTGTCGCTGGGTTTTTAAAAAATAACTTTCACTTTTAACAGGTCTGTTACTGATGAAAAAAATTACGAGCGTATGTCCCTATTGCGGCGCTGGCTGCAAACTGAAACTGGTCGTGGATAATGGCAAAATTATCCGCGCCGAAGCGGCGGACGGGGAAACCAACCAGAACGAACTTTGCCTGAAAGGCTACTACGGCTGGGATTTTCTTAACGATACCAAACTGCTGACGCCTCGCCTGACACAACCGATGATCCGCTATGAGCGCGGCGGTAAACTCACCCCGGTGAGCTGGCAGGAGGCCATTCGCTATACGGCAAAACGGCTCAGTGAAATCAAAGCCAAGTTTGGCCCCCGCGCCATTATGACCACCGGTTCATCTCGCGGCACCGGCAATGAGACCAACTACGTGATGCAGAAATTTGCCCGTGGGGTCTTACATACCAATAACGTCGACTGCTGCGCACGTGTTTGTCACGGTCCTTCCGTTGCCGGGTTACAGCAAACCCTGGGCAACGGCGCAATGAGTAACTCCATCGGCGATATCGAAAACTCCCGTTGCCTGCTTGTCTTTGGCTACAACTGTGCCGATTCGCACCCGATTGTGGCAAGAAGGGTGGTCAAAGCAAAACAGAACGGGGCGAAAATTATCGTCTGCGATCCGCGCCGCATCGAAACCGCACGCATCGCTGACCAACATTTACAGCTCAAAAACGGCTGCAACATGGCGCTGGTGAACGCCTTTGGTTATGTCCTGCTGGAAGAAAAACTCTACGACCAGCGCTACGTCACGAACTTCACCACCGGGCTGGATGCCTATCGGGAAATCGTCAAAGACTATGCGCCGGAAGCGGTTGAACATCTGACGGGGGTTCCGGCACGCCAGGTCCGTGAAGCAATGCGTACTTACGCCGCCGCGCCGACCGCCACCATTATGTGGGGGATGGGCGTTACGCAGTTTGGTCAGGCGGTGGATGTGGTAAAAGGGCTTTCAAGCCTGGCGCTGCTGACCGGTAACCTCGGGCGTGAGAACGTCGGCGTCGGCCCGGTGCGTGGGCAGAACAACGTGCAGGGCGCCTGCGACATGGGCGTGATCCCGAACCAGTTCCCTGGCTACCAGGATGTGGTTGATCCGCATGTCCGCGCCAAATTCGCCAAAGCCTGGGGGATCGATCCGGCGGTAATGGATGACAAAGTCGGCGTGCGTATCACCGAGGTGCCGCATCTGGCGCTGGAAGGCAAAGTTAAAGCCTATTACATCATGGGTGAAGATCCGTTGCAGACCGAAGCCGATCTCAGCCTGGTGCGCAAAGGCTTTGAGGCGCTGGATTTTGTGGTCGTACAGGACATCTTTATGACCAAGACCGCGGAACAGGCGGATGTGCTGCTGCCTGCCACCTCATGGGGCGAGCACGGCGGCGTCTTTACCTGCGCGGATCGCGGGTTCCAGCGTTTCGAAAAAGCCATCGAACCGCAATATGACGTCAAGCGTGACTGGGAAATTATCAGCCTTATCGCTACCGAAATGGGCTACCCGATGCATTACGACAATAACCAGCAAATCTGGGACGAAATGCGCGAACTGTGCCCGCTGTTCTACGGCGTAACTTACGAAAAAATGGGTGATATGGGACACGTTCAGTGGCCGTGCCCGACGCTGGATCATCCGGGAACGCGTTATCTGTATAAAGATAACAAATTCGATACTCCGGACGGGAAAGGCCTGCTGTTCGCCGCGCCATGGCGTGCCCCGGCCGAGGTGCCGGACGCGGACTTCCCGCTGGTGCTCAGCACCGTGCGCGAAGTCGGCCATTACTCCTGTCGCTCAATGACCGGGAACTGTGCGGCGTTGCAAACGCTCGCAGATGAGCCGGGTTTCGTGCAGATAAATCCGCACGATGCCGCACAGCTAGGAATTAAAAACCGGCAACTGGTGTGGGTGGAGTCACGCAGGGGGAAAGTCATCAGCCGTGCCGATGTTAATGAACGTGTTAATACCGGCTGCGTGTACATGACTTATCAATGGTGGATTGGCGCGTGTAATGAACTGACGCAGGATAATCTTGATCCCATCTCTAAAACACCGGAAACCAAATATTGCGCGGTGCGGGTGAGTGCGATCAACGATCAGGCCTGGGCCGAGGAGTACACTCAGTCGACCTATCAGCAGATGAAGACACGCTTGCGGCATGCAGCGTTGCAATAAATAACGATGACCCACAACGGCGTTTGTATTCGCGTCTATGGAAAAGTACAAGGGGTGGGCTTCCGCCCCTTTGTCTGGCAACTGGCGCAACAGCTCAATCTTACCGGTGATGTCTGTAATGACGCCCAGGGCGTCGAAGTACGCTTATGGGGCGATGAACGCCGTTTTCTCCCGTTGTTGTATCAGCAATGCCCGCCGCTGGCGCGCATTGACGATACGCAGGTTACGCCCTATCAGTGGCCACAAGCGCCGCTCAGTTTTACTATCCGCGAGAGCGCGGGCGGCACGATGAATACGCAAATTGTTCCCGATGCCGCCACCTGTCCTGCCTGTCTGGCGGAGATGAATGACCCGACAGAACGTCGCTATCGCTATCCATTTATCAACTGTACCCACTGCGGCCCGCGTTTTACCATTATTCACGCCATGCCTTATGACCGCCCCTACACCGTGATGGCGGCATTTCCCCTGTGCCCTGCCTGCGAGGCGGAGTATCGCCATCCGGCTGACCGCCGTTTTCATGCCCAGCCCGTTGCCTGCCCGGCGTGCGGCCCGCAGCTTGAGTGGCGCAGCGGAAAACAGCAGTTGACCGGCGAGGCGGCGCTACAGGCCGCCATTGCGCTGCTCAACTCCGGCGGTATCGTTGCGGTGAAAGGTATCGGCGGTTTTCATCTGGCATGTGACGCACAGCGGCAGACGGCGGTGGAGCATCTGCGTGCCCGTAAGCATCGCCCGGCGAAACCGCTGGCGGTGATGCTCCCCTCAGCAAGCGGCCTGAGCGAAGCGGCCACCCGTTTGCTGACCACGCCCGCGGCACCCATCGTGCTGGTGGCGAAAACGTTGCTGCCAGAACTGTGCCCGGCTATTGCTCCGGGGCTTGATGAGGTGGGGGTGATGCTGCCCGCCAATCCGTTACAACATCTGTTAGCCCAGGCGTTGCAGCGCCCGCTGGTGATGACGTCCGGCAACCTGAGCGGCAAGCCGCCTGCGCTGACAAATAGCCAGGCGCTTGACGACCTGGCAGAGATAGCGGACGGGTTTCTGCTGCACAACCGCGATATCGTGCAGCGTATGGACGATTCGGTGATACGCGAGAGCGGCGAGATGTTACGCCGCTCGCGTGGTTACGTGCCGGATGCCGTGCAACTGCCGCCCGGATTTCGCCATATCCCGCCCATGTTGTGTCTGGGGGCGGATATGAAAAACACCTTCTGCCTGGTGCGGGATGACAGCGCCGTGTTAAGTCAGCATTTCGGTGATTTAACCGATGAAGGGGTAGAGACACAGTGGCGTAACGCCCTGCGTCTGATGCAGACGATTTATGACTTTACCCCACAGCAGGTGGTCGCCGACGCGCACACGGGCTATCGCGCCACCCACTGGGCACAGGAGACGGGGCTTTCGCAGCACACCGTGTTGCACCACCACGCACATATCGCGGCAACGCTTGCAGAGCATGGCTGGCCACGCGACGGGGGAGATGTGATTGCCCTGGCGCTGGACGGTATCGGCATGGGGGAGAACGGGGCGCTGTGGGGGTGCGAATGTCTGCGCGTGAATTATCGCGAGGTTGAGTATTTGGGCGGGTTGCCCGCCGTGGCGCTCCCCGGCGGCGATCTGGCGGCAACCCAGCCGTGGCGCAATCTGCTGGCACAGATGCTGGCGTTTGTCCCTGACTGGCAGAATTTCCCGGAAACCGCCGTGCTGCAACGACAGAACTGGCCTGTGCTGGCGCGGGCCATAGCGCGCAATATCAACGCGCCGCTGGCGTCATCGACCGGGCGGCTGTTTGATGCCGTCGCCTGTGCGCTGGACTGCGCGCCGCTGCAGTTAAGTTATGAGGGGGAGGCGGCCTGCCGACTGGAAGCGCTGGCGATGGGCGGCGCGGATGTTACGCATCCGGTCACGCTGCCGCTTGATGGCAATCAGCTTGATTTAGCCACCTTCTGGCAGCAATGGCTGGCATGGCAGTCTCCGGCCGCACAGCGCGCCTGGGCGTTTCACGACGCGCTGGCGTGCGGGCTGGCGCAGCTTGCCCGTAAGCAGGCGGATGCGCGGCAGATTGCCACGCTCGCCTTTGGCGGCGGCGTGTTGCATAACCGTCTGCTGAAAGCTCGGTTGTCGCATTATCTTGCGGATTATACGTTGCTCTTCCCACAGCGTTTTCCCGCAGGCGATGGCGCAATCGCGTTGGGGCAGGGGGTTATCGCCGCCGCGCGATGTCTGGCGCAGGGGTGAGGCATCGTCCCCGGTGGCGCTGCGCTAACCGGGGCTACGGGCTTTTGCCTGGTGTGATTGCCTGTTGCAGGCATGGGCGTTGCCCTGTTCTCAAACAGGCAACGTTTTTAACAACGCGAACGCTTCCTTCATCCGATCTTCGCTCACCACAAAAGCGCACAACTGCCCTTCATCGTTCAGGCCGCGGGCGACCATACCCTGGGCTTCGGTGGTGATATGCCAGTTCAAATCGCGGCGTGCCGTCTCGCCTGCCAGATGCAACGGCATCTCCGGCGTTTTGACCTTCACCAGCATGGCAGGCAGCTTAAGCGGCACAGCCACGCCAGACAGATATTTCGCCAGATACATGGCGCTAAGCTGAATCGGCTGCAGGAACGGCAGCAGCTTACCGTCAATCTCCGCACAGTCGCCGAGCGCATAAATATCCGGATTGCTGGTTTGCAGATAACTGTTCACACAAATCCCATGATTAACCGTCAGCCCGGCGCTTCGGGCCAGCCCGGTTTCTGCGCGCAGCCCGGTCGCGGCAATCACCGCATCTACTTCTATACCGCGCTGCCTGTCCAGCGTGGCGCGGATGCCAGTTTCTGTTTTCTCAAGCGCCATAAGCTGTGATTTCAACAGAAGATGCACGCCCATCCCGGTCAGTCGATGCTGCAAACGGCTACTCACTTCTGGCGGCATCAGCGAAGAGAGAATACTGGCTTCGCTATCCACCAGCGTCACCGCTTTCCCCGCGCGGCAAAAATCCATCGCCAGTTCGCTGCCAATCAACCCGCCGCCGATAATCAGCACCCGCTGCGCGTCACGCAGTTGCGCTTCACAGGCCTGGTACTCCTGCTGGCTGTTAAGGGTAAGCATCAGTTCGCTGCCCGCGACGGGCGGAACAAACGCACAGGCCCCGGTTGCCAGCACCAGCTTGTCGTATTGCCACTGTTGATCTGCGCTTTTGATGACTTTCGCCTCTGCATCCAGCGCCGTCACCCGCGTGTGGGGAAACAGGCGCAGGTTGAACTGCTCGGCGAAATCCCCCGCCGACTGGCGGGTGAGATCCCTGGCGCGCTGCCCAAGGCTGATGACATGGCTCAGATCCGGCTTGTTGTACTCATCCATACTGTCACTGGCAATCAGCGTCAGCGGCGTGGTGGTGTCGGTCTTGCGGATGTTTTTTACCAGTTGGCGGGCGGCAAAGCCCGACCCGATAATCACAATACCTGCGCTCATACTGCCTCCGTTGCCAGCACATCGAAGACCTCTTTGCCAAGCGAACATTCTGGGCAAAGAAAATTATCCGGCACATCACACCAGGCGGTTCCTGGCGCGACATCCTGCATGGGTTCGCCTTTTGCCGGATCGTAAACCCACTGGCAGACGCTGCACTGCATAGACGGACCTGAATCAGCGGCGGCTTTCGCGGCACAGGCGCAGGCGGACGCCTCAACCGGTGTAGTGTTAAGCGGTGTTGGCAGCGGAGCGAGCGCCCACTGGTGGGCAATGTCCCGACCGTGCTGACGGCAGAGTTCCAGCGCATCGATATCCGGGCGCCATTTGGCTTTCAGGCTCAGTGACATCTCAAAGCCCGCATCCTGTAATCGGGTAGACAGACGATCCACCGCCCCACCGCTCCAGCCGTGGGAGCCGAAAGCGCTGGCACGTTTGTTACGAAAACGCAGGCCGGTTATCTCTTCGACCAGGCCAGCGATTTTCGGCATCATCACGTTGTTCATGGTGGACGTGCCGACCAGCACACCTTTGGAGCGGAAGACGTTGGTCAGAATATCGTTTTTGTCGCTGCGGGAGACGTTGAAAATTTTCACCGCCACGTTCGGGTCAACTTCATTGATGCCCTGAGCAATCGCGTCCGCCATCATGCGGGTGTTGTTCGACATGGTGTCGTAGAAAATGGTGATACGATCTTCCTGATAATCCGCGGCCCATTTCAGGTACAGCTCAACAATCTGCGTCGGATTTTCGCGCCATACCACACCGTGGGAAGTGGCAATCATCTCCACCGGCAAGTTGAAGCCAAGGATCTCGGTGATTTTTGGCGTCACCAGGCGGCTGAACGGCGTGAGGATGTTGGCGTAGTAACGCTGGCACTGCTCGAACAGTTCGGTCTGGTCCACTTCGTCGTTGAACAGGCGCTCGTCACAGTAGTGCTGACCGAAGGCGTCGTTACTGAACAGCACGGCATCGCCGGTCATATAGGTCATCATGCTATCCGGCCAGTGCAACATCGGCGTTTCGACGAAGATAAGCTGTTTGCCATTGCCGATATCCAGTGCATCGCCGGTTTTCACGGTGTGGAAATTCCACTCCGGGTGGTGGTGGTGACCGTTAATGGAGTCGATGGCATTGGTGGTGCAATAAATCGGGGTGTTCGGAATCCAGGACATCAGCTCGGTGAGTGCGCCCGCGTGGTCTTCTTCCGCGTGGTTGATAATGATGTAGTCAATCGCGTTGAGGTCGATCTCCGCGCGCAGGTTCTGCACAAACTCGCGACCGAATTTATGATCGACGGTATCAATCAGTACGTTTTTGCCTTCACGGATGAGATAGCTGTTGTAGCTGCTGCCGCGCAGCGTTTTGTATTCTGTACCGTGGAAATCACGAACTTCCCAGTCACGTTGCCCAACCCAATGAATGTTATTTTTTACGTGAATAGCCATTTTGCTTACCTGTTCTGTATTAAATAAGATGTGATAGCTATTTCAAGATTCGTGCCAGTTTTTATTTTATTGATTTTTATAAATTTATTTTTATTTAACCCCTGATAAGTAGTCAAAAAGACTATGAAAAAGACTGTCATTATGACAACCTGCATTGTCAAAATGACTGCGAGGCGACGATGAGTTTTTCCGTGAACGTGCTGGCGGGTATCGCCATTGAATTACAGAGCGGCATAGGCCATGCCGACCGTTTTCAGCGCCTGATTACCACCCTGCGTCAGGTGCTGGAGTGTGACGCTTCAGCGCTGCTGCGCTATGAGGCGCGGCAATTTATCCCGCTGGCGATTGATGGCCTGGCCCAGGATGTGCTGGGGCGGCGCTTTACGCTGGAAGGGCACCCGCGGCTGGAGGCGATTGCCCGCGCCGGGGATGTGGTGCGTTTCCCTGCCGACAGCGCATTACCGGACCCCTATGACGGGCTGATCCCCGGCCAGGAGAGTCTGAAAGTCCACGCCTGTGTGGGTCTGCCGCTGTTTGCCGGGCAGAGCCTGATTGGCGCGCTCACTCTGGATGGCATGGCGCCGGATCAGTTCGATAGCTTTAGCGATGAAGAACTGCGTCTGATTGCGGCGCTGGCGGCAGGGGCGCTCAACAATGCTTTGCTGATTGAAAAGCTCGAAAGCCAGAACATGGCGCCCGGCCTGCCGACAACCTTTGAACAAGTCGCACATACCGAAATGATCGGTCTTTCGGAGGGGATGGCGCAGCTTAAAAAAGAGATAGAGATTGTCGCCGGTTCCGATTTGAACGTGCTGATAAGCGGTGAAACCGGCACCGGTAAGGAGCTGGTGGCAAAAGCTATCCACGAAAACTCGCCCCGCGCGGCAGATGCCCTGGTCTATCTGAATTGCGCGGCACTGCCGGAAAGCGTGGCGGAAAGCGAGCTGTTTGGCCATGTGAAAGGGGCGTTTACCGGGGCCATCAGCAACCGTAGCGGCAAGTTTGAAATGGCCGATAAAGGCACGCTGTTTCTGGATGAGATTGGCGAGTTGTCGCTGGCGCTGCAGGCCAAGCTGCTGCGAGTATTGCAATACGGCGATATTCAGCGTGTCGGGGATGATCGCAGCCTGCGGGTGGATGTGCGCGTGCTGGCCGCCACCAACCGCGATCTGCGCGAAGAAGTACTGGCCGGGCGTTTTCGCGCTGACCTGTTTCACCGCCTGAGCGTCTTTCCGCTGGTTGTCCCGCCGCTGCGTGAACGCGGTGAGGATGTGGTGTTACTGGCGGGGTATTTTTGCGAGCAGTGCCGTCTGCGCCTTGGCCTTGGTCGTGTCGTGCTTAGCCCCGGTGCGCGGGCGCATCTGCTGGCGTACCGTTGGCCGGGAAATGTGCGTGAACTGGAACATGCTATTCACCGTGCGATTGTGCTGGCGCGCGGTACGCGAAGCGGGGATGACATCGTACTGGAAACGCGCCATTTTGCGCTGAGCGATGAGCCGGATCAGAGTGTTGTTAGCACGCAGACATTGCCCGTGGAGAGACAAAATTTGCGGGAAGAGACCGATAATTTTCAGCGTACCGCCATTCGCCAGGCGCTGGAACAAAGCCAGTATAACTGGGCAGCCAGTGCGCGGCTGCTGGAGATGGACGTCGCCAACCTGCATCGGCTGGCGAAACGTCTGGGATTGAAGGATTAAATAATTCCGGCCTGATAAAAGGCTTGCAGGTTAATCGCGCCAACCAGTTTACCGCTGTCATCCACCACCGGAGCCGCGGAGATTTTGCGTTTCATTAACACCTCTTTGGCATCGATAGCGCGGCTCCCGGCGTTAAGGGTGATGCCCCCTTTCGTCATTGCGTCACTGATGTTCGCATCCAGCGCGCCGCCTGCAACCAGCCAGCGTCGCAGGTCGCCATCAGAGAAGATACCCAGAATCTCCGCCGCGTCACCGCAGACGGCCACCATCCCCATCCCCGTATGGCTAAGCTCCAGCATCGCGTCCATTACCGTGGCGTCAATGCGCACATGGGGGATATCTTCTTTACGCATCAGGTGATGGACTTTGTTGAGCAGACGCGCACCCAGCGCTCCTGCCGGGTGTGAACGGGCAAAATCTTCCTCGTTAAAGCCGCGCGCCTGCATAACGGCCATCGCCAGCGCGTCACCGAGCATCAATGTATTGACGGTGCTGGAGGTAGGGGCCAGCAACATTGGGCAGGCTTCACGTTCAACGGAAATGTCCAGCACTGCGTCTGCCGCCAGCGCCAGCGGCGACAAAGATTTGCCGGTCATGGCCAGCACGGTCACCGACCGTTCCTTTAGCTGCGGCAGGATCAGATCCAGCTCTTTAGCCGATCCAGAATAGGAGATAAAGAGCAGCACATCGCGGCTTTCAATCATCCCTAAATCGCCGTGCAGGGCTTCTGCCGCATGGACAAAGAAGGCAGGGGTGCCAGTGCTGGCGAGGGTGGCGGCAATCTTTTTGCCAATATGCCCGGATTTACCAATCCCCGAGACAATCACTTTGCCCCGGCAATGAATAATGGCATCAGCGGCGCGTAAAAACGCCGCGCCCAGACGCTCCGGCAGGCGGCTGGCTTCTTGCAACTCTAGCAGCAGCGTCTGACGTGCGGTGTTCAGTAAAAGCTCACTCATTTTTTTCTCCGGCTACGATCACTTCGATCCCTTTCTTTTCCAGTGCGGCGCGAAAATCTGCCGGGATCCCGGCATCGGTAATTAATTTATCGACGCTTTCCAGGCTGCACACAATGTTCGGGCTTTTGCGGCCAAATTTGGACGAATCCGCCATCAGGATCACTTCCCGTGCCGCGTTGCACATGGCTTTACTGACGGTGAAAACTTCATTGAAGGTGGTGACCCCTGCATTCAAATCGATGCCGTCGGTACCCATAAACAGTTTGTCGAAGCTGAAATGTTCGAAGGCGTTTTCCGCCAGTTGCCCATGAAAGGAGGCGGATTTTTTGCGAAAGGTGCCGCCCGGCATCAGGATGGTTTGCTCGTTATCGAGTTCGGATAGCGCATTGACGATATGCAGGCTGTTGGTCATCACGGTGATGTTATTGAAATGGCTCAGTAAAGGAACCATTTGCAGCACGGTGCTGCCCGCGTCAAGAATAATGGAATCGCCATCCTGAATAAAGCCCACGGCGGTTTCGGCAATCAGCCCTTTTTGCAGGGTGTTGATGAGGGTCTTATGGTCGATCGGTGGATCGGCTTCGTCTTTATTGAGCACGACGCCGCCATAGGTGCGGATGACCGCGCCGGAGTGTTCCAGCACCACTAAATCTTTCCGTATGGTGGTGCCCGTGGTGTCGAAGTGTGCTGCCAGCTCTTCAACAGAACATTTTCCCTGCTTTTGCAGATGCTCAAGAATGGCTGCCTGCCGCTGACGTGGTTTCATGGGCGCTTTTATCCTGCGTTAAGTTGCAAAATGATAATTTCGCAAGCTCATTGCGTTCACAACGAAATTATCCATGTTTCAATTTAAGCGCCAATAATAGAGCATTCTGACAGCCCGGATCATGGGGAAAGATCACATCAGGCTCTAATTCCTCACGTTTCATGCCGAGCAGGGCGTCGATTTTTGCGGGTCTGGCAAAAACGGTGAGTCCGCGCATGAGCAACGTATCGGTGACGCGGTCTTGTTTATCGAAGGCAACCGCAAGGATAACGCGCGGTTTGAAACGCCCGCCAGAGCGCCCAACGCCAACGCGCCCTTGCTGGCAGAGCGCATCAAAGGCGCGGTTAAACTGGCGAATCTGCCAGCCGCCCAGTGCCAGTTGGCTGAGCCAGGCGATGACAGCTACGGTGATGAGTGCAGAAACCATCATGTCTCCTTTTCCCGGATGGCGGCGCGAGCGCCTTATCCGGGTTACGGTTTGGTAGCCCCGGTAAGCGTAGCGCTACCGGGGGATACCCTCAGGAACGGGCGGAAGGCATCAGGCCACCCGGTTCAGAACATCACCTGCCCGCCGGTAATATTGATTGATTGCCCGGTACAGTAAGAGGCCTTCGTGCTTGCGTAAAACAGCAGCACATCCAGCACATCCTGATAATCGCAGCCGCGTTTAAGCGGAACCTTATCAATGTAATGCTGCTCAACCTGATCGGCGGCAATCCCCAGTTTGCTGGCATATTGCGGGATCAGGGACTGGAACATCGGTGATTTCAGCAGGTTGCCCAGCATCAACGAATGAACCGTAATCCCATATTCCGCGAGATCCAGCGCCAGGGATTGTGTCAGGCCCACGCCGCCAAACTTCGCCGCGCTATAGCCCGAGTTGTGCTTACTGCCCACCTTGCCAGACTTCGAATTGATCTGAATAATGCGCCCCTTAATCCCGTCGCGAATCATCAGCCGGGAAAACTCACGGGCACACAGGAAATAACCCACCAGATTGACCTGCAATGAGCGGTCAAAATCCCCGAGCTGCACATCGCTGATAAACGCCGCTTTGGCAATTCCCGCGCTATAGACCAGCAAATCCGTGCGGCCAAAAATCTCATCAACACCACGGGCAAGCGCCAGTACGCTTTGCTCGCTGGTGGCATCAGCGCCAAAACCGTAGGCCATGCCTTCACCGAACTCCGCGTTAATTTCGTGTGCCACGGTTGCGGCTTTATCACTTTGAATATCCACTACCGCCACGCGATAGCCCTCTGCGGCCAGCCCACGGCTGAGGAACGCCCCGAGTGTTTGTCCCCCACCAATGACAACGGCAACCTGTTTCATACTTTTCTCCTTACGACTTAAGCGACAAATTTCAGTGTGCAACCAGGATTGATGCTTTCCGGCACGTCACCTGCGACGTGTACCGTGCCGGGATATTCCGCCTGCGTCTGTCCATCGAAGCGCAGGGTAATATGGCCAAGCTCGCGCAGATTCAGCTCTGCCACCTCACCGACGGCGGTAACCGGATACTGCTTACCGCCCAGCTCGAAGCGGGCGCCAGGCGTAAGGTGTCCGCAAAAGTCGCCATGACAGTGGATAAAACAAAACTCAGCCACATCGGCGGGGGCCCCTTCCCGGAAGGTAATCAGCATCCGGTCGCCAAGCGCGTCGCGTGCGCAGTCGCCAATCTGAGTAATGGTGGTTTGATAAATCACGCTCATGAGCAACCTCTTATTGATAAATAAAGCCGGAAACAAACCAGGCGATAAGCACCGTTGGCGCACCCGTTAAGAAGCGGCTAACCAGTACAGACGGCACGCCGACGCGAACGGTGTCCTGGCGCGCTTCTGCCAGGGAAAGCCCAACGGGGATAAAGTCACATGCGGCCTGGGCGTTAATAGCGAACAGGGCTGGCAGGGCAAGGTGCGGTGGGATATTTCCCTGACCGATTTGCACACCAATCAACACGCCAATAACCTGAGCAATGACCGCCCCTGGGCCGAGGAACGGTGACAGCAACGGGAAGGAACAAATCAGCGCCAGCGTCACCAGCCCTAACGGATGACTGGCAAGGGGGGCCAGGCCGTGGGCTATCCAGTCACCCAAACCGGAGGCCATAATGATCCCGATAAGTGCCGAGACGAATGCCATAAACGGCAGGATGGTTTTCAGCACCGTATCGATGGTGTCGCGCCCGGCCTGAAACAGTACAGCGACGGCTGAGCCCATACCCATGCCGACTTTCGCCAGCAGACCATCGCTCTGCTCGGTGATTTTTTTGCTGGTGTCATAATCACGGGCAGTGGCTTCGCGTTGTGCCGGTGTATGGGGCAACTCACCGTCCTGCCAGTAGATATTTTCCTCTCTTACGCCAGAGACATAGATATCTTCCAGGATGTACTGCGCCAGCGGGCCTGACTTGCCGGTGGCATGGATATTGATGGTGGGAATGCGCCGTTTCG
Organism: Citrobacter sp. UYEF32; assembly: GCF_040546205.1. Classification (NCBI taxonomy): domain Bacteria; kingdom Pseudomonadati; phylum Pseudomonadota; class Gammaproteobacteria; order Enterobacterales; family Enterobacteriaceae; genus Citrobacter; species Citrobacter sp. UYEF32. The sequence continues at coordinate 10,852 of NZ_JBEPNI010000004.1, read as the reverse complement.
GGTAAATGCCGCAGCGTAACGTACCGCCGCAGTCGATGACTGCAACGCCGATTTCCGCTTCTGCCGGTTCTCCCTCTTTAAAGCCATCCACCGCTTCCCAGCCGGTCATTTGTGCCAGCTTGTCGACGATCGCCGGTCGCGTTCCGGCCGTGATATAGACGATCTTCTTGTTCGCGGTGGGATCGAGTGCCAGTGGGCCGCCCCAGCCGCCGGTACCTTTTTCAATCACAATGCGGCTCATGATGTTGCTCCTGCCAGTTGTACTTTCTGCTCAAGCTGAATGCCCATTTTTTTCTCGAAAATCGCGGTCGTCAGATCGGTAATCCAGCCACGGAAGAAGTTAGTGACCAGACCAACCAGCAGGTAGCTCACGGCAAGTGGCCCCAGCGGCAGACCGAGGGTAGTCAGGCCGTTGGCGATGCCTAAATAGACGAACAATTCACCGGGATTGATATGGGGGAACAGGCCATTCATTGAGTGGCAACTGTAAGAAGCGGCGGCGTAATAGCTGGGCTTGTAACGTTCCGGCATAAAGCGTCCGAGACTGAGCGTCATCGGGTTGCAGAAAACAAAGGTGCCCACGCACGGCAGCAGCAGATAACGGGTCACCGGATTGCCAGCGCAGCGCTGCGCCAGCCGCTCAATACGGTGCTGACCAATGAAATTGATCAGTGCGTTCATGATAACCAGCAGACTTATCAGCAGCGGCAGAATACCGGTCACCATCCCGGTAAACACAACCCCGCCTTTCTGAAACAGCCCGATGAACCATTCGGCACCATGAGTAATGGTTTCGATCATTGTTCTCTCCTGTAGGGTTTTCTCGTTGTTGCAAAACTGGGACTTATAATAATCATTATGAAAGGTTAAAAAGTGTTATTTAGATCTCAATATGAAAGATAAAATGATCATTGTGAAAGTTTTTGGTAAGTGGAAGGTGTGAAGTGAAGACAAACGCGGCATTTCAGATAAGAGGAGAGAGAAGAAACATGGAAGCCGCTTCCTTGTGGAAGCCCGCATGCTTTACCATAATTCCTCCTGGTTGAATGAATTGTTAAATGGATGTCCCATGTTTAAGCGTCGTTACGCAGCGCTCCTCCCTGCGCTCGTTTTACTTGCCGCCTGCAGCAGCAAACCTCATCAAACCGCAGCATCTACCGACGGTGTGATAACCGGTCAACCTGCGGAACCCTCTGGCGGTTTCCTGCTCAAGCCGCAGCATAATGTGATGGCAATGGGCGGCGACTTCGCCAATAACCCGGCGGCGGAGCAGTTCATCAATGAGATGGTGAGCAAACACGGCTTTGACCGTCAGCAGTTACACGAAATTCTCTCTCAGGCGAAGCGACTCGATTACGTGCTGCGCCTGATGGACCGCCAGGCACCAACCGGCCCGGCACCGGTAGGGCCGAATGGCGCATGGCTGCGCTATCGCAGCCAGTTCATCACTGCGGATAACGTGCAAAACGGCGTGGCGTTCTGGAATCAATATGAAGACGCGCTGAATCGCGCATGGATGGTCTACGGCGTACCGCCGGAAATTATCGTTGGCATTATCGGCGTGGAAACCCGCTGGGGCCGCGTGATGGGCAAAACGCGTATCCTTGATGCGCTGGCGACGCTCTCCTTCGACTATCCACGCCGCGCCGCATATTTCTCCAGCGAACTGGAAACGTTCCTGCTAATGGCGCGAGATGAAAGTGATGATCCGCTCGATTTGAAAGGTTCGTTCGCCGGTGCGATGGGCTACGGTCAGTTTATGCCGTCGTCTTACAAACAGTATGCCGTTGATTTTAATGGCGACGGGCATATCAACCTGTGGGATCCGGTCGATGCCATCGGCAGCGTGGCAAACTACTTTAAAGAACATGGTTGGGTGAAAGGCGATCTGGTGGCGGTGCCTGCTAATGGCCAGGCGCCGGGGCTGGCGAATGGCTTTAAAACCAACTACAGCGTGGCGCAACTGGCGTCAGCGGGCTTAACGCCGCAGCAACCGTTGGGGAACCACCAACAGGCCAGCCTGTTGCGCCTGGATGTTGGCACCAATTATGAGTACTGGTACGGCTTACCCAACTTCTACACCATCACCCGTTACAACAGCAGCACGCACTACGCGATGGCGGTCTGGCAGCTTGGTCAGGCGGTTGCGCTGGCGCGCGTTCGCTAATTGTCAGCCCCTCCTGCGGGAGGGGTTGAAACATTTCGACGCATTCACCCGATAAATTCCCGTTTACTTCATCACGGCTTCTGATTATTGTTATGTTATAACATTATGAAGGTTCAGTGATGATGGATGTAACCCTTTTCTCCTGCGCCAGCGCGGTCCGGCTTGGACTGGCTGCGGCGTTGTTAGTTGTGCTGTGGCTGCTTACGGCATGGTCGGTGGCGCTGGCATGATTGAGCTTGATCATCTGGTAGCGGGCTACGGCTCGCGCGCCATTACCCCCTCCCTGTACGGTGTCATTGAAGCCGGCAGCATGACCGCAATTGTCGGGGCCAATGGCTGCGGCAAATCGACGTTACTCAAAACGCTGGCAGGCATACTGCCGCCGGTCAGTGGCACGCTGCGCTGGACGCCTTCACGCCCGGTTATCGGCTGGCTGGCACAGCGGCAGACGCTGGACCCGCATTTTCCCATTACGGTGCAGGATGTGGTCAGCATGGGTGCCTGGCCGCGTATCTCGCTGTTTCGCGGTCTTAATCGCCAGGCCAGAGCGCATGTTGCTGAGGCGCTGGAGCGGGTGGGGCTGCTGACGATGGCGCGCACCACCGTTGAAGCCCTCTCCGGTGGTCAGTTTCAGCGCATGCTTTTTGCCCGCATGTGGTTACAGCATGCGCCGCTCGTCATGCTCGATGAACCCTTTACCGGCATTGATGAGGCCACAAGCCAGGTGCTGATGGAGCAGATTGTCGATATGCATCAGCAGGGGCAAACCATCCTCGCCGTGTTGCACGATAGCGAACGTGTCAAACGCTACTTCCCCCAGACGCTGCGTCTGGATACAGAAAGCGCCCATTGGGGGGCGACTGACGTGACCCTGACGCAGAACAGCGGAGCGTGCCTGGCATGATATGGCATCTCTTTTTCCAGCCGTTTATTGAGTTCGGCTTTATGCGCCGCGCGCTGGTGGTGTGTCTGGCTCTATCCGTCAGCACCACGGCGCTGGGTGTCTTTTTGCAACTGCGGCGTATGAGCCTGATGGGCGATGCGCTCTCGCACGCGATTTTACCGGGCGTGGCGGCAGGCTACTTACTCAACGGCATGTCATTACTGGCGATGAGTCTGGGCGGTTTTTTTGCCGGAATTATCGTGGCGCTGGTGGCCGGGATCATCAGCCGACGCACGCCGCTCAAAGAGGACGCCAGCTTTGCCGGTTTGTATCTCGCGTCACTGGCGCTGGGCGTGACGCTGGTCTCGCTGCGTGGCTCAAGCGTTGACCTGCTGCATTTACTGTTTGGCTCGGTCCTGGCGGTCGATCAGGACGCGGCGTTGTTTGTCGCGGGCGTCGCCAGCCTGACGCTCCTGTGTCTGGCGCTGTTTTATCGCGGACTGGTGAGTGAAGCTTTCGACAGCAGTTTTTTGCAGATTAACGCGCCGCGACTGCCCGCTCTGCTCCACAGCCTGTTTCTGGCACTGCTGGTGTTAAACCTCGTGGCCGGATTTCAGGTGCTGGGCACATTAATGGCGGTGGGGGTGATGATTTTACCGGCGGTAGCCGCACGCTGCTGGGCGCGAACACTCCCTGGCCTGCTTTTATTTGCAGGCGTTAGCGGCGCGCTGTGCGCATGGTTTGGTCTGAGTCTTTCGTGGATGGCAGGGCTACCGGCGGGGCCATCTATCGTCCTGAGCGCGAGCGTCGTGTTTATTTTTTCCATCTTATTCGGCGTGCGCAGCACCTTACGCGCACAAAAAACAGGCAAGGAGACATAATGAAAAAGGCAGGTGTGGTTCTGGCATTAGCGCTTGGGCTGATGACGCAAAGTGTCATGGCGAAAACATTAAACGTGGTCGCCAGTTTCTCGGTACTGGGGGATATCGCCGCCAAAACCGGTGGCGATCATGTGAAAGTCACTACGCTTGTCGGGCCGGATGGCGACCCGCACACCTTCGAGCCGAGCGCCAAAGATAGCGCGTTGCTCAATAAGGCCGATGTGGTGGTGGTCAATGGTCTGGGGCTGGAAGGCTGGCTGGACCGGCTGGTGAAAGCGTCTGGCTTTAAAGGGGTTGTGGTTGTCGCTTCTGAGGGCGTTTCGACCCATACGCTGGAAGAAGACGGCAAAACTGTGACCGACCCGCACGCCTGGAACAGTGCGGCTAACGGTGCGCTCTATGCGAAGAATATTCTTGCGGCGTACGTCAAAGCCGATCCGCAGGATGAAGTAGCGCTGAAGGCGACCGGCCAGCGTTATATTGAGCAGGTTCAGCAGCTCGATAGCTGGGCGAAAACCCAGTTTGACGCGGTACCGCAAGAGAAACGCAAAGTGCTGACCAGCCACGACGCGTTTGGCTACTTTGGCCGGGCGTACGGCGTAACGTTCCTTGCCCCGCAGGGTATCTCCTCTGAAAGTGAAGCCAGCGCGCAGCAGGTGGCTGAGCTGATTAAGCAGATTAAAGCCGACGGCGTGCATACCTGGTTTATGGAAAACCAGCTTGATCCGCGCCTGGTCAAACAGATTGCCAGCGCGACCGGCGCACAGCCTGGTGGAGAGCTCTATCCTGAGGCGCTGAGTAAAAAAGGGGGCGTGGCGGACTCATACGTCAAAGCGTTTCGCCACAATGTTGAAACCATCGCCAACAGCATGAAATAACCTCTCTAAGCCAGCGAAAGCTGGCTTTTTTCTGAAGCCTCCTCGTAAATTCGTCACCGCATCCCCACCTTTATCCTGAAAGTGGTATCTTTTGCGCCACGGTTTTTGCACGACAGGGGGCACTATGACTGACAGCGAATTAATGCAACTAAGTGAGCGTGTGGGGCTGGCGCTCAAGGCGCGCGGGGCGACCGTCACCACGGCGGAATCCTGTACGGGGGGCTGGGTGGCAAAAGCCATTACCGATATCGCCGGGAGTTCCGCCTGGTTTGAGCGTGGCTTTGTCACCTACAGTAATGAGGCCAAGTCGCAGATGATTGGCGTCAAGGCAGAGACGCTCGCGGCACATGGCGCAGTGAGTGAACCCGTAGTGGTGGAGATGGCGATTGGCGCGCTAAAAGCCGCGCGGGCGGATTACGCTATCTCAATAAGCGGCATTGCCGGGCCGGACGGTGGCAGCGACAGCAAGCCTGTCGGCACCGTGTGGTTTGGGTTTGCCAGCGTTAGCGGGCAGGGCATTACCCGCCGCGAGTGCTTCGATGGAGACCGCGAAGCGGTGCGTCGTCAGGCGACGGTGTATGCGTTGCAAACACTGTGGCAACATTTTCTACAAAATACTTGATACTGTATGACCATACAGTATAATTGCGACAACAGAACAGAAATTCACGGCGGAGCATAGTCGCTTCACCTTGCATGACAGGAGTAATAATGGCTATCGACGAAAACAAACAAAAGGCGCTTGCGGCCGCACTGGGTCAGATCGAAAAGCAATTCGGTAAAGGCTCCATCATGCGTCTGGGTGAAGACCGTTCTATGGATGTCGAAACGATCTCCACTGGTTCACTTTCGCTGGATATCGCACTGGGTGCGGGCGGTCTGCCAATGGGCCGTATTGTTGAAATTTACGGGCCAGAATCGTCCGGTAAAACGACGTTGACCCTCCAGGTTATCGCCGCGGCACAGCGTGAAGGCAAAACCTGTGCGTTTATCGACGCCGAACACGCGCTGGACCCTGTATACGCACGTAAGCTGGGCGTTGATATCGACAATCTGCTGTGTTCTCAGCCGGATACCGGTGAGCAGGCGCTGGAAATCTGTGATGCGCTGGCACGCTCTGGTGCCGTTGACGTTATCGTTGTCGACTCCGTTGCGGCGCTGACGCCGAAAGCAGAAATCGAAGGCGAAATCGGTGACTCTCACATGGGCCTCGCGGCACGTATGATGAGCCAGGCGATGCGTAAACTGGCGGGTAACCTTAAGCAGTCCAACACGCTGCTGATCTTTATCAACCAGATCCGTATGAAAATTGGCGTCATGTTCGGTAACCCGGAAACCACCACCGGTGGTAACGCCCTGAAATTCTACGCCTCTGTTCGTCTGGATATTCGTCGCGTTGGCGCGGTGAAAGAGGGCGACAATGTGGTGGGTAGCGAAACCCGCGTGAAAGTGGTGAAAAACAAAATCGCTGCACCGTTCAAACAGGCTGAGTTCCAGATCCTCTACGGCGAAGGTATTAACTTCTACGGCGAACTGGTTGACCTGGGCGTGAAAGAGAAGCTGATTGAAAAAGCGGGCGCCTGGTACAGCTACAACGGCGAGAAAATCGGTCAGGGTAAAGCGAATGCGACAAACTGGCTGAAAGAAAACCCGGCAACGGCGAAAGAAATCGAGAAGAAAGTGCGTGAGATCCTGCTCAGCAATCCTTCCTCCGGTGCTGATTTCTCGGTGGACGACAGCGGTGAAGGTGTCGAAGAAACCAACGAAGATTTCTGATAATCTGAATGACAATCAAGGGCTGCAGATGCAGCCCTTTTGTTTTTCAGAGTCTGCCAGGATTTAACCATGTCTGACAACACGCCCCGACGCTCCGCCTACGCCCGCCTGCTTGACCGCGCCTTACGCATTTTGGCCATGCGTGACCATGCGGAACAGGAACTTCGCAGAAAACTTACCGCGCCGGTTATGGGGAAAAATGGTCTGGAAAAAACGGATGCCACGCCGGAAGATGTCGATAAAGTCATCGCCTGGTGCATGGAAAATAACTACCTCGACGATGCGCGCTTTGCCCGTCAGTTCATTGCCAGCCGCAGTCGCAAAGGATACGGCCCAGCGCGTATCCGTCAGGAAATGGGCCAGAAGGGGCTGGCGAGGGATATCTGCGAAAGCGCGATGCGAGAATGTGATATCGACTGGTGCGAACTTGCCCGGGAACAGGCGCAACGCAAATTCGGTGAACCACTACCCGTAGCTTTTGCGGAGAAAGTAAAAGTGCAACGCTTTTTACTCTATCGCGGTTATTTACTGGAAGATATTCAGGAAATCTGGCGAAATTTTGCCGGTTGACCGCATACGGGATTTTACTTCGTAGTAAAGAAAACTTATCTTATTCCCACTTTTTCCAGTAGCGGGTTGCTGTCTGTCAAAGGGCAGTAATCCGTTACGACATTTCGTTAGCTTGATTTCAGGATAATTATGAGCAAGAGCACCGCTGAGATCCGTCAGGCGTTTCTCGATTTTTTCCATAGCAAGGGCCATCAGGTAGTTGCGAGCAGCTCCCTTGTGCCGAATAACGACCCGACTCTGCTGTTTACCAACGCCGGGATGAACCAGTTCAAGGACGTATTCCTTGGGCTCGACAAGCGTAATTATTCCCGTGCTACTACCGCGCAGCGCTGCGTGCGTGCGGGTGGTAAACACAACGACCTGGAAAACGTCGGTTACACCGCGCGCCATCATACCTTCTTCGAAATGCTGGGTAACTTCAGCTTCGGCGACTACTTCAAACACGATGCTATCCAGTACGCATGGGAACTGCTGACCGGTGATAACTGGTTCAAACTGCCAAAAGAGCGTCTGTGGGTAACGGTGTACGAGACCGACGACGAAGCCTACGAAATCTGGGAAAAAGAAGTCGGAATTCCGCGCGAGCGCATTATCCGTATCGGAGACAATAAAGGCGCGCCTTATGCTTCCGATAACTTCTGGCAGATGGGCGATACCGGTCCGTGCGGCCCTTGCACCGAGATTTTCTACGACCATGGCGACCATATCTGGGGTGGCCCTCCGGGAAGCCCAGAAGAAGACGGCGACCGCTACATTGAGATCTGGAACATCGTCTTTATGCAGTTCAACCGTCAGGCTGACGGTACCATGGAACCGCTGCCGAAACCGTCCGTTGATACAGGTATGGGGCTCGAACGTATCACTGCGGTGCTGCAACATGTGAATTCCAACTACGAAATCGACCTGTTCAGCAAACTTATCAAAGCGGTCGCTGATGTGACCGGCGCGACCGATTTGAGTAACAAATCCCTGCGCGTGATCGCGGACCATATTCGTTCCTGTGCCTTCCTGATCGCTGACGGCGTGATCCCGTCGAATGAAAACCGTGGCTATGTGCTGCGTCGTATCATTCGCCGTGCAATCCGTCACGGCAACATGCTGGGCGCGAAAGATACGTTCTTCTACAAACTGGTTGGGCCGCTGCTCGACGTTATGGGATCTGCCGGTGAAGAACTGAAACGCCAGCAAGCGCAGGTTGAGCAAGTTCTGAAAACCGAAGAAGAACAGTTTGCCCGTACGCTGGAGCGTGGCCTGGCGCTGCTGGACGAAGAGCTGGCGAAACTCAAAGGCGACACGCTGGATGGCGAAACCGCTTTCCGCCTGTACGACACTTATGGCTTCCCGGTGGATCTGACGGCTGACGTATGCCGCGAGCGTAATCTGAAAGTCGACGAAAAAGGCTTTGAAGCCGCAATGGAAGAGCAGCGTCGTCGTGCGCGTGAATCCAGCGGTTTTGGCGCCGACTATAATGCGATGATCCGTGTCGATGGCAGCTCAGAATTTAAAGGTTATGACCATCTGGAACTGACCGGCAAAGTGACCGCGCTGTTTGTTGATGGTAAAGCTGTGAATGCGGTGAACGCTGGGCAGGACGCTGTTGTGATTCTGGACCAGACCCCGTTCTATGCCGAATCCGGTGGTCAGGTGGGTGACAAAGGGGAACTTAAAGGCAACGGCTTTACGTTCACCGTCAATGATACGCAGAAATACGGCCAGGCGATCGGTCATCTGGGGCGCGTTGCCACAGGTTCACTGAAAGTGGGAGACGGCGTGAAAGCCGAAGTCGACGAAGCTCGTCGTCTGCGTATTCGTCTGAACCACTCTGCAACGCACCTGATGCATGCCGCACTACGCGATGTGCTGGGGACGCATGTGGCGCAGAAAGGCTCACTGGTTAACGATAAGGCGCTGCGTTTCGACTTCTCACATTTCGAAGCGATGAAACCGTCTGAAATCCGTGCGGTAGAAGATCTGGTGAACGCGCAAATTCGCCGCAACCTGCCTATCGAAACCAACATCATGGATATCGACGCGGCAAAAGCCTCTGGCGCAATGGCGCTGTTTGGTGAGAAATATGATGACCGCGTGCGTGTTCTTCGCATGGGCGATTTCTCCACTGAACTGTGTGGTGGTACTCACGCATCGCGTACAGGCGATATCGGCCTGTTCCGCATTGTATCTGAGTCCGGCACTGCGGCGGGCGTCCGTCGTATTGAAGCGGTCACTGGCGAAGGCGCTATTGCGGCCCTGCATGCGCAAAGCGACCAGTTGCAGGATATTGCACAATTGCTGAAAGGCGATAGTGCCAATCTCGGTGACAAAGTTCGTTCCACGCTGGAGCGTACCCGTCAGCTTGAGAAAGAGCTGCAACAACTTAAAGAACAACAGGCCGCTCAGGAAAGCGCAAGCTTGACCGGGAAGGCTGAGGATATCAACGGCGTTAAACTCCTTGTCAGCGTGCTGGAGGGTGTTGAACCGAAGATGCTGCGTACCATGGTCGACGATCTCAAGAACCAATTAGGTTCTGCCGTTATCGTTCTGGCCACAGTGGCAGAAGGTAAGGTTTCTCTGATTGCGGGTGTGTCTAAGGATGTGACCGACCGCGTTAAAGCAGGGGAACTGGTAGGGATGGTTGCCCAGCAAGTGGGCGGTAAAGGTGGCGGGCGTCCGGATATGGCGCAAGCCGGTGGCACGGATGTGGCAGCACTTCCGGCAGCAATGGCCAGCGTAAAAGGCTGGGTCGGCGCGAAACTGTAAAAATTACAAAGCGAATAGCAGTCGCCATGGCCTTGTCGCCATGGCGTTCTTGCCACTACGCTATTGAAAACGATAAAGTCAGGTTGAAGTTGTGTATATCGGCTAAACTTACGTCTAACAGAATGTGATGCCGTGACTGCTTACACTTAACGTGTTTGTCATCGCTTACTTTTTGGCGTTATATGATGGAGAATGCCGGGATACAGAGAGACCCGACTCTTTTAATCTTTCAAGGAGCAAAGAATGCTGATTCTGACTCGTCGAGTTGGTGAGACCCTCATGATTGGGGATGAGGTCACTGTGACTGTTTTAGGGGTTAAAGGTAACCAAGTGCGTATTGGCGTTAACGCTCCTAAAGAAGTATCTGTTCATCGTGAAGAAATCTACCAGCGTATCCAGGCTGAAAAATCACAGCAGTCCAGTTATTGATATTACCGCGTCTCGCCATCCCGGCGAGACGCAACATTTTTCCCCGATTCTCTCCTCATCACGTTACCTTTTTATTTCACACTCTCTATTCTCACTTCTTTTTCTCAGCCTTTTGTCCGTACTGGCGTATAGGGCGCATCGGTAATTTCTGCTGATAAAACATCCTTTTTGCACTTTTAACCGGCTAATTGTCTGCGAAGTGTGCAAACGATTCAGGGGCTGGAAAAATTGTTTGACTTATAAGTCCCAGAAAGTAATATGTGCGCCACGCAGCGACGATGAGCAGAAACAAGTTCTTCGAAGCACTCGTAAGAGGCGTGTGGTGAGGTGGCCGAGAGGCTGAAGGCGCTCCCCTGCTAAGGGAGTATGCGGTCAAAAGCTGCATCCGGGGTTCGAATCCCCGCCTCACCGCCATTTGCATCCATAGCTCAGCTGGATAGAGTACTCGGCTACGAACCGAGCGGTCGGAGGTTCGAATCCTCCTGGATGCACCATCTTTCTCAGTGTTGCG